>NZ_VWWO01000001.1:2802452-3503066 GCF_011752935.1 Chitinophaga sp. Cy-1792
TGAAGATGATGAACATCCGGAGATTAAGGAAAATGAAAGGCTGCTGCTGGTTAAGAACAACGGGAAATTCGGGGTGCTGGATAGTACCAATACCTGGCTGGTGCCAGCGATATACGATTCCGTTTCGCTGGAATATAGATTATATCTCCGCCTGAAAAAAGCAGACAAGGTAACGTTGGCGACTACCCGTGGAAAACTACTCGTGCCATTGTTATACCAGGACATCACTATACTGGGTGGTAATTATTTTGGCGTACGTTCCAATAATAAATGGGGCATATATAACGGGAATACCGGTACACTGGTAATACCCGCTATGTACGATCAGCTGGACTACTGCGCCGGCTGTGGCAGCGAGGGAGATTATCTCCTGGCAGCAAAGGGAAATAAGTGGGGTGTCATTAACTTAAAGAATGAAACGATTATTCCTTTCGAATACCAGCACGATAATTATTCGCCGCGTGGTACAAACTGGATTTGCGGCCTGCAGAAAAACGGAAGCTATGTAATGATCAATCCTGTTACAAAAAAGGTCTATGCAGCGCCGGAATATACCTATATGGAAACCATCGACGATATGCTGAAGGTGAAGAAAGATGGTTATTTCGGGTTGATAAATAATGAAGGGAAACCAATTACAGACTTTATCTACGACGATATCTCCAATCCCTACAGCGAATTTGAGAACGGTCCTTTTATTACCGTTACAAAGAATAAAAAATCAGGACTGATCAACAGGGCAGGAAAAGTCATTGTGCCTCCATCTTACGACGGGGAGATCCGTTGCTTTGAACACTACTACATTGCAAAGGTTTCGGGTGATTATAAATTATTTGATAGTACCGGGCAACCGGTGCTGGAAAAGGCATATACGAATATTGAAGGTAATCGTCCCGGCTACAAGAGCCAGGAGCCGCTGATTTTTGTATTACAAAAAGCCGCTGTGTATGGATTTTATTTCCCGCTGACAAAAAAGCTTATTGAGCCGGCATTCCATGAATTTACATCAGATGGTTCCGGCAAGTATATGGAAGTAGAATACCAGCATAAAAAAGGCTTGTATTCTACCAGCGGAGAGGAAATATTAGCGGCCAGCTATAATAACTTTGAGAAGTTGAATGATGAGCTGTATTTGGTGCTGCAAAATAAGAACTGGGGCCTGGTGAATATCAAAACAAAGCAACAGGTAATGCCCTATCAATATACCGATATTAAGTTGCTTGCCGCTTCAGATACACTGCTGGAAATCGCTCAGCGGAACAGTGCCGGCGATAATACCTATGGTATCGCCGATTTGAAGGGTAATATTTTGCTGCCTGCCACCTACGATGGTGTATATCATATGAAAGGAACGGTATATGGGGTTAGTAAGCTGATTGGAGACCATTCAACCTATACGCTCTATGATGTTGCTACGCGGAAACTACAACCAGTTGAAGGGTATAAGAATTTTTCCACCGTGGAGGGGCAGATGATCGTTGGCAATGGGGAGAAATCCGGTGTGGTTGATGAACATAATAAGACCATTATCCCAACGGATTATGCGGATATCAGGGTACGCAGTAGGGGGATTTACCAGGTCGTGAAAAATACCGGCAACAAAATGCTATATGGCTATATTGACAGTACCGGCAAGGAATTGGTGCCATGCATTTACGATGTAGACCTATATGGGTATAGCAACTTCGAGACGGGTAACAGTTTGTTGTTATTGAAGTTGTCGCCTGATGGGGCTACGTTCCGGCAAGGACTGGCTTCCTTACAGGGGCTGATATTAATACCGCCCGGCTATGACCAGCTGCTGATCAATGCCGATGATAAAGGCTTTATTGGCAAGAATGGCCATAAGTTTACACTACTGCATGCTAATGGCAAACCTGTTACCAGCAAGCAGTTTGATGATATTGCGCTGGATGAGCCGGCAAGTTATGGCTCCGTTAAATATAGTTTTCCTGTATTGTGCAGAGAGGGAAATACGATGGTGTACGTAAACGAAGATGGTACTACCTTGCCGATGAAAGTGACAGCCATTATGCCTTTTATGGGCGACGACTATAACCTTTACTAGTATATTTTTATAAGAGGAAGCGCGGGATTACCATGGTAGTTCCGCGCTTCTTTATTCGTTTACTGCTTAGTCAGTATATCACGTGCTTCCATTAAGGCAAACCCCAGCAGGTTGAGGCCTTTCCAGGCATCAGGGCGGGCAGCATCTGGGTTGTCTTTACCCATGCCTATTCCCCAGATCTTATCTAAGGGGCTCGCCTCTACGAGAATACGGCTGCCGGTATTCAGCAGGTAGGTTTTTAGCGCTTCATGCTGTCCGAATTTATGCACGTTGCCGGTTCTTACAATATCACAGCGGTGTTTGTCCCATATCCCTCCATCGAAGTTGCTGACTTTCCTGCCTAGTTTTTTGGCTTCACCGGGCGTTTTGCAAGTCAGGATTTGCTGGAAGATGGGCTGGTCTTTGAATAGCAGGGCTTTCTGTGCCATCATCCAGTGTTCTGCGGTAAGATAGCGATGGCCGTCGGCAGTGAACGGGGCCTCGTACCACTGACTGAAACATTCTTTTCCTAATTGCCCGTTGGCGGCAGGTGTATGTCCCCAGAAGAACAGGTATTTAGCGGGGTTGTTGTTTTCCTCCTGTGCCAGGAGCCATTCGAGGTTGTAGCGGGTTATCTTTTCCATAAAGTCAGATTTCAAAATTATTAGGGGGGCGTAAAAGTAGAAGTTTTTTGGAGAAAAAGGAAGAGATTAGGCTAAAATAAAAATCCCGCAGTGCTAAATGGTGCTGCGGGATTCAAAAAACTATTTAAGGTAAATTATGCTGCTTTCTTCGTTTCCATCGTTTTTGTCGCTGGTTTCTTTTTTTGCTTACGTGTTCTGTTCAGCCACATGATGGTGCCTGTTGCAGGGAAGATAGCGCCCAGCAAGGCAATCACGAAATAGAATATTTTTGTAGGGGTACCGTAAATAGTACCGGTATGAATGGGCTTCATCAGGTTCTTTACCTGGGTACCCAGTTTACGATCGCTGAAAGTTTCTTTCTGTAATACCTTACCGCTGTATTGGTCGATGGTAAAAGCGGTAGTGGCTACTTCTATTCTTGCAGAGGATGGCAGTGCGTTTACAACGAAGGAGCTGCTGCTGTCTTTAGGCATATTCACCGTATAGAAGTAGGCGTTAGGTTCCTGTTGCTGGCCAATGCGGAAGGCATCGTCCGGACTGATACGCAGCTGGTTAGGTTCAGTAGCTATGCTGCCGGCGATGGTAGCGGGTTTGTTACCACCCAGGGTGGAATAGAAGGCATTGCTGAACCAGTCGAACGACCATACCACGCCACCAAAGGCAATCACAAATAAAAAGATGGAAGTATAAAAACCGAGTACTACGTGGAGGTCGTTGTTGACACGTTTCCAGTTACCATCCCATTTAACTTTCAGGCGTTGCTTCAGGATATTTCTTGTTTTAGGCCACCAGAGGATAATCCCGGTGATCAGGATAAACAGGAATATGAAGGTACTGGTACCGGTGATGATTTTTCCGGTATCACCTGCCAGCAGCCAGCGGTGGAAGGCGAATATCTTATAGTAGAAGGTAGCCTGGTAGCTGTAAAGCTCAATTACTTGTCCGGTATAGGGATTTACGAAGGCTGTACGGCCTTTTTCTTTTTTGGGGGCTGCTCCTTTGCCTTTTTCGCGGCCCATTGGCTTGCTGTCGGCTTTCTCGCCTTCGGCGCGTTTTTCTTTTTTCTTCTCTTCAAATAAAACCTGTACGGTACGGGTAGGATCTGCAAATAACTGGATGCGGGTAATATTCGCACCGGGAACTTCCTGTTTGACGCTGTTAATGATGGCCGACAGTGGCACGCGTTTTTCGGCAGGCGTAACGAAATACCTGTCGTGGTTGAGCGCCTCTGTAATCTCTTTCTCAAATACCAGCATGGCACCTGTGAGGCAGCTCAGGGTGATAACGAGGCCGGCTGTGAGTCCGAGGTATAAGTGAATGCGTCGGAAGAATACTTTCATAAATAGTTGATATAAAACGGTAAAAGGGCTGCCTGTTTTACCAGTACAGCCCAATGATTTTCGGTATTTAATTAAAACTTGTATGCAACTGTTCCTGTGAACGCGGTCGGAGGAATCGGGTTGATACTATAGTTTTCGTGTACATAATAGTTGTAGGTATTGGTAAGATTAGAAACCTTTGCCATAAAGCTTAACTTCTTATAGGTATAGCCAGCGCTGATGTCTATAGTGCTGTAACCAGGTACAGAGATCAGGCGGTTAGCCGTTGGCTGGCCTTTTATATCGGTGGTGTTGTTCCAGCCGGCATAACGTTGGCCCAGGTAATAGAATCCGGCACCAAATTTAAGACCTTTTAATGTAGATTTCTGAATAGTATAGAAAGCACTTGCGTTGGCAGTATGATTTGGGTTACCTACCAGGCGCTCCCCTTTAACAGAACCTAATTTATCGCCACTGGCAGTGATTTCGATGTTGTTGTAGCTATAACCTGCAACTACATCCAGTCCTGCGATCGGATGACCCATGATATCCAGTTCTACACCCTGACTTTTGGTACCGCCCACCATTTGTTTGTAAGAGGTGTTAGTATTTGACGAACCGTCGGCAAGGGTTGGCGCTGTTTGTGCATAGTTGTTATTAATTATACTGTAAACAGTCAGATTTGTTGATAATTTACCGCCGAAGAAATCATTCTTGATACCTGCTTCGTATTGTTGGATAGTAGATGGAGCAAGGTTTCCACCGCTTATATCAAACCCTGTGTTAGGCGTGAATGAGGTGGTATAGCTGGCAAATACTGCTGTTGCTGGTCTTAATTTATAAATGAAAGCAACTTTTGGTGAAATGGCATGATCATACCGGCTGTTGTTTGCTGTCGTTTTCTGACCTCCTTTGGTGAAGTCATAGGTAACAGAATTTTCAGTTTGCAGATATGATGCACGAACACCTACAAGGATATTCAGCTTGTCATTGATTTTGATCAGATCCTGAAGATAAATCCCGATTCTGTTAATCGGTGCAATGGCAACATTCAGGATTGGCGCATCCGGCATATCTGTGCGTAAACGTGATGTAGCAGGATTGTGGATATCCAGGATGGTATCATATGGTTTAGTTGATACGTTGTATTTATAGGCACCTGTAACATATCTGTCTCCATCAATGCCTGCAAGTATATTGTGTTCCAGTATACCGGTTTTTACAGTGCCGGTAAAATCCAGTTCAGCGGCGAAATAGTCTTCATTGGTACCATTTTTACCCAACATGCGGGCGAGGGTATCCAGACCTGTTTTAGCACTGGTTCCGGCCTGCAGGCGCTCGATGCCATAATAATCGCGCACATATTTAGAATAAGATACCAGACCATTCAGATTCCATGTTTTGCTGATCTGATGTTTGATGTTGGCAGAAGCTGTAGATTGTTGTGTATGCGTATAGTTCCATGGTTCACCGAAGAAGGTATTACGGCCCATCTTTGGAATGGTAGTACTGTTCAGCGATGGTGTACCAAAATCAGGAGTGAAGTCAGCCTTCAGGTAGTCACCCTGCACCACCAGTTCTGTGCGGTCGCTCAGTTTGAATAATAAGGAGGGGTTTACATAATATCTTTTGGAATGTACCTGATCGCGGTAGCTGTCGGTAGTTTCGAAGCTGCCGTTTACGCGGTATGCAACAGATTTGCTGAGGGGGCCATATACATCGAAGGCTGGTTTCAGTAACCCGAAGCTGCCTGCTCTCAGATTTACTTCACCGCCGAAGTTGAATTTAGGTTGTTTGGTGACCATGTTCATTACTGCACCGGGAGAAACGTTGCCATAAAGGATGGCAGCGCTGCCTTTCAGTACTTCCACACGCTCCAGACCACTCATTTCCGGCATCGCACCTGAGTTTACCCGCATACCGTTTTTAAACATATTGGTAGAGGAAAAGGCATAACCTCGGGAGTTAAAGCTTTCCTGTACACCGCCACGGCTGGAAGCCATATATACCCCGTTGACATTTTTTACCACATCGCTGAGGCGCTGTGCCTGCTGGTTTTCCAGTACTTCATGACTGATAACGGTTACAGACTGCGGAAGGTCCATGCTGGCAACCTGCAGCTTACCGATGGATACACGGCGGCTATTGATGTCGGTAGCATGTGCGCCACCTACTACTACTTCGTTTAACTGGCTGGCGCTTACTTCCAGGGTAGCGTTGGCAGTAGTGGTATGGTCTGCGGTTACTACTACCGGCTGTTCCTGCGTTCTGGTGCCTGTATGGGAAATCACCAGGATGTAATTGCCTGGCTTAACGTTCTTTATTACATAGGTGCCTTCTTCTGTTGTGAAAGTTCCTTTTTTGACATCTTTTAATCCTATAGTAACATATGGGGTAGGCTCGCCATCGGAAGTGGTTACTTTCCCTTTGATGGTTCCTGTTTGGGCAAAGAGGGTAATATTGATCAGCAGTAAGCTCAGAATAAGGTATAAATGTTTCAACGCTTGTAAATTTTATGCAAATTTCGCGCAGCCAGATAGCTTCATAAAGACAAAACCGGAAAAAATAAATGCATAATTTTCCCATATCTACCCTTGTATTTATCTGATTTACCATTTGTTGTAATACCATTTAGGTAGATGATATTAATGTGTAAATAATTATAAATTAGATATTTATGTAGATATTTTCTTCATTTAATCTTATTTCTTCCTATATTCCCATATGGAAAAATCCTGATCAGATCGGGAAAAATTCAGAAAGAATTCAGAATCAACTAATAGTTTTGCCGGATGAAATTGCTGATAATTGAAGATGAAATCCAGCTGGCGCAGAGCATTATGAACTATCTCACGGATGATGGTTATAAATGTGAATTTGCTTCCAACTTTACTCAGGCCATACAGAAGATCCATAGCTATGAGTACGACTGTATCCTGCTGGACCTCATGCTGCCCGGCGGCGACGGCCTGGCATTGCTGGATGAACTTAAAGCACAGCAAAAACAGGATGGAGTGATCATTATCTCTGCCAAAGATGCCTACGAAGACCGTATCAAAGGCCTGGAACATGGTGCGGATGATTACCTGGTGAAACCTTTCCACCTCCCGGAGCTGGCAGCACGTATATTTTCTGTTATCAGAAGAAGGAAATTCAATAACAGCAATATCCTCAAGCTCAATGAGCTCACCCTCGACCTCCTGGCTAAAACAGTACAGGTCAACCAGCAATCAGTACCCCTGACCAAAAAGGAGTTCGAACTGCTGGTATATTTTATCGGAAACCGTAACAGGGTCGTTTCTAAAAACGCCCTGGCGGAGCATCTTTCCGGCGATATTGCCGGTATGCTGGAAGATCATAACTTTATCTACGCGCATATCAAGAACCTCAAGAAGAAATTACACGAAGCAGGCTGCGGCCCCTATCTGAAAACAGTATACGGAACAGGATATATCTGGCAATCATGAATAAACTGCTGAACAGGTCACTACGGGTATTTATTATATATTCGGCCATTGTGCTGCTGGCAAGTGTGCCGGTATATTACCTGATCGTAGACTTTATATGGCGCCATGAAATAAAAGAACATAACCGTATTGAAGCGGCAGCGGTAAAACAAAACCTGCAAACACTCGAACAACGTGGTACCAGTATGGAAGCCGCGCTGACGCTCTGGAACCAGCTACACCCGGCATCTGCCCTGACAGAAGTCGCCGAAACCCGCCCTGATTCTACCTATAACATCTACCGGAAAAATAAATACCTGCCAAAAAAGGGCTACGATCGCTACGAAGGCCTGGTGACCTGGTTTTCCATCAATGGTAAAAACTACCGTTTTGCAGTGGAAACAAATATGGAAGAAAGCTACGAAACCATTCCTGCGCTTGGATTTGTAACTGGTCTGTTCTTTGTCATCCTCATCGCAGGACTCATCTATCTGAATAAAAGAATATCTGTCAGGCTATGGCAGCCATTTTATGATACCATTCAGCGATTGCAATCCTTCGACCTGCAACAACACCAGCCGGTGCATTTTCCGACGGCAGACATTGAAGAATTTAATACCCTGAACCTGTCGCTGGATAAGCTGATCCGCTCCAATCAGGCGGTTTACCAGCAGCAGAAGGAGTTTACACAGAATGCCTCGCACGAACTGCAAACACCGCTGGCCATCATCCGTTTTAAGCTGGACCTGCTATACCAGAGTCCGGACCTTACCCTGGAGCAATCCGCCCTTATAGACCAGGCATATGAAGCCCTTTCCAGGGTTTCCCGGTTAAATAAAAATCTCCTGTTACTGGCGAAGATCGAGAACAGTCAGTTTCCCGACAAAGAAGATATACAGCTAAAACCTTTGTTGGAAGAGAAGTTGCAGGAGCTGCAGGATTTTTTTACTGATAAATCCCAGCAGGTGCATACGCAAATCGATGCCGGCATCTGCCTGCATACCAATATAACGTTAATGGATATACTGCTGAATAACCTGCTCCTGAATGCGATCCGCTACAGCGATGCCGGCAGCGAAATACATATTACGGCCACGCCGGAAGTACTTATAGTAGCTAATCCCGGTAAGGAGGCCCTCTTAACCGAAAATCTGTTTCAGCGCTTTGGCACCGTAACACCCGATTACCAGGGTACCGGACTGGGACTCGCCATCATCCGGCAGATCTGCCTGGCTAACGGCTGGGAAGCCGGCTACAACTACCACAATGGCTATCATCACTTTATCATCTCCCTAAAACTATAAACGGAAATAGGGGCGATGTGTAAGGGGAGAAAACGCCCAGGGAATACTAAAGAACATAATAACAAATGCAATGCTGTACCAGATAAGCATGGTACGGAACTGGTCGTGGGAGCTGCTTTTACGCTTCGATTTACTGGCGCCTATTGTTACCAGCACCACGGCGGTCGTCATCATCGTAATGTGTTCCATTCCAAAAAAACGGATCTCACGCATGTGTACCGCTGTAGAGAAGTTTTCTAAAAAGTAATGTACCACCGGGCTAATGCAGTACAGCCATACGCCCAGTATCAGCTGTATATGCAGCGATGAAACAGTGACCTTTCGCAGTAACACATCGCGTGAAGAAAATTCCCTTTTGCTGCGCATGCCTTGCCAGGCGGTGATCAGCGATAAAACCATACTAACTACAACGACCCAACGAAGAAGGGAATGAATGGAAAGTAATACCGGATACATTATTGAAATTTGCCTGCAAATATACTACCCGAAAAACTTTTACGACTGAGATTTTGCGAGCGTCTTAATATCGCTCACTTCCAGGATGTTTTTACTGTAACCATCAATGGTTGCGTTGATCATGGCCTGTCCCACCTGTTGTACCGTGGCATACATTTTAGGCCAGAATATCTTTGCCGCAGGAGCCAGCACTTTATAAATGGTTTTGACGTGTTGCTGCCCGGGCATCGGACTCATGAAACCGGGCCTGAAGTTGTACTGCTTTTTGAAGCCCATTGCTGCCAGTGTATTCTCTGTATGGCCTTTCACACGCGCCCACATCAGCCTGCCTTTTTCAGAAGAATCGGTGCCGGCACCGGAAACATAAATGAAAGTGCTGCCAGGATTGGCGTCCAGCAATACTTTAGCTACATGTACCGTCGTATCGAAAGTGATTTGTGTGTATTTCGGCTCCGACATACCCAAAGAGCTGATGCCGGCGCAAAAGAAGCAGGCATCATATCCCTGTAGTTGAGCGGTATATTTTTCCAGTGACATGAAATCAGGAACGATCAGTTCTTTCAGTTTGGGGTGTGACTGTTCCAGGTGGCGGCGGTTAATCATCAGTACTTCCGAAACATCCTTATTCTGAAGGCATTCCAGCAGTACGCCCTGTCCAACGAAGCCCGTAGCGCCTGTGAGGATAACTTTGATCTGCATATAGCGTTTTCATATTTGCAGATGAAGTTAAGGCATGTTTTTGAGAATCAGTTCATCCCTTGGCCGGCACAAAAATTCCGGGTACCGCCCGCAGGTACCCGGAACCAATGGGGAGAATCATGCGTTTCAGGCAACAGTTACAGGTTTATGAAATTTAAACTGCAGGATGGCCATCAGTGCTACCCATGCGGCCACAGCGCCGGTAAGCAGGTACCCGATGCCGGAGAGGCTGAATGCACCCGTAAGCATCAAAACCAGACTGGCAACTACCCATAGGGTGTCCAACGCGATGATGGTCCTGATAAGTCCGGAACGTAAAGGTGTCAATCCTGCATACATCACCATGGCAGCAAATAATACCAGGAATATACCTATCTCTGTAAACGGCCATGATGCGCCTGCTGCAAAAAGTGTAGCGATTTCACCAGGAATGAAGATCAATAATAAGCCGGTAGCGCCGGAGCTGATAGCGTTTACAATTAATACTTTTTTCAGTGTTTCCATATCAATTATTTTTTTTCAAAGCTACCGGTGTTTGTATCTTTGGAATTGATATTTTACGACAATTTTTAAAACAGGGATTATGCAGCCACCCATCTTAGCACATCACCTGAATACCTATCTCGACTATGCCCGCCTGCGTACCAGGGCAGATAACCCGTTGCTGAAGGAAGCCATTGCACTGACGGCGGATATGGATTTTTCGAAAGATATGATCGGTACAGCACTTTTCTATAAAGTTTTAGGGAAGATAAATGAGGCGCTTGACCAGCAGTTGTCTGGCGTGCAGGTAGGGAAGTTCCTGAACCTTAATGCACTGGGGCTCATCTATCAGATCTCTTTGCAGGCAGGCACGCTGGAAGAAGGGATGTATTATCTCAAAAATTTTATCAGTAATACCATTGGTATCATTGATATGCAGCTATACACGAAAGAAAACCGGCAGTACATCGGATTAGCCATCAATAACCAGGAGACATACCTGAACAGGATTCTGCTGGAATCTACGCTGACCATTATTGCGAAGGAACTATCGATGATGGCGGCAGAAGATTTAGATATACGCATTGGCTCACCATTTTATAACGACGTATATCCGTCAACGTTTGTACAGGCAGATGATTATCATATATCGTTTATACCTGGTGCCCTGAAAGCCGCTATCAGCAATATGAAGCACTATCACCTTGATTACCTGGTGCCGCAATACCTGATGATGATAGAAGGCCTGAAACGTGACCAGCGGTTCATCAATAAAGTAAAAATCGTTGCATTGAATATGGCTACGCCGGCATTACCGGAGCTGAAAGATGTAGCGGATGGTTTTAATATGAGTCCGCGTACCTTCCAGCGTACACTGGCTAAGGAACAGCTGACTTTCCGCCAGCTGACAGATGAGCTGAATAAAGACCTGGCGATGATGTTGCTGCGGCATGAGCAGTATTCAGTTTCCGATGTGGGGTACCTGCTGGGATATGCGGAACCTGCTGCGTTTCAGCATAGTTTCAGAAAATGGTATGGAGAAACACCGATGACTATACGTAAACAATTATTGCAATAGTTTTTTGCTCACTTTTATTGCGCTGCCGAAGGCAGCGCAATAAAAGTGAGCGCAACTTTCCCCGCCGGAGGCGGGGAAAGTTGCGCTCACTAATGGTATCAGGTAAATTTATTTATCAATCATCATCATCTTTTTTCTTCTTCTCGAGAATAACGAAGGCACTACGTTTAGGCGCAGGCATAACGGAATGTTCTCCTTTGACTGCTTTCCAGATTACTTCATTTAGCTCCAGGTCTGGTGCGGCATCTTCTTTGGTGAGGTCGAATTTCTCTGATTTCTTACTGCTTTCATTTACAGCTACGTTGCGTTCTTCCAGGTCGATATTGCTTGGTTTGGCGGTGTATGGCGTAAAGTCGGGCGTATTGGTAAAGCACTCAAATAAAGGCAATGCGGCGGCATCGTACTGGCTCATTGGCGGCAGGCCGAGAATGAGTTCCATGGTACGCAGGAATCCGGAGGTGGAATACATGCTGCTGACCACTGCTTTTCTTTTTACATAAGGGCCGATAACGAAAGCGGGCGAGCGGTGCGCGTCCACATGATCGGGGCCGTTCTGTGCGTCATCTTCCAGTATGAACACTACAGATTCTTTCCATACCGGGCTGTGGGAGAGGTGTTCCAGCAGGCGGCCAACGGCGAGGTCGTTGTCTGCCACAGCGGCGCGCGGAGAAGGTTTGCCTTTACGCTGGCCGCTGGTATGGTCGTTGGAGATGCGGATGGTGCTGAATTGCGGCACCTGGTTGATGGCCAGCAGCGAGTCGAAATCATGCTGCCATGCATCTACGCGCACCTGGTCTTTGATGTCCATATCAAAGCCGGGAGAGTATGGAGACATATGTCCCTCCAGGGTTTTGAGCTGTGCCTTGTTGAAGGAGCCGAATTCACCGTAGCTACGGAAGCTGATACCTGCACGCTGGCAGTAATCCCAGATGAAACCATCTTTTGGATAGGTAACCGGGCGACCGCCTTCATAGTTGGTAGTACCGCCACGGTTGCCGTAGCTGGTAGGCCATGTTTTTTCTACCACATCAGTAGCATAGGCTGCCATGCTCCAGTTATGCCCGTCGGCACTCACTTCTGCATCTACATAAAAATTATCCAGCAAAACAAAATCTTCTGCAAAAGCATGGTGGTTAGGGGTGATATTTCTTCCGAATAAAGTAAGGGAAGAATCGCCGTTACCTTGTGGTAAATCTCCCAATACCTGATCATAGGTTCTGTTTTCTTTGATGATATAGAAAACATGTTTGATGGGAGATGATTCCCCTTGCTTGCGAGGAATAGGATTGCCTGCTTCTCCGTCGGCCAGGAGTGCCTTTTTATCAGAGAAAGGAGTGTTGGCATATACCTGTTTCGTATATGCTTTCAGCTGTTCTTCCTTAGGTGCATCAATAAAAGATAAGGTGCCTTTGAACAGACCGGCAATGTACTGTAACCTGCTGTTGGCAGTGCTTCCGGTATGAATGCCACTGTTGTCCAGCTTGCTGACAGGTTGTGGGCCCTCTGGGTTTGGCAGCGACGTATTGCCTTTGCCGTTAGCCACAATAATTTTAGATCCCAGCACTTTCACACTGGTAGGATACCATCCTACAGGAATGAAACCCATGCTCTCGCTGTGTCCGGGACGGGAAGTATTGAAAACGCTGAGGCAGTTGTTGTCTGCGTTGGCGATGTATAGTGTCTTTTCATCTTTGCTAAGTGCCAGACCATTAGTAGTGGAGCCACTCAGTTGCGTAGGGTACAGGGTGGTAGCTATCGTTTCAATAACTTTTCCGGTGGTGGTATTGATAACAGATACCGTATTGTCGTTGGCGTTAGCCACGTATAATATGGTACCTTTTTTATTCAATAAAAGTTCATTCGGATGGTTTCCAACAGGAATGTAGCTGCTGACGCTTGCCTCTGCGGTGTTGATAACTGCTACGGAAGCGCTTCCCCAAACGCTTACATATAGTTTGCTTTCATCCGGTGAAAGTGTGCAGCTGTAGGCGATATCCGGCAGCTGAATACGATGAAGCGTTTGCTTCGTTGCCGGATTAATGATATACAGGGCACTATCTTCTTTGGTAACGGTATACAGCCTTGTATTATTTTTATTTACGGCAATACCGGCAGGACTGATCTTCTCTTTGGGCCATGGTTTGCCGAGTACGATAGTATCTGCTACACCGAGTTTACCGGCATTTACCGGGAAGTTCAGGATCCAGTTATCGTTGGCGCCGGAAACATAGAGATGTTTTTCATCATTGCTGAACTCCAGTCCGTACCATGCTTTTCCGACGATGCTGCTATCCAGTATGGTGGCAGATTTCGGATCTATCAGCTGAACGGATTGTGTGCTTTGTCCGTTGTTGGTGACAGCCAGGTATTTGCCGGAGCTGCTGAGTCGGATGTTGAGCGGCAGATCGCCCAGTTGGATGGAATGTCCGGCAGGACTGAGTTTCCATCCATTCGGCAGTAAGATCTGTTTGGTGTCTTGCTGCAGGCCGGGCTTTTGTGCGAATGCGTTAAGTCCCGCTACTGTTAAGGATAGCAGGAGTAAATGTGATGGTTTCATGTGTGTGTTGATGTGCTGTTGGCCAATTAAGCAACGAAAGTACTCATTCAGGAAAGGTTTTTAGGGATAGTATATTATCTAATTGTTATGAATAAGATATAGTTATTTTTTCAGGTAGATATTTGTCTTTCCTGAATCGATTTTAAATGTCCCCTAAAGTTGCAATTGAGCTACTGTGGCTTATGACCGAAGTATGTCCCGCGCCGGAGGCGCGGGACATACTTCGGCTTCAGGACGATGCCGGAGGCATCGTCCTGAAGCCGAAAAAATATATAAAATAGATTAATGCTCAACGCTGTTATGCTGTTTCATCTGCTGTTCATGCAGTTCATTCACATCCAGCCGTACGCGTGGTTGCGCATAGGCATTGGAAATAATTCCGTCAAATAATCTGAATTTGGCTATACCCAGTTTTTGTAGAAAATACTGGAGGCTGACGCGTAATACACCGAGTCCGTATATACTGCTTCTGCGGAAGTTAATGGACGATGCTTCTTTGAAATACCTGGTAGGACAGGTGATTTCAGCGATTTCATAGCCACTGAAAAATATTTGTGCGACCAGTTCATTATCAAAAACGAAGTCGTCGGAGTCATTATCGAATGGGATAGATTCCAGTACACGGCGATGATAGGCGCGGTAGCCCGTATGGTATTCAGAGAGCTTCTGCCGCATCAGGAGGTTCTGGGAAACGGTGAGCAGTCTGTTGAAGAAATATTTATAAAGTGGCATACCACCTTTAAGGGCGCCCATGCCGAGGATACGGCTGCCGAACACTACCGGGTATACGTTATTGGCAATAAGTGCAGCCATCGGTGTGACCAGGGCAGGGGTATACTGATAATCAGGATGTAGCATAATGATGATATCGGCGCCGAGTTCCAACGCCTTCCTGTAGCAGGATTTCTGGTTGCCGCCATAGCCCTTGTTTTTTTCGTGGCATACAATGTAGTGAATACCAATGTCCTTCGCTACACCTACCGTATTGTCCTTGCTGGCATCGTCAACCAGGATAATGTCATCCACAATACTGCGGTCAATTTCTTCATAGGTGATTTTCAGTGTTTTATCGGCATTGTAGGCAGGTAATACCACTACCACTTTCTGACCGTTTATCATGACAGATGATTTTGAGGATGAAGAACTATATTCTCAAATTAATTAAAGCCACTGCATTGAATTTGCGGGGATTATGAAAAAAAATGCAGGCATTAACATCTGGTAAAGCAAGTAGATAAATGATTTTAGTATTATGCAGATGATTTTTGAGACCTCAATTGTTTTTGATGAAACATTTACTGTGCTTCGTTACGATATTATCACTTGGTTTTGTGGAGTTTGTATCAGGTCAATCCGTTTGGACACCTGATATTAAATGGATTAATCCCGGCTTTGCAGAAGATACCGTTCTACGGTCGCCGCCTGTATTCAGGAAAACATTCCGTGTACTGAAGCCGGTAAAATCTGCCACCCTGTATATTTCTGCGCATGGAGTCTATGAGGGAATGCTGAACGGCCGTAGAATAGGCGATGCCTTTTTTGCCCCCGGGTGGACCAGTTATGATACCCGGCTGCAATACCAGCAATATGAGCTGGGAGATTTAATAAAGAAGCAGAACGATCTACGTATAACCGTTGGTGAAGGCTGGTATCGTGGCGTTTTCGGCGGTCTTATGGAGAAAGATAACTATGGCCATGATGCAGGGATTATCTGCCGGATAGATATCCGCTATAAAGATGGCTCCGCTGATACCATCATCAGCGATACCAGCTGGCAGAGTAGCACCGGCCCTATCCGCCACAGCGATATTTACGGCGGTGAAACCTATGATGCCAATATACAGCCGGACCATTGGTACGGTGTACGTACAGGCAATTATTCCACCGCTATACTGGTACCTGCCATCGGGCAGGCAGTAAGGAAACACGAGACATTTAAACCGGTAAAAGTATGGACAACGCCCGCCGGTGATCAGGTGATTGATTTTGGACAGAACCTGGCAGGGTGGGTGCAATGCCGCCTCCACGGCAATACCAACGATACCGTAGTACTGCAACATGCTGAAATGCTGGACAAAGCCGGTAACTTCTATACCGGCAACCTCCGGGAAGCAAAAGCTACGGACACGTATATACTGAAAAAAGGTACGGCAGTTTATGAACCGCATTTTACCTGGCACGGATTCAGGTACGTAAAGGTGAGCGGTGTTAAAGTGCAGCCCGCAGATTTTACTGCCGTTGCCCTGTATACAGACATTACGCCGGCAGGTACTTTCAGCTGCTCTGATACCATGCTCAATAAACTGCAGCATAATATCACCTGGAGCCTGAAAGGCAATTTTCTGGATATTCCCACCGACTGCCCGCAGCGCAGCGAACGATTGGGCTGGACAGGCGACGCACAGGTGTTTTTCCGTACCGCAGCATTCAATTTTGATGTATCCTCCTTCTATGAAAAATGGCTGCAGGACCTCAAAGCTGATCAGCGTGATAATGGTTCTGTACCGGCTATCATTCCCAATATTTACCGCAACCTGCAACCACCGCGCCGCCACGGCGTCGCAGGCTGGGGGGATGCTGCCACCATCGTGCCCTGGAACAGCTACCTGGTATATGGTGATACGGCCATCCTGCATAAACAATACGAGAGCATGAAAGCCTGGGTGGACTATATCCAGGCAAACAGCAAAAATGACTACTGGAGTGCCAATGGTTATGGCGACTGGCTGGCGCCGGGCGATAGTACTTCCCTGCCTTATATAGATCAATGTTTCTGGGCATATTCTACACAATTGGTGGTCCATGCTGCGCAGGTATTGGGCCAAACAGCGGATCAGGCAAAATATGGCGACATGCTCCAAAGGGTGAAAGATGCCTTTATGAAAGCGTATATCCATCCGGATGGCAGTACTATGCCCAATACGCAAACCTCCTATGTGCTGGCGCTGGAATTTGACCTGCTACCGGATAGTCTGCGTAAACCCGCCGCAGCCAGGCTGGCCGCGCTGATAAAAGCAAATAATAATCATCTGGCTACAGGATTTTTGGGGACACCTTTCCTCTTGCATGCTTTGAGTAACAATGGCTATACTGGTGTGGCATATGATGTGTTGCAGCAGGATACTTACCCATCCTGGTTGTATCCTGTCAGGATGGGTGCTACCACCATATGGGAAAAATGGAATGCCATATTACCGGATAGTACCGTACAGGCTACATCTTATAATCACTATAGTTATGGCGCTGTTGGCGACTGGCTGTATCGCACGGTGGCAGGTATCGATGCGGCCCAGCCAGGGTACAGGCATATCAGGATAGCACCGCAGCCAGGCGGAGGCATAACATGGGTGCGGGCAAGTTATAATTGTCCGTACGGAAAAATTGTTTCAAACTGGAAGAAAGAAGGCGATAAGTTGCAGATGGAAGTGGAAATACCAACAGGAACTACGGCAACAGTAATAATACCCGGAAAAGCACCGGTAGAAATAAAAGAAGGCCGGTATACCTTTGAAGGGGTATACCAGCCTTCCGGTGGGGGCTGATTACTAAACAGCAGCCTTAACGGATTTTTCGTCGGGCTGCAATTCGCTGCTATGTAAAGAGAATAAAAGGAGGATGATCATCGGCACAAACTGATAACGTAATACTACCGGAGTAGCGAATACGCTGAAACCGAAATTGACGATCAGGAATACGATCGCCAGCAGCATGGCCTTGAAGGATAAAATGCTGCCTGCGTTCTTTTTTCTTCCTACCAGCAGGAAAATTACCGATGCCAGGAAATAGACATTGATGGCGGTAAAAAATATTTTATAAAGATAGAAGAAAGCGTTTTGGAATGGTATAGGCGGAACCGAATATACCGTTGGGTCTTTCACCTCAAACCACTTAGCGGGACTGCTTTCCATTTTAGGACTGCCCAGGTTGTAGTTCGTGTATTTTTCCATATACGGATAAAAATAATTCTTTGTATTCAGCCACATATAATACCGCATAAAGGAAAACGGATAGTGTTTGATGAGATAACTACCGTATTTATTGTAGATAGGCGAAACAGCTCCCCAGGCGGCAAAATAACCTGCAGGTGTATGGTCTGTAATTTTTACATGGTTGAGCAGGTAAGGCTTCAATACTGCAAAAGGTACTTTGATGAAATAAGTGCCGGGTACATCTGCTAATTGCTCTTCAGTGGGATTTACCTTACTGAAGAATACCTGTGCTAATTTGTCCAGCTCCTGCGTGCCTTCCGGTAATTTTGTAGAATCCACAGTAATATGCCCGCGCATATACAACGCATTGTTGGCAATCTGCCATCCCCCGAAAACAGAAAACTCTGCCGTACCAGTTATCTTTTTTGTTTCCTGTTCAGTATGTAAAATAAATGGTATAATGATGAGCCAGGGAAGTATCATGCCCAGTAGCTTTAAATGCAGCTTATAGCTGGTTAACAGGATCGCAAAAATGGCTACCAGTGGGTAGTACATAGCCGTATAGCGAATCATGAACGCCACCCCGATCAGTATTCCCTGCGTCAATATATAAGAGACTTTTGGTTGTTTGTACATCCATAGATATTGTGCGAAAATAACAAGACTGATACTACAAAACAGGGCATCGCTCAATACCGTGTTGGCAAGGTACAACAACGCAGGGTTGACAATAAGGAAGATGAAGAAAATATTGGCATTAATACGTTTTAAGTCCAGCAGGTAAAGTGCCGTGAAAAAGAAATACAGCAATGCCAGCTGTAGAATAAGATACTGTACCAGTACAAGAAATACGTGGGAAGGTGATACCAGGTGCACCAATGCCAGGAACCAGGAGTAGCCAATCGGCCAGAGGTTTACCTGCATATGCCATAAATTGGTGTCGATATAGCTCCACGAGTCAGAAATGAAATCAGGAAAAGGATAGAGCATTTTAAAAATCACAAACTGGACAACCGTCAGTATCGCTGCCCAGAGTAAATAGGATCTGCCTGTCTTGCCCTTCCATACAAAAGAAGAAAAAGAAGGCTTTTCTCCCAGTGGCTGTGCCTGATGGGATAGTAGCTTGATAATGTTCATATGCGGAGAGTTTCGATGGCATAGTAATCTAGGGGGAAACTAAATATCCGTCTTTAGGCTGCTACCAGACGTCAGTAATTAGAAATGTCGGCTTTTTGTCAGTTCTGTGTTAAAATTGAATTGTATCGCTTGCGATATAATATTTACATCTACATTTGTGTCGCAAACGATATAATTTAATTATCTGCTTACATCATTAAAATATTACCATGGCAAACACAATTTATCAGACAAAGGCAACAGTTACAGGTGGAAGGAACGGACATGTAAAAAGTGAAGATGGTGTATTGAATATAGACCTGCGCATTCCTAAGGAAATGGGCGGACCAGGTGGTGCATATAGCAATCCGGAGCAATTATTTGCTGCTGGCTATGCTGCATGTTTCGATAGTGCGCTTAACTTTGTAGCTGCGCAGCAGAAAATCAGGCTCAACGGATCAGCAGTGACCGCCACTGTGGGTTTACAGAAGCAGGACCCGGGCTTTAAACTGGAGGTACACCTGGATGTTACCATCCCTGAGCTGGATAGGGCCGAAGCACAAAAATTGCTGGAAACAGCACATCAGGTATGTCCTTACTCCAATGCACTACGCAATAATGTGGACGTGACACTGACCCTGGTGTAACACTAAAAAAAATAACATTGGAATCATCACTCAAACTCTCTGATCAGATTTGTTTTCCGGTATATGCGGCATCAAGGCTGATTATCCGGAAATACACACCCTACCTGGACGAGCTGGGGCTTAGCTATCCGCAATACCTGGTTATGCTGGTATTATGGGAAGAGGACCATGTACCCGTACGTCATATCGTGGAAAAGCTGTTGCTCAATACCAATACGGTGACGCCGCTGCTCCAGCGGCTGGAAACCATGGGGCTGCTCAACAGGAAAAAGTGTCCGGAAGATGAACGCAGAGTGATCGTTACCCTTACTGCAAAAGGTAAGAAACTAAAGGAAAAAGCGGCAGATATCCCGCAGGATATGTCGGGCTGCCTGCTTTCCGACCAGATATCCGTGGCAGATCTCAGCCAGCTGGTCAAAACGCTGAACCAGCTGATCGTTCAGCTGGGCTGTGGCGCAGAAGACCAATAGCAGCCGGACTTGACGGATATTTGTGATATACGTCACTTTCTTTCAACCCCGGCCTGCGGATATTTGTTATTTCCTCACAGGCGTTAGCAATCGTCTGCATTTTAAACAAAAAGATTAAACCATGCTGAATTTCGAATTCTATAATCCTACTAACCTGGTATTTGGTAAAGGACAGATCGCCAAACTGAAAGACCTCGTTCCGGCCAATGCCAGGATCATCCTCCTATACGGCGGTGGCAGTATTTTTAAGAACGGTATTTATGAACAGGTGACTGATGCACTGAAAGGCTTTGATATTACTGAGTTTGGAGGTATAGAACCGAATCCTCATTTCGAAACACTGATGAAAGCGGTAACGCTGATCCGTGAAAAAGACCTCAACTTCATACTGGCCGTAGGCGGTGGTTCTGTTATCGATGGCGCTAAATTCGTATCTGCTGCCGTGAAATTTGACGGCAACCCGATCGATATCCTCCAAAAACATATCCGTATCAAGGATAACGTCATTCCTTTCGGTTCCGTACTCACCCTGCCAGCTACCGGTAGTGAAATGAACTCCGGTTCTGTGGTTACCATCAAGGCTACACACGAAAAACTTTCTTTCGGTGGCCCGGCGCTGTTTCCGCAGTTTTCTATCTGTGACCCTACGGTAATAACCTCGTTGCCTAAACGTCAGTTGCAAAACGGTGTCATAGACGCTTATACACACGTGCTGGAACAATACCTGACCTATCCTGCCGGCGCTTACCTCCAGGACCGTTTTGCGGAAAGTATCCTGCAAACACTGGTAGAAGTAGGACCAGCAGTGGTGGATAACCCGGACGACTATACGCTTGCATCTAACTTCATGTGGAGCTGCACCATGGCTCTCAATGGCCTGATACAGAAAGGTGTTCCGACAGATTGGGTAACCCACATGATTGGCCATGAACTCACCGCACTGTATGATATCGACCATGCCCGTACACTGGCCATCATCGGCCCTAACCTGTACAAGGTGATGTTTGAGACCAAAAAAGAAAAGCTGGCCCAGTATGGTAAACGCGTATGGAATATCCAGGGAGATGATATTGACACTGTAGCCAAACAAGCTATAGACGCCACGATCAGCTTCTTCGACAAAATGGGAATGAATATGAAATTATCTTCCTACACAACCGAATACGCTAAAACAGCCGACTTCATCGAAAAACGTTTCATCGAAAGAGGCTGGACCACCATGGGAGAAAGAAAAAATATTACGCCTGATAAAGTAAGACAGATAGTAGAATTAAGCTATTAAGATGGCTTTTAAACAACAGACAAATCATGAACACAGGAAACCTATTCAAACCATTCGACCTTAAATCGCTGCACCTGCGTAACCGCATCGTGATGGCGCCTATGACAAGGTCATTCTCCCCGGGAGGGGTACCTACCGCCAACGTAGCGGCCTATTACAGTGCACGTGCTTTCGGTGAAGTAGGATTGATTCTTTCTGAAGGAACGGTAATCGATCGCCCTTCTTCCTCCAATGATCCCAATGTGCCCCATTTTTATGGAGCAGCAGCCTTGCAGGGCTGGCAACAGGTGATCAATGGCGTTCACCAGGCAGGCGGCCAGATGGGACCACAAATATGGCATATGGGTGTAATGAACAACCACCATTCCGGCTGGGTGCCTCCAACACCGTTCGAAGGCCCTTCCGGACGCCAGCACCCTGCGCTGGAAAATGGTAAGGCCATGACAGATAAAGACATTGCAGATACCATCGCCGCCTTCGGGAAAGCCGCTGCTGAAGCTAAACAGCTGGGCTTCGATACAGTGGAAATTCACGGTGCGCACGGTTACCTGATAGATCAGTTCTTCTGGGAAGGTACCAACGACCGTACTGATAAATGGGGTGGTAAAACCCTGGCAGAAAGAAGCCGCTTTGCGCTGGAAGTTATTAAGGAAGTAAGAAGAAGTGTAGGAGAGGACTTCGCCGTTATTCTCCGCTTATCGCAATGGAAACCTGCGGACTATACCCATAAACTGGCTGCCAATCCTTCTGAGCTGGAAGCCTGGCTGCAGCCAATGGCCGATGCCGGTGTGGACATCTTCCATGCTTCCCAACGTCGCTTCTGGGAACCTGAATTTGAAGGCAGCGACCTCAACTTCGCAGGATGGGCTAAAAAAGTTACCGGCAAAGCCACTATCACCGTAGGTTCTGTAGGACTCGACGGCGAATTCCTGGCCGCATTTGCAGGAGAGAGCTCCAAGCCCAGCGGCCTCGAGGAACTCCTCCGCCGCTTCGATCGTGGCGATTTTGACCTGGTAGCCGTAGGCCGCCCTTTACTTTCGGATCCTAACTGGGTGAAAAAAATTAAAGAAGGCAGACATGAAGAACTGAAAGGCTTCTCCAAAGAAGCACTCGCTTCGCTGATTACCGAATAATTTTTAATAACATTATTAGCCGGCTAAGAAACGCTTACGTATCATGTGCCCGATACATAACCGTCTCTTAGCCGGCTTTCTCATTGATATTTACCGGGAGTAACTCTCTCCCCCGCCGGAGGCGGGGGAGAGAGTTACTCTTTTTTCCAATGCCGAAGGCATTGGAAAAAAGAGTAAGACAATAAAACATAATCACTGGCATCCGCCAATGTTAACACAATGCTATCATTCTCCCCAGCTATTTTTTCTCTAATCCCCGTCTTTTAAATTTGCTGCGTCCGTTTTTAAAATATGCCGCAACCAACAGACATACAGCTGGTAGATCGCCTGAAATCAGGCGATTTCAAGGCATTTGAAGCTATTTTCAATGCCTGGTGGGAAGAGCTGTTCGTATATGCGGCCAGGGTACTGGAAAGTCAGGCTGATGCACAGGATCTTGTGCAGGACCTCTTTACCAGTATCTGGGAACGCCGCGATCACCTTGAACTGCAAACGGATATCCAATATTACCTCTTCAGCGCCATACGTAAACTGATCCTTCGCCGCTTCCGCGACCAGGGACTGAAAGAGAAACACCTGGAGAAATTCATTGAATACAGCGACCTGCGTACTGCACTCTCCCAGGTCAGTATAGAACAAAAAGACCTGTTACGCCATTTTCATAACGACCTGCGTCAGCTTCCTGAAAAAGAGCGACAAGTATTTGAGTGGTACCATTTCGATGAACTGAGTATCCGCGAAATTGCCGCCAGAAGCGGAACGGCAGAACAAACGGTTCGGAATCAGCTGGGCAATGCCTACAAAAAAGCTCGCCCTATGCTACATCGTCTCCTCCTTTTTATCTGATCAACTTCCTTCCAATATTACCATAATGTTAACTCCGTTTTTTGAATAGTTAAAAAGATGTGCTTGTGCAACTTTACTTCAAACAAGCGGGATTTTGGATCTTCAACAACTCAGAAAATTAATATCACAACACCTCGCCGGTGAAGATAAAGACGCGGCGGTGCTGGAGCAATGGCTGGACCATATGGCCGGACAGCAGCCCTTTCCGGGAGAAATGCCTGCAGGAAGGCAAAAGGAACAACTCCGTAAAGCGATGTTGCTCGAGCTTCGCCAGCGAACCGGTCAGCCGAATGGCCGTGTAACCTTTATGACTATACGTCGTATGGCGGCAGCTGCGGCAGTAGCGTTGTTTCTGACAGGCGCCGCATACTGGTGGTTTACAAAGCCCGCCGGACGCGTGAATTATATTGCCCTGCATACCAATATCGGTGAACGTAAGCAAATCCGTCTTCCCGATAATAGTACCATCTGGCTGGGGCCTGATGCCACTATTGAGTACGCAGAAAATTTCACGTCAGACAGAAGCCTGCGTTTGCAACAGGGAGAAGCTTTTTTTGATGTATATAAAGATGATGCACACCCTTTCCGTATAGCCGTTGACAGTTTACAGGTGGATGTATTGGGTACCTCTTTTAATATACAGGCATATGAACAGCATTCCGCTGTTACCATTGGTGTAAGTACCGGTAAGGTACGCATCAGTAAAGGATCGCAGGTAATGGGCGTGTTGACGGAGCACCAGCAGATGCAGGTGCAGAAAAATAATTACACCTGTCAGATGACCACCGGAACACAGGATGTAGAAGGATTAAAAAATAACAGAATCAACTTTGAAAATATGCCATTGGCAGAAGTTTTAACTGTACTGGAACATTACTACCCTGTCAGATTCACCTTGGAGGCGCCGCTGGAACTCCGTATCAGCGGTTCTTTCAATACTAAATTGAAAATTGAACAGGTAGTACATGTATTGCAAGACCTGGTAGCAAATAAAGTAGCAATTATTCAACAACAACCTGATATTTATTTAGTCAGATCATCCCGAAATTAAAAATTAACCTGGCCTGATATGATTTCAAATTTAAAGAAAGCCGGTACAAAGCAAATTTGTACCAGGGCCCTCTATGCCCTTATGCTGGTGTGTTTCGCAGAAAATGCCAGCGCACAGCAACAGCATACGCTGATACAGCAGTTACATGTGAAGGAAGGTTCCCTTACACAGGCATTACAGCAGCTGCGTAAAGAAGCCGGAATTGACATTGTATACGAAGCGGCAGCACTGGAACGCGTGAAAGTAGCTGCACTCGATATCAGCAATCAACCTGTTGAACAGGTGCTGCGTAGTCTGCTCAAAGGCACCGGCTACCAGTATGCCATCAATGAAGGTGTGATTATTATCCGTAAAGAAAAAGCCACCGTAGCAGTTTCCGGTATTGTTATGGAGAAAAGCTCTGCTACACCGCTTCCTGGCGTCAATATCGTTGTAAAAGGCAGCAATGCCGGCGCTATTACCGGTGCAAAAGGAAACTTCAGTATTCAGGCAGATCCTGCAACGGACACACTTATACTGAGCTTCATCGGTTATAAAACACAACGTATCGGACTTAACGGACGTACAAGCATTAACGTTAGCCTGGATGCCAATACCAGTATGCTCAACAGCGTGGTGGTAGTAGGTTACGGCCAAACTACCAAAGGTGACCTTACCGGCGCCGTATCACATGTTGGCAGCGAAAGTTTCAACACGGGTGTATTCAACTCTCCGGAACAGCTGCTGCAAGGAAAGGTACCCGGACTGAACATCACCCGTAGCGGTGATCCGAATGCTACGCCCAGCGTGATCCTCCGAGGCCCTTCCACTTTTCGTAGCGGTGAGGCACAGCAACCTTTCTATGTTATTGATGGCGTGCCAGGCGCTTCTATTCAATTGATTTCTCCTGCCGATATCGTATCCATGGACGTATTGAAAGATGCGGCTTCTACTGCTATCTATGGCGCCCGTGCAGCCAACGGTGTTATCATGATCACCACCCGCCATGCCAAACCCGGACAAAGCTGGGTAAGCTATAATGGTTATGCAGCAGTAGAAAATGTTAGTAACAGTATACAGATGTTATCTGCGGATGAACTGCGTAACTTTCTCAAAGCTAACAGCAATACACTTGCTCCAAGCGATGAGAACAACGCCAATACCAACTGGCAGAAGGAAGTAACCCGTCAGGGATTCTCCCATAACCACAATATCTCTTTTGGCGGTGGTAACGAAAAAACAGTGTTTGATGGTAGCGTTAACTACCTGCAAAACAATGGTATCATGAAAGGCTCAGACATGGAACGCCTCAACGTTCGTGCGAACCTGGAACAACGTGCTTTCGACGATCGCCTGAAACTCAACCTGGGCATCAGTAACAGCATCTCCACCCAGGACCGCATCCCTGATCTGGTATTTCTGAATATGCTGACCTATCTCCCTACCTCTAACATAAAAAATGCAGATGGTACCTTTAAGGAAGACTGGACCCGTACCAGGGATTATCTCAACCCGGTATCACTGATCGTTAACAACAGCGATCGTACGAAAACCAAAACCATGCTGGGTAACGCCCGCGCTGAACTCAAACTGCTGGAAGGCCTGACCTATACGGTAAACCTCTCCCTGCAGGACGAACAGATTAACAGGGATATCTATAATGGCCGTGCTTCCGGGCTGGCACAAGGCCTGAATGGCCGCGCCATCCGCAGTGCCTTTACGAATACACGTAAGTTACTCGAGACCTACTTCAACTATGGCGCTAAATTCGGCGACCACGACCTGAAGTTACTGGCAGGTTATTCCTGGCAGGAAGACCGCAAAGGTGACGGTTTCCAGACCTCCAACCAGAACTTCGTTTCCGACGCTACCAAAGGTGATAACCTGAGCTTCGGCAGTGCCCTGAATGGCTATGTACCTAATTATGGCACCACCAGGATCTCTACACTTCGCTTTATTTCCTTCTATGGCCGTGCTAATTATGGTTATAAAGATAAATACCTGTTACAGGTTTCCTTACGTGAAGATGGTTCTTCGGCTTTTGGCATAAACAACCGCTGGGCCTTATTCCCGGCAGTTTCCGGTGCCTGGAAAATCAGTAAGGAATCCTTCATGGCTGGTGCAGGATGGCTGGATGATATGAAACTGCGTATAGGCTATGGCGTTACCGGTAACTCACTGGGCTTCGACCCGCTGATTGCTACGCTTCGTTACGACCTCTCCGGTAAATTCTACTATAATGGCCAGATCCTCAGCAGTATTGCACCGGTGCAGAATGATAACCCTAACCTGAAGTGGGAAAGCACTGCCATGACCAATGCCGGTATTGATATGACTATACTGAAAGGCAGACTGGGCTTCTCTTTAGACGTATACAACAAAATTACCTCTGACCTGATCTACTCTTACAACGTACCTTCCATCAGTGTGGTGCCAACTATGCTGGCAAATGTTGGAAAGATGTCGAACAAAGGTATAGAGCTGCAGATAAACGCAACGCCTGTACGTAGTGGTAAATTTACCTGGATTACCAGCGCCAACATCGCGCATAACAAGAACGAAATCGTTTCCCTGTCCAATGATATCTTCAAAGTAAAATATATTGAAACTGCTGACCTGGGCGGTCGCGGGCAGTCGGGCAACTACTCTCAGCGACTGCTGGAAGGTATGCCGCTGGGCACATTCTATACGATGCGTTTCGCAGGAAAAGATAAGGACGGATTGTCTCAGTTCTATAAACCTGATGGTACCCTTTCGCATGAGTACAACAGCACCTACCTGGTACAAACTGGTAATGCACAGCCTAAGCTGTTATATGGTTGGAGCAATACCTTCACCTATGGAAACTTTGACCTGAACTTCTTCCTGAGAGGCGTTTACGGTAATAAGATCCTGAACGCTACGCTGGCTAACCTCAACGTACCATATGGTTCTACACAAACCAATCTGCCTAAATTCTCTCTTACCGAATCAGCAAAAGATGACAGGGCTTACCTCTTGAGCGACAGGTATATCGAAAGTGGCAGTTACCTGCGTCTGGATAATGCTACCCTGGGATATAATGTACCGATGCATAATCCATATATCAAGAGATTACGTGTATACGTTTCCGGTAACAATCTTTTTGTGATCACCAATTATCGTGGTATTGACCCGGAAATCAATATGGGCGGACTTACACCGGGTATTGACAATAATAACTTTTATCCAAAGACACGTTCATTCCTGGTGGGTCTGAATGCTTCATTCTAAAAGTATAATATGATAATTTATGAAGAAGATATTTTTATATAGCGCCTTGTGCGGATTAGCGCTGACAACAGCATGTACCAAACTGGACGTAAAAGTGGAATCGGAATATGTGAAGGATAATTTCCCTACCACGCCGGAAGGGTTTATTGCAGCTTCGGGTCCTATCTATTCTCAGCTGGCAACATCCTTTGCCATTGATTACTGGCGTTTGCAGGAGCTTTCTACAGATGAAGCCATTATACCTGCCCGCGATGGTAACTACGATGATGGTGGCCAATACCGCTTCCTTCACCTGCACACCTATACGCAGGACCACCCTACCGTACGCAGCGTATGGCAGTGGGGTTTCGGAGGTATCAATGCCTGCAACCGTATCTATGAGCTGTTTCAGGCTGCGCCGGAGAGCGACAGCAAACCTGGCGCCTTAGCGGATATCAGGGCAATGCGCGCACTGTACTATTATTTTATGATGGACCTGTACGCCAACATCCCGCTGATTACAAAATTCAAAACAACGGAACTGCCGAAGCAGTCGAACCGTGCGGAGATCTTCGCTTTTATTGAATCTGAGCTGAAAGCCGTGCTGCCGATACTGAGCAGTACTACCGGCCAGATTACGTATAGCCGTCCTACAAAATGGCTGGCCTTCGCTATCCTGCAAAAGATGTACCTCAACGCACAGGTATATATCGGTAAAAATATGTATACGGAGTCTGTAGCCATGGGCGACAGTATCCTGGCTTCCAATAAGTTTTCCCTGACCAGCGATTATGTCAGCATCTTTGCGCCTGACAATGGTCCGCAGATTACAGAAACCATCTTCGCCATCCCTTACGATGCCAATGTTATCGAGGGTAACCAGTTTGGCCGTTTCGGGCTGCACACAGGTTTGCAGGCAAAATATCAGCTGCCTTTCCGTCCGAGTATTGCGATGAGTACCATTGCTTCTTTCTACCAGAAGTTTAATCTGCCGGGAGATGTAAGAAATGCTACCTGGCTGGCGGGTAAGCAATATAACTTCGACGGAACGCCTATCCTGATCAGTACCACCAAAAAGGGGCTGGACGATACCTATACCGGCAGCGACGGCGCTACTACCATCAAATGGCAGCTGGAATTCAGCCCGGAGATGCCGTTGAAAAAGGTGGAAACCATGGATGTTGGTAACGATGAACTGGGTAAGGCAAGAGGGGTAAGAAGTATAAAATATTATCCTGATAAGAATACCAACCCGAGTACCAGGAATTCCAATAATGATGTACCGGTATTTCGTCTGGCAGATGTTATGCTGATGAAGGCCGAAGCTATTCTTCGTGGCGCCGCTGCCACTACCGTTGCCGGCGAACTGCAAACTGCGGATGTACTGGTAAATAAAATCCGTACCCGTGCAAAAACCACACTGGTAAGCGGTATTAACTTAGATGAACTGCTGGAAGAAAGAGCCCGTGAGATGGCCTGGGAAGCATGGCGCAGGAATGACATGATCCGCTTCGGTAAATACGAAGGACAGTGGGGCTTCAAAACAGATGCGGATATTAGAAAACGTATCTACCCGATCCCGGCAACAGAGATTACCCTTAATGGTAACCTGACCCAGAACGAAGGTTACAAATAATATGATTTCATAGGTGCCTTCGGCACTTAAATTGGGCTCGCAAAGCAGCATAAGCAGCAGAGCAGCAAAGACCAGTATTTTGTTGTTTAGTTTATCTGCAAACTTTAACGGACAAAACATAAGCCTTTGCTGCTCTGCTGCTTATGCTGCTTTGCGAGAAAAAACAGCGCCGTAGGCGCATGCTAGTAAACAATTATCTATATATGAAGAAATTATTTTTATTACTTCTTTGCGCCACCGCCCTTAACGCCTCCGCACAAACGAAAAAGTACTACAAGGAATACGACAAAGGCTATAGAGGCGGCTTTATTCCCGGCCAGATCAGCCGGGAAGGTGCCTTCGAATTCGCCGTTATCGGCGATTTCGGCAGGGGAGGGGAATACTTCCAGAAAGATGTGGCAGCCACCCTGGCGGAAGCCGTTACCGGCAATGGAGCTGAGTTTATCATCGCTACCGGCGATAATATCTACCCTGATGGCGTGGCCAGCACCCAGGATCCGCTCTGGCGCCTTTCTTTCGAGGATGTCTTCTATCAGTACCCGCTGCACCGCCCCTGGTATGCGGTGTTGGGCAACCACGACTATCACGGCAATGCACAGGCGGAAGTAGATTATTCCAAGGTAAGTCAGCGCTGGCATATGCCAGCCAGGTACTATTCCATCAAACGTAAGATCAGCGGTAACCAGGAAGCACTGTTCGTATTCATTGATACCAATACCCTTGATCCTGAGGCTTATACCTCTTCTTACGGCGATGAACTGCGTGCACAGGATAGCACTGCCCAGAAGCGCTGGCTGGAGAAAACCCTGGCAGATACCAGCAGTAATATCCGCTGGAAAATCGTTATCGGGCACCACCCATGTTATACTGCCGGCAACAGGGCACTGGAAACCCCCAATATCCGTTATTCCCTGGAACCACTACTTGAAAAGTATAAAGTTGACATGTATATAAGTGGCCACGAACATCATTTACAGTACTATCATCCCAAAGACAGATACACCCACCATTTTATTTCGGGCGCCGGATCTGAAGCCAGTGAAGCATTACAGCCTCGTGGTAAGTACGATTTCTTTGAACATATACAAGGATTCCTTACTTTTTCCATACTTCCGGAAAATGTGCAGGTACAAGCTATCAGCAGGAAAGGAGATATTCTTAAAACGGTTATATTTGCCAAATAATTTGTGTGTTGAAATAGAATTAGGGCGGCCACCCCGGGTCGTCCTTTTTCGTTTATAGTACCCCGCTCAACAATTTCACTGCTGCCTTGTTGATGATAATACACGTCTCACACTAAAAATTTCCCAATGACAAATATTATCATCGCCACTTTTCCACAGGAATCCCAGGCAGTTGCCGCACTGAAAAGATTTACCCAGCTGGAGTCTATCGGAGATATTACCATCTATGAGAGTGCGCTGGTAAAAAAGAATGCAAACGGAGAAACCTCCCTGCTGGAAACAGACAGCACCACCGAAGGCGTGCGTGCCTTGTCCGGCATGGCGCTTGGTACCCTGATTGGCGCTTTTGCCGGTCCGGTGGGTATCCTGGCGGGGATGCTGGTGGGTACCATCAGCGGGGCCATCTGGGAAAGTAACTACTATAGCTTTACACAGGAATTCAGCAATAAAATAGCCGGAGAGCTGCAGCCAGGTTATACCGCCCTTATCGCTGAGGTGGATGAGGATAACGAAGTGTTCGTTGACTCCTATGTTAAAAGTCTGGGTGGCAGCGTTACCCGCACAGACGTGGATTACGAATATGAAAAATTCTCAGATGAGCAGGTGGAGGCTATTGATGAACAGATAGCGGCCGACCGGGCTAAGATCCGTACCGCTGCCGAGGCCGATAAAGCTAAGCTGGAAAAAGAAATTGCCAGTCTGAAAGACAAAAGAAAAGAACGGATTGCGGCCTTACGCGCCAGTGCCCAAACCAAAGTAGCACATTCAGAAGCTACCCTGAAAGAAATGAGAACCAATCGCCTGAAAAGCCGGATCGAACTCTATAAGTCCAGGATTTCCAGGCTGGAAAATGAACTAAGTAATATTAAATAATGGTATACCCACCGAAAAGAGGCCCCAGCCGAAGGCTGGGGCCTCTTTTCGGTTTTTGAGCATGCCGAAGGCATGCTCAAAAACCGAAAAAAATTGCAAAATTCATTAAGCTCCTTACTTAATCCACGTTACACAAACCGGGCTACCTACTTCAATTCGTTTGCCCGTATCCGTTAACATCCCCGTTTTCTTATCTACCCTGAATATCACTACATCGTTACTCTGCTGATGTGCTACCAGCAGGAAGTTACCACTTGGGTCGAAGTTGAAGTTACGTGGCATAATGCCTTTGGTAGGCTCCACCTTTAATAATTTCAGGAGGCCGGTATTTTTATCTCGACTGAAGATTGCGATAGAGTTGGCATCGCCGCGGTTGGAGGCATACAGGAAATTACCATCAGGAGAGAGGTGAATATCGGCAGAGCCAATGGTACCTTTAAAATCTGCCGGATGGCTGGAAATCGTTTGCAGCTCTTTAAAAGTGCCATTATTATATTTATAGACGATTACCTCGCCGCCCATTTCTGTCATCAGGTAGGCATATTTTGCTGCTGCATCAAAAACCATATGACGTGGCCCGCTACCCGCTTTAACAGTGACGAAAGGCGGTGCAACAGGACTCAGTTTACCGGTGGCGTCATTGAAGTTGTAGGCCATCACTTTATCTGTACCAAGATCATTGGCAAATAAATATTTGCCGTCAGGAGAGAAGTAGGCCGCATGTGCGTGCGCTTTTTCCTGTCTGTCCTTATTAGGGCCGGTACCTACGTCCTGCCTGTTTTCTACGGGCGTGCCGATTTTACCATTGGCATCTACGGGGTATACCAGGTAATTGCCGGAGCTGTAATTGGCGACCGCAATGAATTTGCCGTTTTTGCTGGCAGATACGTAACAAGGGGCTTCTCCCCGAGAAGGTACTTTATTGATCAGCGTCAGTTTGCCGCTGGATTTATCAAAAGAAAAGGAGGAAACACTTCCCGGTCCATTATCTTCATTAACAGCATATACCTTTTTATTGTCCGGCGACACCGTTACAAACGAGGGATTGCCGGTAACCACATTGCTCACTTCCGAAGCTGCTCCGGTAGCGGAATTAAACTGATATACGTAAATACCTTTACTCTTGCCGCTGTTGGTATAGGTACCCAGCAACAGGTATTGTTTCTGCGCCAGTAAATGAGCAAAGGGCAGTATGGTAATAATAGAGAGAACGGTAAACCGTTGAAGTATCCGCTTCATTGATACATTTTATTTGAACTCAAGATTACTAAAAAACCACAGAAAAAGGAAACACTGCATTACGGCCGGCCACAAGAACAAAACCGAAACAGGACTGTTAACAGGTAATAAATGAACTGATTATTTATGATTTTAGCACCAGGAACAAAAGCCCCGGATTTTGAGCTGTATTCCACGCCGGATCAGCGTTTGAAGCTCGCGGATTTCAAAGGGAAATCCCTGATTATTGCATTTTATCCGGCAGACTGGAGCCCGGTATGCTCCGATCAGCTGGCATTATATAATGAAACGTTAAAGATATTCCATGAGGCTGGAGCTGAGCTGCTCGGTATTTCGGTAGACAGTAAATGGTGCCACATGGCCTTTTCGGAGAACAGGCACCTGCACTTTCCGCTGCTGGCCGACTTTGAACCCAAAGGTGCCGTGGCAAAGGCTTATGGTATTTATGATGACAAAGAAGGAGAAGCCCACCGGGCCCTTTTTGTGATCGATGGCAACGGTATCATTCAATGGAGTTACCTATCTCCGGATGGTATCAACCCGGGTGCAGACGGTATCCTCGATGCACTGGATAAATTAAATAACGGTAAAAAATAACCTATGGCCCACCTGAAAGCAGCAGTAACGCCACATGATCATACAACAGGTAACCCGAACGCCAGTATAGTACTGGTAGAATATGGAGATTATCAATGCCCCAGCTGTGGAGAGGCTTACCCGCTGGTGAAAAAATTATTGCAGCACCATGGAGACCAGATATTGTTCGTGTTCCGCAATTTCCCCCTGCAGGAGATCCACCCGGCTGCAATGATGTCGGCCCTGGCCGCCGAAGCAGCTACCCACCAGGATAAATTCTGGGAAATGCACGATCTCATTTTTGAAAACCAGGCCGCACTGAGCGTCCAGACCCTGTTACGCTTTGCAGAGGAATTACAGCTGGATATGCCCAGGTTTGAGCGTGACTGGCAAAGTCAGGATACGATGGGCACGGTAGAGAAAGACTTTACTGGCGGACTCCGTAGCGGCGTCAATGGTACCCCTACCTTCTTTGTAAATGGCCAGCGCTATGATGACTATGATGCCACCTATGCATCGCTGGCCAAACTGGTCAGGCACTGATTTATTTTAAATACCCCTGCGCAGCCGCCAGAAATTCAGGCTGATTATCATCAAATACAGTATGGGAGGCATTGCTAACCATGGTAAGGTGTCCGCTTCCAATTACTTTTTTCAGCTGTTGTAACTGGCCGGGAGAGAAGATCATGTCATGATCACCGTAGATGGCGTAAACAGGAATTCCGGTTTTTACAATGCTGGAAAGGATAGGAAGGCTGCTGAAGTTATGCAGACTGTCATTCGCGAAGAAAGTAGCAACCGCCGAAGTATTCTTTACGTAGGATTTAATCAGGTTGCTGGTATCGTTCCTGGCGCGAATTGCACGTGCCATTTCATTGGGCTCCGGTACGGTAAAGAATTTATTGTTGGAAGCATGCTGGAAAATCCGGGTGCGGTATTCCAGTGTGTTGTAATCCAGTTGCTGCACTTTTTTCAGATCGGCGAGGGCAGCAGTATCTTTCTTTTTCAGGTAGATATCGGAGCACCTGTTAAATATGGTATTATAGGTTGCCTGCTGGTCAACGAGTGCGCTGACAAGTATTACCCGGCTCACTTTTTCCGGATGTGCTGCCGTGTATTTCGCGGTGATGAGTCCACCGAAGCTGAAGCCGATGAGAGTGGCCTTTTTGAGGTGGTACTGCTGGTAGATGCTGTCGATGTCGGCGAGGTATTCCCGGAAGTTCATTTTCGCCTGCGGGTTGGCGGAGCGGCCTTCTCCGCGGCGATCGTAGACGATTACATAGAAACCTTTCTCTGCCAGCGCCTGAGCGGCGTTAGCCTGAAAAAATACACTGCTGTTACCTGGGCCACCATGCAGGAAAATAACAGGTGAATGGGAAGGATTACCATAAGCCTTTGAGTATAGTGACTGAGCATGGGAAGTTGCTGTAATGAACAGCAAAAGGAGGGTAAGCGGCAGGAAATTTTTCATGCCGCAAAAATAATCTATCTACCTAAAATCTTACAAATACTATTTCAGAAAATCCTCACGGTGAGGGCTAAACGTATCTATCAGTACACCAGCTTCGAGGCAGGTACAGCCGTGCATTACATTGGAAGGCATATAGCATCCGTCGCCGGCACGGATAATTTTAGTTTCAGCGCCGATGGTGAATTCAAAAGCACCGCTTTCTACATAGGTCACCTGCGTATGTGGGTGCTGGTGCATGGTGCCTACCGCTCCTTTTTCAAATTTTACTTTTACCAGCATGACACGGTCGTCGTAACCGAATATCTGTCGCTGCAAACCCGGTGCAGTGGCTTCCCATGGAATATCTGTGTTGAACTGGAATATCGCGCTTTCTTTCATGCTGTTAGTTTATGCAATCGTTTGCTGTAAAGGTATAATTTCCGGTGAGAAAGTAAAAATCAATGCATTGTAATAGATAGAAATAAGTATTATCTTGTTTGATCACTAAGTGAACATGCAAAAAACTAAGCATATGCAAAGAAAAATTTACCTGGCAGGATTAAGCTGTATGCTGATGCTGGGCCAGATTGGCACAGCCGGTGCAGTAGTAAAGGCTGATAAAATGAATGCCGTTGCAGAAGATGTAAATGGGCATGAGCTGATTGGTCGTTGGGATATTTCCGTAGATGAAAATGGGAAGGTGCTTCCCAGCTGGCTGGAAGTAAAGCTATCTGGTACCCGTACCCTGGTAGGATATTTTGTAGGTACTTCCGGTAGTGCCCGCCCGGTGTCGAAAGTAAATTTTGATAAAGGAAAATTCAGTTTCACTATTCCGCCGCAATGGGAAGGTGGCAACCAGGATTTTGTGATAGAAGGCATGGTGTCTGGCGAAACCATTACCGGTACTGTGACTACCAGTGAAGGGAAAACTTATTCCTACAAGGGAGTACGTGCGCCTATGCTGAGAAGGGAAACGGCGCCTAAATGGGGTAAGCCGGAGAATCTCTTCAATGGCAAGGACCTTACCGGCTGGAAGCCAATGGGAGCCAATAACCAATGGATTGTGAAAGACGGTATTCTCACCAGTCCGCATTCCGGTGTAAACCTGATCTCTGAAAAGAAATTCAATGACTTCAAGCTGCATGTAGAATTCCGCTACCAGAAAGGAAGTAACAGTGGCGTATATCTCCGCGGCCGTTATGAAACACAGATAGAGGACAGTCCTAAAGGGGCACATCCGTCATCTGTATTATTCAGTGGTATCTACGGGTTCCTGGCCCCTAGCGATATTGAGGCGTTGGGCCCTGATAAATGGCAGAGCTATGATATCACCCTGATTGGCCGTATGGTAACCGTGGTGGTGAATGGCAAAACCGTGATCAGCAACCAGGAGATTCCGGGTATTACCGGTGGAGCGCTGGATAGTGCTGAAGGAGAGGCGGGCCCGATCTACTTCCAGGGAGATCATGGTCCTATAGAGTTCAGGAAGGTGGTGATTACACCGGCATTATAATATTTATATGGCTACCGCTGTCCGCAGGGGCGGCGGTTAGCCCAGTTGCAGTTCAAATAAATTAACGGTGGCATCTTCGCGGTGCAGCACGGTAGAAAAAGAAAATCCCAATTTCCCCAACAATTGCATGGATCTGATGTTATCTGGAAATGTGGTAGCATAAACGACTGGCACCGATTGCGCCTTTAACAGGTCAAGGAAAGCACTGGCAGCTTCAAAAGCGTATCCCTGGCCGGTTCCCATAGGTAAAAAGGCAAAGCCAATGTCCGGATGAGGCAAATAAGTACGCTTTATATAGGTAATTATGCCAACAGGCATGGAATTCTCAATAGTTCTTACTACCTTATACTGAATATCCGGATTGCCGGTAATCTTCGTGATATACCCGATGGCATCCTCCAGATTGTATACATGGCGTTCCCCGATAAATTTTTTCCAACCTTCGGTGTTCACCAGTTCGAGAATAAATGCAGCGTCACCAACAGTTAATGCGGCCAATGAGAGTCGGGTCGTCGTTAATGGAATATTCATACCGGCAAGATAATAAATTCAACAGGGATTAAATCCGCTAACGCAATATCCGCGTACATTAGCAGGGTCTTGATAAGTAAGACAGGTGTTTAAGTTGGTTATCTCCCAAATGTATAGGTGCTTAATTCCCCGCTACTTGGGTTGTTTCTGTAATTTCTTGAAGAATATTATATCATATCTGGGATGATGACTTGCATTTAAGCAGGATTAAGATTATTTTGTTTAATATTTCTATTCTCATAAGCAAAACTGGAAACTATGCCTCCCATCTTTTATGGGAGGCTTTTCATTCAAGGCCCTTTTCAAGCCCTGTTTTTTACTTCATATTTTGCGTTGTAATCTGCTACCTGATTTCTACGTACATCTTTTAATGTTAGGAATGCACTTTATCGGACCTGTTGTATCCTGATAACAAGATAGTACAATTGCGACATAAATTATTGCCGCTGATCATCTTCCTTACAAGAATTTTATGACTGTTCTGTTATCTTAAATATCAGTATATCTGCTGTAATGCCATCGCAATGTCAGGATTTCCATTCTAAGCCGTTGCCCACCAGTGGGAGCGGCCTGGTTTGTATCAGGCTGTCCTGCGGGTACGCCGAAATCATACTCTTCTCATCCAGCAGATTATGGAGTGTGGAATCGGGCAGGCTTTCCAGTCTTACGTTTTTAAGGTAATAGGTGGAGGTTTGGCCGTCTTGCTGTTGCCAGCTGATAATTTTACAATGACAGGCAGCGGTTTCCACTGAGTTGAGAATTTCCTGCACGCTGCCACCTTTCCCGATTTTCGTATATACTTCCCTGATACCTATGATCTTATTGTTATTCCCGGCGTCAAAATTCCAGGAGGCTGAAATAGCATCCTGGCGGCTGTTTTCGCCCTGTAGCTGCATCAGGCTATGCCTTGGAGAAGATAATTTACCATCATAATTGATCAGGCAGGTATGTATGGAAATTACTCCGGGGCCTTCAAACTGGATATATCCGCTATGGTTAAAATTGGCGCCATAACGTTTGTAGGTAAAGTACCCGTCTTTGTACTTTACTTCTATAATATTGGGCACTACCAGGTGATAGCGGTCTGGTTGTGATACCCTTGCCTGCGGTGATCCCGTATAACATTGCCATAATCCTTCTACCTGGCTGATTTCAGCAGCAGTAGGCTGATAAGGTATCAGGTTGAAATCTTTTCGTATAGTCGTCCACCTGGTATACAAGCTCAGGTACTGGTAGCTCAGTATGCCTGTTGAAAAGATGAACAGGCATAGTAATGCCGGCATGACGTAACGTTGCCAGCTACGTTGGGTGGTGGGCGTTAGTGTGTGGGTAGCAGGTGTAACTAATTCATTTAAAACTGGTTGCGAAATTTCTGGAAATTGGTTGTCTGCCAGGGAAGTGATTTCCGGAGGATTTGGAAGCACTTCAGCGGCATTGGACACCGGCGTTGCCGGGGCAGTCGCAAGTAATAAAGGGTCTGTGGGATGTTGTTCAAATCCTTTTCTTCCTACCCCATATAAATATATATAACAGGCATCTACCAAAAAAGCCCTTGGTTTTGCTACAATCTGATTATAACAGGCATCTTTGATCTGGTTGCCCGTAATATCATATTTACGGGAAGGATAAGTTAATTGTTTTGGATTGTAATCAGGCTCATAAAACTGATGCTGCCATGCCGCCTGATTTAAGGGAAACTGGTTACTGATGTCGCTCAGTAGAATGGCAATGGCTTCGTAATTTTTCCTGTTGGAGTTGCGAACAATCTTTTGTCCGGTAGTGCTTTCGAATTTTTCCAGGACGTTCGTTAATAGATACACGATTTCATCCTTACCCGTTTTTAATTGCATAACGTGTTTAAAGTAAGTCAGTTACAGAATTACTGGGTGATGTAAATCGTTTTCTGGAAATTATCCAGCGGTGGAAAATTAGATTAAAAATTTCAGAAATAATACTGGAGGGCTAATAATTAGAAATTTTCAAATACCGGCAATACATTCGTAGCCTGAGAATCACCCAATATAACAAGCTGATATAATCTCCGTATAGGAGCTATTATTTATTATTTACTATTTACCAAAATCAATCCACGTTGTGCAATGGTGATTCTCTTACCTCCCGTAAGCGTTTATCGTTTATTCCACGCGCCGGTATTTTGCATTAACTCTTCTTAGGAAGCAGGTTAGTCCGGAAAATACATGGTCCCAGCTATCTATTATTTTATTTAATGTCAACCAAAATTAACAGCGTATACTGTATGCCACAAGCTAAGAAATTACAGTGCCTGCTATCCCTATTGCTATTGAGTTCTACCGCGATGCAGGTATCGGCACAATCAAGAGTCATCAGCGGTAGCGTTAAAGATGAAAAGAATTATCCCCTACAAGGTGTTACGGTTAAAGTTAAAAATTCTCCTTCCGGTGCTACCACCGATGCGAAAGGGAATTTTACCTTCAACGCCAATGGTAATGCGGATTCTCTCATCGTAACATTTATAGGCTATAACAGACAGTCCCTGAGTATGGCCGCCAGCAATAACTTCAGCATCATACTGCAGCAGGCGTCCACTTCGCTTACTGATGTGGTGGTGGTAGGTTATGGTCAGCAGAAAAAAGAATCTGTTACGGCAGCTATCTCCACTATCTCTTCCAAAGAGCTGGTGCAGTCGCCGGTAGCAAATATCAGTAATGCGCTCGCCGGCCGCTTATCGGGCCTTACCGCCATACAAACGAGTGGCAAGCCTGGTGCAGATGCCAGTACCTTATATGTACGCGGCGTAGGAACCTACACCGGTAATACCGCACCACTGGTGATGGTAGATGGTGTGGCCAGAGATTCCTATAATGATATCGACCCGAATGAAATAGAAACACTGAGTATCCTGAAAGATGCTTCTGCTACGGCAGTATACGGGGTGCGTGGTGCAAACGGTGTGATCCTCATTACCACCAAACGTGGTAAAACCGGTACACCGCGTATCAGCGCCTCGGCACAAACAGCCTACTCAGAGTTCAATAAAATGCCCAACTTCGTCAACTCCTACCAGTATGCTACCCTGAAGAATGAACAGACATTCGAAAACTATTGGGTGCAATACGGTAAAGGCTATACGGACTGGAGCCAGTTCGTGAAAGACCGCGATGCCAACTGGACTACAAGCGGCGGACTCTACTTCTCTCCTGAAGACATCAAATACTATCAGAATGCACATACTCCTGCAATCGATGGCAAGCCAAACCCTTACTATGATCCATATTTCCACCCTGATGTAAACTGGAAAGATCAGATCTTCAGAAAGACGGCACCACAGAAACAGGTGAATGCTAACGTTACCGGGGGAACGAATGCAGTGAAATACTTCCTGTCTTTCGGATACCTCAACCAGGGCGGCCTTTTCAATACCAGCTTCATGCCTTTCTCCGATGAAATGCAGTTTAAGAAAAACAGGTATAACCTCCGAGGTAACTTCGACTTTGATGTAAACAAAGACTTCAAGATTTCCCTCGATCTCGGTACGCAGTATATTCAGCTGACCGGTATGGATAACGACCAGTACATCTGGGAAAAAAGGATATTGTGGGCATCTCCCCTCAGCTCCCCTGGTTATAAAGATGGTAAATTCCTCATCCCTTATACCCAAACTACCAACGACCAGACAAATCCGCTCTACGCGATCGCCAACTCCAATAACTACAACCTTACAAACAACAGTACACTTAACTCTTCTTTGAAACTCAGTTACAAACTGGATTTCATTACGCCAGGATTATCTGTAAATGCACGTGGTGCCTATGATAGCTACTTCTCCAGCAGAACAGGTGGTAAATCATACCCTTTACTGTATAATTTCAGGCCTAACCCTAATGGCGATAAACTCAATCCTATTATCTACCTGGTCAATGACATCAAACCAAATGAAAGATGGGCTGACTGGTATAATGAGAAAAACCGTAAGATTTATACAGAGTTCAGTATCAACTATGCCCGCGACTTTGGAAAACATGCAGTAACGGGCCTTTTACTGGGTAATACAGAGAAGTTCTTTAATCCTAAACTCGTACCAGACCTGCCGCACGCTTATGTAGGCATGGCAGGAAGGGTGACCTATGGCTATGCCGGTAAATACCTGGCAGAATTCAACATGGGTTATAACGGATCTGAAAACTTCCCTAAAGGACAGCGCTATGGCTTCCTGCCGGCAGTTTCAGCAGGCTGGGTAGCCAGCAATGAAAATTTCTTCCCTAAAAATGATCTGCTGACCTACCTGAAATTCCGTGGTTCCCTCGGTAAAGTAGGTAACGATAAAATCACCATCCCAGGCACCACGATAGAAGCAAGGTACCTCTACCTGCCAGACGCCTGGAACTATAGCTCCAGCCAGATTTATGATGGCTATTTCTATGGTACACAAACTGACCGTAACTACGTGATGGGGGCTATCGAAAGCGCGCTCGGCAACCCGAACGTAACCTGGGAAACTTCTACCAAAGGAAACATTGGTTTTGAAGCAAGACTCTGGAAAGATAAAATCACCGTTACCTTTGACCACTTCAACGAAAAACGAATCAACATCCTCTCTTACAAAGGAACCGTACCTGCTGTTATGGCGGCAACACTGCCTCCTTACAACATCGGCTCCGTAAGGAACTGGGGTAATGAACTCGAAGTAGGCTACAACGACAGAGTAGGTAAAGTTGACTTCTGGGTAAAAGGTAATATCTCCAATAATAAAAATGAAATCCTGTTCCAGGATGAAGCCATTACGCCAGGACTCGAATACCAGGCTGCTACCGGCCGCCCGATCAATCAGGGACTCTGGTTACAATCCAGCGGTCTCTATACTTCCTGGTCTGAGCTCTACGAAGTAGATGGCAGTGGTAATCCTATCCTCACCAAACCGGTGGCTGCTAAAAATAAGATGGGTAAGAGTTATACCAACGCTTCAGGAAATGTCGTATACCAGAAAGACCTGGGCTATGGCGGTGCTATGCTGCAACCTGGTGAAGTACGCCTGATAGATTACAACGAAGATGGTGTGATTGACCAGAAAGATTTTGTAAGATCAGGTGCAACGAATATTCCTACTATTTCCTATGGTTTCTCTTTCGGCTTCAGCTATGCAGGTTTCGACTTCTCTGCACTGATCCAGGGCGTGAGTGGTACCGCAAGAAATGCCATGTACTCCACCAGTCCGCACTTCAACAAACAGGAAGCTTTATTTGATGTGGACCTGAACCGTTTCACGGAAGAGCGTTATAAAAATGGAGAAAAAATTGATTTCCCTATTGCAGGCTATAACATGGCTGCAAAGAATAACACTTTCTTCATGATCAATACGGCGTATACCCGTCTGAAAAATATGGAGATCGGTTATACCGTGAAAGCGTCATTGCTCAAACGTATTGGTATCAGCTCCGCCCGCATCTATGCAAATGGCAATAACCTGATTACCTGGTGCCCTAAACCGATCTGGGGTGATCCGGAAAACCTCAACTATGTTGGGTATCCGCTTACACGCACCTACAATATGGGTTTAAACGTCAATTTCTAATTAGTTAAGCAGATAAGGATGAAAAGAATATATACCCTGATGGCAGCATTGTCTGTTGTTGCTGCCGGCATTTCATTAAATAGTTGTAAGAGAGATTTTCTGGAGATGCCAAAAGGTGGAACGGTAACAGTAGATACCATCTTCCATACCATGAACCAGGCACAGTACGCGATTGCGGAAATGTACCAATTGTGTATCAAAAGTGGTTTCCCGGCAAACGACCCCGGAAACTCGCGTCCGGAGGCAGTTACAGATCAGCTTTATATCCTGCATCCAGGTTACGACTGGGCTTGCGGTACTATCAATGCAGGGCCTTACAATGTAGGTAACATGAGTACAACAAATACCGTGGACCCCAGCTTTGGCAATCACTACAAAGGTATCCGCCAGGCCAATCTCGTATACCGCAACATAGCCATGGTAACTGATGCCAGCGACGACTGGAAAAAAGATATAAGGGCACAGGCTGTATTTTGCCGCGCTATGCAGCATTATGAACTGTTTCGTTTATATGGTGGTATCCCGATTGTAGGGCAGGTGCTGAGTGCAGATAATATGTACGTACACCGCAGTTCTTTAAAATCTACCGTAGACAGTATCGTAAAATGGTGTGATGAAGCAGCGGCAGTGTTGCCTGCAACCCGTGCCTCTGTTGATTTTGGTAAGGTTACCAGCGTAGCCGCACTGGCCCTGAAAGCCAGGGTGCTGCTGTATGCCGCAAGTCCTATATATAATACACCGGCTTCCATGACGGGTGTCATCAGCCAGGCAAGGTTCAACGATGCACGCGATTCTGTTTTATGCTATCCTTCCTATGATAAGGAAAGATGGAACCTCGCGGCCAAAGCCAATAAAGCGGTGATAGATGCAGCCACTGCAGCAGGTTGTTCCCTTATGTATGGTCCTGCCAGCAATCCTGTTTCTACCGGTAATACCTACGATACGTATGGTAACTACCAGCTTATGTATAGTAAGTATGCCAACCAGGAGCTGATCCTGGTAAATACCTTTAACCAGGCCAATGCCTCCAATGGTGGCTTCGAATGGGACCAGTATATGTCTTCCAAACTCCTCCTGCAATCATGGGGAGTGAAGAATAATGTACCTGTAGAGTTTATGGAGAAGTATGAAACCAGGGATGGTGGAAAATTCGCTTTCCCTGAAACCGGGACAGACCTGACAACCTTCATCAAAAACGCCAACCTGGACCCACGTTTCTACCAGACGATTGCCTACGATGGCATGAACTATAACAGTGGTAAATCAGGTATCCTCAACTATTACCTGGCCAGCACCGACGGCAGCATTACCGCAGGTTCGCTGTCGTCCAGCGATAGCGGCCCCGATGGCTATGCCTTCGAAACCTACAAATTCGTGGAGCACCTCGCCACCGGACAAGGTAATGATAACAAGCACTTTGCCTGGATCATCTTCCGCCTGGGAGAATTTTACCTGAACTATGCAGAAGCACTGAACGAATACCAGGGTGTCAATGGTGAGTCTGACTTTTACCTGAATGAAATCAGAAAGCGTGCAGGCATACTGGATAAGCACCCGGCATCACAGGATGAATTCCGTACCGCCATACATAACGAACGTGCCGTGGAACTGGCTTATGAAGGTCAGCGTTACAGCGATCTTAACCGCTGGATGGAAGCACATGTTGCCGGTAATCTCCTGGTACATGGTATCGCTACACAGGCTGTACCAACCGGTGGTGGTAAGTTTAACCGCGCCTGGAAAAAAGTAACCTTCCAGCAACGTTACTTCCCGACAAAGTATTACTATGTTCCTTTCCCTAATGCGGAAGTAAGTAAAAACTATCTCGGCGATGGTAAATCCTGGAATGGTCAGAACCCTGGCTGGTAATCTAATATCAACCTTAATCCAAGCTTAAAATGAAAAGAGAATATATAAGCATTTTTGGTTTGACACTGCTGCTGGGTGGTATCACTAACGCACAGGCACAAACGAAAAATACATCCGATACCAGTATTACACTTAAACCTGCAACTGAAAGAGTAATCGACCTGGGATTACGCAGCGAAAAGGAATGGCGTACCACCGCTGCCACCTATACCATTACTGGTGATGATCTGGCGCATACTTCTGTGGCCAACCTGCTGAACGCCTTACAGGGCCGTATCCCGGGACTCACCGTAGTCACCGGTTCCGGCGAACCGGGCTATGATAACCCCGGCTTATATATCCGTGGACTCAGCAGCTGGAACGTTGCCGGTAAACTCAACATCTACCTCGATGGGTTTCCGGTAGACCTGAGCGCACTCAGCCCGCTCAGTGCCTATGAAGTAGAAACGGTAACCGTGCTCAAAGATGCCGCCGCCAATGCGATCTACGGTAATCAGGGAGGAAACGGTGTGATCAGCGTACGCACCAAAAGAGGGAATGTTAGTTCTAAAATACAGATCACTGCCAACGGCAGGTACAGTGTACTTAGTCCGTTACAATTACCACAGGTGGCTAACGCATACGACTATACGCGTTTATACAACCAGGCGCTCACCAACGACGGATTACCGGTAAAATACGCAAATCCGGACTTATACAAGGCCGCCAATGATCCGGCGCACCCGAACGTAAACTGGTACGATCAGGTACTAAAAAGTACTTCTGTTCTGCAGGATTACAACCTGACATTCAGGGGCGGAAGCGAGCGCGCCAGGTATTACGTGCAGATGGGGTACCTCGATTTCTCCGGTATCTATAAAAATGCAGATGCCATCGACCCGGATTTTGGTACCAATGCGAAATACAAACGTATTAACCTCCGTGCCAACGTAGACCTGCAGCTGACCAAAAACCTCTCTGTTGCCGTGAACCTCAGCGGTATCACAGAAGACAGGATCACGCCAAACGGCTTTACGGCTTCCACGGTATTTAATAACCTGGCCAGAATTCCGGCCTCCGCTTTTAACGTGAAAAACCCGGATAACACCTGGGGAAACAGCAGCGTATATAATTTCAACCCGGTACAGCTCCTGCAGCAGAACGGTATTTATGACGCACACGCCAGAACCCTGCAAACAGCAGTGTCTATGACGGAAAGACTGGACCAGCTGGTGAAAGGGTTATCACTCAACGGTATGGTGTCGTTCAACAACCAATATGTTGGTACCTATCAGAAGATCTTCACCGTGAAATCTTCGGAGCTGCTGAAAGATGGTAACGACCAGCCTATCCTTGATGCAAAAGGCAATTATACCTATAACGTTTTAGGAGCTATCAGCCAGAGTATCAGCGATGGCGGTAACGCACACTGGATACATAATACCATCCAGGCCGGACTGAACTATGACCGCCAGTTTGGTGATCATGGCATCACGGGCGCAGTACAGGCACGCAGAGAAGAATATACCCACGATGGCCTGGTTTACCCTATTCGTACCCAGGGCCTGTTTGGTTACGCTACCTACGACTTCAAAAAAACATATATCCTCGACCTCTCCGCAAGCTACAGTGGTGCCGCGGATTTCCAGCCAGGCAAACAGTATGGCTTCTTCCCGGCAATCGGTGCAGGATGGATCGTTTCCAACGAAAAATTCCTGAGCAACAGCAAGATCATTGACTTCCTGAAACTCCGTGCTACTTACGGTAAAACAGGTAACATCAATGAAAATTACCGTTTCCTCTATGAGAAATGGGCCATATCCGGTGGCGGATGGTATACCGGCGCCAATACCGGAACCAGCCAGGGTGGCCGACTGGAAGGATCTTATCCTAACAAGGACTTCACCTGGGAATCCAAAGCAGCTTTCAACTTTGGGATAGACCTGAAGCTCCTGAAAAGACTTAGCCTGACAGCAGACGTTTTCAAGGAAAACAGAACAGGTATACTGGATAATTCTGCTTCCGTACCATATTTCACCGGTTTCGGCATTCAAAAGCTGAACACAGGTAAAGTAGAAAACAAAGGCTTTGAACTGGCATTGAACTATAATGATAAGGTGGGAGATTTCCAGTATTATGTTGGTGGTAGTGTAGCCTTTGCCCGTAATAAAATCCTTGAAATGCAACAGGATGCCATGCCAGCTGATTACCTCTATAACAAAGGTTATCGTATCAACCAGACACGCGCGCTTAAAACAGATGGTTTCTATCAGCAGTCCGACTTTGATGCCAATGGTAACCTGAAGGCTGGTGTTGCCCAATCTTCATATACAGTGGCACGCCCGGGCGACCTGAAGTTTAAAGACCAGGATGGAAACGGTGTTATCAATGCATATGATTTTGTACCTACCGGATATTCTGCCATTCCTGAATTTACCACAGGACTCAATCTGGGCTTTAAGTACAAAGGCTTCGACTTCGATGCATTTGTTCAGGGAGTGTTTAACAGAACCATCAATCTGCTGGATGTTGCCTATGATTATACACATCCTTTTGAAAATAATAATAACATCACCAGGTTCTCCACCAATGCATGGACACCTGAAACAGCGACTACTGCCACTGCTCCGCGTTTATCTACCACACTTAACCTGAACAATAGTGTTAATGCTGATTTCTGGTTGCGTAATGGCAATTTCGTTAAACTCAGAAGCGTGGAATTGGGCTATACTTTCCCTAAATCGGGCTTCCTGAGAAAAATGAATACCGTGAGAGTTTTTGTAATTGGTAATAACCTCTTTACAATAGATAAACTGGGAGATCTGCACCTGGAGCCGGAACGCTTTTCTATGGGGTATCCATTAATGAAGTCTTTCAGCTTCGGATTGAATGCCAAATTCTAGAATGATTAAAATTATCCAGAAATGAAAAAGTTATTTATCATATTCTCGGCTGTGGCAGTGGGTTTGATTTCTTCCTGCCAGAAAGATTATCTGAATGTAAAGAAAATCGATGCCAATATTTCTACGGATCTGTTGTATTCCAACTATCCCTATTTTCAGTCTGCCGTATACAATGCTTACAGTTACCTGCCGGATGGATTAGGTAATATCACCATGGAAGCGGCTTCCGACTTTGCAGAAGCTACGAATGTAACGGATAACTCCCAGCTCTTCAACCTGGGTATCTGGAGTCAGTACCTGCTGCCGGATAGTTACTGGACATTAGGTTTTGGAGGTATCCGCCAGGCAAATCTGGTGCTGAAGAATTTCAATAAAGTGAATTTGCAGGCAAAGCTGGATAAAATCAATGGGCCAGATAGTACAGATTATAAAAATTCAGTGTATTGGGTAAAGATGTCTGAAGGGGAGATGTATTTCCTGAGAGCCTTCTATTACTTTGAGCTGGTAAAGCGCTACGGTCCTATGCCTATCATGGACACTGCCGTGGATTATAACAATCCTGACAGTTACATTGGTATGAAACGTAATACCCTGGATGAATGTATCAAGTACATTGTCAGCAATTGCGATAAGGCAGCGGCTATTCTTCCTGTAACTGCTGCAAACGGGTATGACCAGGGGTTGGCGCTGCAAGGCGCTGCATTGGCCCTGAAAGCCCGTACACTATTGTATGCGGCAAGCCCGCTCTATAAAGAGGCTGGTTGCACCGCTACCTGGGATGACGCTGCAAAGGCCGCCAATGCGGTGATTGCCTTAAATGCCTATTCGCTGGAATCTAACTACAAAACGATCTTCGGTAGCAGCAACGTAGGTTCCAAAGAAGCGATCTTCTATAAACGTTATGGCGCTATCAATACGTTGGAGGCCAGCAACTATCCGATTGCCTTCCAGGGAGCGACTGGTAACAGCCTGACGCCAACACAAAATTTTGTGGACGAATTTGAAGTAGTTACCAGAGATGCAGCAAAAAATCCGGTAAGCTCCGTGCCTTTCGACTGGAACAACCCGGTGCATGCTGCTAATCCATATGCTAACCGTGATCCGCGCCTGGACTCAACACTGTACCACGACGGATCTGTGTTTTCCGGCTTCACTACCGCAACAATTGAAACATTTACCGGCGGTAGCAGCGGCCTGCCTAAGCAGAATGCTTCTAAAACAGGTTATTATCTGGCTAAATATGTTAATGCTACCATCAACCTGAATAACGGTGGTACTGGTACTACTGCTGCACATGCCTGGATTTATTTCCGGTATGCAGAAATACTGCTGGATTATGCAGAAGCAATGTATAACGCCAACGGGCCTGTGAATAATCCGAATGGATATAAAATGACGGCATTAGAGGCAATCAATGCCATAAGAAACCGCAGCAGTGTGAAAATGCCGCTGTATACCGCTGCAAACCTTACTGCTGATGCCATCCAGCACGAACGTAATGTGGAACTGGGTATGGAAGGACACCGTTTCTGGGATGTAAGGAGATTGAAGAATGGAGTAGCTGTATTAAACGCACCTGTATATAGAGTCGAGATCACTAAAAGTGGTACATCCAAAACCTACGTTCGTAAAAAACTGGAAGATCGTGTATACCTGAAGAAAATGGATTGGTATCCGATCCCACAGTCAGAAATTACAAAAACCGGTTGGAATCAGAACGGGGATTGGAAATAAGAGCTTAGGTATTGTTGATTTGTATCGAAATGAGCAAAAGGTCCCGCGTCTGCGGGACCTTGTCGTTTAGGAAATATTGTTACATGCCTGCAGGCGACATAAAAACAAATGGGTTCGCAGCTACAAAATCTTTTGCCGCATTGCCGGCATATGTTTCACCTTTGGTTAGTGACAGCATCTTTACAGGCGCATTCTCTTTCAGGTCGAGGCTCTTGAAGTCGACCCAGAAGGTATTTGGTGTCAGCGCAGTCTCAAAAAAGTAGATCAGATTTTTCTGGTCCGCAACAGATCTCCAGCGTGTGGAAGAAATATTCGGTTGTCCGGGTGTGGTGATACCATAGGGTACAGAGCAGTTTCGTACCACGCTGAAAACGCTGGCGGTAGCGAGTTTCAGGTCGGCTGTTTTCGGAATGGCATCTATATAAAAACTGGCTCTTACAAATCTGTCAGACGCCCTGTTGGTACCCGGCAGGAAGGTGGTACCACCAATTCCTTTCCAGTATTCATTTAATGCGAGTTGTTGGTCGAAAGTAGGACTGTTGGTCATCACCGTATAGTCCGGACTTTCATGGATGATCAGCTTTTCGTTGATATATTCGAAAACGGCATTATCACCGCTGGGGTCACTGACAGAGAGGTGTACGGTAGTCAGGCGATCCTGGCCGGGTACCTGGTCTGTTACAATGGTGAAATCTTCTTTTTTCATAGCTGCCACTACTTCTTTAACAGTGGCGAAGTTGTCCAGCACATATTGTGTCCAGGCGGCAAGGGAGAGGCCTGGTTTCTTATGGTCCCATTTTGGGTACTGGGATTCTCCCAGCCACAGCAGGTTAGCTACCAGTCCTTTTTCGTTCATGCCATCGGAAGTAGATACTTTATAGGCAGATGCTATCACGCTGCCATATTTGGATTTCCATTTGATCGTATTGCTGCCGGTGGCTCCATCACGGTTCATCCCTCTCGGAAACACCCAGAGGTCGGTCAGAATATCTTCACTCCAATCCATCGACCTACCGGTCATTATCAGACCATCCAGTCCTTTGTACACCACTCTGGTACAGGCTTTCCCATTATTGACAGCAAGCCCGCCGGCTACTACGGCGGCGATGACAGCCATCACTTTAATCAGCTTTTTCATGATGAATGTATTTGTTAAGTACTGGATAAAACAGCCCTTCCGGTCAAATAGTTGAAATTCAATTATACTGAACATTATGGGCGGTAATATGTTAAGCAATAGATCAAGGTAGAAAGCAGATTAGCATTATCATCCGGACACACCGAAATCTCCCGTATTTAAAAATATATGTTATGATCTACAGGATATTGCTTTTACCATTACTCTCCACATTATGCTATGCCTGCAACAGTTCTGAGGCAGCATCAGATGAAACCCATGTTACTGCTGCTGTTGCCGGTGTCAATGCCATAAAGGGAATGGTATATCTGCCAGGGTCTACGTTTACCATGGGCACCAATGATGAAAATTCCTATCCCGCAGAACGTCCTGCACACCAGGTAAGGGTAAAGGCTTTTTATATTGATGCTACGGAGGTCACTAACAAACAGTTTAAAGCATTTGTAGATGCTACCGGATATGTGACGGTAGCGGAGCGCAAGCCCGACTGGGAGGAGCTGAAAAAGCAATTGCCGCCGGGGACGCCGAAAATTCCGGATAATGAGCTGGTAGCCGGCGCCATGGTTTTTGAAGCACCTGATCATCCGGTAGATAAAAGTGATATCAGTAACTGGTGGAAATGGGTGCCCGGGGCCGACTGGAAACATCCGCAAGGACCTGGCAGCAATCTGGACGGGCGCTGGGATCATCCCGTTGTACAGGTGGCCTGGGAAGATGCGAATGCTTACGCCAAATGGGCTGGAAAACGCCTGCCTACGGAGGCCGAATGGGAATATGCCGCCAGGGGTGGTATGGAAGAAAAAAGATATGCCTGGGGCGATGATTTTACACCAGGAAATAAATACATGGCCAATACCTTCCAGGGACATTTCCCTGATAAAGACGCCGGAGAAGATGGTTTTAAGGGAACAGCCCCGGTGGCCTCATTTCCACCGAATAAATTCGGGCTTTACGACATGATAGGAAATGTCTGGGAGTGGACCGCCGACTGGTACGACGCAGATGAATACAAACAATTAGCCGCCAATAAAATTACCGATAACCCAAAGGGGCCCGCTGCTACCAGGAACCCGGAGAACCCTTACGCCATCGAAAGGGTGACAAAAGGAGGATCTTTTTTATGTGCCAACGACTACTGTATCAATTACAGACCGAGTGCCAGAAGAGGAACCGCCTTTGACTCCGGAGCCTCACACATTGGCTTCAGGTGTGTAAAAGATGTACGTTAAAAACGTACATCTTTTTTATTACTTTTATTTTGATTTCCCGGCAGGAAGTGCTTCCAGTAATTTACCCGCCACATCACCCATCGCTTTGCTTTCTATCCAGCGCACTACCGCTACCAGCTCATGTTCAGGGTCTACATAGATAATATTTGCACCATTACCGATATGCATAAACGCAGTTACAGGAGCCTTGGCTGCCAGTTTATGATCGGTATTCAGGAACCAGTTCATATAGCCGTAGCCGGTATTGGCGGTGGTAGGGGTGAGCGCCTGCTGTACCCATTTCTCAGAGAGCAGCTGTTTGCCGTTCCAGTTACCTTTATTGAGCGTTAACCAGCCGAATCGGCCCATATCATAGGCATTGATGTACATACCCGCTCCCCAGTGGCCACCACCGCTGACAGACTGCACAGGCTGTCCGTCGAGTACGATCCAGGCGTTGTAATACCCCATCCATCTCCAGGTAGATGAGGCGCCGATAGGGTCCATGATATAATTTTTGAGTACCTGAGGTAATGGCTGACGCCATACATTGGTGGCAGCTAAAGCCAGGGCATTCACTCTCACATCGTTATATTTCCATACGGTGCCCGGTTTGTTGCGTGGCCGTGTTTTCCAGGTGCTGAATTCTCCTTCCGGACGATCGCTCCAGTCAGGCTTTCCCCAGAGGGTGCCTTCCCAGTCGCTCGTCTGTCGCAGCATGACGTCCCAGGTCAGCTGTCGGTTATGCGGAGAAGAGAATGGGTAAATGATCTCCGTAGGCTGGCCGGGATGATATACTTCTACCGGTGGTACATAGTTGGCCACGGTATCGTATACACTATTGATCAGGCCCCTGTCTACAGCCACGCCAATCACACTGGAGAGAAAACTTTTGGAAACGCTGTTGGTAATATCCACGCGGGAAGGCTGGCCCCATTCTGCGATAATATAGCCTTTGTAGATGATAATACCGGACGGGTCGGCCCGGTCTATGAGTGTACCCACCGGATCAGAAAAAGGCTCTTTTCCGAAAGACTGGTACTGGGCGCTGTCCATATTCCTCGACTGCTTTGATTCATTGCTCACCGCAAAACGGATGGCCTCGTTCAATTTCGCAGCACTGACACCCAGGGATTCCGGTGTACGGTGCTCCCAGCTCCCCGCAGGAGGGTAATATTTTTTGATGTTGTTTTGTTGCGCGTGGGCACTAATGGCCACCAGTGCCAGTATATGGAATACCATTCTTTTCATGCGGATAAAAGTAACCGATTATATCATGAAATCAAATCAGATTCTTTAACTTCCCTTGACGGAAACTATTTATATGCAACGATTGTACGTACCATATATTTTTCAGATGCCGCAATGGGCACGTTACCTGTTGAGAGGGGTAGCGGTATTGCTGGCCGCTACGCTGATCATGCTGTTACTCATGCTTAACCCGGTAACCGATCCAGTCATTTTGATAGCAGCTTTAGCATTTGTTCTGGTAAGTGTAAGTATCTGGTCTTTTTCAAATATCCGCCTGGAAATCTCGGATGATGGCCTTTTTTTAAAGAATGGTTTTTCTAAAAGGGAGGCCGGCTGGCAAGCTATCAAAGTGGTGGAAATAAAAGAAATAGGAAAATATTTTGACCCACAGATTTATGTACATTATGGCAATACTAAAATGATCATTGCTAACAGCGTTTTCCGCAAACAGCAAATGCTGAAGATCATGGAATTGCTGGAAATGAAATTGCCGGCAACCATCTTTTTTGCATCTTACCATACTATAAAAAAGAAGATGGAAGAACAAAAAGGTTGGTTACTTTAATAATTCCTATGCACCGATATTTATCCCTATTGCTGGTACTGCTGGCTTTTGCTGCAAATGCACAGCAGCACACCGGTAATATTCCCGCCAATTACCGCCATTTCGAATTGCCTTTTCAGGACGATAATGTTCAGGTGCTCGTGAAATCCGCACCGGGAGAGGAGTTGAAGCCCAAGCCCTTGTTCCTGTTTTGTCAGGGTAGTTTGCCGGTGCCCTTATTTTTCCGCTGGAACGATGGAAGTATCCACGATGCTTTTGTTTTTAATACGGATAGTCTTACCCGTGATTATCATCTTGTCATTATTGGGAAACCATTTATTCCGGTGATGAGTGAGCAGTCGGCATTGCAATCAGATTTAACTTATGTTGATAGTACAGGTAGATTTCCATTAGCGTATGATTTGCATAACAGGTTAGATTATTATGTAGCGAGAAATAAATTTGTTGTACGTTATCTGTTGAAACAGTCGTGGGCAGATAAGCGTGGCGTTGTGCTGGCGGGGCATTCGGAGGGGAGTACGGTAGCTGCAAAACTGGCTACGGAGCTGCCGGAAACAGAGGCGTTGATTTATGCCGCTGGTAATCCGATGGGCCGTATGATGACGATTGTAGCACGTGAGCGTGCAAAGGATACCGACAGTAGTTCAGCTGTGGATGATAGTTTTAACTATTGGAAACAGGTTATTGCGGATTCCTCGGAGATGGTGAAGTTGCAGGGCGATATGACTAAAACCATGTACCAGTTTTCGCGGCCGCCCATGCGATACCTGTTGAAGCTGAAAGTGCCGGTGCTGGTGTATTACGGGAGTAAAGATGCCGGTGCATTATTCAATGATTATTTTCATCTGGAATGTATACGTCTGGGTTTAAAAAATTTTTCTTTCCGTGCGTTGCCTGGTACGGAGCATAATTTCTTTCCGCTAAAAGCTGATGGGACAGTGAATTACGATGTATTTAACTGGGATAAGGTGGTCTCAGAATGGAGAGCCTGGTTGTCAAAATGATTTGTTCATTTTGTTCGTTTTGAAAAATGGTCTGAACAGTGATTTTTGAATTATTCTTCTTTGTAGTTTTGTGTTGTCTTAGCATGTAACCTGCGCTGATAAATGCTTTGAGACTAATTTGTGCATATTGATAATGCTGTTATTGTAGTAAGAATATGCCGCTGAATTTGTAAGTCCTGCTATTATTTTAAAAGTAATTACGTCTAAATGAAACGGGTAGTTTAATCTGCCGGGGAGAGGTGTGTGTAGAAGTAATGGTGAAGCGTTTTTTAAGAGAAATGATTTTGTATTTGTTAACCGGATTTAATAAAATTAAAATTGAAAAGCCAATGAGTAATGATCAAATGAAAATTGTATTGTCAGCGATTGAATCGCTTGGCGCACAAATGGATCAACGATTTGCAGAATCCCGTCATGAAATGCAGACTGGATTTAAGAAACTATCCGATCGTATGAACTACCTGGAAAAACGTATGGATGGGTTGGAGAAACGTATGGAGTGCGTGGAAACTAATATGACTAAATTGGATCACAAAATGGTTCACCTCGTCAGAGAAATGCAGGAGGTAAATGCGGCTGTCCGTAATTTGGATACACGTATAACTAATTTGGAAAGCAAAATGGACAGTAAGCTGGATACGGCAGTACTCATGATGGTTGACCTGACCGGACAATTTGGCCGGTTCGAGAAGCGTGTATTTGTGATGGATGGAAGACTTCAGGAGGTGATAGTGTGGGCAAATGCAAACGGGGCATCAATAAGTAAAAAAGATGATGACGAGGGGCAATCGACTTCAATGCGAAAAGTATAGCCGGGCCGTATCTTTATGCAGCATTGTTTATTTATCACCTCAAACATTTTGTCCTAACCTTTAGCCATAATAAACCCTTTCCCAAAAATTCAATCCATGGAAACTGAACAATCAATGACGTTGCCCCAGGGTATAAGAGTAAAAAACCTTGCCAGCCGCTTAAATAAGGCTGCTGCAAAAGTAGATACTGCTGTCTTACGTGTAAACAAAGCTTTGGTGAAAATAGACAGAGAAGCGCTATACATCAGCGATGGCGTTATAAGAATTGATGCGGGTATATTACAGATAGATCCTTATCTTTTAGAAGTAGCCGCGACGGGAGAAAATGCTGAAATGCTTTATCAACAATTGAAAGCTGCCATCAATGAGCTGTCTGACCGGATGGATAATATAGACGCACAGATAGCCTGCATGGAATTACGAATGAATTACACCGAATCAATGTTAAGTGATGGAAAAGAAACTAAGAATACATTTAATGCAGACATTAGCAGAATAAAACAAGTTGCAGTACCCGATAGCGGATACGTGAAGAGCCTGGGCAACCGGCTTGGCGCCATGAAAGGTGTGCTGGTGGCACTAGCCAATAAAATTGATGTAGTCGAAAAGCGACTTGTGCTGGTTGATGAGAAAATTGAAGCAATTATTTTTGTTATTAAACCTGAATACTAAACGCTGGCAGATGATTATGCCGAATCATCAAAATTAAAAACTGTTTTTCTGAACAGATAAGTTTTTCTTTTCATTTCCGACATTTTGTCCTGACCTTTAGCCTATTTATATATCGAATCAGCCACTGCATGCACCGCTTCACGGTTAGCGCCATTCAGTAAACAGTTATCCATAAAATCCAATGCGGCATCAGAAATCTGCCAGCCTAAAGGAAATACAGGTCTGATGCCCTTTTGCCCTTTAGGTGCTATTGGTGGAATTCTGCTGTAATCGTACCCTTCACGTTTGGCTGCATTGATATTTACGCCCTCTGATTTTAGTGTATTGCCAGCTGGGTTATTCACCAGACCGGTGAGGGGGGCTGTTAACTCAAATATATTTTTTGATACTGGCTGTTCATCGTCCTGTTCGATAGTATTGGGTAGCGACAAGATAAAAAAGCGTACCCGCGTCTTCAGCGAATCGCGGTGCGCTACAATACTGTCTAATACTAGCTTTATCTCCCTGACAGTTTCAGCACCGCTGTAATCCTTCAACCCGCCGTCCAACAGGTGATGGGTGTTGTCAATTTTTGCTTCAGGGCTGATATAAGGAAAACGTGCGCTCAGGAAAGAACTGGTGCTTAATCTCATCTGCTGGGAATACTGTCTTTTCTCTCCCAGGTAATTATTGATAAGAAAAGCGGAGGGGAAATTATTTTCGTTAAGATAAACAGGTGCTGAAATTGTTTTTAAACCACTGTCTATCGTATAGCTGTTAGCAAATAGTAACGGCACTTCATAACGTTTGTTATCCCGGTACCAATAATAATCTAACGTGCTGTCATATACGAAATCAGCTTTCATCAGGTGAGCGGCTTCACTGATATGTTTTTCCCATATTCTCTCCTGGTAACTTCCTCTGTCTCCCATAAAATTGTATCCGAAAGAAGAGAGCAGGGCATCTCTGCCCATCATTAATACCAATACGGGTGTTAGAAAATCTCGTTTATATAAGCATTGCAGAACCGTATCTTCTTGTAACAGGTTGTTATTTTTCAACTTTGCAAAACGGTGCGCACACAATACGGAAGATCCGATGGTGCCTCCTGATATACCCGAGTAAGCGAAAACATAATGCTGGAAATCATGACGGAAAGTGCTGTCTGTATCGTTGCGGGTATGTTGTAATAATGTTGTTTCGATGGAGCTAATCACCTTGCTGGTCCAGGCTGCCGCTCTGATGCCACCACCATATGCATTGATGATAAATACCGGATAAGGTTTATGGAAGCGGTTGTAATAGGCTGTTATTTCTGTTTCCCTGGTGTCAAACCATTTTGATGCGTAGTCTTCCAGGTGATCATAGGGAGGTGTTTGCGCTATGTTTGAAGATTTTTCAGGCACTAATCTTACTAAGTGATAATCATTTGTGGTGAACAACGCCGCCACAAAAAGTCCAATTACCAGTAATGTGATAAACTGTATGTTATACTTTCTTCCTAACACCAGCAGGAAAGAGAAAAAAAGTATATAAAACAGCACGCCGGAAAATACGACTGATAAGGTGAAAAAGCGTGCATTAGCTGAAAAGGAAAGCGCCAGCGGGAAACAGTTGAGATATAAAAACACCAGAGAAACTATAATTACAGCACTCAGTATCAGGGTGGAAAGCCATCTGTTCAATCCCGGGAAAGATGAACGATTGATGGTGAAGAGAATAAAAACAAATGACAATAAAAAGAAGTCCAATGCAAAGAAAAGCAGAAATCCAGGTTGGGTGTTCTCACTACTTCTCAGGCCGGAATAGGAAAGCAATGCGATTAGAAATAAGGCCGCTATTAGCAGCCATTTGATATTGGTAAACCATTTCTTTTGCAGGATGAGATAATATAAAATCAACAGAATAACCATAATGGTGGAGGGTTGCAGGAAATCGATCAGGTAACTGATGCGGAAGATATGCATGGCATGCAATACACATATTCCTGGCAGGATAAGCCCTGCTGCTCCCAGTAATCTGCCGGTAAATATCCTTTCCTCATAGGGCTTGTCTCCATTAAAGGTATATTGCCAGCTGTCGCTGAAGACTTCCCTTACTGATTGTGGTGTTTTGTCGTAATATTTCGGGAAATACCAGTTAGTGACCGCAAAAATGGATATCACCGACAGGCTGACAATAGGCCCCAGTGGCTGACTTGTAATAGTCAGCAACAGGTCCTGGCCCTGGTCCATTACCCATAAGATCAGCCAGGTAAACAATAATCCCGCAAATACGATCCTGAACTCCCACAGCAGCGAGAACAATTGTGGTATCAAACCGAGGATAAGCCTGATGCGTGGAATGATGCAAAGCGCAACCGTTACTATGATCAGTTTGCCATAGATCCAGTACGACAGTGCCGTTAACCAAGGTAGTACCGGATGTCCCGATTTTACAGCGCTTAACAGCAGTATGTTATTCAGTATGCCCATGACAAGCACACCCCAGATACTCCATTTTCCGGCCCTTTCCACTTTTGCACGGGAAGAAGCACCATAATACAATACTGTTTGCAGGAATACACTGGCCAGCAACAGCGAATAAACGACTATCACGACAAAATTCCATCCCAGTAGTCTGATGGCGGTATCGTTTGTTGCTGATGTTGTATTACTCAATTCATCCGAAACAACTTTTGTAATGCCGCTGATATCGTTTTGGTACCCTTCCACTTGTAGAGGGGCTGGTGCTTTGTTCCAGTTGCTTAGAATAGTCTGTGCCTGTTTCGGTGTCCATGCGTTAGCAAGTGCGGTTATTCCCCCAGTACTGATGCTGGTTTTCAAGGGCTTGTTGAGATGGGAATACAGGTCTGTGAATATTAATGCAAAGATAATTATGAGGTACAGGAAGACACCATTACGTAATAATCTGCTCATTTTTGGGGGATTAAGACAGTTAGCACTAAAAGTTGGAAAAAGGTATGGGACGTATAACGTATTTCCAAGATAATATAAGTTTTCGGGAACAGCAAAAAAGTTGTTATCTTCCCATACAGATATGCAAAACGTTGATCCACATATCGCCGCAACCTGGTTGAAGGGATGGTGCCTCGCAAAAGGCGCCCGCCCGCCGGTAAAAATCAAAGATGGTTATCGTGTTGACCTCGGCTGGGCCGATCAGCATTCCAGGTACCTCTTTCCCCGCATTACCCCCGCATTACATGAGCTGGCAGCAGCTATACATAAACCCTTTGTACACCTTAAGGTATGTGACGCACCTGAAAAGGTTACTGCCGCCCTTCCGGGTGAATGGCGCATATTATCTTTAGGTTATATGATGGAATTACATGGGCAGATGGCCAGCGCGAAATTCCACCTCCCGGAAGGTTTTGTAATAGAAAAATTAAGCTCTGCCACGGTGCCGGCTATACGTATACTGACATTGGAAGGAGAAGAAGCCGCCTCCGGACGCGTTGCCATCATTGATAATTTTGCTGTCTACGACAGCATTGCTGTATCGCCGGCCTACCGGCGTAAAGGACTGGGTAGTATCCTGATGCATTACCTCCAGCATATGGCCAACGACAATAACACCGATTACGGTTTGCTCGTTGCCACAGACGATGGTAAAGCGCTCTATGAAACCCTTGGATGGAAACTCATTTCTCTGTACACTACCGCGCATATTCCATTCCAGGGCTAACAGCAGATAACTCCAAACGCATATACGAAATTGTTAATGATTAAGCCTCTCACAACAATGAAAACAGATTAGCATAACATTTCTTTCTCCGGATACTGGTTACCGGTATGCTGCTTCATTGAACTGTATTTGGTTCCTGCAACCTTTAAAGTAGCAGGATTGTTGTTTGCTTGGTGGTGTTTATACGCGCTATCTGTTCAACCTATTTGTTTACTTACGTCCAAAAAAAGGAATATCTGCCATATATGCTTCATCTACGCGTTTTAGCCTTACTGAGCCTGCCCTTTTTTGCAGCGCAGGCTGTCGCACAATCAAACCTGAGCCTTCAACAAACTGTTCGCACTGCCCGTAGCAGTAATCCTGTGCTGAAAACAGAAATACTGAATACCAGTGCTGCCAGAGCTGATATCATCACCGCCGGCCTCCGGCCCAACCCGCAACTGAATAACCAAACGCTGCAACTTGCCAACGACAAGTACTTTGCACCGGATACAAAATTCGGTAGCGCTCACAACAGGCAGGTCTGGTGGCAGCTTACCAAACAATTCCAGTTTTCCGGACAAAGGAAATACCGCCTGGAAGTGGCCGGAGAAAATTTAAACATTACCGAAAAAACCTACGCTGATACAGAAAGAAACATCCTCAGCTCCACGGCTAATAAATGGCTGGATGTATGGTTCAATAAGGTGAATCTGCTCCTGGTGCAGGATGCAAAAATCAACCTGGATAGCCTCGTGCAAACGCAGGAAATCCGGCTCAAAAACCAGGTGATCAGTAACAGCGACCTGCTTCGTACACAGCTGCTACAGGAACAATACGTCCTCCAGCTGAAAACTGCCGAGCAGGATTATAAAAACGAACTCCAGCACCTGAAACTGCTGACAGGTATCAAAGACAGTATCTCTGTTGATGAAAACGACCCCGTTGTAAATCCTCAGCTGATACAGGAACTCGATAGCCTGGTCAGCGAATCTGTTCATCAGCGCCCGGATATGCAGGTGGCACAGAATGCCATTTCCGCCGCGAAGAGCAATATCAGGCTGCAAAGGGCCATGGCAGTGCCGGCGCCCGAGCTGGGCTTCATCTGGAACCCACAGAATACAGTGCCTTATTTCGGTATATATGGAACAATAGACCTGCCCTTCTTCAACCGCAACCAGGGCGAAGTGAAAAAATCACGGATACTCCTGCAACAAACGGAGCTGTCGTACGATGCGCTGAAAAAACAGGTGGAAACGGAAGTGGCTACCAGCTACCGCACTTACCAGGTGAATGCCGGCACGGTGGAGAAATACCATGGCATCCTCAGCAAGGCGGAACAGGTGCTTACGGCGGTACGTTATTCGTATACCCGTGGAGGTACTACCATTATCGATTTCCTGGATGCCCAGCGTACCTGGTTCGATACACAGAAAATGTACAATGAAGCGCTATACAATTATCGTAAAAGTTACCTGCAACTGTTAACGGTAACAGGATTAATCAATCAACTATAATTATGCAGATGAAGCTACGCCATATATCCCTCTTGTGTCTGACGGTAATATCGCTGCTGATGGCCTGTAAAAGCCATCAGCAGGAAAAAAAGAATACCGGTACGTCAGGAAAACTAACTGTCAGCGACAGCGGCAGGGTGATCGTTTTTCCGAATGATACACTTACCCTGCATTTTTTTAAAACTGAAACTGCCGGCAGAAGCGACCTTTCCGGCGAACTCACCGCGCCGGCAAGGGTAGTGGCCACTGTGGTGAAGTCAAACCCTAACGTACCTCAGAATATCGTTCTGTTTGATAACCCTGAACTGACGGCGAATTACACCGAAATGCTGCAGCATATCATTAACATCAGGCAAAAGAATGGTATCATTTTGCAGAAACAGGCCATTGCTAGGCAGAAACAGATAGAGGTAGACAGGGCACAGGACCTGCTCAATCACGGCGCAGGTACCGGGAAAGATGTATCCGATGCCAAAACAGACCTCATCACCGCTCAGACGGATGTTGCGGTTGCGCAAACGGAGCTCGCCAATGAAAAAACAAGTATCATAGAACATGAGTCCCGCCTGAAGCTGGCCGGTTTCGACCCCGATGCGCTCATCAACGCAACACCGGGAAAGATCTGGATTATCTGCGATATCCCTGAGAATCAGGTGACCAAAGTGAAAGAAGGCAGCAGCTGTCAGCTCCGGTTTACTTCCTTCCCGGCCACACCCTATACCGGCAAGGTAGAAGACGTTGGCGAAGTGGTAGATAACGTAACCAGAATGGTAAAACTACGTATAGGCCTCTTCGATAGTCGCCAGCAACTGAAAGCAGGCATGTATGCTACTGTCAGGTTTGGGGTGAATGAAGGTGAAAGCATCTCTGTGCCACGTTCCGCCGTGGTAACCGTACAAGGCAACAACTATGTATTCATCCGGCAAAATGAAAATACCTTCATCCGGCAGGAAGTGCAGACGGGCGCTCAGGTAAATGGCAGAATGGTGGTGTACAGCGGCCTTCAGCCCGGAGAACAGGTGGTAACCGATGGTACCATGCAATTAAAAGGAATCTCTTTTGGCTATTAAATTCATGACTTATGCTTCAGGCACAGATATTTATAGACAGAGACGACCTCTTCCAGGGGCAGCCCCTATATGATTTTATTATGAAGCTCCTGTTACAGAATAATGTAAAAGGAGCTACTGCCTACAGAGGCGTTATGGGCTTCGGCAAGAATCAACAACTGAAACGGCCCAACGAAATATTTTCTTTCGATGATCCTCCACTGATGATCACCTTCATTGATGAAAACAATATAGTACAGGACGTACTGCGCAAACTGAGGGCCACCTATAGCGGAGGCCTCATCATTACTCATCCGGTAGACATATTCGACGCATGATCCGTAACCTCCTCATATTTTCCCTGCGCCACCGCTGGGTGGTCATCGTAGCGGCTGCTGTACTGTCGGTGCTGGGGTACTGGTGCTTCACGCAACTGAAAATAGAAGCCTATCCCGATATCGCGGATACCAACGTGATCGTGGTAGCGCCCTATGATGGCCGCGCTGCCGAAGAAGTAGAACAGCAGGTGACCATCCCCATTGAAAGGGCACTCAATAACGTACCCCGTGTGCTCGACAGAAGAAGCCGTACCATCTTTGGCCTGTCTGTTGTGCAGCTCACCTTTCAGGATGGTACCGATGATTATTTTGCGCGTCAGCAGGTCATGGAGCGACTCGCTTCCCTGGACCTTCCCCAGGGCGTCAGTGCTGAACTGGCGCCGCTCACCACTGCAGTAGGGGAGATCTATCGCTATGTGGTAGAAGCCCCGCCCAGCTTCAGTCCTATGCAGCTGCGGGATCTCCAGGACTGGGTGATCCGCCCTGCTATACTACAGGTGCCGGGTATTGCAGATGTGACCACTTTCGGGGGCTCACTCAAACAATTTCATATCCTCACTTCGCCTGATAAACTACGTAAATACAATCTCACACTGCAGGATATCATCGATGCAGTCGGTAAAAACAACCTGAATACAGGAGGAAACGTGATCGATCGCGGCGGACAAGGATTTGCTGTCCGCGGACTCGGTGCCGTGAAGTCTGAAAAGGATATCCAGGATATCGTACTTACTGCAGTAAACGGTGTACCGGTTTATATACGCGATGTTGCCACAGTAGAGATAGCACCACCGCCGCCATCGGGCGTGTTGGGCTACGCGGTGCCGGATGAAGGCATTGATAAAATCGGTTCTCCCGAAGGTATTATCCTGCTGAGAAGAGGAGAAAATCCAAGCGTGGTGCTGAAAGCGCTGAAAGCCAAAATGGATGAAGTAGCTGCCACGGAGCTGCCGGAAGGTGTGAAGTTGCGGGTGCTCTACGATCGTAGTTTCCTGATCGACCACTCCCTGGAAACGGTATCGCATACACTCTTTATGGGCGTTAGCATTGTGGTGATCGTGCTGGTATTTTTCCTGGGAAGCATCCGCTCGGCATTAGTGGTAACTGCCACTATTCCGTTTTCCCTGTTGTTCGCTTTTATTTTAATGAGATTGACCGGTATTCCCGCCAACCTGCTCTCCCTGGGCGCCATCGACTTCGGTATCATTGTAGACGGTGCCTGTGTGATGGCGGAACACCTGATTCGCAAGTACCGGAATGCCACTCCGGAAGAGAAACATACCGGTATTGTGGGCTTAACATTAGCTGCTGCGCAGGAGGTAGGCAGAGAGATATTTTTCTCGGTAACCATCATTATCCTGGCATATACGCCAATTTTGCTGATGACAAGGGTGGAAGGGAAGCTGTTCTCTCCCATGGCGCTCACACTGGCCTTTGCCGTAATCGGGGCCATGCTGTGCGCACTGACTTTAATACCGGTACTGATTTCATATGCTTACAGAAAGGCATTGTCGGAAGATAAGCCCATGAAAGCACATAAGAATATTATTCTCGACTGGCTCGAGGCCAGGTATAATAAGTCGCTGAACTTTTTCCTGCGTTATTCCCGCCAGACAGTGATCGTTGGCGCCGTAGCCATCGTCGGACTCATCACGCTGGGAGGCGCGCTGGGAACAGAATTCCTGCCTGAGCTGGACGAAGGCTCTATCTTTATGCGTGCATTTCTGCCGGCAGGCGTAACTATTCAGGAAAATGCCAAAATAGCACCGGTCATCCGACAAGTCATTGCTAAATATCCGCCGGTAAAATATGTGATCACACAAACAGGAAGAAATGATGATGGTACAGACCCATTTCCGACCAACAGAACGGAGATACTGGTAGGACTGAAAGACTATAAGCTGTGGAGTGACACCATTACCAAAAAAGAGCTCGTAAACCGTATACAGCACGACCTGGAGCGTTCCCTGCCGGGAGCATCCTTTAACTCCGGTCAGCCTATCATTGACCAGGTGATGGAAATCGTAACCGGAAGTGCTGCTGATCTGGCTATTTCAGTGGTGGGTGATGATCTGGAAATGATGCGACATAAAGCAGATAGTATCGCATTGATCGTAAAGGCGACCCGTGGATCGGCTTCGGTAAACATAGAACAGGAGGGAACGCAGGCGCAGCTGGCCATCAAAATCAACCGGGAGAATTCCGCCAGGTTCGGTATCAATGTGAGTGATATTCAATCCATGATAGAAGCCGCCATCGGCGGAAAGCCCATCAGCACCTTGTACGACGGTACTAAAAAATATGATGTCATTATCCGTTACCTGCCGGAATACCGTAATACGGTAGAGGCTATACGAAATTTGCAGGTAACCTCTTCTACCGGTGCATTGATACCGATGTCGGAGCTGGCAGATATACAATTTATTGACGGACAAACGAATATTTACCGCATAGATGGCAAGCGCATGGTGACGGTGCGTACCAATGTACGCGGCCGCGACCAGGGCTCGTTTGTGAAAGAACTACAGGAAAAGATCGGTGAGCAGATCAAGGTGCCAAAAGGGTACAGTATCATTTACGGCGGACAATATGAAAACCTGGAGCGTGCCGGAAAGCAGCTCTCGCTCACTATTCCGCTGACGATCGTGATTGTGTTTGTGTTCCTGTTTATGCTCTTCAAGAGTATGAAGCATACATTTGTAACGATGAGTTGCATACTGGTAGCACTGGCCGGTGGTATCGTGGCGTTGTTCCTGCGTGGGTACCATTTCAATGTGTCCGCAGGGGTGGGCTTTGTGTCTATCTTCGGTATATCTGTAATGGCGGGCGTGTTGCTGGTGTCGGCATTAAACAGGGAGTTGTACCGTGCACGGCTTACCTTGCGGGCTACCGTACAAAAAGTATCGGTGGACCAGTTTAAAGCCATTATGATGATGCTGATGGTGGCCATCATCGGCCTGGTGCCGGCAGCAATCAGTACGGGTATCGGCTCCGATGTGCAAAGGCCGCTGGCGACGGTGATCATCGGCGGACTTACCTTCACACTGCTGTTTACACCGGTTATTATTCCCCCATTATATTATTGGGTAGAGAAACGTACAAAACCGACGGAGCTTCCTGAATAATATCGCAGGTAATACGCTTACAGCAGGGGCTTTTCGCGCTACGCGCGAAAAGCCCCTGCTGTTTTGGGTCATACCGAAGGTATGACCCAAAACAGCAGCTAGATAATATATTCATCTCTCTGGAAAGTAAATTTTATTATTATAAGTACACTTATTATATTTGTGCTTATTAAAACAGCACTAAACTCCTTTTTTATGTGGACCCGTTCTTATACCGTTACATCTTCCGCTATTACCAAAGAGCAATTATGGCATTTATATGCAGATGTAAACAGCTGGCCAACCTGGGATGATGGCCTGGAGGCGACAACCCTGAATGGTCCTTTCGAAGCCGGGAATTATTTCATGCTAAAGCCTAAAGGCGGCCCTAAGGTAAAAGTCTTGTTGTCGGAGGTGAAGCCCTATCAGCGTTTTACGGATATTACACTTTTTCCGCTGGCGAAAATGTACGATGAGCATATCTTTGAAGAAACACCGGAAGGTTTACGTATCACCAATCGTCTTACGGTAAAGGGCTTACTGGGATTTCTATGGGTAAAGCTGGTGGCTAAACAACTGGCCGACAGTTTACCGGAAGATATGAACCGGAAGATTGCGGCTGCATCAAAATTATAATATGGCAAAAAACAATGACAATACTTTTAGCGTAGCACAAGCTGGCGACAGTTCCGGCTTTCTGCTATGGCAGGTAACCAGCTTGTGGCAGCGGGGCATCAGAAAGGCGCTGGAGCCTTACGACCTCACGCATTCCCAGTTTGTAATCCTGGCCAGTATTCACTGGCTTACCTTACAGGCGCAAGATGTAACGCAGGTCGTGCTTTCCGGCCATACAAAAATCGACGTCATGACTACCTCCACGGTGCTGCGTACACTGCAGCAGAAAAACCTGGTGATAAGAACAGAACATCCTACTGATACCAGGGCTAAAATAGTAAAGCTCACAGATGCAGGAAAGCACCTGGTAAAACTCGCTGTAGTAAAGGTAGAGCAGTTCGATCATGAATTTTTTGCGGTACTGGGCAACAAGGGTGCAGGCTTTAATAAGCAACTGCATGCATTGCTTGCGTCCGATAACGTGTAGGTTTTCCCGTTAGATATATTATAATTTCCCGGCGATTTTTTGTAATCTTATTTTACTAAATACCACATTATGAAAACTCGCCGTGATTTTATCCAGCAGGTGGCACTCACCGCTGCTGCCGTACCGTTGTTGCGTTTGCCGGCTATCGCCCACCCCTTACGTGAAGAGTCGCAGCTGCGCGTTGCATTCATGGGCCTGGGTGGTTATGCCAACAGGGTGGCGGATGCGATGAAGGATTGCACAAAAGCCCGTATCACCGGAGCTATCAGCGGAACTCCCTCCAAACTCAGCGACTGGCAACAGCGCTTTAATATTCCTGCCGCCAACTGTTACAATTACGAAAATTTCGATAAGATAAAAGATAACCCCGATATCGATGTGGTATATGTGACCACGCCTAACGGCCTGCATCATAGCCAGGTTTTACGTATAGCCGCTGCCGGTAAACATGTGATCTGTGAAAAGCCCATGGCACTCAATGCCCGCGAAGGACAGGAAATGGTGGATGCCTGCAAAAAGGCCGGGGTACAGCTGCTCATCGGTTATCGGATGCATTTCGAGCCGAAAACTTTAGCCATCAATAATATGCGCAACAGTGGTGTGTTCGGTAAAGTGAAATTTTTCCAGGGGCAATGTGGTTTTACGATCGGCGATCCTACACAGTGGCGACTCAATAAAGAGCTTGCTGGTGGCGGTTCTATCATGGATATTGGCATCTATGCTATTAACGGCAGTCGCTATATGACCGGTGAAGATCCTATATGGGTAACTGCACAGGAGGTGAAAACTGATCCGGTGAAATTCAAGCCTGGCGTAGATGAAACCATTATGTTCGAGATGGGCTTCCCCAGTGGTGCCGTGGCTTCCTGTCTTTCTACCTATAGCATGAACTACCTGGACCGCTTTTATCTGATAGGAGAAAAAGGCTTTGCTGAGTTGCAGCCTTCTACGGGCTATGGCCCCATTAAAGGCCGTACCCATCTGGGTGAACTGACACAGCCACATAAAACCCATCAGACTGTTCAAATGGACGAAATGGCGGATATCATCCTACGTGGTAAAAAGCCCGTAATACCCGTCAATGGCGAAGAAGGGGTGAAAGACCTGAAAATTATTGATGCTATTTATGCCGCCGTTAAGTCAGGTAAGAAAGAAACACTGCATTTAGGCTGACCTTTTCCAATTCCGCTACAGTAGCTGATCGATGCCGTAGGCATCGATCAGCTACTTATAAAAAAATCTCCTCTGCCGAAGGCAGAGGAGATTTTTTTATAAGTATTTAAAAAGAAAAATTCAGAAAAAATGCCGGCAAATACGCCGCCGGCAGGCGACTCAAGTGATTGGAGTACACACAAACGGACTGCTTGCTACCGCAAAGGTCATTCTGGATATGCCCGTAAAGGTTGGCCGCCTTTTGTAGCTGGAAATGCGGGAAAATCGCTACAACTATCCATGACCTTCATCCGCATTAACTATACGGTATGTTTAATAGGATTTGCCATCAGTCAATATGCTATTTTGAGTACCATTATAACCATAGGATCATATAAATGTTTAGTGAATATTTAAGATATTTTATAGATTTATTTTAATTTTTTATATGTAAAGAGATGCCAGCCTCTGCTGCTGCAAATTCGTATAGGCAAGGCTGTTAGCATTTATTTTTATATTTGTAGCTGTTTAACCCTACTCAAAATGAGACTTACAATTACAGGATACTCTACCGCACTGTTCGCCACCTGGTACCTGATCGAGGAATTGGGCGTCCTGTTCGACGCCGGCGACGGACTCACCTCTGTTCTCCTGCAGAAGAGTCGTAAAATTAATCATGTATTTATCTCCCATGCCGACAGAGATCATCTCACCGGCTTACTACAGCTCAATCAGCTCAATGCCCGTGATGGCTGGCCTGTGATTTATTATCCACGGGATAGTAGTTCCTTCCCGGCGATGGAAGCATTTCTGAAACGGTTTGATGCACATACCGCCGGCATCCGCTGGCAGCCGGTAGGCCCCGGTGATGAAATCTGGCTCAACGACCACCTGGTAGTGGTGCCCGTTCGTAACGAACACGTCACTACGGAGGAACGGATTATCCGCAGTCTCAGCTATAAGGTGATGGAAGTAAAACAAAAAGTAAAACCGGAAATTGCCGCCCTGCCGCCGGAAGAAATCCGCAGCATTATCATGGCCAGGGGAAAAGCAAATACCACCATAGAAGTGAGGAATACCATCCTGGGATATTCCGGTGATACACCTGTTATTGACCTCCAGCGCTGGGATAATACAGATATCCTTATACATGAGGCCACTTTCCTGGGGAGTGAAGATGATATCAAGGTAGTGCCTTATAAAAACAAGCATTCCCGCCTCGAAGAAGTGCTGGCTATGGTCAGCACGATGAATGTAAAGCAATTGATCCTGGGGCATTTCTCCAGCCGCTATAGTGCCGAACAAATCGATGATGCCATCTGCGAAGGCTGTAAAAAATATAATATCGATATCCCCGTACACCGTATACTACCTGGCGCTACCGCCTGGAATATCCTGCATGCCTTGCCCGTTAATGCCGCCTGCCTGACCTAGGTGGCGGCTCCACTGCCGTAGGAGATCCGCAGAAGTTATTATCTTTCTATCTTCTCAAATCTAATCTTTAACAATTTCTTACTTATTGATTTTTAATTACTTGTATTTAATTTTATGATCTTGTAAAATAATAGTTGGAATTCAAACTGTTTTATTTTTAACTTTGTTCCGCTAATTTTTTGAACTACTATGCAACAGCAATCGCTTGTAGAGTACGGTCCGCGCAGAGTGATTATCACCATCACCGCTGTCGTTTGTGCCTTATTAGAGATCATAGATACCACCATTGTAAACGTGGCGCTGCCGGATATGAGAGGTAGCCTGGGCGCTACCCTCAACGAAGTAAGCTGGGTGATCACGGCATACTCCCTTGCCAACGTAATCGTAGTACCGATGACCAGCTGGTTATCGCAGCAATTTGGCCGCCGCAACTACTTTGCGGCCTCTGTCATCCTCTTTACCGTATGTTCTTTCCTCTGTGGTAATGCCACCAATATCTGGGAGCTGGTTGTTTTCCGCTTCCTGCAAGGACTGGGAGGAGGGGCGTTACTGGTAACGTCACAAACCATCATCACCGAAAGCTGGCCAACAGAAAAGCGTGCCACCGCACAGGCGATCTATACCCTCGGGGTAATCGTAGGCCCTACGCTGGGCCCGCCACTGGGTGGGTTTATTATCGATAACTACTCCTGGCCATATATCTTCTATATCAATATTCCTGTAGGTATTGTTGCTACACTGCTGACCTTGCAGTATGTACGCAGTCCTAAATACGATGAAAAGCGCAGCGCCAGCGAGGTAGACTGGCTGGGAATCGCACTGCTGGCCATCGGTATTGGTTCCATGCAGTTTGTATTGGAAAAAGGGCAGGAAGAAGACTGGTTTAGCAGTTCCCTGATCGTGATATTGAGTGTAGTAGCGGTTTTCGGGATATTCTTCTTTATATGGCGGCAATGGACTTACAAATACCCTGTGGTAGAATTACGCGTACTGCGCAACGGGAACCTTCGTATTGGGGTGATGTTGTCCTTTATCATGGGCTTCGGGTTGTTTGGTTCCACCTTCATTATTCCACTGTATACACAGTCGCTACTCGGCTGGACCGCTCAGCAATCCGGTATGCTGCAACTGCCCAGCACCATTTTTGTGGCGGTCATGATGCCGGTGGTAGCCATTCTGATCCAGAAAGGCGTACCGCAGAAGTACCTCATCGCCATTGGTATGAGCGTGTTCTTTATTTATAGCTTCCTTTCCTATAAGGTCATCGGTCCTGATACCAGCGGGGCAGATTTCTTCTGGGTACTGATCATCCGTGGTTTCGGTCTTGGATTGTTGTCTGTACCGGTTAGTACCATGTCGCTGTCTACCTTGAAAGGGAAGGAGATAGGCCAGGGTGCTGCCTTTTCAGGGATGATGCGCCAGCTGGGAGGTGCCTTCGGGGTGGCATTGATATCTACCTTCGTTACCCGACAGACGGATTACCACCGCAGTACACTGGTAGACCACCTGGACGTGAATAATCCGGATGTGATGAACAGGATCGCACAAACTGCTGCGAGTATGCATGCAAAGGGTGCGGATATCGCTACGGCACAACAGAAGGCATACGCCCTGATGGATGCCGGTGTCATGAAACAGGCTACTATCCTGTCTTACATGGACGTATTCCTCTGGGTAGGTATTATGTTCCTGGTATGTGTTCCTTTTGTGCTGTTATTTATTAAGACATCTAAAAATAAAGTAAGTATGGCAGAAGCAGCACACTAATAGTCAGTGGTTGCAACCGTCTAATGCAATATATTTGTTTGCATGAAACCTGATAAAAATATAGCAGAACTGGCCCGTGAGCTGGCGTTTGAAATGGCAGATCTGCGTTTCAAACTCCGCCGCGTACTACAGGTGAAAATCAAGGAAAATAACTGGGAGATCAGCTTTGAAGTACTGGAGATCCTGGGTGTACTGTACCGCAAAGATGGCATGAACCAACAGGAGATAGCAGATGAGCTGGTAAAGGATAAATCCAGCATCACCTATCTCATCGACAATGCAGAGAAAAAAGAATTGGTAGAAAGAACCGAAGACCAGAACGACAGACGGAACAAACTTATTTTTCTTACAGAAAAAGGTAGAAGTCTGATACTGAAACTAAATCCCTGGGCGGTAGACATTTATGAAAAAGCCACACAGCACCTTGCTTACGAAGAAGTACACCAGGCGCTGACTGTAGCCCGTAAAATGAACGAAAATCTGAAAAAATAGTATGAAAACATTACTGATTCCTGTAGATGCAAGCACTACCAACCCGGCGTTGGTGAATTTCGCAGCAGAGTGGATCAAGAAATATCAGTACGAGAGAGTGGTCATGCTGCAATCCCTTTACGAGAACGTGTTTGACGCCATGGCGATGTCTGCGGATTACGCTGCGGTAAACCAGGACGTGATTGCAAAACGAAGGGAGGACGTGATGTGGAAACTCAATGACCTGGCACAGGCGATGCAAAAGCTGATCGGTGAGAAAGTAGAGGTGACCATGGCCTGGAGCGAATTGCCACTGCTCCGCGCCGTAGTTGATGCCGTGCGTGCCGAGCGCCCGCAGCTCATCATGCTCGAAAACCAGAATGGCGAAGACCCTATCAGCGAACAGGTGATCCCTATCGCTAAAGCGAGTCCGGTACGTGTACTGGTAGTACCTTCCGGTATGGCATGGCAGCCGGTGGAGAAGGCCCTGATACCTGTCGATTTCACCGCGCTGAAAACGATAGATAAAATGCATCACCTCAAACAGTCGCCGCTATGGGTGCCAACGGAGGTAACGGTGCTGAACATCGATGCAAGGCAGCACTATCTCACGCCGGATGAAACCTTTAATACCGCTATCGCCAAACTGAAAACTTATCTCGAAGGATATAATTATAAAATTGAGTTCAGAGATGATGAAGATATCATCGGCGGAATTATCCGTTATGCGGATGAAAACAAGGTACAGCTGATCATCGCACTGCCAGGGCGGCATAGCTTCCTGTATACGCTCACTCATAAAAGTATTTCTGAAGGCATTTACAAGGCGGCAAATCTGCCGGTAATGATATTGAAGTAACAGCGTTACTGAAAAACTATATACACTAAGGGCTGTCTCTACGTTGTAGAGGCAGCCCTTGCCTTTTGTTAGTTTTTATATGTGGCCATCTATAGTGTTTTTTGGGGACAAAAACGGACGGCATTGAAGTTACAAACGTAAAAATGGTTAATTGAGGGCAAAGCCCATTGAAGGGATCATACGCATCATAAAAATAGGAATAGACACAGGACGAAAACGGATTTCGTAGAGTCATAAGTGTTAGTGCAAAGCTATATTGTTGAGCTGCTGAATGTTACGTGGAAATCACCCGTTTTATCACCGGAAAAACACGGTGATTTTATCGGGCTGTCGGTTTTGTTCTATTTTCCGGGTTGCGGTGCCGGTAATTTTGAAGAAAAAAAAGAACAGCTATGATCGCAATTACCGGCGCAAACGGCCAGCTTGGCCAGGCCACCATCCAGCAACTTGTTAAATTAGTAAACCCTTCCGGTATCATCGCCATCGTGCGCGATGCAGCCAAAATCGATGCCGGTAGCGGTATCCGGGTGAGGGTTGCCGATTACGACGACTATACCTCCCTTGTGATAGCATTTCAGGGAGTAGATACCCTGCTACAGATCTCCAGCGCCGCCTACGGTGATGCTGCCACCATCCAGGAGGGCAATGTGGTGAAAGCTGCGGTGGAAGCAGGCGTTAAGCGGATCGTATATACGAGTACCCTGCGCCCGGCTGCTGAAGCAGCTTTCATGGCAGGGAAAACCTGCTGGCTCACCGAAGCTGCCATTAAGAATAGCGGCATGGATTATGTCATTTTCCGCAACAGCATGTACCTGGAAACCATTCCGCTGTTCATAGGAGAGGCGATGGCTACCGCCCAGATCCGCTATCCTGGCGGCAACGGCGCCATCAGTTTTGTTGGCCGTAATGATATCGGAGCAGCCCTGGCGAAAGTGCTCAGCCATCCGCATATTAAAAATGAAGTATATGAAATTACCGGCGACAAAGCCTGGTCTTTTGCAGATATTGCCCGTATACTGGGAGAAGAAAGGCAGGTAACCGGTACTTACGACAGTATCACTGACGCCAGTTTCAGGGACGAACTCACCGGTTATGGTATGCCGCCGGAAGCAGTGGATTTCTACAGCAGCATGGCCGACAGTATCCGCGGCCAGGAATTTAGCCATACGGATGCACGATGGCAGCAACTGCTGGACCGACCTACCATTGATCTGCGTGCATTCCTTAGCGAAATATAATGTTGTTGACTTCCCGCTGCACTTGTAGCGGGAAGCTTAAAATAATTCTGCAAAATTTGAAAAAATGCTATTGCAATCTCAAAAAAATGCTCACTTTTGCTACTCGATTTCAATAGTATAAAAATGCGGTTCCTAGTACCTCTGCTAGTCGGTATATGTGTTGCTACCGGTAGCTATGCCCAGACAGATATTGTGTTGAAGAAAAAGGCGGTGGGTGATTCTGTGCTTTCCACTACACGTGAGTTAATCCTCCCAGAGCCTTTCAACGGACAAAAAGCTTTACTGGCCCTCTTTCCGGGGCGTCATTATAATCTTCCCGGATCATATAAGAATGAGATGATCAACTGGTCTTGCCCACGTTGTAAAGTCCAGAATTACAAGGATGTCAATGAAGACGGCCCTGCAGCATTTCCATTTGCGAATGGTACTGCCACGCGCCTGATGAACATCATGGATTTCAAAGACTCAACAGGGCTGGAGTATAAAGTGATCAGCTTTAACCATAGTGAGTTTGATGAAGACGGTATCCAGGTTTCCCGCTTTACCGGTGGTTTACTCGGACTCGCAAAATTCGTCAAAACGGATGCAGGTTGGAAATTACGGATGTATGCGCCCGCAATAGCGGCTTATGGCGCATTTTCACAATGCCCGACACCTACGCCCATTCAGATAGGCCAGGACCAGTATGCATTTATGATGCGCCATGCCAATGGCGGCCCTGGTGGTCCTTTCTTTACTGACTACTACATGATTGCCGGTAATAACGGTACCTACCAGCAGGTAATGGCTGCCTTCGGGTCTGAGAAAACCCAGGGAGATCCTGAAGAAGGAAACTATTCCTCCTGGACCAGCACTTACGCGGTGCCTGCCAGCGAAAAGAAGTTCTTCCGTGATGTACTGGTTACCCTTAAAGGGAATTATGACCTGAGAGATATAGCAGGTTTTAGCACAGATGTGCAGGCTAAAATGAAGAAAGCCGGTAAGAAGGCAGGTAAGTTTGTACTCGTGGAGCGTTATGTATTTAAAGGCGCCAAAGGCTATGAATTGCAGCCTGATTCACAGCTGAAACTGAATTAAAATACCTTTTTCTCCCGGGTTTATCGCACAGCCTCCTGCCGTGAGATAAACCCGGGAACAGTCTCCCAGCCGAAGGCTGGGAGACTGTTCCCGGGAAAATAAAGTGCAAAAAATATAATGCAGGCATATCTGCCAATCATCTGCCGAAGGCAAAATTATTTAATCTCCACACTTAACCCCACCTGCAGCTGCTGCGTTTTCCAATCGTACCTGTCGTCGATATCATTGATGTCTGTCAGGCCCTGCACATATCTGCCGAAGAAAGTTACTTTACTCACTTTATAGCTCACGCCACCAACAACTGCCGCATTAGGACGTTTGAAGGCATCTTTTCCATACATCAGCAGGCTTTCGTTGCTGTAGAAAAGGTAGCTGAACTCCGGACCTGCATCGATGGTAAATCGTGGAGTAATATTATATCTTAATAAAAGCGGGATACTGAAGTAGTTCAGCTTGATATGCCGGCTACCATCAGGATTATTGTTATTTATATATTTGGCTGAGAAGTCGCCATCTTTGGTAGCAGTATTCTGCGTATAGAGCAATTCAGGCTGCAGACTGAAGAGTTCGGAGATCTTCCATGTCCCGTATACTCCCAGCTCTATCCCGGGAGTGAAGGCAGGCTTAATACCTTCGCCGGTAACTTTAAAGAAGTTCGCATCCGCTTTGGCACCGATATGAAACTGCGCATTCGCCTTATAGCCGGCACTTGTTGCCAGTAAAAAGGCTAATAGTAACTTTTTACTCATATAATATTGGTGTTTTTAATAGGCATATTGAACACAAGCATAATAACTGTAATTCACTATCTGTATCAGTAATAGATAAAGGAGGTGATTTTAACCATTACAGCAAGAATTCCCTCGTCCAGTTTTTTGAGAAAAAGGCTATCCTGAACAATTTGTTATCTTTATTTTTTAATTCAGCAGGAATAAATAAACAGATATATGATAGCATTCTTAGGTATGGGCCTGCTTGGCTCTAATTTCGTGAAGGCATTACTGAAGAAAGGTGAAACGGTACAGGTTTGGAACAGGACGGCGTCAAAGGCCAAAGCACTGGAGGCTGACGGAGCGAAGGCATTCGAATCAGTTGCAGATGCGGTTCGCGGGGCAGACAGGGTGCATATCGTAGTTAAAGACGATGCCGCCGTTGAAGAAGTACTGGCAGCTGCATTACCTGGTTTACAACCCGGTGCCATCATCATCGACCATACCACCACTTCTGCCGAAGGCGCTATTGCCAGAACAAATGCCTGGAAAGATAAAGGTTTTACCTACCTCCATGCACCTGTATTCATGGGCCCTGCCAATGCGCTGGACAGCACCGGCTATATGCTGCTTTCCGGTGATCAGGCCCTGATCACCAAAATGGAGCCTGTACTGGCGCCTATGACAGGCAAAGTGCTGAACCTCGGCCCTGTAGATGGTCGCGCGGCCAGCCTCAAACTGATTGGTAACCTCTTCCTGGTAACCTTTACCGCCGGACTCGTAGATACCTTCGCTCTGGCCAAATCCCTCGATGTTCCTGTAACGGATGTGGCTAACCTCTTTTCGCAGTGGAACCCTGCCGGTGCGTTGCCGCTACGTATCCAGCGTGTTACCGGTGGCGACTACAGCAAACCTTCCTGGGAACTCAACATGGCAAGAAAAGATACCCAGCTGTTCATGAATGCCACTGAAAAAGCAGGTAATGAACTGCATATCATCCCTGCCATCGCAGCCCTGATGGATGCCTATATCGCCAAAGGCCATGGCAACGAAGACTGGACCGTAATCGGCAGCGATACTGTTAAATAACAGGATCAATGGCGGGTAACTATCCTTCACCCTAACCCACGATCATATGCTGGCATCTTTTATTCAGCTTATACTGCTGCTGTTTATCATCCTTACGCTGATCATGCTTGCAGGGCGACTGAAAATTGCTTACCCTATTGTTTTGTGTATAGGTGGATTGTTACTCAGCACGGTACATGTGCTTCCCGCCATCCAGATCAACCCTGAACTGATACTGCTCATATTTATGCCGCCATTGCTATACGAAGCTGCCTGGTATACTTCCTGGAAAGACTTCTGGCGATGGCGGCGTATGATTATCAGTTTCGCCTTCCTTATCGTTATCGTTACCTCCTGCCTGGTAGCAGTGGTGTCGGTGGCCATCATACCCGGATTTACACTGGCACTGGGTTTCCTGTTAGGAGGAATCGTTTCTCCCCCTGATGCCGTTTCTGCTACTACTGTTCTCAAATATGTAAAAGTTCCCAAAGCCATCAGCGCTATCCTCGAAGGAGAGAGTCTGATGAACGACGCCAGCAGCCTTATCATTTTCCGCTTTGCACTGGTAGCCGTTACTACCGGACAGTTCGTATTCCTGCAGGCCGCAGGCAGCTTCGTGCTGGTGATCGTAATGGGTATCGTGGTAGGACTCGCCGTCGCTGTCGTCTATTATATAGTGCACCGCTGGATGCCTACCACTACGCAAATGGATATTGTATTGACTTTCACCGCACCATACGTGATGTATATTATTGCAGAACAACTGCATGGGAGTGGTGTTCTGGCGGTGGTTACCGGCGGACTTTTCCTTTCCAGCCGCCAACATCTTTTCCTGTCTAACAGAAGTCGTATAGCCGGTGCAGATGTATGGGCAACGGTCACGTATATGCTGAATGGGCTTGTGTTTGTAATGATAGGGCTGGAGCTCCCCGTTATTATTAAAGGCCTGGGCAAAACGAATATCTTTCATGCCATCACCTACGGCCTGATTATCTCTTTCGCCCTTATTGTAGGACGTATCCTATGTACGCTGGGCACCAGCATTTTTACCACTTTCATCAGCAATTTTATTACTACCGCGCAGCGTCATCCCGGCTGGAAAGGGCCGCTGATCATAGGTTGGGCAGGTATGAGAGGGGTGGTGTCGCTGGCGGCGGCATTGTCTATCCCGGTGTATGTCAGCAAGGGCGTGTTTTTTCCGGAGCGTAACCTCATACTCTTTATCACCTTTATGGTAATACTGGTCACGCTGGTGTTACAGGGACTAACACTGCCGTTGATTGTCCGCTGGCTGAAGATGGAGGATTTCGACCATGCCCTGCCGTTAGAAGAGCAGGAAGTGAAAGTCCGCAAGCAACTGCTGCAACGTAGTATGAAGTTTCTTGATGAGCAGCATGCGGAATTACAACAGTCTAACCGCGCAGTCAGGCAAATGCGGGAAGAGCTGGAAGAACTGCACCTGCTCACCAGCAAGCCCGCTGCTACAGCCACTGAGCGGGAACAGTACCTGAGAGTGTCCCTGCAACTGCTGGAATTTCAGCGAGAGGTATTACATGAGCTGAATAAAGATTACGCAACAAATCATGAAGTCATCCGCAAATTTTATGAGTTGCTGGATGTAGAAGAAGAAAAGCTGCGCCTGCAATTCCGTATGTGATCACCTTTTATTTATTTTTTAGGTAGATGACCACCTTTCCTGTTATGTTTTGATAGCGATTATCTGCAGATAATTTTACTGGTTGATGATTGATAGTTATTTCCTGTGGTTGATGATAAAGTTGTAGTGTACCATTGCTGCCAGGAGGCAGCTGTAATTCCATGGCTATATCATTTCCGGTACGGCGCCATGCCACTGCAATATCGCCGTAAGGGGTATGATGGTAACCGTTTACACTGTCCAGTCCGGCCGGAAAGACAGGCGCAATATATACCTGCCGGAATCCTGGCTGGTCTTCCACTGGCCTGATGCCTAATAAGGCTTTATACATCCAGGCACTGATTTCACCAAACATGATATGATTTCTGGAGATATCTGATTGGGCGTCGGTCTTCCAGTTTTCAAACAGGGTAGTAGCCCCATTTTTGATCCACCAGCCCCATCCGGGGTAAGTTTCCCTGGAAGCCAGCTGCCAGGCGATGTTGCCATAGCCGTTGTCGCTGAGCGCGGAAAGTATGGCTTTGCTGCCTAACAGGCCAACATCTGGTTGCAGACTATCTGCCTGTACCCGTGTGGCCAGAGCTGCGGCCACTTTTGTTTTCAGACTGTCGGGTGTAAGTCCCCAGTATAAGGGCACGGCCTGTTCTGTCTGTAACCCCGTGTCGTATATGCCTGTCTGTTTGTTCAGGTATTTTTCATTGAAGGCATTTTTAATGAAGTCGGCCAGATGGCTATAATGCTGATAGTCGGCGGTTTTGCCTAATATCTTCGCTGTTTTTGCGAGTATGCGGACATCGGTATAATAATAAACAGTGCTGGTGAAAGGCATGGGTGTTACGGACTTCACTGGTACCCAATCACCGAGTCCCCAGTTGCAGATACCTTCCGGACTCTTATGGGTGAGGAGGTCTACATATTTTTTGATGGCGTTGTAATTGTCTGCCAGCGCGGTCGTATCTCCATAAAATAGATAGAGGTTCCATGGGATAATGGCGATGGTGCTGGTCCAGTCGGGGCCGTTGCCCCATTCGTATCCCCAGCCTGCGGTAGGAATGATGGATGGGAGTGTTCCATCCGGCTGTTGCTCATCTCTGTGATCTGCCAGCCATTTTTCATAGATGGTGATGCCATCAAAGTTATAGAGACCGGTTTCAACATTGATATGAGCGTCGCCTGTCCAGCCATTCTTTTCCCGCTGCGGGCAATCCGTAGGATAGCCGAAGAGGTTGGCGAGATAGGAGCTGTTGGTAGCTTCCCATATTTTGTTCATCAGTGGATTGGAAGTGGTGAGCTGGCCTGCTTTAGGAACTGCGCTATGCAGCACTATGCCGCTCAGGCTTGTGGCCGAAAGTTTCAGCGGCCGGCTGGCCGTTACTTCCACATACTGAAAGCCTTTGTAATTAAATAGCGGCGAGAAGGTATGTGGCCCTTTGCCATCCAGGATATAGATATCTGTCTGGAATGGATCGCCGTCGCCAACGGGGCGGTAATGTACGTCGATATTGGATTGATCAGCGTGGCCGCTGGCATTAAGCTGTTCGCTGTGTTTCAGGCGAATAACCGTACCTGCGGGGCCATCTGCCGTCAGCTGACTGATACCGGCTATATTGCGGCCCAGGTCAAAGACCCAGCAGGTATCGCTGAGTTGCCGCATAGTTTTGGCTGGCAGGGTTTCTATCCGGCGTACCGGTGCCGCAGCCTGTGAAACCAGCAGGGGAGCAGGTGACTCACGAACAATGGCGGGTTGCCATTGGCTGTCGTTAAAGGAGGGAAGGTCCCAGCCTTTTTGGTAGCGGCGCCTGTCCTGGTGTTCACCGGTATAAATGCTATTGAAGCTGATTTCTCCTGTAGCTGTTTTCCAGTCGGGCCCTGTAGCGAAGGTTTCAATGGTGCCGTCCTTGTATTCAACGCGGAGGTTCAGCAGGAAGGCCGGCCGGTTGCGCCAGGAGGCCTTATCAAAATTCCATACGGCCGTTGATTGCATATTATACCAGCCATTGCCAAGTATAACGCCGATAGCCATACGATTCCCCTTGCCAAGACTGGTTACGTCGTAGCTGACGTAAAGATTTCGCCTGTCGAAGCGGGTGTACAGGGGTTCGAGACAGGCAGTGCTATCCACCTTTTCACCATTTACAGACAGTTCATACAGTCCTGCAGCAGCGATATAGACAGTTGCTTTTTTGACCGGTTTCCTGAGTGGGACCACTTTGCGGAAATAGGGAGCAGGGGGGAAGTTTTTATCGTGGCTGTCGCTGATCCAGTTTCCTTTCCAGTTGGAAGGCGCCATCATGCCGGTTTCAAAGAAGGCCGTGCCTATATGTTTATCCCGGTGGGTATCTGTATACGTTATGGTCCATTTATACCTGGTAAAAGGTTGTAGATCGGGGCCCTCATATCGTACCAGCCTGGAGGTGCTGTCGGTAAGGGGGGCTGTCCAGATAAGCGTATCATGCGCAAAAACCTTTAGTTCCCCGGATGTTGCCGGAAAGGGGGCAGGCAGGGACCAGGTAAGCCGGGGATGCGGCTGGTCGATCCCGATGGGATTGGAAAGATATTCACAGCGGAGATCTTTTACCTGTAATTGGGCCCTGGTGGCTGCCGGCGACAACAGTGCAATCAGCCATAGAATTATGAGACGATGACGCATAACGTGGATATTATGATGTACAGTAGTACAATATAATAAACGGTGTCGTATATACGTAAATCACTTTATGGGCGGTACCATTGAAAGGCGTGCCTGGCGGTTTCCGGATCAAAGCCTTCGTATTTCAGTACCCAGCAATTCAGTGACAATGCTTTCTGGAAGAGGGTTTCGTTGGGCTGAATACAGATGATGACTGGTTGCAGGTGGAGGTGACTGGTACCTGGGATTAATGTGTTTGCGTAAGACTGAATAGTGAGTGTATCAGGCAGCAGGGAGGAGAATACCGGATTGTCGAAATGAGAGACAAAGCAGGTGGTATCGCTGATAGCGATATGATCGGCTTCCAGTATTTCCGTGTTGGGGATGGTGTGTTTATATTTCTGGATGAAGGTATGTGTGCTGTATTCGTGTTGCAGGGATTTTTCCAGGTATTTAATGGATAGTGTTTCGAGGTGGCCGTTCCAGTGGTTGCTGAACTGGCCGAGTACTTCATTGGTATCTTCTATGTATTCGTTGAAAACATCGCTGAAGGTGGTGAGGGCTTCCTGAAGTTCCATGCAGTGGGAGAGGTTACTGAGCATCGACTCGAAGTATTTATTGTCTGCTGCGATGGCGTTGATACCGGTATTCATCTGTTGGAGCAGCTGCTGGCATTCGCGTTCTATATTGCGATGCCATTGCTGGAAGTTCTGGGAGTGTTGCTGGTGAAGTTTATGTATTTCCCTTAGTAGTTCTTTGAATTCGTTTAGTCGGGGGATAAACTTTTCGGAAAAGGTATTCATGAACAACAGGTTTTGAAGGAGTATTGTGGTGGTTATGAGAATGTCATACTTCAATGGATATACGAAAGCAAAAAAATGAAAGATGTTAGATGCCCTTACTTTATTGCAAAGGTTTGGTTAAAATTTTCGTTTGCTGCTGAGGGGGAAAAGCCCTGTATTGCTACAGGGCTATCTAAAAGAAAGAAATGAACCTAAATCTCACCAGTTGGCAGTGACTTCACTATTACCTGGAATTTGGTATTGGAATCGTGTGATTCCATCAGGCTGATGTAGTTAATAACGTATATATAGATACCATCTTTTCTGCGAAGGTGGTACATGGGTCTTTGTGTCTGCATGATATCATCCAGATTTTCGGAAATATTTATGTTGAGTTGTGTGGCCAGTTTGGGGGTGCACATGAAAGTCCAGGGACGTCCGATCAGTTCTTTGGAAGTGTAGCCGGTGAGTCGGATCATTTCGCGATTGATGTAGGAGATATTGTGTTGCTGGTCGACGAAGAATACGGCCACTTCTCTGATACCTTCGAATTGTTTTTCATCTTCTGCGGTAGCCTTACGGTAGGCGTCAACGATTTTTTCTGCTCTGGAGGTGGCTCTTTTGTAGAAGGTGAGTACGATGGCGGTGTTGAAGGAGGCGAGCAGGGTGAGTCCGGTGATGCTGTCAGGTTTGAAGCCGGAGAAGAGGAACCAGTTGATGATGGAAGTGAGACAAACGATTGTAATGATGCCGGGAATAGATATTTGGTATCTGTTTACCTGTTGGAGCAGGCCTTTGAGGTTTTTCATGAAATGATGTCTTTTAGATGGCTGAGATAGCTTCGCGCTTTACTTAAAAATATATAAAATTCAATTGGAAAGTTGTTAAGCGATGTATGTAATTATGAAATGAACAAAATGAACAGCCAATTATCAATTTGAATGAAATGAATATCAGTTATGCGCTTGTTATTTTTCGTATTTCCCTGGGAGGTAGTTAATGGTAGTGGGGGGAATGATTGTATAGTGCCCGCTGGAATAGTGTGCTGGTGTAGGATGGCGCAGCGCATCAAATACGTTAATCTATAGTTAAGCAAATTTAATTAACAAAAAATCAATAAAGTTATGTGCGACGTAAATACTTTGTTAATGAAGTAGCATGTCGGATGGAATATAAAGTACAAAAAGGTTGGTTCGCTGGTTATTTGTAGTAAGAGGTAGATTTAAAGCCATCGAAATTTTTATCTGAACTATCGATTATCCACAGCAATTGAAATGTATCCTAATGAGAATGAGTAAGCGTTCACGTATTATTGGTTTCCTTTGTCCATTAATGTTAACTTCTATTGTTTCTTTTGGGCAACAAGCGGACAGAGAGGTGCAAGCCTCTAACCTGGTAACTCCATGGGGAGAAAAAGCCAGAACAGAGAAAGACATGGACTATCCCAGACCAGGTCTTAAAAGAGATAACTGGGTAAACCTCGACGGTAAGTGGAACTTTACGGTTCGCTCCGGAAAAGGAACGACAGAACAAGGTACTATTCAGGTGCCTTTCCCTATAGAATCCAAACTTTCTGGTGTACAGAAAAAACTGTTCCCTGATGATGTACTGGTTTATGAGCGGAATGTAACCATCCCCAATAAACTAAAGAATCATCGGGTAATGCTGCATTTTGATGCGGTAGACTGGGATTCAAAGGTATTTGTAAATGATCAGGCCGTAGGTGACCACAAAGGTGGTTATACCCGGTTCTCCTTTGATATTACCAAATACCTGAATGCAAACGGTGCCAATAAGATCAGGGTAGAAGTAAAAGACCCTTCTGACCAGGGCATTAACCCACACGGTAAACAGACCCTCAATCCGGGTAGTATCTACTATACACCCAGCAGTGGTATCTGGCAGACGGTATGGATGGAAGAAGTACCTGAACACTATATCACAGGTGTAAACTTCACCCCTGATATCGATAATAACCAGATCCTGGTAAAAGTAGATATCAACGAAGCTGCCCAGCCATTTAAAATAAACATTAAAGATGCTGCCGGTAAGGTAGTAGCTTCCGGTGAATACAAAACCGGTGTTGATAATAAAATAGCTATTAAGAACCCGCAGTTGTGGACACCTGATAATCCAAATCTTTATACTGCCGAACTGCAGCTCCTCAATGGCAAGCAAGTGGTGGATAAAGCTTCCAGCTATTTCGGTATGCGGAAGATCTCCCTTGGAAAAGACAGTAAAGGCTTTACCAGGATCATGCTGAACAACAAGCCGGTATTTAACCTGGGCGTGCTGGATCAGGGTTTCTGGCCCGACGGCCTGATGACACCTCCTTCAGATGAAGCGATGGAAGCCGACATCAAATCTATTAAAGCCATGGGCTTTAATACCATCAGAAAACATATTAAAGTAGAACCTGAGCGCTGGTACTACTACACGGATAAAAATGGTATGCTGGTGTGGCAGGATTTTGTAAATCCTCCACATGGACTGCCGGAAGGCGCTAAAGCTGAGTTCGAGAAAGAATCCAAGGCGATCATGGAGCAGCTGTACAATCACCCTTCCATTGTTGTATGGGTGTTGTTTAACGAACGCTGGGGAGCCTATGATCAGGAAAGATTAACCAAATGGGTGAAGCAATCTGATCCTACCCGCCTCGTCAACGGCCATAGCGGTGAATTACTCTATGTAAATAATCAGCTGCGTGCACCATCAGACAATCCATGGGTGAATTCTGATATTACAGACGTACATACTTACCCTGCACCAATGACAGTGCCAGACCTCCCTGGAAAAGCTAAAGTAATCGGTGAGTTCGGTGGTATCAACGTATCCGTGCCTTACCATCAGTGGGATGATATCAAAAGCTGGGGCTATGCCACACAAAAAGCGACCGACTTCCCGCAGGTATACCGTGGCTTCGTTGGCAGATTGAAACAGCTGGAAGATAGTGGCTTGTCTGCTTCCATATATACACAACCGTTTGATGTGGAAACAGAAGAAAATGGCTTGCTGACATACGACAGAAAGGTATTGAAAATCAACCTGGACAGTATCCGTGCCATCAATGCCATCCTGAACCCTACTGCCAATAACAGCAAGCTCAATCCTCCTTTCAACCTGGCCGCAAACCTGGATGTACATGACGATGACAGCCGATATAATGCCTACATCAACGACTTTAAAAATGGCAAAAAAGATTCGGCATTCGTGAGAAGAATGATCCTGATGTCTATGCGCCAGAAAGATAATACCAACGCAAACCTGCTGACAGATCAATATATTAAGAGCTTAAAAGCACCAACTTCAACAGATAACCTGCGGTTTATTGCAAATGCTGCAATGGTACCAGGTAATCCGGGCTATGCCTACCTGATGGAGAACCGCTCCAAACTCTCCGGCAGTGCCGCAGATATGCTCTCTGGTCTGACGAAGAAAAAGATCGAAGCCGAATACATTACCCCGGCATTACCAAACATTACCAGTGCCAAATGGGACGAGATCAGCGCTGCTGTTGCCAAAGAATATGGTAGTAAAATGGGCACCTTCGTAGATGGAAGAGCGTTACTGTATTACTGGCAGCATAAAGACTGGCCTTTATTCGGTAAATACTACCGCAAGTATTATGAGGCAAACCTCGAACACAGCGAATACCATATTAATAATATTACCTGGGAGGTATTTGTAAACTGTAAGGATGAAGACCTGTTGAAATTTGCAACCACGGTAGCTAAATTCAACGTGGAACAACGGGATAGCTCTCAGGAATCAATGGATACCTACGCAAACCTGTTGTACAGAACAGGTAACAAAGACGAAGCCATCAAGTGGGAACGGAAAGCAGTTGCCGTTAGTGGAAATAAAGAACTCGTGGAAACGCTTCGTAAAATGGAGGCCGGACAGCCTACATGGCCCGAATCAAAGAATTAAGTCATCTATATAATAAACGTGAACTCTACTGTAAAACTACATGCATCAAGGGGGCCGGGATTCTTCCTGGTCCCAAATTTTAAAATGGAAATTTGATTTCCGTTACTGTTCCGTAATCTTTTCTGCATAACAAATGCTTAACAAAATAACCATCAACAAATTCGGATATATCACGTTAAAGTGTGAACTTAGTATCTGAAAAGAAGAATGCCCTTGTGCAAAGGTTAATAACAGCCATTTAAAAGCGTTTTTTATCAGCGGATTGTTTATGTGCAGGAAAGATTGTCGAAAGCACGATTCAGCTTAATACGGTTTTCTCCGTTGATCCATGTAGTATAGTTTTAAAAAATAGTGTCGCCCCGGTATGAGATAATAAGCCTGAAAGAAGATCTTATGAAATAAATATTTTCTCCGCTGTCAGGTGCAGCATTATCAGTGCCTGATAGTATATCTACCAGAAATTTTTATTCACTAAATTATATGTAAGCGGTTTCCGAAATCCCGCGTTGCTTGGTGAATATGATAAATAATCAGTCGTGTTGAAATTGTTGGATAAGTAAAGTTTTTTTATACCCCCAAAAAAGAAGATTCTATGGCAGACAGAGAATCTGTCTTTTACCATTTCGAAAAGATATGGCCAAAGGAACCTGGACTCTTCCTGGTTCAATTCTTAAACGGTGGTATCTGAAGAGCCTTATTCCGGTAGCATCGGACATATCGTATACAGACAGGATTATGCGAAGAATGAATATAGTGCAGTCGGGTTTGGATTATGTGCCGTCAATGAACAGGTTGGTTATATTTAAATGGACAGTATTTCTCAGTAAAAGTGTGAATGCTAAAATGTACACAGCTTAAAATTCACAAAATGAAAAACTGGTTTATGCTGACTAGAAAACAGGCTTCGTGCATGTTATAAAGTTCTTTTATTTCAAAAAGCATATCAACAAAGCTCTACACTCATCATTTTATTCCATGGGAACCGGGTTTATACCAGGTGGGAATATTATGAAACAATTCCCGGGATCGGAGTGCCAGTATCTTTATTCTCACATCTTTTATAAAGGCCTGTGATAATAATTATTCGTGTGAAGGAGAATGAATATGATGTAGTGGTATAGCCTTTCATTATAAAATACCTGTTAATATTATTGCTTGTAGTGGTATGGAAAGTGGATTGAGTGATTTTATTATATTGACAGGATGCCTTACAACTGATAATGATGTTATCAATTCGGTAGTTGCAGTTGTGTTTTTTAGACTGTAAATATTAAAATGAAAAATTACTGATCAATTTTCGGTACTTTCTTAAAGATACAGTCTCTCGATTTATTAGATAGTTGTTGTAGTGGATCGAAACGGAAAGAGAAAATTATAATATGGAGTAGTTCCTTGCATGCTTTTTCAATCATCAAAATTATTAAACAAAGAAAATTTGCTGACGGAGTTCATGTCACTTAGCGGTAAATTGAAATACTCATCAAGAAATAATATAGCCGCCGGATACAGGTACAATAGGTATACTCATTCGGAAGGCTCAGATCAAACTCACATACTTTAACAAAACGTCTGGTTGGCCGGTATTATGCGGATCTTACCCACAGACCTTTTGAGATTACCAGCTTATTTCACCCGATAGTTAATGTCTGATTGTTATTTATCAGGTATTAGTTAAGAAGTTGTGTTCTTTGACATATTGTTCATGATTCCATTTCTGCCTTGCTCATAAAGCAGGCCATCGCATCAGATTGCTTAGCGGCATAGGATGCCGGCGCCTGTTAAATTATTAGATTGAATACATCTTTTCCCTACTATTACAGGTCTTATTCCTTATAATTCACGGTTACGTTAAGAGACACATTTTTAATCTTTAAATAATTGAAGAGCAGTGAATACGGCATGAAGTATCCTGAGGAAATATCTCTGGCCTACCGGATGCCGGCAGCAACCGATACGGGAGCTGCAATGCACGTCATCATTCTGTTATAACTGATTCGTAATTATATCTTTTTTTAAGTGTTAAGAGTTACTACTATTGTTCATTGGTCGTTCTGATACTTTGTTCTCAATGAATCAGGACAGGCCCCGAAAGGGGCCTCCCTTTCCAGGGCCATGACAATATGGTTGCAGGCAACACTGCTATCCTTGTGTTTTCTTTATCAATTTGTCATCGCATAATAGCGTAATGTCTGATAAGAGGAGGCATTACGCTTATTTTTATGCCGTTTCCAATCATTACAACTGAATAGCCGATAGCTGCCCGTATAGTCCATACCAGATGATAGACCCTCAAAAAAGGCAGGGGCAAATCCTGCCTATTTTTCTTACATTTACGGAAAGAGCTCCCGGGATGGAATTTCAGCAAATAGTACCGCCTGCTTATCTTCAAAACTATGTCAGGTACTTCTGGACATTAACCAGTACTGATAATGGTTTGCCCAAAACCTTCAAAACCATTGCAGATGGTTGTCCGGGCCTGATGTTCCAGTTTGCTGAAAAAGGGTCCTTCAGTCAGTTTGGTAAAGACCTGCCAACCGTTTTTCTCTATGGCCAGGCAACTACCTTTACCGAAATCATTACGCCGGCTTCGTTCAGGTCTGTAGGTGTCTATTTCCAGCCACATGCACTCAAAAGTATTTTTGGCTATAACGCCCAGGAACTGACAGATGGCTGTACCGAAATAACGGGACAGCTACCGGAAATGCTGCTGAACGCCGGTTCTATACGGGAACAGATAGATATTATCGCGGCATGGCTATACGAAGAGATTCAGCAACGCGAAAATAAAACAGATGCTGACCTGTATAACGCCCTGCACCGTATTGTAGCAAATGCGGGTAATATCTCCCTGAAAACAATACTGGATGAGCTACAACTCTCCGAAAGAAGCCTCGAAAGAAAGTTCCTGCAACATATCGGGATGACCCCCAAACTCTTTGCGCGTATCTGCCGCTTTCAGGCCAGCCTGAGCCAGTTACGTAACAATCAGTTTTCCAAACTATCAGATATCGCCTTTGAACAGGAGTATGCTGATCAGTCCCACTTTATCCGCGCTTTCAAAGAATTCGCGGGAGCATCTCCCAACAAATATCAACGACAGTCTGAGGAGATACTGGAAAACTTCCCTATACAAAAAAGATAAATCATTCAACTTATTATATGCAGTCTTCGCCGTAACGCGGAGCTGCTAAACTTTTTATCAGCCGGAGCGGGATTCTTCCCGCTCTTTGTTATTCCGTGCTGAGTATGCCGTAGCCCTTGAAAAGGCTACGGCTACCCAGCTTTGTTTCCGGCATATCCTGCCGGCCGCGGAAAATGGTTTCATGCAACAAAGTCATTTATTACGGCATATCCTTCGGAATGCCACGCTTCCTGTAAAAGTTTTCTTGTTCATTATGGTTGAATACCTGCTGATGGTATTCTCCAGCAATACCCCAAAGCACACCGGAATCTTCCGGCGTGCCTGCTTTTTCTCCCGTGTCGGTTTTATTCTATTTTCCGCCTGCTGCCCGTCCTACCTTCGGTAAAAATTAATGCTATGTACACGCAATCATCTGCTACATCTTCATCTCACAAAAAATCAAATATGATTATTTATATTCTTTCCTGTTGCCTGACAGGCCTGATGGCGGGGCTCTTCCTCTGCTGGTCTATCGCTACAATGCCTGGCATTACTCAATTGAACGACAGTCAGTTTATTGCTGCCATGCAGGCTATGAACAGGGCCATTGTAAACCCGGTATTCGTGATCTCCTATATGGCGCCATTGGTATTGCTGCCATTGCTCTCCTGGAAAACGCTGCACCATCCGGCGTTTGGCATCATTCTGACAGCCACCATATTGTATATAGTATCTTTTTTGATCACTATGGTTTGCAATGTGCCGCTGAATGAGGCACTGGATAAGGTAGACGTAGCGCAGGCCGGCGCGGACGTGTTGAAGCAGCAGCGGCTGAACTTTGTGAGTGCCTGGATAACATGGCATACTATCCGGACAGTTATGATGATTATTAGTTTTGTATGCTGCCTTTGCGCTATATGCAGGCATTAAAAAAGCAGGCCTGTACTACAGGCCTGCCGGTTAATAGTCTCCGTTTATGCAATAACGTTATACAGCAGCTGCCATGGCAGCTGTTTTGTTGTATTTGTTGCGGTATTCAACAGGGGAGAGTCCTGTTACTTTCCGGAATATTGTTCTGAATGCTTTGATGTCTGCATAGCCAACATCATACATTACTTCTGTTATATTTTTACGGCTGGTTTCAAAGCTTTTCTTGGCTACTTCGATTTTAACACGCTGGATATACTCCGTAACGGTGTTGCTGGTAGCTTTTTTGAAGCGGCGTTCCAGGCTTCTGCGGCCTAATGCCAGCATATTTGCCAGCTGGTCTACGGTTACTTTGTCCTGGAAGTTTTTTTCGATAAATTCCTGTGCCTGTTTTACCGGTTCATCTTCATGGGTTTTCTGGCCCTGGAACATGATAAATGGCGACTGGCTGTCTTTGTCGATGTCGATCATGAACGTTTTGGCAATGATGATCGCCATTTCCCTGCCCATGTATTTTTCAATGATATACAGGAGGAGGTTGAGGTAAGAATAAGCACCACCGCTGGTATAGATGCCTTCTTCTTCGGTCATGATTTTTTCGTCTACCACTTCGATATCAGGGTACATCATCCTGAAATCACTGGCAGCAGCCCAATGGGTAGCACATTTTTTACCGGTCAGCAATCCTGTTCCTGCCAGGAAGAAAGCGCCGATACAGAAGCTGATTACTTCCGCGCCATCTGCGTATTGCTGCTGAATCCAGGGAACAAATTCCTGGTTTAACCTGAATGCTTCACGAGGGTCCTGATGCATGGCAGGAATAAAAATCATATCAGTTTTAGGCACTTCACGGATCAGCGCGTCAGGGGTGATGGTAAACAAACCATTACGTTGTGTGGCGGCAGAAGAAATACCTACCAGGTGCACATCGAAAAATGGTTCGCGGTCCATACGCCGGAGAATAGTATTTACTTCCGTGAAGATATGCCAGGTGCCCTCGATGTTGGAGAGACTGCAGGCACCAAAGGGGATCAATATGGATACGTGTTTCATACGTTAAAGTTAGGTAAAAAAAATGTCGGGATCAACCTTTCATATTGTCGCAACAACAACCTTTTTATCAGTTGTAACACCATTATTTTTGCAATGACTAATATTTATATCTGAATGAGAAAAGTTGTTGCGTTGGCATTTGTTACCCTTGATGGTTTTACTACCGGGCCTGGTGGAGAAACAGACTGGCAGTTGCGGGCATTTAATGAGGAGATGGGAGAATTTGTGTTCCAGGAATATGCAGCGGCAGATATATTATTGTTAGGGCGTCGTACATACGAGCAGTTTGCAGATTACTGGCAACAGCAGCCAGCAGCGGATCCTGAAGCATTACGCATGAATAGTGTTTCAAAGATTGTTTTTTCAAATACGCTGACAACAGCTGCCTGGAAAAATACCACACTGGTTAGTAACAACATACCACTGGTCATCTCACAACTAAAACAACAACCGGGGAAAGACTTGCTGATAGTGGGAAGTATAGGATTGATACAAAGTTTTACCAACATGAAGCTGATCGATGAATTTCGTTTGCTCATCTATCCGGTCATGCTGGGTACGGGTCGGCGCCTGTTTGCAAATCTCAGCGAGCTGCAGCAATTTACGTTTATACGTTCCCGTATTTTCAGCAATGGCGTGCTGCTGGGCGTTTATAAGCCTGCTCCCCAATGGAAATGTAGTTTTATGTAGATGCTTATCATGTGTTAAAAAAAATTTCGGCTTCAATGTACTAATCAACAACTTTTTAGTTGCTTTGCGGGCCATGAAAAAATTAGCCATTCTTATCCTGATACTGATCTCCGGCCGTAATGCCTTTGCGCAGCAAATGAAAGCCTATACCGATAGTTTACGTAAACAATATAAAGTGCCCGAACTGGGTTATGCGGTGCTTAGCGCTGATACCGTACTGGAAATGCATATCGGTGGTGAGAATAAGACGGGCAGTGGTCTACAGGCAGCGCTGACAGACCGTTTCAGGATAGGAAGCAACACAAAGGCAGTTACCTCGCTGCTGGCGGAAATGTTGGTACAGCAGGGAAAGCTCCGTTTTGATACCCGCTTTTTTGATGTATTGCCTGAGCTGAAAAAATCTTCCGATCCGGGGTATGCCGGCCTTACACTCACGCAGCTATTATCTATGCGTGCACCACTGCCACCATATACTTATACTAACAAGCTGCCGGCCATTGACCAGTTTAACGGCGATGGCGCTGCTCAACGCAGGCAGTTTGCGGTATGGCTGCTACAGCAAAAGCCCAGCCAGCAACAATCTAACGGATTGTACCTGACCAATGCCGGTTATATACTGGCAGGCGTAATGCTGGAAAAAGCCAGCGGCAAATCCTATGTTGAATTAGTGCAGGAATTTAATGAACGCTGGCATACCGACTTCGCTACAGGCAATCCCAATGCCACCGACAGCAACCAGGTATGGGGGCACAACAGTGAACTGCAACCGGAAGCACCACAGGAAAATATCAAACTGGAATGGCTGCAGGCAGCGGGAAATCTTAATACCACCTTACCCGGTTATATATCCTACCTGCAAACACAGCTGAAAGCTTTCAGGGGTATGAGTCCGCAGTTATCAAAGTCAGATATTGAATTCATGCATTACCACCTGCCGGTATTTTCTTTTGGATGGATGATCAACAAAGATGCTCCCCATATCATATCCCACAACATCGGTAACCCAGGCACTTTCTATACGGCGGTGCAGCTGATCCCGGCGGCCAACAGGGCTTATGTGATCTTTACCAATAGCCAGACCAAAGCCACAGAAGAGGCGGTGGCGCTGTTGATGGATACCTTGCAAACCCGTTACGGCAAATAAGCTGGTTTTCATACGGTTAGATTTTGTGGCAGGATCTGTATATTATTTGTCATTGCAGCCACGTTGATTTACTTGTATTTTTGTTTCAGTAAAGCAAAAGCAATGGCAGACGAATCATCCAAACTTATTGTAATCACGATACTTCCGGGAAGCAGGCTTTTAACGATGGCAGGCCCGGCAGATGTGTTTTCTTTTGCCCAGCTGATGCTGGAAGAAGAGCACGGAAAGGGTTTCAAAGGTTATGAAGTAGTAATTGCAAGTGCCACTGCCGACAAAGAGATAAAGCTGAACAGTTCCGCCAGGCTTATTGCCGCTACCTCGCTATTGGAAATGGACCGTCCGATAGATACGTTGATTCTGATTGGGATGCGGTTGGAGGAACAGCCCGACACCGACAACTTTTATCACTGGCTGCATCTAAATGCACCGCATATACGAAGAGTGGCGGGCGTTTGCGTGGCCACCTTTGTGCTGGCAAAAGCAGGGTTACTAAAGCATAAACGCGCTACCACGCACTGGGAGCGTACGGAAGACCTGCAACGGCGCTATCCCGATGTGCTGGTAGACACCACACCGTTCTTCATTAAAGACGGCAATATCTATACAGCAGGTGGGGTTACCTCCGGCATGGACCTGTCGTTAGCCATGGTAGAAGAAGATTATGGCCGTGAAACGGCATTGCGCGTAGCCAGGAAGCTGGTCATTCACCTGAAGCGGCCGGGTAACCAGAAACAGTTTGGCGGGCTGCTACCGGATTACGAACTGACATCGCCCTTGCTGGCACAGCTAAGGCCCTGGATGCTGGAGCATCTGCATGAAAACATAAACGTAGACGAAATGGCTGCGTTTAGTCATATGAGTGCCCGGAATTTTGCCCGGGTATTTCTCAGAGAAACCACTTTCACCCCTGCCAAATTCCTGGAGAAGCTACGGGTGGAAATAGCCCGTAATTACCTCGAAAACTCCAGCCTTTCCCTGGAAGAGATAGCCTTAAAATGTGGTCTGGGAGGCCTTGTATCTATGCGCAGGGTGTTTCTCCGTCACCTGGAAATTTCGCCAGGAACCTATCGAAGTACGTTCCGTACTGCTTTACATACCGATTGATTTTTCATCTTAAATAAAACTGGATATCATGAAAATTGCTATCAATGGGTTCGGCCGTATCGGCCGGATGACCATGCGGGTATTGCTTGCCCAGCCTGGCGCAGAAGTAGTAGCCATTAACGACCTCGCAGATATTAATACCCTGGCGCACCTGTTCAGGTTTGACTCCGCCCATGGCAGGTTTGCCGGCACTGTTGCCGTGGATGGCAACCATCTCGTCATAAACGGAAAGCATATACGATTACTCAATGAAAGAAATCCGGAGCAGTTGCCGTGGAAAGAGCTGGAGATAGATACTGTGGTAGAATCTACCGGCCGTTTTACTGCTAAAGATCAGGCGCAGGCCCATATTACAGCGGGGGCGAGGCGTGTCCTGATTACAGCTCCTGCCAGCGGTGGCGTAAAAACCATTGTAGACGGTGTTAACAATAATATCATTACGCCGGAAGATATTATTCTTTCTACGGCTTCCTGTACCACCAACTGTATTGCGCCGGTGCTGCATGTACTGCATAATGCATATGGTGTGGAATCTGGCTTTATGACTACCATTCACGCATTTACCATGGACCAGATGCTGCAGGATGGGCCTCACAAAGACCTGCGCAGGGCCAGGGCAGCTGCACAGTCTATCATTCCTACCACCACCGGTGCTGCCAAGGCTATCGGGGAAGTGTTGCCGGCGCTCAAAGGCCGCCTGGACGGGTTTTCCTACCGCGTACCGGTGATAGATGGCTCTATTGCAGAGCTCACCCTGAACCTGGCGAAATCGCCTTCAGCTGCAGAAATCAATGAATTGCTGCAACATCATGCCGCCACTGATCTGGCAGGGATACTGGAATATTCCACAGAACCAATTGTATCTGCTGATATCCTCGGTAATACGCATTCTTCAATTGTAGATAGCCTGCTTACAAAAAATATAGGCAATACCGTTAAGGTGGTAGCCTGGTATGATAATGAGATCGGTATTTCCAATCGCATCGCCGGACTGGTTGCCACTTTATAATACCTTATTAAACACTGTTTTAGTTTTACAGACGTGGATAGTCTTTTCGGTTTTGCTTAACCCGCACGTCCCTTCCGCCTGATGGCGGTAAATATATAAGACTGGTATCTTCCATGCCGGTTTTTTGTTTTGTACAATAAGGAGAAGGTGTCCGGCGTTTCAGTTGGAAGATTTATTAAATATTAAATTATATATTTGTATGTCTTTATAAATATATAATAAAGTAAACCCGTAGATATCCATGAAGATAATCTCCCGATACCTGGTTATACTCCTGGCAGTAATGAGCTGGGGCTGTAGTGCAGAAATGGCCCGTGATGGCAGCTTCACCCTTAATCCTAATCAGAGTCAGAATGCTACCGGCACGCTGAAAGATAACAATAACAGTTGCATGCCGTATGCAACTACAGGTACATTTGCTACCGCTACCACGCTGAATGGCAGTACTACATATATCACCGCCAATGTAAACGTTACTGTTCCGGGAATGTACACGATCAGTACCGACCGCCAGAATGGGGTGGTGTTTTCTGCTACCGGTGTTTTCACCGCCACAGGAACGCAAACAGTTCGCCTGGTACCGAATGGGACTTTCCAGACGGCTACCGGTACCGACTATACGCTGAGCTATGGCGGTACTTCCTGCCCGATACATATTGCTGTAACCGCAGGAACTGGTACGGGTACTGATCCGGGAACCGGCACCGGCACCGATCCGGGAACAGGTACCGGTACTGATCCGGGTTCGAGCCAGAATGGAAGTATCAACCTGGTAATAGGTGGCAAAACTTATACAGGAAACAGTGCTTCTGCAACGATTGATAACAGTACTGGCACCAGCATCCTGGTAGTTGGGGCCAGCAGTTCCACTTATGCATTTGCCTTTACCAGCCTGGCGTCCAGTATAAAAGTCGGCTCTTACAGCACTACAGGAAATATGTTGGCACAGTTCAGCCTGACCAACATGTCTGGTCCGCTTTACTCTACCACTTTCGTCTCTAATGGTGCGGTGACCACTTTAACGGTGACCTCTGTAGCCAATAAAGTTTTAACAGGAACCTTCTCCGGAAAAACAATTGACTTCAGTACCCAACAGGCGGTAACCATCAGCGGAAGCATCACAGCGATTATAGAATAAGTCTGATAAATAATATTTTGCAAAAGCTATCTCTGCTGACCGGAGATAGCTTTTGCTTTTTGTACACATGTTCACTGCGGAAATGATACAGTATTTTTCCTTATCTTAATTCCAACTTCCAATGTTATGAAAGCTTTGAGTTGGTCCATCAAAAAAGGGGTGCTGTCTGGCAGCCATTTCCTACGGGAAGAAGGGCGGCAGCGGTTTGCGCTGCTGGATGCTGTCAGTAACCGAATTGTATTAATTCTGTTCATCGCCCTGTTTTCCTATGGTTTCATGTATGTTTTCATGCCGTTTAATATGAATATCTGGTATGAAGATCAACATTTTACCCTGGCCACTATCCTGTTGATATTTACCGGATGCGGTGCGCTGGCGATGGCCTTTTCCCAGTTCATATTATCCAGGTTGGCTATCAGGCGGCAGCTCTCCAATAGTGGTTATCTGTTCTGGTTTGCACTTGAAATTATATTGATCGGCGCTGTAGTTACCATGGTCAACGCTGCTATCAATCCCGGTATATTTCTCACTTTTGGTGAATTTCTCTCTACACTTCCCTATATCACACTCATTATCTCCATTCCTTATTCGCTGGCCCTGTTGTGGTTTTATACCCGTCAGAAGATGGACCAGGTCAGGGAGCTGACGAATATAGTGCCGGTGGCAGTACCGGCAGCCAGGGAGCCTATTATCAATATCAGGGATGAAAATGATAAGCTGGTGCTTAGTTTACCACCGGAGAAATTATTGCTGGTAAAAGCAGAAGATAATTATGTCCATATTTTTTATCAGGCAGGAAATCTCACTAAAAAAGAACTCGTACGCACTTCCCTGAAAAAAGTAGAGGCTACCATCAGTATGCATGGGTTTAACCGTAGCCACCGTTCCTATGTCATTAATATCGGCAGGGTGGTACTTTTTCACAAACAGGCCAAAGGGTATTTCGTTTGTCTGGAAGGGTTAGATGATATGCAGATACCTGTGTCCGGTTCTTACCTGGAATTTTTCACCGCCCGTTTTTCCCAGGCGGTTTAATTTCACCCCGCCAGGCGGCAATTTCGCCCCAAAACAGCTACAGCAGGCGTTTTCTCGCGCAGCTTTTGACTAATATCGCCGGAGCCGAAATCTAAAACGCTCCCACCATGGTCAAAATCGTACAGTGGTTAACAATGATTTTATGTTGCTGTTCTGTTGCACATGCACAGCATGTGATCAGTGGTAACGTCCGCAACCGCGATACCAAAGAAGCTGTTCCTGTAGTATCTGTTACCGTAAAAGGTTCCCCTAATGGCGATTATACCAACGACCAGGGAAACTTCCGGTTTACGACTCACCACGAATATCCCATGACCCTTGTATTTTCCTGTGTAGGCTTTGAATCCCAGACGCTGGATGTAAAAGGCCCGGGAAATGTCCAGATTATTCTGGTCCCCACGTCTATCCTGGGTAAGGAAGTTGTCGTAAATGCCAGCAGAAGTATCCAGAAAAAGATCGAATCGCCGGTTACCATCGAGCGTATCAGTAACCGGGACGTCATCAATTCACCGCAGCCGGGATATTACAATATGCTGCAGGGACTGAAAGGTGTTGATATTACCACCAGCAGTCTCACTTTCACCACTGTTACCACCCGTGGGTTTAATACCAGTGGTAATACCAACTTCACACAAATCGTAGATGGTATGGATAACCAGGCGCCGGGACTCAACTTCGCGCTGGGTGCCGCCATAGGTCTGACCGAGCTGGATGTAGATAACCTGGAGCTCTTATCCGGGGCCTCTTCTGCACTGTATGGCTCCAGAGGCCTCAACGGTACCATGGTTATGACAGGCAAAGACCCCTTCAAATACCAGGGGCTTAGCTTCCAGATCACGCAAGGAGTGAATCATATCAGCAAAGGGAAGTCCAACGATCCGCTGGGCCCTTCTCCGTACTACGACTGGACACTCCGCTGGGGCAAGAAGGTAAACGATAAACTCGCTTTTAAAGTAAACGTCCAGTATATAAAAGCCCGCGACTGGGTGGCAGCAGATACCACCAATACCAACGGATTGGGAAACAGGTATACCGATCCGAACTATAACGGTGTGAATATGTACGGCAGTAAAACTTCCGTGGATATTAACCCTTTCCTGGAAGGGGCCCTGGCTATGAATCCTGACCTGGCGCCTATTGTCAACCCTTTGCTGGACAGCGCACATAACTATGTGGCGCGTACCGGCTACGGTGAATACGACTACCTCAGCAGCGATGCTAAATTATTCAAGGGCAACTTTGAAATACGCTATAAAATCAAACCGGAGCTGGAAGCTATTGCCAGCGCTACTTACGGCGAAGGTAATTCGGTATACAGCAATGATACCCGTTATGCACTTACCGGCTACCGCTTATCGCAGTACCGCCTGGAGCTGAAAGCGAAGCAATGGTTTGTACGTGCCTATACCACCCAGGAAAATTCCGGTCATACCATTATTGCGAGTCCAACGGCCCAGCTGATAAATGAAGCCTGGAAGCCCAGTTACGACGCCAATACCGGCGACGGCTGGTACCCGCAATATACCGGTGCGCTTTTGCAGGCTTTAGCCTCCGGACAGGATTATAATTCTGCCAGCTATGCCGCCAGGCAGTTTGCGGACCAGGGCCGTCCGGCTGCCGGCAGTGGTTATTTTAATCACCTGAAAGATAGTATTGCTTCCCTGCCTACTTCCCAGGGAGGTACGCTGTTCCTCGATAAGAGCAGGTTATATAATGCAGAATTTCAATACAATTTTTCTTCGCTGTTTAAGTTTGCAGAGATCATAGCCGGATTGAATTACCGCCTGTATAAACTGAATTCCAAAGGAACTTTATTCCCGGATATCACCAGTCCGATCGATGTGGCAGAGTACAGCGCCTATGTACAGGGTACCAAAAAAGTGATACATGATAAATTGAGTCTGAGCGCGGCCTTCCGTTACGATAAAAATACGCTGTTCCAGAAACCGCGTGTTACCACCCGAACATCTGCTGTGCTGGAGCTGGGAAGAGAGAGCTTCCTGCGTGGATCTTATCAGAACGCGTATAGCTTTCCTTCCAACATACAGGCTTTACAATCTACCCCTATAGACTATAATAGCTTTGCCTCCGGCGGATCTACGCGGTTGCTGAATGGTGTGTACCATTTCGATCAGTATCCTGCGTATACGCTTACCAGTGTGCAGGCCTATCAGCGTACAGAGCGTGCTGACTCCCTGGAGAAATTCGTACCTAAAGATATTATGCCGCAATCCGTAGATGCGTTCGAGTTAGGGTATTCTGCGCTGATTGGTGGTAAAGTATTGATAGATGTACTGGGATATTATTCTACCTGGAAAAATTTCATTGGTTATACCAATGTGGCGAATACGCCCGGTACTACTGATGTTACGGCGTTTAAAGACCACAGTACCTATGTGCAATACAACATTGCCTACAATGGTGCGGAGAAGGTAAATACATATGGTTATGCGGCCAGTATCAGCTTTGATTTGTCGCACCATTTTCTGGCTAAAGCTAATTTCTCCTCCGACTTCTTAAAGAACAGGAATAATAGTCAGATCAACAATTTTAACACGCCTAACTACAAGTTTAATATTGATTTTGGTAACGAAGGATTTGGTAAGAAGGAGCGGTTTTCTTTCAATACCACTTTCAGGTATAGACCTGGATACTACTACCAGATTGGCTTTGCGAGCGGAAACGTGGCAGCATCGGCAGTACTGGATGCGCAGATCAGTTATAAGCTGGTACAGGCGCATTCACGCATCAAGCTGGGTGCAACTAACCTGACCAATACCTATTACAGAACTGGTTTTGGTAGTCCGGCTATTGGCGGTATGTATTACGCCACTTTCGCTTACAATGTATTCTGATCATCTACCTAAAAAAATATAATATATGCATAAACGTAATCACATTTTTTTACTCGCATTTATGTTGGTCATGAATGCCTGTATGCAAACGCCGGAAAATAAAGACGGCTATGTGCACCATTTGAATTTTAAGCCTGGTGAAGAAGCGAAAATAATTGAAGCCATGCTGTCGATGAAAGACAGCAGCCTGTTACAGCTGGATTCGGGCATTTATAAATTTGATAATCTTAGTCTGGCCCAGTTGAAGCATATACGTGTGCAGGGTGCGGGGCATGATAAAACCATTCTGGATTTTTCCGCGCAGACGCAGGGTGGAGAAGGGATGCGTGTAACAGATGTAAATGGATTTGTTATTGATGGCATGACCTTGCGTGATTCGAAAGGAGACCTGATAAAACTGAATAAGTGTACAGATGTGGTCATTACGAACCTGCATGCTATCTGGCAGGTATCTGACAGTACCAGTGGCGGGTATGCGATCTATCCGGTGATGTGCAAACGTGTGCTGGTAGAAAACTGTTATGCGCAGGGCGCTTCAGATGCCGGTATTTATGTAGGGCAGACGGATAGTGCAATCGTTCGTAAATGCAAAGCCTTTAAAAATGTGGCTGGCTGCGAGATTGAGAATACCTCACATGCACAGGTATACGATAATGAGTTCTGGGGAAATACCGCAGGATTTTTAATTTTCGATTTACCTGATTTGAGTAAGAGAGGAGGTTTTGTAGAGGCTTACAATAATTATTTCCACGATAATAACGAGCGCAATTTCGCCAAGGCCGGGAGTTTTGGCTCTACATGGGGAGTTGGTAATGCTGCACCCGGCAGTGGAGTGGTGATATTGGCGGCATCAGATATTAACCTGCACCATAACAGGATTATCAATAATAATGCGGCAGTAATTTCTGTTGTTTCCGGATTTTTTATAGATGAAAAAGCGGGCGAAAAAATGAACGATCACTATTTCCCTATACCTAAAAACATACATATCCATGATAATGAAATGCAGGTAGCCGATACGTTCCCGCCTGCGATGTACGGTCATCATGTGGGCAGGATCCTGGTGGGTATCAGCCAGCAGCTGAATGCGCAGGATGCGTCCAGGAAGGGAGCGAGGCTGCCTTATATCATCTGGGATGGTATTACTACCAATATGCTGACAGGCAAAACCGGTATCAACCCGGATTCTATCTGTATCCAGCAAAAGGAGCAGAATTTATTTGTAAACGCTGATGCAGCACATATTGGAAAACCAGGATGGAAGCCGAATACAGACGTGGCGCCATTTATTTGTAAATAGAGATGATTGTTCGAATGGAAAAGAATTTTTTGCTTATGAGAAAATTGGTAGTGGCAGGTGTTTGTCTGGTTTTGCTTTATTGCTGCGGACAAACCGCTAAGCAGCCTGTCAATAAAGCGTTTGAGTGGCAAAGTCATTTGTCCGGCTATCATTTCTTTGAAGGCGCATTAAAGCAGCTACAACCACGTAATGGAGTAACCGGGTACGACCTGGCTACTCCATTATTTACGGACTACACGCATAAATCGCGCTTCATTGCCTTGCCTAAAGACAGTGTTATACGCTATAACGGCGCGGGTTTGCCGGAGTTTCCCGATTCTACCTTTATCATTAAAAACTTTGCATTTCTGCAACCCGATCATCAGCTGAAGCTGATAGAAACGAGGATTTTATTTAAGGATCCTGCGGATCATTCGTGGCGGGTGATGAACTATTTGTGGAATGAAGCGCAAACGGATGCGGAACAGTGGATTTCCGGAAAGCGGGTGCCAGTCACCTTCCTGGATGATAACGGCAACGAGCATACGACAACCTATCAGGTGCCTAATACCAATGATTGCAAACGTTGTCATATCAACAACAGCATTTTAACACCTATTGGCCCTAAAGTACGCAACCTGAATTTTACGCGTAAGGGAGCAGATATGAATCAGCTGGCGCAGTTTGCATCAGCGGGTATTTTAAAGGGTTTGCCTTCGGCAGATAGTATAGCCCGTTTGCCGGTATGGACAGATAGTGTATCCTTCAGCGTTAGTGAGCGGGCGCGTGCCTACCTGGATGTGAATTGCGCGCATTGCCATATCCGTGGCGGCGATGCCTACAATACCGGATTGTTCCTGGATTATGAGCATACCGCAGCAACACCTGGTGTGATGAAAGAGCCGGTATCTGCCGGCGGTGGCGCAGGTGGACTGAACTATGATGTTATTCCCGGAGATGCAAAACATAGCATACTGGTATATCGTATGAATAGTACAGAGCCTGGAACAGCTATGCCCGAACTGGCCAGGACCGTGATTCATAAGGAAGGCGTGGCGTTGATCACGCAATGGGTGAATGGTTTGAAGAAATAGTTAAAAGGTTGGATGGTATAACGGGAATGGATATATTAGCAGGTATATGAAGAAACTTATACCTATGGGCCTTTTGCTGGCAACCTGTAGTTGTCATGATGCCGGTAATAAAAATAGTGCAGCAGGAGATACGGCTGCGACCGTCCCTGTTGATACAGCTAAACCAGTTGCTGAAGCGCGTGTTGAAGAGAAACGGGATACTTTTTTCCTGCCCGGGCATTATTTTTCTCCGGATGTTCTTGATTCTGCCTATGTGTTTTTATCAACACCTGCTGTGGCCAATGAGGAAGACGGTGAAAATTTATATACCCTGGGATTTACCTCTCCGGGGCTGGCGAAAATGCCTGAGTTTCACAATCAGATTTATATCACGAATGAAGGGGATTTAAATGGAGATGGGAAGGATGATATTACTGTATTTAATGAGGCGCTGCATGGCTGTACGATGATGAGTAACACTTATTATAACAATGCCAGGAATGAATGGAAAGAGTTTGGAGAGGGAATTCTGATACCATCCAGTTGCGACTGGTTAAGCGATTCTGCTATGAATGCAAGGGTGTTTGTGGAGGATAGCGTTGTTTATCGTTGGGAGGAAGATCCTAAAGACGATAATTTTACCCAGAAGAAAGTAAAGCTTATCATCTCCAGGCCCTGATATGTTATCTTCGGGCTTATTCACGGCTTGCCGGAGGCGGGCCGTGAATAAGCCTTTTTTCTTACTGCCTGCGGCGGCGAAATACCTGCTGGTAGCGGGCAAAATACCCGCCGCTGCATCCTGGCAGCGCTACCCGGAATAAATACCTTACCTTTGCCGCAAATGCAAAAGGAAATTCCGGCAATTCTTGCCAATCTGAAGATAGACGCGCTGAATGAAATGCAGCAGGCCTCCCTGGAGGCAAACAGGACACATAACGATGTTATTCTCCTGTCGGCCACCGGTAGTGGCAAAACACTGGCTTTTCTGCTTCCTGTACTGGAGCGGCTGGAGCCGGGAAAAAAGAGCACCCAGGCTTTGATTGTGGTGCCTAGCCGTGAGCTGGCATTACAGATAGAAAAGGTATTCCGCCAGATGGGTACCGGCTATAAAATCACCGCCTGTTATGGTGGGCATCTGCGTGAAACAGAAGAAAATAACCTGATAGAAGCACCTGCTGTGATAGTAGGTACGCCAGGCCGCCTTGGCGACCATATCCGCAGGGAAAATATCACGGTAAACACCATAGAAACCCTGGTATTGGACGAATTCGATAAAACGCTGGAGCTGGGCTTCCAGGAAGAAGTATCTTTTATCGTTTCATCCCTGCCTAATATAAACCGCCACCAGCTTACTTCTGCAACCGAAGCAGTAGAGATTCCGGAGTTTATCGCACTGAAAGACCCGGCTAAGCTGAATTTCCTGCCTGAAGAAGGTGGAACGCCTGAAAGACTGGCGATCAAACAGGTATTATCTCCCGAAAATGATAAACTGGAAACCCTGTTCAGGCTGATATGCCACCTGGGTAACCGCTCCACCATCGTTTTCTGTAACCACAGAGAAGCCGTAGAACGTACCAGTGCCTATCTCTCAGAAAAAGGTATCCTGAATACATTCTATCATGGTGCCATGGAGCAACAGGAGCGCGATAGCGCCCTCTGCAAGTTCAGGAACGGTACCACCAACGTACTGGTGACCACCGACCTGGCAGCAAGAGGCCTCGATATTCCGCATATCAGGTACATCGTCCATTATCACCTGCCTCATACGGAAGACAGCTTTACGCATCGTAACGGCCGTACAGCCCGTATGGATGCCAGCGGTACCGCCATCCTGATATTATCTCCGGAAGAAAAGCTGATGCCTTATATCACCGATGAAGTTGAAACCATCGAACTGCCTGAAAAAGCAGTACTGCCTGAAAAACCAAAATGGGTAACGCTCTTCATCGCCGCAGGTAAAAAAGATAAAGTAAATAAAATCGATATCGTAGGTTTCCTGGGTAACAAAGCCAAGCTGAAGAAAGAAGATATCGGCCTGATCGAAGTAAAAGACTTCTTCTCCTTTGTAGCCGTAGTGCGGTCTAAAGCAGGCCAGATACTGGAGATGATCAAAAATGAAAAGATCAAGAATAAGAAAGTAAAGATTGATATTGCCCGGTAATATTAATCTTCATACATTACAACCCTCCTGCAAACACAGGAGGGTATTTTTTTAGTTATTATCCGGACTATGGAAGGAATATATTATCATCAGACCCCTGCCAATTTATTTATCATCCGCTTTTATACAGATGGTTCACTTGTTTCTGCAGATATGGACCATCAGGAAACCTATGTACGGCACTGGATAGAACACCGTTTCAGCCGCAACAACAGCAATATGGAAACGGAGATCTATTACCAGGAAAATGATAAGGGGCTCGACATCCTGCACGAAAACCAGGTGATTACCCGTATGGTGCGTACACCGGATGGAGGCCTGCTGACGCGGGGTATTCCCGGATTGAACTACAGGGCAAAGTTTATGCTGTGGCCGGATAACCAGGAAGAACTGCAGGCAGAAGATGCTATCAAACATGCAATGGAAGGAATCGGAGGGATAAAACCCTTAACAGGACCATGGGCAGTGATATTCTTTCCGGTAACGCTTTTCAGGAGAATGCTGGGCTATATGTTTGGCAGCTGGCAAGGCTTTCTGATATTGGTGTTGCTGGCCAGCGCTTTGTTTTTTTTCTACTGGAGTGATGCTTTGAAATAAAGGCTTAAAAAATAGTGATGCCCCGTAAGCTATGCCAGATGCATGTTTACGGGGCATTTTTATTTATTTAAGATGTTGTAAGGTGCTGCCGCTTTCTACTTCGTAAGCTGCTTTCCCCTGCTCAAAGATGCGGGCTGTCAGCTTTCCGCCCAATGTAATTTCTTCTCCGTTTACCTGCAGCCAGCTGCCTTCTCTCAATCCTACTACCGGTGTAGTATTCTGAGAATGGAATTCCCTGATACGTGTTTCGCGGGTTTCTCCCATATGATGACTTCCTTCGATCGGATCGAGGTAGTGTGGGTTGATGTTGAAAGGCACCAGCCCTGTTGTCTGGAAACTGGACGGATATACGATAGGCATGTCGTTGGTAGTTTGCATGGTTTGTCCACCGATATTGGTGCCGGCGCTGCAACCCAGGTATGGGGTACCTTTTTCTGCTACTTGTTTTAAATGTTGCATGAGGCCATTGTCGTGCAGGGCTTTTACCAGTACGAAGGTATTGCCGCCACCGGTGAATATGCCCTGTGCCTGGTCCAGCGCTGCTGCGGGGTTGTCGAAGGTGTGTAATCCACGTACAGCGATGCCCAGTTCTTTAAAAGCACCTGCCGCCTTGCTGGTATAGTCATCATGACTAATTCCTCCCGGACGTGCGTAAGGGATGAATACAATTTCTTTTACACCCGCGAACAACTTTTCTAATACCGGTCTGAGATAAGCCAGGTATTCTTCACCAAACAGGGTGGAAGTGCTGGCCAACACGATCTGCTTCATCTAAAAATATTTTTTACAAATGTAAGGACACCATGGAAGAAAATAGAAATTTATCCCCATTAAGTATCGCGTTGTCAGGCATATCTGGTGCAGATAGATAAGTTTATTTTCGTTGGCATGTCATGGTTATGTCTATTTGGTGCAGGCTTGATGCATTGAGATTGAGGTCTATTGTCATAGAATATTCAATTTTTAGCAGAAGACTATAAGGTATATAGTACGCTTATTATTTTGTGATCTGGTAACGAAGTAAAGTGAGCAATGTAATATCAACCCGAATCGATAACTAAGAACCAAAATTTAAGTCGTAGCCGTAATCAACGATCATGTAGAACATCTCTGATTACACCAACACGCCCGTCAGTGAGAGGGCCAGCGTTAATTACTGTGCAAAGTTGAGAAGTGCCTATTATGTTCAATGTAAGTTGAACAGACCCTGTATGAACACGTAGTAACGTTCCCCCGAGTTTTTGAAGATTGCAGCAGCGCCTCTTTCTGCTGATGGGAAAACTATGTTTGCTGGTAACTAAAAATAATGAACAATGAATGAATGCTACTATTCTATCAATAGTCTTGTGCCGCGTTGTGCCCGCGGATACCTGCCTGTTATTTTTTCCAAAGAACATTAACAACATATAGCTGAATTACGGCGGGGTTCCGCTTGTGCACAGGTATTGCAAAATACCTGAACGGAATTCCCATGCCTGAACGAATCACTTTAAACATTATTGAACAATGAGAAATCATTTATCCACGCGGTTGTCTAAGCAAAATCGGCGCTGGGTGCAGTCGCTGCTGGTGACCTGCTGTACGCTCAATGTTGTATTGTGCGCAGTCCCTAAAGGCGCTATGGCTAAGGAATGCATGTTTCCTGTGCTACTGCGTGATACGGTGCCTCCCGTTAAAGGGGATAGTACAGTTGGTAAGGATACCTCCCTTATTGCCCCAGACGATGTGGTGCGCATTTTTAGCCGCCGGCATTTCCCCGCAGCCTTTAAGAATAACGATACGGTAGACGTTAAGCATGTAGCGTTGTATCCCTATACCAGCATACAGCAAATGCTGAAGGGTAACGTAAAGGGGCTATACGTACAGGAGCCTTCCGGAGAGCCGGGCACGGAGCAATTTATGTATAACCGCGGCCTTTCCATGCCATTGTTGTCCAAAACAGATGTATACCAGGTACAGCCGGCCGTCTATATCAATGGTATCCCTATGATACAGGATAATAGTATTGTGTTTGATGTACAGGCCAATGATAAGAACAGACTGGGTCCGGCGATCAATATGTTATCGGCGCTGAATATGGATAACGTAGCCGCAATAGAGGTATATAAAGATGCCGCTGCTATCAGTCTTTTCGGTCCTCGCGGCGCAAATGGTGTCATTAATATCATCACTAAAAATGCCACCTTCGGCAAGCGTAAGATCAGTATCAACAGCTATGTAGGTGTAAATCTTTATGATCCTATCTTTACGACCAATGGCCAGTATGAAACACGCGCACGCAGGCCTTATTATCTGAAGTACGCCAACGCGGCGGACTCGCTGGCATTTCCGGCCTATCTCCGCGATAGCTCCAATAATCAGTATTACGGTAATGCCAACTGGACAGATGCCTATTTCAGGAATACCACTTCTCATAGCGTGAATGCTAGTATCAGTGGCGGTTCCGAAAGGGCCAACTTCCGTTTCTTTGGCGATAAAACTACTGCGAATGGTATCGCGGATAATACCCGCGTTGATAAATATAATGCCACCTTCCTGGTGAATATGTCGCCAAAACCATGGCTGATGGGAAGTGCATTTATCAATGCCAATCGTATCGACAGACAACGCAATTCCTCGCTGACAGACCGTTTCCTGGAAACGAACTATGTGCCGGATATCACCAGCCCGATGTCGCCAACCAAAGAGGCTTACAGCGCTTATCAGAAGCAGCTGGAGAAAGGTTTTGACCGCAATTTTGTCAACTATCTGCAGGGTGCTTTTTCGCTGATGTTCACGGCAAAGGATATACGTTATACCAGCCGTGTGCTCTTCGACTACAATGAAAGCAGCAGAGATGTGTTTTATCCTTCTACGCTGATGGATGGCGCAAACTATGCTTCCAACTACTATGGCAATAACCAGCGGCTCGGCTTCCAGAATACCATCGATTACTCCTGGAAACCTTCTCCGATGCATACTTTGGCCTTTGAAGCAGGACAAATGCTGCAGGCAGATCTCTATAAATATAACTACCAGCGTACCTACAACGGTATCAGCGACCGTATTAAGGTAAACCTGGTGGAACCTAATCCCGATAAAGCCAATTATTTATCGCCTTTGTATTTCGCCAACCAGCTGAGCTTCCGCTACCTGGACGTAGAAAAACAAAGATTGCTTTCTTTCCATGGAAATGTAAAATATAACTACAGCAACTTTTTGCAGGTATCGCTGACGTTGCGTAGTGATGGCTCTTCGCTGATATCTCCGGCACACAGATGGCTGTTTACACCAGCGGCGGGTATTGAGTATAATGTAAAAAAGCATTTGCTGCCTGCTGTATCCGGGCTGGATGATTTCACGCTGCATGCGAGTCTGGGCCGTATAGGGCGCCTTCCCGGTGATGAACGCTATGCCGCCGGTCCGCAATATAAAGCGGATATGGGCTGGGGAAATAATAATATCGCTTCCTATGCGGGCGTAGCAGGTATTTCAAGGCCTTACAATTATGGATGGGTAGGAGAGAACCTCAACTGGGCCTATACCGATATCACTACTATTGGTGCTGATCTGGCTATACTGAACAACCGTGTACGCGTGAGTGCAGACTACTACTCCAAAACAGACCGTAACATGATCACGATGCTGCCTGCAGTGGCAGAAAGTGGTTATGCCGGTATCTATCAGAGTGGAATGGCAGTGAATAACAGTGGAGTAGAAGGTAGTCTGGCTGTTGATATTATCAAAACAAAGAAATTCTCCTGGACACCCGCAATCAGTGCATCCTACAATAAAAACGAACTGAAAGCACTGCCCGGTGGCGTTAAGTCTTTAACCATCGGCGACCGTCATTTTGAAATAGGCAAAGCCGTAGATATGTTCTGGTTATACCAGAACGAAGGTATTTATAATACTACTGCTGAAGTACCTGTTAATGCTAAAAATGGTGCCCCGCTTACGTTTAAAGGAACTGCTTTTCAGGCAGGAGACGCTAAATGGAAAGATAATAATGGCGACTTTACCATCGATGATAAAGATAAAGTATTGACAGGTCACAGTATGCCGGTGTATATCGGCAATTTCAGCAATACCCTGAAATATGGTAACCTGGATCTTTCCTTTACTTTTTATTTCGCAAGCGGACAATCGGTATTAAACGAGAAAATGTCTACCAGACTGGATTTTGCCAATCACGACGGACAGTCGGATATCGCTTCAGTAAAGGATATCGCCTACTGGCAAAAATCTACCAACATGAAATCTTACCCGCTATATAATCCATGGAGTGCAACGATTCCTTTCCGTGCTGATCAGGACCTGTTTCTCGAGAAGGCAACCTATATAAAGCTGAGAACCGTTAGCGTGGGTTATGATTTGGGCAATACCAAATTCCTGAAGAATTTAATCCCAACGCTTACCCGCTGCTACTTCTATGCTACGGCCAATAATATCCTGACTTTCACCGGATATACCGGCGGAGATCCGGAGCTGGTATTCTATAACGGCTATGATAACGGGTATGCGATTCCGATGCCTAAGACGTATACCGTTGGACTGAAACTGGATTTATAATCAACCGATATTTTATTAGTATGAAGAAAATATTTTATTCAGTAAGATTTGCAGTACTCGTGTTGATATGCATCACCACGGCGTTTTCCTGCAGTAAGATGCTGGATGTAAAATCTTCCAGGCTGGTATCAGAAAGAGATTACTGGAAGAGCGTGGAGGATGCGCGTAGTGCGTTGGTAGGCGTGTATGGGCTTACCAGAGCGGCCCTGACGGATAACGCTGCTTTCTGGATGTATGGCGAGTTCAGGATGGGTGACTTTTCCGCCGTTTCACGAACCGATCTGAAAGCAATCGTGAACAATGACCTGAATGTTTCGCTGCCTATGTTGCAGGGATTGAAAAGCTGGCGCAGGTTTTATGCCGCCATTAATGCCGCTAACCTGTTTATAGAGCGTTCAGGTGAAATAGCAAAGAAAGATCCTTACTATTCCCAGACAAATAATAATGTCGATGTGGCGCAGGCACGTGCCCTTCGTGCGTTCCTCTATTTTTATATGGTAAGGATATGGGGAGATGTACCATTGGTTGTTTCCTCTTTCGATGGCAACTTTCCGCAATTACCGCGTACTCCTGAAAAAGAAGTGCTGGCATTTGCTGAAAAGGAGCTGATAGCTGCAGCAAAAGGATTGCCTTTTGTTTATGGTATCGCCGATCCGGTGATGCCTGGCGCCTATTTCAACCTGGGTTATGACTTCTGGAAAGGCAGTCTTATCAATAAGGTGAGTGCTTATGCTGTGCTGGCGCATATTGCAGCATGGCAGCAGCATTACGCGGATGTGATGTCGTATACACAATTCATCTTCGATAACTATCAGTCTGCGAATATCACCTTTACCAATAGTACAGAAGAATTATGCAAAAGTGATAGTGGTTTCTTTTACCGCATGGGCCCCAGCCAGATGCTGAATTTCTCTTTTGACTATAATAACGGCGAAGGTATTACGGCGGGTCACCTTGAAGACTATACGCTGGCGAAACCTATTACCAGCAAGCTGATGCCGGATCTGTTTGTACCGAAGGATACCATCATCAAAATGTTTACCTGGGATAAAGATGAACGTTTCAGTCTGGATATTACCACCGGTTACCCGGCTACAGAGAATTACTTCGTGAATTACAATACGAACACACCTGTCTTCAGCAAGATAAAGGTAATACAGGATGGTAAGGCAGATAAGGGAACCTTCAGAATGTTTAATGGTACGATGATGTTTACCCGCATGGAGGAACTGGCGCTGCTGCGTGCGGAGGCGGCAGTGGTGACCAACAACACTGCGGAGGCTACCTCCTGGCTGCGTCAGGTAATGGTAAGCCGTGGCATTCCTTCGCCTTTATTTACCAATGTGGACCTGTTGGATGAAATCTTCCGTGAACGCCGCCGCGAGCTGCTGGGCGAGGGCTGGCGCTGGTACGACCAGGTGCGTTATGCAAGACTGCGACCAGGAAAAAGTGTTATCACGCCTTTGCTTCAGAATGGCGGAATTTATTGGCCGGTCGCGGATGATGTGCTGGCAGCCAATCCTAAGCTTACTCAAAACTCTTACTGGAATAAATAATTATAGGTATGCAGTACAGTAAAAATATTATTTCCTGCTTATCCGCGCTACTGCTGGCGGTACTGCTCATCGCAGGCTGCCAGAAAGATGGCGGGTATATCTCTTATTCTAAATCCTCCCGACAGATAGACGCTAACGTATACGACTATCTGCAAAGTCAGCAGGGGGTATATGATTCTATGATGCTGGTGATCGACAGGGTGGGACTGAAACGTATCCTCAGTAATACCAAGGTGACCATTTTTGCTGTCACCAACCAGAGTTTCAGCACGGCGGTGCGCAACCTCAATATTCTAAGAGCCAAGCAGGGAAAAGGGCCACTGTGGCTTTCTACCCTGGATGCGCCTAACCTGGATACGTTGCTTTGCCGCTATATGGTTCAGGGAGTATATCCCTCTGATAGTCTGACAGGCTACCCTGACGGGCTTACACTCAATTCCCTCAAATATAATGGTGGCGCCAATTTGCAGCTATATACCGAAACAGCATCAGGTATGGCGGGCGGTGGTCCAAAGTATGTGATCTATAGCGACACGAAAGGCTCCTTCTATATCAATAAATGGGTACGTGCAAACACGATCTCCATGGATACTTATTTACGTAATGGTGTCTTGTATGTAATTGCCAACGACCATGAGTTTGGATTTGATGAATTCATTAACCGGTTCAATAAGTAAGAAACCCTATTGCTGGATCTCCATAAAAATGAAAGAATAATGAGAAAAATATTTTTGGTGATGATGGCCGCAGGAATGTTGGGTGCATGTGTGAAACTGCCGGCAGATGCTGATTTCCTGAGTAGCGGAGCCGGATATACGCAAACCAATTTCCAGCCGGTAATCGGTAGAACTACCGTGATGCCGGAACAGGGCAATATTATCTTTAACTCAGATAACTCCACACTGCCGCTTACCTTCAAAATGCTCAATGTAAGAGAAGTGGTTACCGGCGATACTACCGACCTGTTCAACAAAACTTTTGATGTGCAGGTATGGAAACACCAGTATACCGGCCTGGAAACCACCAGGGAAGAGATAGAAGCCAAACGTACAATAGAACAGCACCACCTCTTTGAAGTAAGGGAGCATAGCGGGCAGCTGGTGTTCTGGGCGCCTATAAACCTTAGCTACCTGAATGCGATACGTGTACAGCCTGATCCGGGATATAAATTTGATGTGGAAGTCTCTAATGGCGGTGGAAGTAAAGTGATACGAAACCTGGAACTGCAGCCGCTTCGCGCACAACCTTACTGGCCTACCAATATTGATCCTGTAACGGGAAATGCATATGGTGCCCTTTATCCGCAGCTGGTATCCAATATGAAAACGACCAGGGAGAATACCTATCTGTTCAATTCTGATGTACAGATGGTGTTCTTTAAAGATCCCAAGAGCACGGAACATACGCTCTCCTTCGAGTTTCGCGATTCTTCCTATAACCTCATCGATCCGAAAAAATTCAATATCACCCGATGGGATTTAGTTTGTCACCACTTCGGAGACCCGGTGTTTACACCTGAAAACGTAACCTATCAGGTGGCATATCCTATTCCGCTGGCACCTATAGATACCCGGTATGTTACCAGCGGCGGACAACATGCTACCGCAAAGTTTGGGTTCAACAGGATTTCCGGCGGCGGCTTCATAGAAGAATCCTACCTGGGCTGTGATTTTAATATCTATGAGCCCGGTGCCTGGAAGATTATTTTCTGGTTCTACAGGGGAAACCCCGACTTCGGAAGCAAATAGTCATACAGTGAACAGTTTAAAATTATCAATGATAAAAATCTAACCTTAATGTATAAGTATAAATTTATACCAGCTACGACAGGGGGAAAGATGAAACATCTTCTCACCATGCTGATGGTACTGCTGCTGGCATTGCATGCCGGCGCACAACCTAAGATGGTGACTGTGCGGGGGATTGTATACGAAAAGGGCGCCAACGTGGGAGTACCCGGCGTTCCTATCCTGGTGGGTAAACCACCCAAAGGTGTAGCTACTACTGGTGCGGATGGCAGCTTCACCGCCACTGTACCGGAAGGAGCTGAACTGACCTTTCAGTCAATGGGTTATAATCCCATTATCGTCAAAGCCAAACCCGGCGAATTAATGCGTGTATACCTCACCGTTAAAGAGAATAAACTCAATGAACAGGTGGTGATCGGCTATCAGAAGAAGTCGAGGGAAACCGTTACCGGTTCCACGGTGCTGATCAGCGGTAAGGAATTACAAAGTACGCCGGTGGCTAACGTAATGGAGTTGCTGCAGGGTAAGGTGGCCGGGTTGAATATCCAGAACAATACCGGTGCGCCCGGGTATGCGGGTACTATTCAATCCCGTGGCCTTTCTACCATGAGTATTTCCGGCTCCGGCGACAATGCCTTCCTGACGCCTACCTCTCCTTTGTTCGTGATCGATGGTATTCCGTTAGATCCCAACTCCAACTATGAGTATGGCTTTAATCAGGCAGGTCCGGGCCTTAACCCGCTGTCGCTCATTCCGCAGGAAGATATAGAAAGCGTACAGGTATTGAAGGATGCGCAGGCAACGGCGCTGTATGGCTCCCGCGGCGCCTATGGTGTAATCCTCGTTACTACCAAGCGCGGTAAGTCCAGCGTACCGATCGTTTCGTATACAGGTAACTTCTTCGTTAGTATACCGCCAACGCTACGTAAGGTAATTGGTGGTAATGCAGAGCGCTATTCACGTATTCAGCAGATACTCAATTATACGGATTCTATCAATTATGCGAAGGAGCTGATCAACAGCACGCCTTTCCTGTCAGATTCACTGAACCCTTATTATAACAATTCCACCGACTGGCAGGGATTATTTTATAAGTATACCTACAATCAAACCCATAATATAACAGTGTCCGGGGGAGATGACCGGTTTAACTATAAAGTGAACCTTGGTTATTACGGAGAGAAGGGAATTCTGAAAAATACCAACTTCAACCGCTATAACCTGAACATGAACATGCAGTACAGGCCTACGCAGCGATTAAAAGTAGGCGCTGGTATTATGACGGCCATGGGGCAGAACAGCAAGGGAAGTGGTAATGGTATTACACAGTCCGACGTAGGAAAGGCAGGTAATCAGTCGTCGTTGCTGCCGCCGCCGGCTTTCTATTCTGCATCGGCCAATGCTGTAGCAGCACTCCGTAACGATAACCTCAACAAAACCGCGAACATCATGACCATGATGGACGTGGACTATGAAGTGGTACCGGGATTGCATGCTACTACCAATTTCAGTTATACCTATACCGGCGAAACGGAAGATAACTTCCTGCCTGCTGCCATCAATAAAAACTATGACCAGATAACGGCCTATAACGGCCGCAAAACGGCGCTTTACAGTCGTACTGCACTGAGTTACTTCAAAACATGGAATAAGGTGCATAACATGAGTGTAAACGTCTTTAATGAGTTGAGCCGTAATACGGCACAATCATCTCAATATCGTATCACCGGTACCGCCAGTGATGACCTGAAAGGGCCGCTGGGGTCATCTCCCCAGTATATGCTGGGAGGTGTTATCGGAACACCATCAGATCAGCGTACCGCTGCCTTTGCCGTGTCTGCCAGCTATAACTACAATACCAAATACCTGCTGGACCTGGGTTACAGGCTGGATGCATCTTCCAACCTGGGCCGTAAAACACCGTATTCCAATAACCCGAATATCGGTCTCAGATGGAACTTCAGCAAAGAGAATTTCTTAAAGGAAAAAACCTGGCTCGACTATGCTGCGCTGCGTTTCACCTGGGGACGTAATGTTACGCCTAAAGGAACCATCTTCGATGCCTACGGTATCTACGACGACAGAAACGGCGGCCGTTATAACGACAAGCCTATGAGCGGCATCGACTATTCACAGCTGCCCAATAACGACCTGAAACCCACCATTAGCACACAGTACAATATTGGTACAGACTGGGGCTTCTGGAATGGTAAGCTCAACATCATGATGGATGCCTATGTCAAGTATGTAGATAATGACCTGATGGAGCTCAAACTGCCTACCAGCAGTGGTTTTGCCAAGGTGAACAGTAATGATGCGGGCCTGATGGACGTAGGCTTTGAGTGGGACTTCACCTATCGCCCGCTGCCTAAAACCAGCAAGTGGAACTGGACACTCAGTCTGAATGGCGCCATCAACAAAGACTATTGTACCCGCCTGCCCAATGGCGCCAGAGAGGCCATGCATTACGACTCTACCAATAAACAGAACATCCTCTATCGTGTTGGCCGTAATGCGCTCACCAACGTATTGCTGAATACCCGTGGCGCCTATGCTACCACCGGTGATGTGCCTGTGGATCCGGCTTCCGGTAATCCACTTGTAGTGCTGAATTATGGGGGAGATCAATATGTTGTTGTTCGCCAGGGAGATCCTATCTGGACAGATGTAAATGGTGACTATGTGATCGATAACCGCGATGTTATCTATGCTGGTAGCTCCCAGCCATTAATTACAGGAGGTTTCAGCTCTTATCTTTCCTATGGTGCATGGTCATTGAATATTTCAGGATCCTATACCCTGATACGTTCCATCCTCAATAACGCCGTACAGGCCCGGTTTGATGGCTATTCCGATCCTACCGCCAGCAATGTGGCGCTGGTGCCGTTAAGTGATTATAATTACTGGAAAAAAACGGGAGACAAAGCAACTTATCCTAACCCTTACGACTATGCGCGATATGGTAATATACGTCCTTATCGGGTAGACCAGACGTTGTTTGAAGAAGATGGCTCTTACGTAAAATTCCAGTCGATAACACTCGCATATACGATCCCGCGTGATAAAACCATTCGTTGGGGCGTCACTTCCTGCAGGTCGTATGTGACGGTATCCAACCCGGTTATCCTTACCCGTTACAGCGGTCCGAACCCGGAAGCTGTAACCGCACTGGGAAGGGATCAGAAGGATGGTTATCCGGTACGTAAAACAATCACCATTGGCCTGAACGTACAGTTCTAAACAATCATGAATCAAGCAATTAAACAGTGATATATGAAGCGTTTTATCATTGCGGTGGGAATGGCTGCATTGCTTTGCATCAGCCAGTCGGGATGCAAGAAATTCCTTGACACCGAGTCACCTACAAAGGAATCTGGCGCCAGCTTCTGGAAAACCAGGGAAGATGTGGAGCGATTTACAAATAATATGTACGGAGAGATAGCAGATGTTTTGTTAAATAACTCCTTCTTCCTGGCAGCCGAATTCAGGTGTGGTGTTTATCGCCAGACACCGATGGCACAAGCGATATGGAACCGTACCTATTTTGATTTTCTTGTTTATAATAACATGAAATCCCTGCAGATACATAACTATTGGAATGATTACTTCCATTTCGATAATATCCGCAAATGGGATGGTTATTTCAAAGTGATACAATCTGCAGGTATCCTGCAAGACAGGGTAATGGGCGTTTCCAGCAGTGAAGTATCGGATACGGATAAACGTCGTTATAAAGCAGAGGCAGTATGGGTAAGATGTTTCCTGTATTTTATTATGGTAAGATTATATGGAGACGTACCCTATTACAAAGACCCATATTTCGCGGGTATCATCGGCAGAACAAAATTCACAGATGTACTGAATAGCTGTATCGCTGATCTGGACGCCATTAAAGGAGATCTCCCATGGGCCTATTCAGACCCTAAGATGAAAGCCGTAAGGCCTTCCCGCGGTGCTGCCATCGACCTGATGATGCACATGAATATGTGGAATGCCGGCTTTGATGAAGCCAATAAAGACAAATATTATACCGCCACCGTTCAGCTGGGAAAAGAGCTGCTGGAAAACAACAATGGTGCTTACAGACTGCTGACCATTTCAGAGTTTAAGCGACTATTCAGAGGCGGATCAGAAGAAGGGCTGTTTGAGTTTACACAGAATGTCAACTATGGAGAAGTACGTGGATTCGGGTACCAGTATCTGAATGATAATGTACTGGAACACTCCGGCGGCGGCTATTCCTATGTAAACCTGGTGCCTAAATTCATGGAAAAAATGTACCCCCTGGGTATAGTAGACAGAAGAAGAGATGCCTGGTTTGATGTGAATACCATGTACACCGGCGGTAACCTGGTGGAGTTCAGAAAATTTGCTGCCAACGTAGGCAGTAATATCGCTTTCGATGGAAATCTCATCGTATTCAGACTCGCAGATGCTATCCTGCTGGCAGCTGAAGCCAACGCAGAACTGGGCGCCGGTAATGAAGCCGAGGCCACCCGCTTACTGAACCTCATCCGCGCAAGAGCCGAAACAATTCCATATGTAGGCGCAGGCGGGCAAGACCTGAAAGATGCCATATTCTGGGAAAGGGCCCGGGAGCTAATGGGAGAGGGACATGCCTTCTATGACCTGGTACGTACACATCGTATTATCAACAGTGAATACTGTACGGCGCCAATCAGCCCTTCTGCATTTCTGCGTGGTGCCTGGACCTGGCCTATCGATGCCAGCGCACTCACCAACAACCCACTGATGAAACTCAATGATTACTGGCTCTAAACCTTATAACAGATGAAAATGAAAAAACAACCGCTCCCTTTTCTGATAGGTTTGGCAGCAGTACTGCTGCTGTTCAGCGCCTGCAAAAAAGATTACTACCAGGATAGCGGCCTCGCTAAAGGAAAATTTGATGGTACCGTACTGCAGTACCTGAAAGCACGCCCGGACTATTTCAAGAACCTGGTGAAAACGATAGAAATGGCGCAGATGGAAGATATTCTCTCCAAAGAAGAAATCACCTTCTTCGCGCCGGGTGATGCCTCCATCGATAGTACCATCCGTTATACCAACCTGATGTTATACGCTACCGGACTGGATACCATCAAATCCATTGCTGATGTACCTCCGCAGGTATGGCGGGAAATGCTGGGCAGGTACATCTTCCGTGGTAAAATTATGTTGAATGATGTACCACAGGTAGACTGGTCTTTATTTTCCACCTATCACGGCGAGTATATGAAATCCTACGATGATGTGATCATGCACCTTGGCGTCGTGTACCACGACGAAGGCAGTGCGAAATACGTTGGGTACAGGCAGTTGTTTATATCCTATGCCCCTTCACCGGAATTGTCCTCGGGGCCGAGTTTTATAGCGCCGGTTGCCTCCGTGAACATAGAGCCCACCAATGGCGTCGTGCATGCTATACAGACAAAGACACACCTGTTTGGGTTTAGTCTGTTCGAATTTTATAACCGCTGCATTTTCTATGGCGTAGGGCATAAATAGTAATCATTCAACTAAGAAGTATGAAGCAATTATTCAGATATCATATAGCTTGTTTCCTGTTGATGACCGGCGTTTTCGCAGGTTGTAAAAAGGATAACGACAAATACTATCCTGATCCGTATGCCGGCGGTAAGAAGCCGCTGGGCATAGCTTTCAGTGATGTGTTGCCCACGCCGAATACTGGCCCTGCCGGCGCGCAGGTGGTGTATAAAGTCGTGGGCTTACTGGCGCATAAAGATTCAATCCACTTCTATCAGAATGGTGAGCTGGCGCAGATCGTAAATGTGACTGATTCCACATTGACAGTGGTAATGCCGGCAGCTGCCAGTTCAGGTACAGGATGGGTGGCCATTGGGGCACAGGTATTTTCTTCCCCCTTATTTCGTGTAAGCGGTAAGGTTAGAATAGACAATACCTTTAAAGCCGGTCTGGGAACAGATGGGCCGATCTATCAGATCACTCCTACCAGCGATAACCGCTACCTGCTCACGGGTTCCTTTCACCTCTATAATAGCAATGGCCAGGGCAACTGGCTCAATGGTATCGCCAAAATTGAGAAAAACGGACAATACGTTAGCGATATGAAAACGGATTCGGCAGCAGGCAGGTTCGGTACTTTGTATTCGGCCGCAGAACTTCCCGGCGGCGGTTTTATACTGAGTGGCAACTTCAGCACCTACGGCTATAAACGGAATATCTCCAACATGGTACGTGTCAATTCTGTCGGGCAGATCGATACGGTAGTACAAACCGTTATTCCGGAAATGGGCAACTACGATCCCGATAGCGGCGGAAAAGATATGACTGAAGCCAATTCCAAAGACACCGTTTCTGCATTTAACGGTGGTAGCTTATTCGGTGGGGCAAGGATTTATTACTATAACAACAGGATATATTCCATTGGTAGTCTGTATGCCTATTTTCAGACCTATTACCCGAGCAGCACGAGGAATGCTAAAGTAACAGATATGCGGTTTGTTAATAGCATTATGTCTACAGACGTGGACGGTAACCTGGACTCTTCCTATCACTATGATCTGGGGCAGCATCAGGGCTTATCGGGTGCCGACGGCTCAATAAAAGATGGTATTATGCAGACAGATGGGAAAATCGTGCTGGTAGGTAAGTTTACGAAGTTTGATAACCAGCCGGCAAACAATATCGTCCGGTTAGATAATAACGGTCAGGTAGATAAAACCTTCAAATCAGGTACAGGTACCGATGGCGACATCTACTCCATCACCTTTAACCCTACTACGCAAAAGTACCTTCTTTCCGGCCGTTTTACCAGCTATAATGGTCAGCCCTGCAATGGTGTGATGTTACTCAATGCAGATGGTTCGCCGGTACCTGGATTTAATACCGACATATTCGGTAATGGTTTTCCGTTACATGCCGGCCAGCTGAAGAACGGAATGATACTGGTGTCAGGTTCCTTCGAAAAGTATGGCAGCAGACGCAAAGTAGGATTAGTAATACTGAATGCAGATGGCTCCTATGCTGCGGCCTATAATAATACCGGCGCGCTGGGAGGTGTAGTATATGGTATTGTCGAAACTACCTCTGCAGAAGGAGAAACAGCGGTAATACTTTATGGCGTACTGATGTCCTTCGATAGTAATCCTATCGGAAATATCTGCCGTATTATCCTGGCCAAATAATTACATCATCATAATCAGCATATAGTATGAAAAAAATAATGTCGCTGCTGGGCTTTGCTGCCATTCTTATGACTGTCGCCTGCAACAAGGAGCAAACCAATATGCTGGCAGGCAAAGATTATAAGAATGATGCCGGCCTTACAGACAAACAAAAGAAAGTACTCTTCCTGGTCATTGATGGTGCCAGAGGAACTACGGTGCGTGCCATGCAGCCACCTGTGCTGTGGTCTATGCGCGACAGCGCCATCTATACCTGGACGGGCATCGCCGAAAAATCCGCTACGAACGGCGCCAACTGGACGGCCATGCTCACGGGCGTACTGGCCGCTAAAAACGGCGTCAATAGCAATGATTTGTCTGCCGCCAAACTATCGGCATACCCCATTTTTACCTCCCGTCTCAAAGATGCAGGTATGAAATTAAACACTGCGGCCTTTTGCGCCAGTGCAACGCTGAGTCAGCAGCTGATAGGGAATAGTATGGATGTTAATAAAACATTCTCTTCTGATGCAGCAGTAAAAGCTGCATTACTCGATCAGCTGACGAAAGATAGTACCGATATCGTTTTTGCAGAGTTTAACGAAGTAGATAAAGCCGGCGCGCAATACGGCTACGATGAATCGGTGCCGCAATACACCGATGCCATCGCTGCTGCCGATAAAAATATCGGTGACATCATGGACGTGCTGCGTGCCCGCAAAACCTATGCAAAGGAAGACTGGCTGGTCATCATTACTTCCAGTAAAGGCGGTAGCTGGCCGGTAGCGCCAGCAGATGATGACGGTACTATCTTCAGCGTACCGGATGTAAATACATTTACTTTCCTCTATAATCCACGCTTTATCAGCGATCCTATCGCCAGGCCTGAAAAGGTGCGTGTCGCCTTTGAAGGAAAAGCAGTACGCATGTACGGTGATCCCAGCAATACCTATGTACGTGCAGAATGTAATGATGGCGGGGCTTTCAACCTGCAGGGAAGAAATATGACGTTTGAGTGTAAGATGAAAATGAACAAGAACGCCAACGGTAACTACTCCTACATTTACCCTCCTTTCCTGGGTAAGATTTCCGCCAGGTCCAGTAATAACCCTGGCTGGGCGTTCTTCCGCAATGGTAACAGAATTAACTTCTTTGTAGCAGATGGCTCCAATAAAGCAGAAATAGGTTCGCAAGGTCCTGAACTTAGTGATGGCAACTGGCATAACATATCGGGGGTTGTCAGGGTGGGCACCAATACTATTAACACAGCCCTGCTGATTGATGGTGTTCAGGTAGACCAGGGCTCCATCGCTGTAGCCAACGTAGCCAATATTACCAGCACTGCCAATACGATCATCGGTCCTTTTAAGGAAGTGTTCAGCGGGGGGTATTTAGATGCCTATATCGTAGATGTGAGGATCTTCAGTACAGCCGTTCCGAACGATGTTATCAAAACATGGGGCGAAAGAACAGAAGTAAACAAAGCGCATCCTTACTATGCAAATCTCATCGGGTACTGGCCATGCCTCGATGGCAGCGGTAGTAAATATCTTGATAAAACTACCAATAAGCATGATTTTAACCTGGTTGGAAATTATAAGTGGGATGAATTTGCAGATCAGAGCGGGTACTTGTATCCAGCTATTCCCAACTTCGAGCGCTATGTGCCTAATACAGTAGATCTGCCCATGGTTATTTTCAACTGGATGAATGAACCTGTCAGCCTTGACTGGTCGCTGGATGCCAAATCGTGGCCGGCAAACTTCCGTGATTTTCCACCGGTAAGCAGATGATCTTTTTTATCCAAAAAATGAACGCATGAACATATTCACTTTAAAAACTTTCCTGGGCATAGCTGCTATCACCACCATGCTGTCAGCATGTACCAAGAGTTATAATTTTAAAGATGGTTACGATCAACCTAAAGCCATTGATACCACTGGCATTGGGTCGATGGATACCAGTCTTAATAAAATTGACAGCAGCGGTTTCCCCGATGCCAGAAAATTCCCCGGCCTTGTATCTGTTGTAGAGCCCCGACTCAATGACCAGGCGGTTACGCTGGACCTGAACTTCAAGATAGTATCTCCACAGATTCGCATTTCTTCTCCTCCGGGCTACTGGCTGAGCACAGGCTATTATGCCGGCCCCGGCGAGCTGGTGAAAATAGAAATCCCGCAGGGTACAGAAGGTATGACGGTTCAGGTGGGCGCCCATACGGATAATGTTACGGGCAAAGCACCGCAACTTCGTGCAGGCCTCATCGTTACTGCTAAAACGGTACTGCCGGGCGTGAACTATATCCGTAATATCTATGGCGGCCCGATATACCTGATACCTACAGGTCCTTCCAATAAAAAAATCACCGTGAAGCTGAGTAATGTCTGCAAATCTCCTGATTTCGTGCTGGGAGAATCTGCTGATGCAGAATGGAAAGACCGCCTGCGTAAATCACAGGTGCCGGTGGTGGAGCTGAGAGGCAAACGTTTGGTCATCACCATGTACAGAAAGGTGCTGTTAGGTTTGTTGGATAATTTCAATGCGGAAGCAGTGATGAAAACCTGGGATGAGGTAATAGAGAAAGATTATAACGACTGGTATGGCCTTTCTGATAACCCCGCGGATCCTATCGATCAGGCGCCGGGAACCCCGCACCGCTTTGTACTGGATATTCAGATATCACTGGGTAGTGGCCATAGCGGCTATCCGTGTATGGCTTATCTCGACTGGCACAGCGACTTCCTGGATACCGCAGTGATCAATACCGGCGCCAGCTGGGGCCCTTGCCATGAAATCGGCCATAACCACCAGATGACCAACACCTGGAGCTGGGGCGGCGTGGAGGCACTGACAGAAACCAGTAATAACCTCTTTGTATTCCAGGTGGCCAACAGGCACGGAAAGAAACCCCCACGCATATACGATGCCGGACAGAATTTCGTGCAGCCCGCACTGGACTGGGCAAAAACAGATACTGTCAACACCACGAAAAACTTCGCCGGCATAACGGATGTATTCCAGCGGCTGGTGCCATTTGTTCAGCTGTTCCAGCGCTATGGATACGGCATGATGGGATATATCTGCCGCGAAGCACGCCATGAACAGCGTGTTACCTATATCGACCAGGTAAAGAAAGATTTTTTATATACCAGTGCCAGCAAATATGCACAAACAGATCTTTATCCATTCTTCCGCTACTGGGGAATCTTTGTTTCTCCAACAGCAAGAGCAGAAGTCAGTAACCTGCCATTGTTGAAAGAAAAGATCTGGCTGAATGATATCAGGTAATCGCACCAATTATCAACCAAAAAACAGGAACATGAAATTTATAAAATATATCCTTGGCGGTGTGCTGTTGGCCGGTATGGCTACTTCCTGCACCAAGGTGGATACGGTACCAGGAGATAATGCAGAGAAACCGAAGTTCTCTGATAAAAGTAAAGTGCTGGTAGTAATTGTAGACGGACTTGCAGGACAGCAGCTGAAAGCCGTGCGTCCGCCCGCATTAATGGCGATGATGGAGCATAGCACCTATAGCTATGAAACACAGGCCGATACCATCACGACCGATGGTGCTTCGCTGGCAGCTATTTATACAGGTGTGGCCGTTGGGAAGAATGAAATCAGGGACAGTGCTTTAACGCCGGCTTCTGTCAGTGGTGCCCGGTACGCGCCTTTTCTCTCCCTGATAAAAAAATCAGGACAACGTCAGCTGAAAACGATTTCTGTTACCGCCTGGTCGCAGGTAAATAAGACCCTGCTGGCAGATGCTACCGTAAAAGTAAATGTGGCAGACAATGACGTTGCTGTAAGAGATTCTGCTGCCGGCAGGTTAAAGTCAGACAGCCTGGATCTGATGTTTGTACAGTTTAACAGCATCAATAAAGCCGGTGCCAGCGGCGGATTCACCGCTTCTAATGCCGGTTATGCAACTGCCATTACTACCATAGACGGATATATCAATGATCTTATGACGGCCATGAAAAGCCGCCCGGATTATAGTAATGAAAACTGGCTGGTAATTGTGCAGTCTACCCATGGTGGATTGAACAAGTCGTATGGTGGCGATTCTGATGAGGAAATGAATGCTTTCTCACTCTATTATTGCCCTGATTTATTTAAATACCAGGTAGATAAGCCACAGATGATCCAGTACGGGGTGGCCTTTCATGGCGCTGATGCAAGCGCTGCCAATGCTGTGCTGAATGATAATACCGCATACGATTTCGCATCAGGTGGTCAGTGGACGCTGGAGATGAAGGTGAAATCTGTGGATGCCAACAACCGCTATTATCCGCCTTTCTTTTCAAAACGCCCTTCCTTTACCAGTGGCGCTACCGGATGGTGTTTCTTCCAGGAAGGCACGTTGTGGCAGATCAATATGGGTAATACCGGTAAAGGAAATATACAGTGTAAAGGTGCTACCATCGCTGATAAGAACTGGCACCACCTGACAGTCACCATCACCAAAAGAGCAGATGGTAAAAAGTATATGCGTACCTATACGGATGGTTTGTACAATAACCAGACAGAGTTTACCTCTTTCGCATCTATCAGCACGCCCGCACCGCTGACACTAGGCTATATTCCCGGTAACGGCGAAGTGAATATGTATATCTCTGACGTGCGTATCTGGGCTGATTCCTTGCCGGCAGATATTATCTCCAAATATTCCTGTACCAATGTTATCGATGCTTCTCATCCCTATTACAACAAGTTGATAGGCTACTGGCCTTTGAATGAGCGTAAGGGAACGGTGCTGAGGAATAAGGCCCCCAATGCCACCGGTAAGGACTTTAACATGTCTGCGGTGGCCAGGTGGGACCTGCTCAACTACACACTGCCTTGCCAGGGAAATATGGGATTACAGGCGCCTCCGGCTACTACAGATCTGTTCTACCAGATATCTTACTGGATGGATCTTAAGATTGATCCTAACTGGGAAATTGGCGGGCGTCTCTGGCTGAAATTCTTTTAACACGACATTCCTAAAAAACTGAACTATGCAGAAAATATTATCAGGATATCTGAAATGCGGGATTGGTGCCGCGATGGCGGGAATGATCGCGCTGAGTGCCTGTACCAGGGAAGTATTGAAGCCGGTGCGGTACGACACCGATACCTCCAGGCAGCTGATCGGTACTGCTACCCTTAAAGACAGGAAAGTATTGCTGATAGGCATTGATGGCGCCGTTGCCTCACTGGTGGAGAGTTTTAAGACACCGGTGATTACAGGGCTGCTGCCGCAAAGTGTTTATACTTTCTCCGGCATCAATGATACGATCAGCACGCCGGCGGCGGCATGGTCTACCATTATGACCGGAAGAACAGTGGCAGCGCACAAAATTATTGACAGTACGTTGATTCCGCGATCTGTGGAAGGCAGCCACACTGCCATCACTTACTATAATAGTTTTTTATATTATATCAAGGACGATAATAACCAGGCGAAGGTCTCCAGCATTTCACAGTGGGCGGACCTGAACTATTTCACCATGAATGTGGCAGACAAGATCTACAACGTAAATGGTGGTGGCGATAAAACGGTGGCTGATGCAACGGTTGCGGAGCTGAACAGCAATAATCCGGATGTGCTGATAGCCAATTTCAACGGGCCTGCGCTGGCCGGGCTGCAATCGGGCTTTACGGATAATGCAGCTTACAGAAAAGCGGTGACGGATGTGGATACCTATATTGGTAGTATCCTGGCAGCGCTGAAAGCGAGAAAGAACGCCGCCAAGGAAGACTGGCTGGTAGTCATTCAGAACACCAGCGGTGGTACCGGCAATCAGATGGGAGGGGCCTCTGTCGGTGACCGCAATAACATGACGATTTACTATAGTCCGCTTATTACGCCGCAAAGACTCGATGGTCCTGCGTATTACGATCTTGGCGTTCGTTATACCGGTGGATTGTCCAACTATATCCGTGCAGAAAACTATGACGGTGGATTGTACAATTTAGGTAGCGGGGAACTGACGATTGAGGCTAAGGTAAGATTCAACAAAGGCCCGAGAAACAACTACCGGTATCAGTATCCGCCATTTCTGAGTAAATGTGATTCGCTGGATGATGTTATTCCCGGTTGGGCATTTTACAGAGATAATGACGATATCGCTTTTACGTTCCAGGATGGTATCAATGCGGATGAAGTACGCCCTGCTGCCAGCATCGCGGATGGTAACTTTCATACGATAACGGCTACACTCCAACATACGTATAGTGCTGCTCACGGTCATGGATATACGGCAAGTATATTTGTAGACGGTCAGGCAAAGCAATCGGAATCATTTGATGGCGGCGCCCCTGAAATTGTGACGGAGAGCCCGTTGGTAATTGGTTACAGACCGGTGATATACAACGATAATAATGAAATCGATATGTATATGATGGATGTGAGGATCTGGAATAAGGTACTGCCGGATGATGTTATTAAGAAATATGCGCCATTAAGTAATATCGATGCTACGCATCCGTATTATGCCAATCTGATTGGCGACTGGCGTGGTAACGATCATGGCGGCAACGTATTGCATGATAATAGCAGTTACAAAAAAGATTTCAAGGTAGTGGGAAAATACCGCTGGGATGCGCTTGGCTATGTGCTCGATGGCAAGAGTGCCACCACTGCGCCTTCTAATATAGATATCTTCCCGTCTGTGCTAAGCTGGATAGGTATTTCATTGCCTGCTTCTACAATGCCGACAGGTATCAATCGCATTCAGGTAATTGGAACTAAATAGTTTTTTGGGTAATCTCTTTCAGGGTTTAAGGGGTCTCACCGCCTGCGGCAACCCCTTTCAGGATTAGAGGTTTCCGCTTAGGGAATCCCTTTCAAGGTTTAAGGGGGCCGCGCCTGAGGCAACCCCTTTCGGGATTTGAAGTTTCCGCTTAGGGAATCCCATTCAAGGTTTAAGGGTGCCGCGCCTGAGACAATCCCTTTCAGGATTAGAGGTTTCCGCTTAGGGAATCCCATTCAAGGTTTAAGGGTGCCGCGCCTGAGACAATCCCTTTCAGGATTAGAGGTTTCCGCTTAGGGAATCCCTTTCAAGGTTTAAGGGTGTTGCGCCGCAAGTAATCTCTTTCAGGGTTTAAGGGATCTCACCGCCGTAGGCGGTGAGATCCCTTTTCATTTTTTCAGATGCCGAAGGCATCTGAAAAAATGAAAACTAAAAATCTATATAAAAAAAGCGCCTGTAAAAACAGGCGCCACTATATAATCGTTACGTAGACTCAGTATAACTGATTCTCTATTTAACTACAAAATGAAACTATTGTAACAACCACTCCAGCTTATACATCCCATGATAGGTGTCAAACACGCATAACTCATTATCCTGCCGGAAGTTGATGTCGATTTTATCCGCCAGCTCTTTATGTTCCGGAAAGGCACGTTTGACATTCCAGGTTGTCAGTGGCTGAATATTACCGCCACGGGCGCTGAAATAGTAATCATATTTTTCTGTGTATAAATCCTTGCCGGTATGTTGCTGCTTTCTTCTGTACAGCTGCAACTGACCGTTTTTATTCAGGACTTCATACCGGTTGTTGTCTTGCAGGCGATATACGGTGCCATTGGCGCCGGTAAAGGCGTAGATCTCCGTTTTAGGAATCTGCCGGGTATTTCCATTGTATTTAAGACTGATATAAGGCTTGCTGATAAAATCATGCAGGTATAAACTGCCACTGTGCAGACTATCGGGCCCGTACGAAGGGCGGTTATTTAAATAGTCGGATATTGTACTGTAAATGCCATATGTTTTCACCTGTGACTTTACTGGCAAAGCATACAAAGAGATCACCAGTAACACGCTGCCTGCCATTTTAAAGTGCTTTTTCATGAGTGTGCTGCTTTTGGGTAGATAATAAACAAGACAGATGCCTGTCTTTTGTTTTTTATAAATATTGGTGTAAAGATGCTATGGTAGCGGATCTTAATTTTCCTACGCTCCCTATTCCTGCAAAGGTAAAGCATATCATTTTGACAATATTTATCAAAATGGGAAACATTTCCCTCCCCCGACATGTCTTTTTCTCATTTTGACATGGTTTTTCCATTTCTGCATATCTTTTTAAGATCAAACTTTCCTGATGCCAATAATGTTACATGCGGGAAGTATTGAATAGTATAGGTTTTGCCGTTTACGGCATTATTTTCTTGCAACAGGGCATACTATTCGATTATCCTGGGCAGCATTTGAAAAAACATGCCAAAACATGAAGAAAGTATTTTTAATGGGGCTTATCCTGACCAGTGCCATGTATCAGGGATACGCCCAGGTAGACTCGACCACCGTAAAACACCAACCTGTATCAGTAGACGGAAGTAACGGCAGATCATTGCCATCACCTATCTCTTCACCACCATTCCCCAGCGGAGAATGGGTAGGCGGCCCCGTTATCGGTATCCCCGCAGACGCGCCTGATTATCCGCTGACAAAAGCACTCGGACTGGCAGGAAGTAAAAGCCGTATTAAAATTTATGGCTGGGCAAGTGTAGGTATGAACGTCAGCACCTCCAAAAATTCCAATGCGCCTACCAGCTATAACCTCGTGCCCAACAGGCCCGTACTCGACCAGCTGATTTTACGCGCAGAAAGACAACCCAATACAGTCCAGACCGACCATGTAGACTGGGGTTTTGTGGTAGATAATATCTTTGGTACCGATTATCGTTATACTCTCGCTAAAGGTATCTTCAGTGATCAGCTCTTGAAATATAATCACCTGTATGGTTATGATCCGACACAGGTATATGGTATGCTCTACATCCCCAAGGTAGCACAGGGCTTGCTCATTAAAGTAGGTCGTTTTATTTCTCCTGCGGATATTGAAGCGCAGTGGGCGCCGGATAATTACCTGTACTCTCACTCGCTGATGTTTACCGTAGATCCCTATACGTTTACCGGTGTACACGCCGTACTGCGATTGAATGAACACTGGCAGCTGGCTGCCGGCGCCCATGCAGGTAATGATATGGCGCCATGGAGCAGCTCCGCAAGTCTGAACGGACTGTTCATGGTTCGCTGGGTATCCAATAATAACCGCAACTCATTATATGGCGGTATCAATTCCCTCGGCCGTGGTTATTATAAAGATGCACACGATAACCTGCAAATGGTCGTGACTACCTGGGGGCATAAATTCAGTGAGAAAGTGCACATGAATACAGAGGTATATTACATGTGGCAACATGATGCGGCAGTGGGAGGTACGGCCATACAAGGCCCCGGCAAAGACTGGTATATGGGTACAGGCCTCGGTGCCACTATTCCCGGTATAGCATCTGCCGTAGGCGCCGTAAACTACTTCGAAATCCAGCTGTCACCTAAGAAAGACTACCTCTCCATCAGGAATGATTTCCTGAATGATCCCCAGGGAAACCGTACGGGCTTTACTACTGCTTATAGCAGCCACACCATCGGATGGGTGCATCATTTCAATAACCTGATCAGGATACGCCCTGAAATCCGCTATGAAAAAGCCTGGACAAATGATGCCACACCATACGATAACGGTACTAAAGGATATCAGTTTACTGGTGCCATGGATCTAATCGTAAGATTCTAGCGCTCAAAGAATTTTATTGCCCTGCCGCAGGCAGGGCAATAAAAAATAAAACAAAAGTGGGTCTCTACGAAGTAGAGACCCACTTTTGTTTACAGGAAAAATATTAAGATAACTTATACTCCTCCATTTTCCTATACAGGGTCGATAACCCTATATTCAATAACCTGGCAGCTTTCGACTTATTCCCGTTTACATAGTCGATGACCCACCGGATATGCTGTTGTTCTACTACTGCAAGATCAAAGGTGGACCTGTTTTTCGCCGGGTTACGTTCCAGTCTGAACTCCAGTGGTAATACTTCCGGCGTGAGTATGTTCCCTGAAGTAAGTATGATGGCCCTTTCCATGACATTTTTAAGTTCACGGATATTACCATTCCAGGAATGGTCTTTTAATTGTTGGAGGAAGGCCGGGCTCATACCATCTATCTGTTTATTTGTTTTACCTGCGAAATATTGCAGGAAATGGCTGGCAAAAAGTGGGATATCCTCGGCGCGTTCACGCAGGGGAGGGAGGTGTATCATGAAAACATTCAGGCGATAGTAAAGGTCTTCGCGAAACCGCCCCTGTGCTATTTCTTCTTCGAGTCGGCGGTTGGTGGCCGCGATAATTCGTATATTCACTTTCGTTACTTTGGTGTCGCCAACTTTAATAAATTCGCTTGTTTCAAGTACGCGCAGTAGTTTTGCCTGAAGGTCCAGCGGCATTTCGCCGATTTCATCGAGGAAGAGCGTACCATCGCTGGCTTCTTCAATCAGCCCTCTTTTATTTTTGATAGCGCCGGTAAAGGCGCCGGCTTTATAGCCAAAGATCTCACTTTCCATAATATCTCTGCCGATGGCACTGCAGTTGATGGCCAGGAAGTCTTTATGGGCGCGGCTGCTGGCCCGGTGGATGGCTTGTGCAAACATCTCTTTCCCTGATCCTGTTTCGCCGGAGAGTAATACGGCCGCATCGCTGGGTGCTGCCTGGGCTGCCTGCTGCCTCGCTTCTTTGATGGCGGCACTGAAACCTATCAGGGTATCAAAGGAAGGCTGATGGTCCTGTAGCTTGGTTTGTAGCTGCTGGATCCTGCGTTGCAGCTGTACTTTTTCCATGGCACGGTGCAGGAGTGGAATGATGCGCATGTTGTCATTCCCTTTGGTAATGTAGTCGAAAGCCCCGTCTTTAATGGCGCGTACGCCATCGGCGATATTGCCGTAGGCAGTGAGCAGTATGATTTCTGCGATGATGCCCCGTTCCCGGATATGGCTGACAAGGTCAATGCCATTGCCGTCTGGCAGCATGACATCGCTGAGAATGACGTCTGGTTGTTCGGTGTGAAGTAAGTGCCTGGCGGCTTTGATATTTTCTGCTGTCAGTACCTGAAAGCCTTCCAGCGCAATGATGCGCTTTAAAAGCTGGCGGAGTTTTTCCTCATCCTCCACCAGCAGTACGGTTCCCGTATGCATTTGTTGTAGCTTATTTTGTTGTAACCAGTATGTTGTTGTCAGCGCTGTTTATAATCAGCGCTGATAGGATGATGCCCCAGGAATGGCCGCTATCTTTTGTTGCGTAAATTCCAGCAGGTCGCTGCTGATTTGTAAGATGCGTTCGGTGTCTTCGTGTATGCTTTGGAGTAGTTCCAGCTGTTCACCGCCCAGTGGGCCGGTGCGACTGTCTTGCAGCAAGGAAATACTCATTTTCATGGAGGCGATCGGTGTTTTAAGTTCATGTGATGCTGCTGCGATGAATTTTGTTTTTTCAGCCGCAAATGCCGCTGCAGCGCTGATATCCCGCAATACAATCACTTCTCCTGTCTCGTCATGTTCGTTGCTTACTTTAAACACTTCCTTGACAAATACGCGGTTGTCTTGCTTGTAGGGCAGGCACAACTGTGATCCGGGAGGGGCGGAGTGTATCGATTGCAGGAATTCCTGGCCAGACTGCTTCCTGGCTTCACTGATGTCTTTGATAATACTATTCGCGAAAATCAGATGCTGATCCTTGTCATATCCGATGATACCGTCATTAATCTGGTTAATGATTGTTTCAATATTGTTTTTGGCCGTTTTTATCTGTTTTGTATTACTGGTGTCGTAGGCATGCAATTGTTCCGCCATCATATTAAAAACAGCCACCAGTTCTCCGAATTCATCCTTTCGGGAGACGTTAATGCGGGTCTGGTAGTGTTTGTTGGATACCTGGCGTATGCCTGCGGTGAGCAGTTGTACAGGTTTGGTAACAATGGCCGGGAAGCTGGCGATGAAAATGATAGACACGCCCAGCAGTACCATCGTGATAACAGACAGTGTAAGCATGGCTCTGTTGGCTACGACAGACGCTGCCGCATTTTTCTGGATGATGGCCTGCTGGTTAATGGACGATATCTGCAGGATGGCCAGCCGTAGTTGTTCCGTGAGCGCTGCGTCATCGGGGTGTTGCCGGAGGTCTTGGGAGAGTGATACCGCTTTTTCGGTAACGTTGGCTTCTCCCGGTTCGGTGATATTGGCTTGTTGCAACTGAAGGTTATACTGCAGCGAATCAAACTGCACTGGCCGGCTTTCCATTGCCTGCAGCATATTGTTGGAGAACATGATGGAATGCAGGTTCTGCTTTAACACCTGTTTCACGTTGTCGTTATAGCGGTATATCTGGTATACTCCCGTCATACTGATGGCGAGCGCCATCAGAAAAAGGAAGGTGAGCCCCAGCGTTAGCTTTGTTCTTAATGTCATCTCCTGATTATTTATATAAAAGTTGCAGCGAATGAAATGCCAGCACTGCTATACAAAATGTTATTTTTATAATTAATTGATTTGCAGATGATTGTGTTTTGTTGCTGTTTTGGGAAGATAGACAGGGTATATCAAAATGAGGAGGTGGTTTTCCATTTTGGGAGGGTGGCTTGCAATCCTGGATGCTAAGAATTAATTTGTGCTGTTGGATTGTCGGACTAACCAATGATTAACATAAAGTAGTGCGTTTAGTGTTTGGGGTTAGGGAGATAATCACGATATTTAGTTATTGTATTTTCTTACACAAAATAACTTTGTTACGTTATGAAATTCAGCTCCAGGGCACTTTCCACCCTATTGATCTCCGGCGCAACGCTGGCATCCTGTCACAATCAATCCGGCACCACAGAGACAGCAACTAAAAAAGATACAATGATAGCAGCACAACAGGCACGCCCCTACGGCGAGTCGGATGGTCAGCAGGTACTGCAATATACCCTCCGCAACGCCGCCGGCATGCAGGTGAAAATCCTGAACTACGGTGGTACCATCACCGATATCATCACTCCGGATAAAAACGGTACCCTTGGAAACGTAGTATTATCCTACGACACGCTGGCAGGCTATCAGCAAAAAGGACAGCCATACTTCGGCGCCCTGATAGGCAGGTATGCCAACCGTATCGCCAATGCTAAATTTACCCTCGATGGCCAAAGCTATCCGCTGGCAGCCAACGATCATGGCAATACACTCCACGGTGGCCTCAAAGGTTTCGATAAGGTAGTATGGCAGGCCACACAGCAGGGCGACAGTACCCTCGAGCTCTCCTATAGCAGCAAAGATGGAGAAGAAGGCTATCCTGGCAACCTCGTTGCCAAAGTGATGTATACACTCACACCGGAAAATGCCCTCCGTATTGACTATAAAGCTACTACAGATAAGGCTACCCCGGTAAACCTCACCAACCACGCCTATTTTAACCTCTCTGCCGGCGCAGACAGCACCATCCTCGACCATGAACTGTCGCTCAAAGCCAGCAAATACACTCCTGTAAATGATCAGCTGATACCTACCGGCAAACTTACAGATGTTAAAGGCACACCGATGGACTTCACCGCTCCTAAAAAGGTAGGTAAAGACATTGCCGCAGTGAAAGGTGGCTTCGACCATAACTGGGTGCTGGACAAAAAAGAAGGAGACCTGGAAACAGTAGCAACCCTCTATCATCCGGCCTCCGGCCGCTACATGGAAGTGGCTACCACACAACCTGGTATACAGTTCTATTCCGGCAACTTCCTGGATGGAACCTTACAATTCACCGCTGGTGGAAAAAAATACCCACAACATGGTGCATTGTGCCTGGAAACACAACATTTCCCGGATTCACCTAATCAGCCTTCATTCCCGAATGTTATCCTGAAACCAGGTGAAACCTACGCACAAACAACTGTATATAAATTCTCTGTAAAATAATTATACTGGATTGACAGTATTTTCCTGACAAAGGCTGATCTCTGCTAAATAGAGATCAGCCTTTTTTGTCAACGGCATTATCTTTGTGGCGCTTGCCCTATGCAGCAAAAATCCCCTGTGAGCCCATTAGCAGGCTTTGTGAATGTGAGAGGTGCCCGTGAACATAACCTCAAAAATATTGACGTGCAGATACCCCGGGATGCCCTGGTAGTTTTTACTGGTGTTTCCGGCTCCGGCAAATCCTCGCTGGCATTCGGTACCCTATATGCCGAAGCACAGCGCCGCTACCTCGAATCGGTATCTCCCTACGCCCGCAGACTATTTCACCAGATGCCGGTACCGGAAGTCGACGAAATCGACGGTCTGCCACCAGCCGTAGCCCTGCAGCAGCAACGCGGTACTCCCACCACCCGCTCTTCTGTTGGCAGTGTAACCACCCTGAGTAACCTGGTGCGCATGTTGTACTCCAGGGCCGGCGATTATCCCAAAGGCCAGGAGATCATCCATGCCGAAGCCTTCTCTGCTAATTCCCCCGAAGGTGCCTGTCCGCAATGTCATGGTATGGGCCGCATCTACGATGTTACGGAACAATCCATGGTGCCCGACAATACCCTCACCATACGGGAAAGAGCCGTTGCCGCATGGCCCACCGCCTGGCAGGGCCAGAACTACCGCGACATACTCACGACCCTGGGTTACGATGTAGATATCCCCTGGAAAGATCTCCCGGCAAAACAACGACAATGGATACTCTTTACCGATGAACAGCCTACCGTGCCCGTATACGCCGGCTTTACCCCGGAAGAGGTGAAGGCGGCCCTGAAACGAAAAGCTGAACCCAGTTATATGGGCACTTTCATGGGCGTCAGAAAATATGTCATGCATACTTTCTCCAGCACCCAAAGTGCTATGATGAAGAAAAGGGTGTCGCAGTATATGCTCAGTACAGAATGCCCCACCTGTCATGGTAAGCGCCTGAAACCTGCTTCGCTGTCTGTAAAATTTGCAGGCATGGATATCGCAGACATGGCGCAGCTACCACTAAAAAGACTCTTTCAGCTGATGCAGGAAAAGCTGCAACCGAAGGAAGATAAAAAGCATCCGGAGAAAGCAATCGTGGTACAACGCATCGCCGGCGACCTCGTAGCCCGCTTGCAGGTGCTCATGGACCTTGGGCTTGGCTACCTTTCGCTGGACAGAAGCACGCCAACGCTATCCCCCGGAGAACTGCAACGCCTCCGCCTCGCCACACAGGTACGCTCCAATTTATTCGGGGTGGTATACGTGCTGGATGAACCTTCTGCCGGACTGCATCCTGCCGATACGCAGGCATTGCTACGTGCCCTGGACAGACTCAAAGCTGCCGGCAATTCATTGTTTGTAGTGGAACATGACCTGGATGTTATCCGTCATGCCGACTGGATCGTAGATGTAGGGCCCCGTGCCGGCACAGAAGGAGGGCAGGTGCTTTTCAGTGGCCGTACGCCTGATCTGGAAAAAATAGCTACTTCTGTTACTGCCGCCTACCTGTTCAATAAACAAAAATTGATTCCGCATTCGCCACGTAGCACCGACGCATGGCTGAAACTAAAAGATGTTACCAGGAATAACCTGCATCAACTGGCAGCCAACTTTCCGCTACATTGCTTCACGGCAGTAACGGGTGTTTCAGGTTCTGGAAAATCCAGCCTGGTGAGTCAGGCCCTGGTAGAACTGGTAGCCGGGCACCTTGGCACCAATATCCAATCCGAGGAAGAAGCCGCTGATATAGACCAGCAATCGGCAGCTACTACGGATGGCCGTATCACGGCAGGAATGGACCAGGTAAAACGCCTGGTGCTGGTAGATCAGAAGGCGATAGGCCGTACGCCCAGATCTAATCTCGCTACCTATACGGGCTTATTCGATCATGTAAGAAAAATATTTGCGGCTACCCCTGCGGCTAAGGCCAGGAAATATGATGCCGGCAGGTTCTCCTTCAACATGCCGAAGGGGCGGTGTGAAACCTGTAACGGAGAAGGCTTTGTTATGGTAGAATTATTATTCCTGCCAAGCGTATATGCACCTTGTCCTACCTGCCATGGCGCCAGGTATAATGCCAAAACGCTGGAGATAAAATATAAAGAGAAATCTATTGCCGATGTCTTGCAACTGACGGTAAATGATGCCTACGAATTTTTTGGGGATGATGCAGCTGTTCATCATTCTTTGCATGTGCTGAAGGAAGTAGGGCTGGGCTATCTACGCCTGGGACAACCGGCCACGGAGCTTTCCGGCGGAGAGGCACAGCGTATAAAGCTGGCTACGGAGTTGCAGCGTATGGGCAAAGGAAATACGTTGTATGTCCTTGATGAGCCAACAACAGGCCTGCATCCTGCCGATGTGGACAGATTGATGTCGCAGTTGAATTTATTGGTAGAAGCCGGGAATACCGTGATAGTGGTAGAGCATAATATGCGGGTGCTGGCCGGCGCGGATTGGGTCATCGATATAGGGCCGGGTGCCGGCGAAGAAGGCGGGAAGATTGTAGCGGCCGGTACGCCTGAAAGTGTGGCTCACGGCGGTATTGGCCGGACAGCGGAATTTCTGAAACGCTATTTCCCTGCGTGATGTTGCATTTAGCTGTTGTGAGATAATAGCACGCCAAGTAGCGCTGCTCAGTATATATGCAATAAGTTATACAGTAATGCGTCGCATCACTACTAATAATAAAATCCTCGTGCCATGCGGTGAAATCTGGTATTATGGCAATATTTATAAAAGCTATATCACAGTATGTTTGCTGTGATATAGCTTTTATGTTTTACAACAGCCTGTAATCTCCTCTTCCTACTACTACAAACAGCAAATTTTCCCTGATCTATACAATAGACTGCCATTCTACATAGTTGTCTATGCAGGTGACACTAATTGTAAAGACACAGGAAGTGGTTCATTCATTGCTGAAGGAAGGCCCAGCAAGATGGTTGTTGAGGATAGCCGGTTATGCTTTGTGTTTGCAAGCAAAGCATTGGCTCGGATATTAGTAGTAGGGGATTGTTCAGTTCAGTTGACTAACTAGACTATTATTTTGTCGGTTAATCAAGATATATTAAATCAAAATACATCATTGCTGTATGGCCGTCTGTTGATTTGGCCGGAAAATATCTAAAGCCATTCTTTTCATAGAATTTGACCGATTGGTGATATGCATCTACAGTGATAAATTTACAACCGGTTTTGTTGTTATTTAGAAAAAGATTCTTTATGAAATCCAGTATGGAGGCACCAATACCTTGATTTTGGATAGAATCTGTAACACCCAAACGGCCTATTTTTGCAGCTGGGAAACTATTCGCAGGTGTTCTTTTTTTACCGTGCAAATGACCCTGTATTTTCTTCCATTGATTTTTGCTACTTGCATCCTCAAATGAAATTTTGTCATTCAGTAAACTGAAGAAAGCTACAGTTTCAGTATCAGTTTCTACAAGATAGGTTACTGTTAATAACTCCTTTGAATATCTATGAGCATGATTGAATAAGAAATCATTCAAGTCTTGATCTCCACAGTTAAAGGGTTTGATGATTGTGTTTTGGGTTAACTTGACAAGGTTGAACCTATTTATGACCATTCGAATCGCGCAATGGATTTTATCATTTCATAATTTTTTTTTATTCTTTCCTTTTCTTCTTTTGTGGCTCTCTTGTGAGCATTCTTCCTGACATCATCAAGGAAAATTTTAGCCGCTTTACCTTTTAAATGCGGCGTTTCTGCAATTGGACGTGCCATAGTTTTAAGTTTAAAATTTATTTAGATGAAAAATATACTTCGGAGATACAATATTTTGTTGTCGGCCTTTGTATTTAAAAGGCAGTTGTTTCAAAGATGTCATTCGAATTGTTGTATGGCTTTAAATTTTTCAAAATTTCTCTTTATCCTTTCAATTTCCTCTGGACTTGTTCTTTTGTGAGCATTTTTCTCCGTTTCTTTACGGAACTTTTTTGCCGCCTTGCCATATAAGGCAGGTGTGTCTGCGATTGGTCTGGATACTGGTTTAAACATGGTCATCGTTTTTAATTGTTAAAAAAATATTTACCTAAATACATTCTAAAAGTATATCCCACAAAATCCCCGTCAATGAAATGCAATCCCATAAACACAGCTATACTGCATTCCCATCTTCCCAAAAAAATAAGGACATAAATAAAAGCGCAATCTCAGGTTGCATCACTATTCAATCATGAATAAACAGCATCGTAGCATGCTGCAGGTTTTTCTGCTATCTATTCCGGACGCACACTGGAGAGGAACAATGCGTACCGGGAATATTTTCTTATCCTCCGATAATCGGCGCTACATGAATCGGTTTAATCATCTTTTGTTGTAACGATTGAGGGTTAATGATGACCAAAATTAAACCGCTTTTTCTATTTAAAGAAAAATTATTTTGTTAATAAATTGTTGTTGTAAAAGGTTGGGTAAGTCCAATAAAATAAAGGGTTACAGCGGATTTGTCAAAATGATAAAATGGTTATCACTGTAATGCATACACGATTATATTGATGCCGAATTTCGTATTATCTTCCGCTAAGAATCGCTTGTTGCGAAAATCATAATCCCACTCACATCCATAGTCTTTATTGCTATACAATACGCCTATACGACCATTCACTTCAATAGCCTTTAAATACTCATGTACCAGGTCGTCGCCCCAGCCATTCAGTTCAAAGGAAGTATTCGGCGGACCCTGCTCAAACTTGAAAAAGGAGTGATAAATCGCATGGTTGTTGGGGATTTTTTTTAATGCATTAGCGCCAAACAGCGCCGCCATCTGTTTTTCGAAAGACCTGGCAAACAGCCCGTCTATATCATGGTTGCAGTCGTCCACAAATACAAATCCGCCATGCTGCACATATTGTTTGAAATTGGCCGCCTCCTTACTGTCGAACTGTACCAGTTTATGCCCGCTCAGGTAGCAGAAAGGATACTGAAAAATCTCCGGACTACTCAAATCAATGACCTTCTCCTGCATAGCTACAGGAATCGTGGTATATTCTATCAACGAATTGAGAATATTGGAAGGCATGCGCTGGTCGGTATCCCAGTCGCCGGAATGATATCGTAGTCGGACAAATGTAAATGTATTCCCAGCCATAGTTCTTATAAGCAGCGACGGTCAAGATAAGGCATTTTTTAATTTTTATCAGAAAGATGGATAGACGGACGCAGCATATTAAGGATGACCGGTTATTAAATGTAAGTGATTGTTATTACTTTGTGGGCGGCTAATGGAAATTTGCCACAACCAACTTTCTTCGCTAAACCGATGGTATGATGCTTAATGAGAATATGTTGCAGCAGTTACTGCAAAAATTGCCTGTGCTCCGCCGGGAAATACAAAAAGTTATTGTAGGCCAGGAAACTGTACTGGATGAGGTGTTGGTAAGTATGCTGGCTGGTGGCCACTGCCTCCTGGAAGGGGTGCCGGGCCTGGCTAAAACGCTCCTGGTACGCACCCTGGCGCAAGCCCTGGACCTGCCTTTCCGCCGTATCCAGTTTACACCCGACCTGATGCCCACAGATATCATCGGTACGGAAGTGCTGGAAGAAGATCATATCACCGGTAAACGCTTCTTTAAATTCAATAAGGGCCCGCTATTCGCCAATATCATCCTCGCGGATGAAATAAACCGGACACCACCGAAGACACAATCTGCACTATTGGAGGCAATGCAGGAGTTTGAAGTGACCTACGCCGGACAAACATACCCGCTGGACAGGCCCTTCTTCATCCTGGCTACACAAAATCCCATCGAGCAATCTGGTACCTACCCGCTGCCGGAAGCGCAGCTGGACAGGTTCCTCCTGTATATCCGCATCGGCTACCCCGGCGAACAGGAAGAAACAGCGATCCTCGCCGGTACCACCGGCAGCAAAAAAGTACAGGTAACTCCTGTGCTCAATGCCGCCGATATCCTGCAACTACAGCAGTTTGTAAGGGAGGTTGCCATAGATCCGGAACTGATACATTATGTCAGCCGCCTCATACGCGCCACCAGGCCCGCCACTACGGAAGTAACGGAAATCAGGGAACTGGTACGCTGGGGTGCCGGCCCCCGTGCCGGACAGGCACTCATCCTTACTGCTAAGGCACTGGCACTCCTCCATGGCCGCTTTGCTGTAACCATGGCGGATATTAAAACCATGGCGCTACCAGTGCTCCGACATAGAATACTGCTAAACTTCAAAGCGGAAGCAGAAGGTCTCCAAACGGATGATGTTACCAATATCCTCCTGCAAAAAATTACCAGAATCGCAACCAGCTTATCCTGAAAAGCATGACAACACTGCTGCATCCAAAAACGGTACTGGCAATAAAGGATTTGCAACTGGCTGCTAAAACAGTGGCAGACGGACTCCTGTCGGGTATGCACGCCAGCCGCATGAAAGGTGCCGGACTGGAATTCAGCCAGTACAGAAGCTATCAGCCCAGCGACGACCTGCGCTGGCTCGACTGGAAAATGTATGCACGGTCAGACAGATATTATATACGGCAATCAGAAATTGAAACCAGTATCGATATACAGCTGATCATTGATGCCAGTAATTCTATGCTGCACGAAGATCAGGGCATTACCAAAATCGATTATGCCCGCTACCTGGCAGCTGCAATAGGCTACCTGTCGCACCAGCAGGGTGATGCTACCGGACTTTCGGTGATGCAGTCTGCACAGGTGTTTTCCCTCGCTGCGAGGCGGGAAACACAGCATATGGCGCGATTCTATTATCAGCTGGAGCAAATACAGCCTGGAGGCAACTTTCAGCACCCCGCCGCACTGAAACAATTATTCACTGGGCCTCATAAGCGACAGCTATTTGTTTTTGTCTCCGATTTCTATGAACAGCAATCTGAAATCATGCAGCTGATGGATACCCTGTCGGCCATGCAACACCAGGTGCTGGCATTTCATCTTGTGGGAGAAAATGAACGCCAGGGCAGTTTTAAGGGCTATCAGGCCGTTGAAGACCTGGAAACGGGAGAAATACTCCAGCTGGACGGTGCAATAGACGCAACGGCTTATGCGCAGCTATGGGCCAGGTTTACGGCCCGGCTGCAACAGCATTTAACAGAAAAAGGAATCCTGTATCAGCAGATGTCTGTGCAATCGCCACTGGATATAGCATTGAGAGATTTCCTGCTGCAATACAATAAAATAAGAAGATAACCTTGCTACACCTGCTGCAACCGATATGGATGTTTTTGTCTGCCGGCATCATTGTTCCGGTACTGATACATATGTGGCATCGCAAACCCGGCCGTATACTGCGGATTGGGAGTATTCAGCTGCTGAAGCCGGCTACTGTCAGGCACTCCAGGAGCCTGGGCTTATCAGAATTACTTTTGCTGCTATTACGGTGTATATTCCTGCTGTTACTGGCGCTGCTCCTGTCCCAGCTACAGTGGAAATCTCCGTTCTCTAAAGAGCATCGTGGATGGATCATCCTGGAAGATCGCGCCTATCCGCATTTTAAAAAGACGATAGATTCGCTCATCGAGTCTGGTTGTGAGCTGCGCCGCTTCGATACCGCATTTACGCGTATCAATATCAAACATCTGCCTGTAAACGATACTGCTACTGAATCGTACTGGTCTTTGCTCAAACGGTTGGAAACGCTGGTGCCGGCCGATTTTCCGTTGTATGTCTTTTCAGGAAACCAGCAACGCCGTTTTCATGGCACTAGAATCGCTACGGACCTCATGCTGCATTGGTATACCTATACTAATAAAGATACGGTCGGTAACTGGAATGCCTATACGTTTGCCTTGGATAAGGATAGTGTAAGAGAAGTGAATGGTACTGCTGCCTGGAATGGTATAACTTATCAGCAGGTTTCCAGGGTAGCAGGTACGCCGCTTTCGCCGCTATCGGTTTGTTTGTATGCAGATGACCAGGTCGCTGATAGTCGCTACCTGCGTGCCGCTATTATGGCCGTGCAGGACTATTCCGGCAGGAAAATTATTTTCAGGGAGCTATCGGCAAATCAAAGCCCCGACTGGTTATGCTGGTTGTCCGAGAAGCCGCTGCCGACGAATGTGAGTGCCCGGTATATTTTGAAATATGCGGCATCCGGGGCTGTTATTACAGATACCATGGCTGCCGGCAATTGTAATATTTATAAAAGATTTGCTGTTCCGGAAAAAACTGACACGATTCTTTACCGCGATAATGGCGGTTATCCGCTGGTAGGAAAGAACGGCAACCAATATACGTTGTATACGCATCTGCATCCTGAATGGAACGATGCAGTAATAACTGGTCAGCTGCCATTATATTTGCTGGATGTACTTGTTCCGGTGCCAGCCCCAGGTATGCATGATCTTCGTGCCATAGATGCAAAACAATTGCTGCCGGCTAAAGTACCTGAAAAGAATAAACGCAATGCACCGGTTAAAACAATTGACCTGCGCGATACATTGCTGTTACTATTGCTGCTAATAATAGCAGTGGAGAGACTCCTGTCATTACAAAGGAAAAAGGAGGTAGCCGATGTATAATCCAATCTTATTACGGATTCGTAAGCAATGGATTGCCTTACGGATAAGCACCATCCTGTTGCAGGCCGTGGCCGTAGGTGTGCTGGGCTACTTTCTTCTTGGCCGTGGTGGCATCATTGCAGGTCTCGTATATGCAGCGGTTTTTCTGCTCAATTTCTACAGACATGTACCTGGACTTACTGAAATTGCTACCTATCTCAATCAGCAGTTTCCTGAGCTGGAAGACAGTGCCGGCTTATGTTTACGGGATACAGCTGAATTGACCCTGCCAGAGAAAATGCAGCTGGCAAAGATGACTCCTTTGCTGGCTCAACTAAAACTCCCGCGAAGATTTTACCGGGCAATACCTGCAACGATAGGCTGCTGGCTGATTGTAGCGGGACTGTGTTTTGTTGTCGGTATACGCGGAAATCATCTGCCGAAGGCTGAAATTAATAAGGTGACTACTACTGAGAAAATACCGGGCACGAATGGTGTAGAAATTAGCATTCAGCCACCGGCCTATACCAGACTGCCTTCGCGGCAGCAGCAACAGTACGATCTGCTGGTTCCTGATAGTACAATGGTCACGTGGAAAATTACTACCACACATGCTCCGGCAACGGTGACACTCCTTTTCAGCGACAGTACACGAATAATGATGACGCCGGATACGGATAGTAGCCACTGGACTGCTTCCCGGTGTATCACACACCAGGGATTCTACCAGGTGCAGCTAGATACCTTGCTCTCGGCCTATTATCAGTTACAGATCATCCCCGATCATCCGCCACTGATAAAGGTAGTGCAGCCACAACCTAATACCAGTATCGCATTCGGACAAAAGCCCGTATTGCAGATCAATACGGTTATCACAGATGATTATGGGATCAGCAAGGCCGGTATTAATGGAACCATTGCCAGTGGCAGTGGAGAAGCCGTGAAGTTCAGGGAAGTGAACCTGACCTTCGGGGAATCACTGAACGGGCAGCCGGCATCCTTTAACGGCAGCCGTCAGCTGGATCTCAGTAGCTTAGGTATGAAGTCGGGCGATGAATTGTATTTTAGTATAACTGCGACGGATACACGTAATCAGCAAACGTTGTCGGATGTGATGATCGTTACGCTTCCTGATACTGCGGCGCTTTTCAGTATGGAAGGCCTTGCCAATGCGGTGAATATCAAACCTGAATACTTCCGTAGCCAGCGGCAGATTATTATCGAAACAGAAGCGCTGATCAGTGCAAAAGATAGTTTAGGCACCACACGCTTCAATACGCGCAGCAATGACCTGGCAGCCGATCAGAAAATATTGCGCCTGCGGTATGGTAAGTTTTTGGGAGAAGAGGCGGAATCAAATATCGGCGATAGCAGGGTAGGGGATGACCACGACCATGATGGCCATGAGCACCACGAAGCAGAAAGTGCTGCCGACTTTGGCAATGCGGCAAAAATCATAGACGCCTACACCGACAAGCATGATAATGCGGAAGATGCTACCTTCTTTGACCCGGAAATAAAACAGCAATTAAAAGCAACCCTCAATGAAATGTGGAAGGCAGAATTGCAATTACGCCTTTATAAGCCGCAGGAGGCACTTCCTTATGAATATAAGGCGCTGCGCCTGCTCAAGGATTTGCAACAGAAATCAAGGGCCTTTGTGCCCAAAACAGGGGTGAAAACAACTCCCCTCAAGCCAGAGAAGCGTTTAGCCGGTGATCAGGACAAAATAAACCCTGCAATTATTAAACAGGTTTTAAAGAGAGATGATCCCAATATCACTATCAGGGTGGCTATTGCAGTACTGGATAACGTCGGTGCACAAACGAAAATGAACGATACTGCTTTGCAGGTATTGCGGCAGGCATTGCTGAAACTTAATGCAGCCGCGGCAGCTGAGCCGGCAAAATATCTCCGCAGTATGCAGGCATTGCAACAGATCATCAAAGGAGATATAACGGCAGCGCATATACGTGCAGCACAGCAAAGTCTGGTGCAGCTGCTGCCACCTGAAATACTGCCACAGCCGGATGTTTCCAGTTTCAACAGGTTGCAGGAGATTTATTTAAGACAACTCAAAAACAGCCATATCAGATGACACAGCATTGGCACTATATATTTCCTGTCCTGCTACTGTTACTGCTGGTGGTATTGCTAAGGAAGGAATACCTTCGGCCCGACCGCCGAAGGCTGCCATGGCGCCTTGCCGCCACGGTGATAGCTTTACTGAGCCTGTTTTTCTTAGGCAATTTTCGATATTATCCCGCCCCGGAAAAACCGGAAAATAGGTTGTCAAAGGACCCCGATAAATTACCACCGGCATTTACCGCTGCCGGCTGGCAACGGCAGCTGCCTTACCTCCAGCCATTACACCTCCAGGGTAGGTTCAGAAATACCACTGCCAGTAATGTCGCGCTGAAACTAACTTTCGCCGGGCAGACAAGAGACAGTGCCCTGATAGCTGCCGGAAGGGATAGTACGTTCAAGCTCAGTACTGTGCCACCTTTCCTGGGGCCCGGCGTATTGCAGCTGCTGGCGCTCGCTGGCAGGGATACACTTGCCGCTGAGCTGGTACCGGTAATAGTGAAGCCTATGCTTGACCTACGCGTGCTTTTCCTGGCAGCGAACCCGGATTTTGAAAACCGCTTCCTGGCCGATTGGCTCTCACAGCGGGGCGCGGCGGTAGCCATGCGGTCCAGGGTGGCAGCAACGCAGTATGCTACCCGGTTCTCCAATATGCAGGAGCGCCGCCTGGATCTGTTAAATCCAGCACTGCTGAATGATTTCGACCTGATCGTAACAGACAAACATACACTGACCACCGCTGAAATGAATGGCCTCTATGCCTATATGCAGCAACAGGATATTGGTATGTTGTTGAAGCCGGATAGTAATGCCGCCAGGCTTTCGCCGGTGTTTCATCAACAGGGGGCTGCGCAGGTAGTAACCCTGGGTCGCAACGACACCTACAGCTGGCAGCTGTCGGGCGATACGCTTGCCTACAGCCGTTATTGGGCAAATATTATCAGCAGGGCAGCGCGCAAAAGTAAGCCGGAAATGGAGCTTTCTGTAGCACCTGATTTTCCGCTGGTCAGCAATGAAATAACGCTGAAGCTTAACAGCCGGCAGCCGCTGCATGATGGGAGTCTGCTGGCAGATGATTTGAACCTGCCGCTCGCAGGGCAACCTATGCTACCGGATACCTGGAATGCTTCCTGGTGGCCATTGCAAAAAGGGTGGCACGCTATCAGTATTGATCAGCATGTATTTGAAATATATGTTTATGGAGAAGATGACTGGAAGGGGTTGCGGCCTGCGGTACATTCGCAGGAAAGCAATGAGACAATAGAAAATGTCCGCCAGCTGGCGTGGTGGTGGCTGGTGCCACTGCTCCTGGCCATGATTTTCCTGTGGCTGGAAAAGAAATTATGACCAGCGGTTATAAAAAGACAAGAAAAAAAATTAGTTTAGAGAAGAATAGAAATATAGTGGTTTTATAGCTGATGAGAATAACACGATTGTTTGTGCTATTGCTGACTTATATTACCCTGTGAGCCAACGAAATCTAAGTCTAACCAAATCTAACCAAATCAACAGTTTTGAAACGTAAAGACTTTATCCAGCTGTCAGCCATGGGGCTGGGAGCGCTCGTCCTCCCGAAGTTTGCCTTCGGCACTCCTGTTGATCCATCTGCTTTTTTAAATGATGGTATCGACGTAAGAGTAAAAAAAGAACTGGCTGATGTTGCACTCAACACAGCGAAGTCGAAAGGTGCTTCCTATGCGGATGTTCGTATAGGCCGCTATCTGAACCAGTTCATTACCACCCGTGAAACAAGGGTACAGAACATTGCCAACACAGAATCTTTCGGTGTAGGCATCCGCGTGATTGCCAACGGCGCCTGGGGCTTTGCTGCCACCAACGAAGTAACCCGCGAGGGTATCGCCAAAGCGGCCGAAAGAGCCGTTGCCGTTGCCAAAGCAAACAGCCGCGTCAACACAGAACCTGTACAGCTGGCTCCCCAGCAGGGTTATGGTGAAGTGAGCTGGAAAACGCCTGTTCTGCAAAACACCTTTGCCGTACCGGTGAAAGACAAAGTAGACCTGCTGCTGAACGTAAACGACATCGCCCTCAAAGGTGGCGCCAGTTTCGTTAACTCCGCCATACTCGCGGTAAATGAGCAGAAATATTTTGCCTCTACTGACGGTTCCTACATCGATCAGGACGTTCACCGCATCTTCCCGACCTTTACCGTTACTAAAATTGACCGTAGCATCGGTAAATTCGAAACGCGTAAATCACTCAGTTCCCCGATGGGAATGGGTTACGAATACCTGACCGCCCGTCCGGAAGATAAAGTACAGGGCATCGTTACCCGTTACCGTAACAGGTACGATATGCTCGAAGACGTGAAAAACGCCACCACAGATGTAAACCAGAAATTGAAGGCTACCTCCGTACAACCAGGTAAATACGACCTCGTTCTCGATCCTTCTCACCTCTGGCTGACCATCCACGAATCAGTGGCACACCCTACAGAACTGGACCGCGTGCTGGGCTATGAAGCCAACTACGCCGGCACCAGCTTCCTGACCCTGGACAAATGGAAATCCGGCAACTTCAACTTCGGTAGTAAACTGGTAAACGTAGTAGCCGATAAATTACAGCCAGGCTCCCTCGGCGCCGTTGGCTACGATGATGAAGGCGTGAAATGCGGCCAGTGGGATCTCATCAAAAACGGTACCCTCGTCAACTACCAGGCTATCAGAGACCAGGCACATATCATCGGCCTTAAACAATCTCAAGGCTGCTGCTATGCACAAAGCTGGTCAGATGTTCAGTTCCAGCGTATGCCAAACGTTTCCCTGCAACCAGGTAAGTCGCCGCTCAGCGTAAACGATATGATCAAAAACGTGGAAAAAGGTATCTACATTATCGGTGATGGCTCTTTCAGTATCGATCAGCAACGTTATAACTTCCAGTTCGGCGGACAAACATTCTACGAAATCAAAAACGGCCAGATCGTAGGTATGCTTAAAGATGTGGCCTACCAGGCTAATACCCAGGAATTCTGGAATAGCTGCACGGCAATCGCCGATAAAAGCGATTACCGCCTCGGTGGCGCCTTCAACGATGGTAAAGGACAACCCGGACAGTCAAACGCTGTTTCTCACGGTAGCTCCACCACCCGCTTTAACGGAGTAAACGTAATCAACACCGCTCGTAACATCTGATAACTACTACAATGGCAATTTTAAATAGAGAAGAAGCTCAGGCACTGATGCAAAAAGTGCTGTCGTACTCCAAAGCAGATGAATGCGAAATTAGTCTGCGTGGTACCGAAGGCGGTAATATCCGCTATGCCCGCAACAATATATCCACTGCAGGAGATATCAGTACCATTACCCTCAGCGTTACCTCCGGTTTCGGAAAACGCGCCGGTACTGCTACTATCAACGAATTCGATGATGCGGCGCTCAAACGTGTGGTGGCCCGTGCAGAAGAACTGGCCAAACTGGCGCCGGAAAATCCGGAATATACGCCGCTGCGCGGTCCTGCTACTTTTAAGGAGTCTGACGGTTACGTGGAAGCTACCGCTAAAATGACGCCCGATGACCGTGCGGAAGCCGTAGCAAAAAGTATCAACGCCGCCAAAGATGCACAGCTGGAAGCTGCCGGCTTTATCGAAAATACGACCGGCTTCAATGCGATCCTCAATTCCAAAGGCCTCTTCGCCTACGAAAAGGATACCAACGTCATCTTTACCATCACTACCCGTAACAGTGCTGGTACCGGCTCCGGTTTCGCCGGCCGTGGCTTCAATGATATTTCCAAACTGGATACCCTGGCTGCCACCAAAATAGCAGCTCAGAAAGCCAACAGCAGCGCAGGCGCTAAAGCACTCGAACCTGGTAAATATACCGTTATCCTCGAGCCGGTAGCAGCTACCTATATGCTGGAAAATATGTTCCGCGGACTCGATGCCCGCAGTGCCGACGAAGGACGTAGCTTTATGAGCAAAAAAGGCGGCGGCAACCGCATCGGTGAACAGCTGATGGATGAAAAGGTAAATATCTATTCTGATCCTTTCCATCCTATGCTGCCGGCTTCTACCTGGAACAGGGAAGGTTTCCCGCAGGAGAAAACAAGCTGGATCGATAAAGGCGTGGTGAAAAACCTGGCCTATTCCCAGTTCTGGGCCGATAAGAAAGGCGTAAAACCGATGCCTATGCCTTCCAATATCATCATGGATGGCGGCGATGCCTCCCTGGAAGAGCTGATCAAAAGCACAGAGAAAGGTATCCTGGTATCACGCCTCTGGTACATCCGCCTCGTAGATGCGCAAACCCTGTTACTGACAGGTCTTACCCGCGACGGAACTTTCTATATCGAAAACGGTGAAATCAAATACCCGGTGAAAAATTTCCGCTTCAACGAAAGCCCTGTGATTATGCTGAATAACGTAGAGGCGCTCGGTAAGGTAGAAAGAAGTATCAGTATCGAATCCTACAGAAGCTACCTGATACCGCCAATGAAAATCCGTGACTTTACCTTTACGTCACTTTCTGACGCTATTTAATTGATTATTCACGATAATAAGCGTTGCGCCCCTCCGGCAGGAGGGGCGCAACAAAAAAAACCGGCAGCGAAGCTGCCGGTTAAACTTTTTAAGCCTCTACAATCTCCTCAGATTCCTCCTCCTTATGCCTCGGCTGATAATACAAATAATAGAAAGCCAATATCAGCACCCCGCTGAAAAATGGTATTAACGCCAGGTGCTTATACGTAAATTCCCCAAAAAGAGGCAGCATATCGAAATGTAGAAACTCACTGATCATCCAGTAGGAGTTGGCGGTGATCCACAGCGTAATGGCCACATTATGGCATAATTCGGCCATATACTGGCGGGTACGCCATGCAATTACAATGGAAATTATCAGTGTCGGGAAAATCATGGCAATGCCCAGAGGCTTCCAGATCATACACCAGCCTATATCTTTCAGCAGCCAGAATACAATATGCAGGTTTTCCATCTTCCGGTAATTAAGCGGTATGCTATATACCGGTGAACCGCTCTTTTCTTTACTCATGTTGGTTGAATTACAGATTTTGGGCTTAAAGATATTCTTTATCTTCGTTTTGCACCCGATCCCCTGTTTTTAAAAAACTTCACTATGACTGGAAACGATTTTTACTGGTCGTCCAATAACAGCCGCTTTCACGGTATTCAATGGGTTCCTGCTGAGTTTACCCATGTGATGATCATCGTCCATGGTATAGGTGAGCATATAGGCAGATATGACCATGTAGCCAGCTATTTTGCAGAAAGAGGATATGCAGTTACCGGTATCGATCATTATGGCCACGGCCTTAGCGATGGCGCCAGGGGAGCTTCCCGGGGTATGCGTTTTACGATGGCTTACCTGTGGGACTTCCTCCAGCATACCAAAGAACAATATGGTAAACCGGTAGTGATGTATGGTCATAGCATGGGTGGGGGAGCGCTGACAGGCTTTTTGCTGAGAAAACAGCCCCATATAGCCGCAGCCGTGATTTCTGCGCCGGCGCTGATTGTTGCCCGCCGTCCCGGCGCTTTTTTACGTACTGTCCTGAACATTGGTGCCCGCCTGCTGCCTAATCTTCGTGTCAGCCAGGGCCTGGATATTAATAAAATCTCCCATAACAGGGCCGCAGTGGAGAAATTCAGGGATGATCCTTTGCGGCACGACAGAATGAGTCTGCGCCTGGCAAATGATATGGTGAGAAATGGATTATGGTGCCTGCATCATGCAGATTTATTGAAAGTGCCTTCTTTGCTGATACACGGTAATGCCGATGAATTGACGGCGGTAGAAGGTTCCCGCCTGTTTGCCGAAAGAGCGCCGGCAGGCATGGTTACCTATAAGGAGTGGCCGGGAAGTTACCACGAAATGCATAATGAAGATAACAGCAGTGATGTACTGCTTTTTGTATACCAGTGGCTAACCCGCCAGCTGGGATAGCTAAACCGGCGCCCTCCGGAATCCATTGGAAGGCGCCAGCGCTTTACTGCAAAGCAGCGTTATTTGATGCGGTATGCATAGCCGAGGGCTACTGTACCTGCTCCGATATTGTTTTTACCGTTCGCTTCTCCTTTCTGGATGTTCAGGAAACCATAGTTGCCACCACCTTCGATAAAGATTTTGCTTTTGCCGAAGAGGTAAGCCAGTCCTACGTTACCGCTGATACCAAAGTTGACTTTATTCAGCTGGTCTTTGATATCATTGTCTGAATCCATATTTACAGGAGTAGGAGTTGTTGGGTGTGATGGATCAAGGATCAGTGGTTGAGTCTTTCCTGGGTCCAGATACCAAACGCTGGTACCACGTACTTCCTGTTTTGCTGATAAAAGGAAGCCCACGAACGGACCTGCATCAACGTATAAACGTAATGGTGACTTACCAAGGTTCCAGCCAAATTTAGCCAGAATAGGCACCATCAGGTAGTTTATCTTAGCAGTACTTTTGAAGTCTGCATAAAGATAAGTTGGTGGTGTTAGTCCTTGTGCGGTAAAAACAGGGACTACCTTATCCGGTGTAGGAAATGCCTGGAATCCGTTTTTCTGTCCACCCTGCGCTGAATATTCAATCATCGGCTGAATAGAGAACAGCTTACTGAAGTGAAACTCTGCAAATACGGCGAAATCTGGTCCCAGCCTGCTGCTGTAACCTTCGTTAAGTGGATTGGTGGAACTACCGCCGGCGGAGAGTTTTGGGATACTGATACCGGCTCTTGCACCAAGATCTATTTGCTGTGCTTTGGCGCCTACGCCAAGCAGCAATGCTGTAGCCAGCATTAGGGGAATTCTCTGGAGTTTCATAGTGTTTTGTATCAGATTTATCTGTTAAAGGTAGGTTATTGAAACTGAAAAAGAGACAAAAAAAGAGAATATCTCAAGCGTTGTTTGATTGGCGGTAGCTCCCGCGCGCAGCGCGAAACCCACCAACCGATACCGAAGGTATCGGTTGCAATTCTATCAGACATGTTGAGATATGCTCTTAAAAAAAATATGATGCAGCGAAAAATTACGGATTAGTAGACCATAATCCTGCGGATTTGATCGTCACACGACGGTTCAGCTTCAACTGTGCTACTACAAACTCTGCGAGGTCTTCCGGCTGTAATACCTTTTCCGGGTTGCCATCTGTCAGTTTTAATTCTTTTGCCATATCTGTAGCAATGGTACTTGGTGTCAGTGCACTCACACGGATATTATGTTTGCGCACTTCCAGCATCAGCGATTCTGTCATGCCCAGCAGGCCAAATTTGCTGGCGCTGTAGGCACTGGTCAATGGTGCACCACGTTGTCCGGCAGTAGAGGAAATATTGATGATATCCCCGGTTTTACGGTCTATCATGGAAGGTAACACCGCACGGGTTACATAGTAAGCGCCCAGCAGGTTTACCTGGATGATTTCTTCCCAGCGCTCCGGCGTGAGTTCCATAAAGCCGCCAAAAGTAGAAATACCGGCATTATTGATCAGTATGTCTATAGGCCCCAGCTCAGCGGTTAATTTGGCTACAGCAGTGTTTACTTCTGTGATACTGGCCACATTACCGGTTGCAACAGCCGCTTTCACGCCATGTGCACGAACTTCAGCAGCTACGGCTTCCAGTGGCTCCAATGTACGGCCCATCAGTGCTACATCCACTCCTTCTGCCGCCAGCGCCAATGCCAGCGCTCGTCCTATTCCTTTGCCAGCGCCTGTTATCAGTGCCTTTTTTCCTTTTAATGTTTCCATATACTGCGTTTTGTGTTTTTAATTGGATCAGATTTACCCCTTATCTTTTGCAATTTACAGATTATCTTCGCTTTAGAAATCAAAACAACTGTATCATGGTACGGCTCTCCAATGAAAAACTCACGGTAACGATCGCAGAAAAAGGCGCAGAACTCCAAAGTATTATTCGCAATGATAACAGCCTCGAATATATGTGGAGCGGCGACCCTGATTTCTGGGGTAAGAAAAGCCCGGTACTCTTCCCAATCGTAGGTGGTCTGAAACATAATACCTATCAATATAACAACCATTACTATACGCTTGGCCGCCACGGCTTCGCCAGAGATATGAACTTCGTTGTCAGGGAACAGGGCCCCGACAGTGTCCTCTTTTCACTGATCGATAATGAAGCAACGCATAAAGTCTATCCATTCAAATTTATTTTCAGCGTCCGCTACGAGCTCACCGATGATGTGCTGAAAGTGACTTACCACGTGAAAAATACAGGTGACGAATTAATGTACTTCTCCGTAGGAGCACACCCTGCATTTCGTGTGCCACTGGCAGAAGGCTCTGCTTTTACCGATTACTACCTGGAATTTGAAAAAATAGAAAATGCAGGCCGATGGCCACTTACCACGGAAGGGCAGATTGCAGCCTTCTCCGTACCATTCCTCAACAATACCAATAAACTGCCATTACAGAAATCATTGTTTTATGAAGATGCCCTCGTATTTAAAAACCTGGCATCGCATACCATCGCTATTAAGAGCGACAACACTGTCTATGGCATAAGTGTGCACTACGAAGGATTCCCTTATATGGGAATCTGGTCTGCAAAGGACGCAGACTTCGTATGTATAGAGCCATGGTGTGGTATTGCAGACAGTGAAACTGCCACCGGCGACCTTACTGAAAAAGAAGGAATCAATGTTTTGCATCCGGGGCAGCTGTTCGACAGGTCCTGGTCTGCAACATTTTTCTAAAAAAATAATGTCTATAAAAAAAAAGCTGCCCGAAATATTCAGGCAGCTTTTTTATTGACATAAAATAAATGATTAATGTACCCGCTTATCAAATAAGGCTACTTTGGCATTAACAGAGAACATGCCATTGGTATAGGCGGTGATCTCCTTAGGTTGTGAGGTATAGAATGCCTGTATTCCCAGTCCTGACAAGACCTGTACACCGAATCCTGCAGTGAAATTTGAGGTAGAATGATAAATAGCCTGAATATTGGCTACCTCAAGAAATTTCACTTCGGCGCCTGCATCCAGTATGTTTTTATAGCCTTTAATCTGTGTAAATGCTACTTTAGGAGTAATACTGGTGATTTGTGTACCCAGATCAAACAGGTAGGATACACTTCCGTATAGCGCAGTTCTATTTACGTTGCTATTGGTCTGTTTGTCGATATTATCCCGCAGTGAAGGCAGCGCAGCCTGGATGTTCAGGTGATTATCCGTATAGGCTATACCGATATCTCCATCCATTTTAACAGTGCCACTGTTATAGCCAAGTAAGGTAGGGTCTTCATGTTGTCCCTCTACTGAATTATAATCAATGCGGTTGCTGGTGATGCCACCGGAAATACCAAAACTCAGGCGTTGACCATCTTTCCCGACAGGCAGCTGATAAGCATAGGAAATAACTGCCCTGGTCTGGTTTAGAATGCCCGCTTTCTGAGTGGCAATATTAATACCAAGACCAACATGTTTTCCTGCGTAATAGTCTGCTGTGAAGTTCAGGTATTGTGGTGATCCCTGGATATTATCCATTTGTTTGGTATAGCCGGCCATTACAGTCAGCGCGGAATCATGTCCGGCCATTGCTGCGTTGCTGATGTACTGGTTAAAGAAGAATTGTGCCGGCTGGTATACCCGTTGTGCCTGAACCTTGAGGGTAGTACCAGATAGCAATGCAAACATCGCTACCTGGTAAAAGAATTTATGATTTTGTTTAATTTTCATTTTACTGGAATAAATTAGTTGAACTTATTTTTTCCTGACAATAGTGATATAACCTTTCTGGATTGGAGAACCGTTCTTCAGGTCGATGACATATAAGTATACACCTTCCTGTAATGGACTGCCATTCAGTGTTCCATCCCATTCATTGCGATAGTCCTTACGACTAAAGATCATACGTCCTGCCCTGTCAAATATTTTCACTTCGCTGCCAGGAAATAGTTCGATATTTTTTACCACCCATTTATCGTTGTATCCATCGCCATCAGGGGTGATGACATTGGTAGCTTTCAACATATCTGTCTGTGCAGCAGATGTGGTGATGGTCAGGTCCTGTTTGGTGGTGCAATGCTCCAGCGTACCGGTTACCGTAAAGGTGGTTGTCTGTGTTACTTTTGCGGTATAGGTGCTTTGATTTCCAACGGTGCTGCCATCCATTGACCAGGTATAGGAAGCTGCATCACCGGTAGCTGTCAGTACCACCGACTCACCGCTGATAATGGATAATCCTTTATCGCTGGTAGCCGTGATGGCTGGTTGTCTGGCTGCGGTAAATGCAAAGCTCACCGTGGTGAGGTCAATGCCTCCATTTGCTGTACCACCGTTATCTTTTACGGTAATAATAATATTGGTATTTACCGCAATATTATCTTTCAGTATATACCTGATTTCTGCAGTACTGTTGCTGGTTGCAACAATCTTCAGCTGAGAGAAGATATCTTCACTCGCAGACACTGCCAGCGTCACCTGCTGGTTAGTTTCCGGACCTGCACTAATGCCTGTAACAGCGATCGTTCCCTGGTCTTTGCTGTAGCAAATATTTACCGGAGCCACCGGATCAACAGTTGGCGCTTCATTTACATCCAATACCTGAATCGTGAAAACTTTCTCAAAGTATTCATTCATGGAATTAGTAGCACGAACCCTGATACTATAGCTGGCCTTTGTTTCATAATCTATTGCCGTAGCTGTATAGAGTTTGTCGCCAGTGATGCTGAAAGCTTTGTTGTCGTTGTCTCCGGCACCAGTTACCAATGAATAGGTGATGGTTGTTGGTAAAGGTGTGCTTGTGTTGAATGCGGATATCAGGCTGTTAACAGGTACATTTTCATATACTGTTGATGAATTAAGCGAGATATCAGTTGGTGTGGTCGCATTAATTTTCAGGTTACCGTTTACGAAGGTAATTTCGTAGTTGGCAGCTGTAGCGCCGGCGGCAGTTATCGGATAGTTACCCGGAGTACTACCTGAAGTGGCCAGGGTGGAAATATTTGGTTGGGTTGTCAGTACCTGTTCCGATTCATTATTTACAAATCCATTGCTGGTATAAGTCAATGAAGGGATAGGCTGACCACGATATATCTCCTTGTTATCGGCGGTAATTACCAGCGCTGCTTTTTTAATTTCAAAGGTGGCAGCAGCCAATTGCAGGGTGTAGTTGCCATTTCCGCTCAGGTTACCAATAGTTATGTTGTAATTGCCGGCGTTTTCACCGCTAATACGGGAAAGACTACCACTGAGCTGATCCCCAGCTGCCAGCTGACCATTTCCTGTGGTGTAATTAATCTGCTGATCTTTTTCTCCATAAATTTTACTGGCAGATGCAGGTGTTATATCCAGTGTTTTAGGTTGAATAATACCAGTAGTGGTAATTGGAAGCATCAGCTGATAGTTGCCGGCATCCTGACCAGATAAAAATGCTGTTGTAACAGTAACTGATTTTCCTGTTCCTGCATTTTTATCGTCGTAGTTACCATTGGCAGTAGTTAAGGTAACATCATCATTTCCAGCCAATCCGCTTGTATTCGTCAGCGGAAGGAATGAAACGGCAGCAGTGGTATTACCATCATATATTTTTGTAACTGGTATTGCAGTCGCCTGGATCTGTCTGGATAGAATATTACCCGTAGTTGTCATTACAGATGTCTGCAGGTTATACTTCGCTGCATCCACCCCGTTTAACCTAAGATTACTAATAGTAATGTTTTGAATGCCAACATTCTTCGAATCAAAATCGGCGATACCATTAACGGTAATGCGATCACCCGGTATGAGACCGATAATGCTATAATTACTTCCGGAGAATGGAGCCGCAGTAGTACCATCGTATACCTTCATGATAGCTGGTACCAGGAGTGGCATTACGGTGATATCTTTTGGAGATACTGTCAGGGTAGCAGTGGTACTGGCGGCGAGATAAGTGCCGGTAGCTGCCTGTGATACAGTAATGATTGCATTACCGGGTTTGTGCACCGTGATCATATTTCCGGCAACAGATGCTACGGAAGCATCGCTGCTGGTATAGGTAAAGGCGCCATTGCTGGTACTTACCGGCGTAGCCAGTTGGAAAGCAGCATCACCGTAGGTAGCAGAGAAATTATTGAAGCCGCTTAAGGTAACAGGGAGACCCAGTTGAGCAGCACCCTGTGTCTGACAAGTATTGGCATCTGTAACGGTGCAGGTATACTGGCCTCCGCTCAGTCCTGTGATAGTAGAGGTGACGCTTCCTGAAGGTAACCAGGAATAGCTGTAAGGTGGAGTACCTCCGCTAACCATTGCTGTGGCGGTACCGTTGGAAAGGCCTGCAGATGGTTGCGTTCCTGTTACGGAAACAATAAGCGCATCTGGCTCATCAATTTGGGCACTCATTAATTTCGGACATCCCTTTGCGTCAGTAACGGTACAATTGTAGATACCGGCAGGGAGTCCGGAGGCAGCGGCATCTGTTGATACTGCCGGATTCCAGGAATAAGTATATCCCGGTGTTCCGCCGCTGATGGCTAATGTAATAGCGCCATTGCTGCCTCCATGGCAGGAAACCAACGTTCTGGAAGCGGTGCCGGTTAAAGCAGTAGGTTGTGAAACTAAAACCCTCACGGTTTTAGAGCATGTATTGCCATCCGTAATCGTACAGGTATAATCGCCTGCAGTGAGTCCGGTGGCTGTAGCTGCTGTTCCGCCGGAAGGCGCCCATGAGTAGGTATAGTTACCTGCGCCACCTCCCGCTGAAACGGTGGCCGTACCATTGGCTCCACCATTACAGGAAACATCGGTAGAAGTAGCACTTACAATTAATGGCAGTGGCTGGGCTACTGTGAAACTGGCAGAGGTCGGACAAAAATTAGCGTCAGTAACGATGCAGGTATAGGTGCCCACTTCAAGTCCTGTGGCAGTAGCCGCTGTTCCGCCTAAAGGTGTCCAGATATAGGTATATGGTGTGGTACCTCCGCTAGCAGTGATGGTAGCGGTACCATCACTTCCGCCATTACAGGAAACCATTGTTCCGGTTATCGTTGATGTTAAAGGGTCTGGCTCTGTGACGGTATAGGTGCCTGCTTGTGAGCAGCCGTTTCCATCTGTAACAATGCAGGTATAATCTCCCGCAGGCAGCAAGGGGATCACTGGGGTAGTTAAACCGTTAGACCATAAGTAAGTATAATTACCGGAGTTACCTGAAGTAATAACCTGCGCAGTACCATCGCTTCTTCCATTACAACTGATAGGTGTACCCCTCATAGTTGAAATAATAGCATCTGATTGTGTGATATTCACTGAAGTGGTGAAAGTACACTGATTCCCATCGGTAACAGTACAGGTGTATGTGCCTGCGGCCAGGCCAGTGATGGAGCGGGTAGTAGCCCCGTTGGACCATAAAAAAGAGTAGGTGCCTGAGCCGCCTGCGGCTAATACTTCAGCTGTGCCATCATGGCTGCCATAGCAGCCGGTGTTTGTATAAGAAAGTGTTACAGTTATTGGACGAGGCTCATAAATGGTAACAGCAGGTGTTGTAAAACATGTTTTTGCATCTGAAACTTTACAGGTATATGTTCCTGCAATAAGGTCTGTTGCATTATTAGATGTTGAACCGTTAGACCATTGGTAGGTGTAAGGACCACCATTTCCTCCTGAAGGTACTGCTGTCGCCGAACCATTGTTTCCACCGGCGCAGAGAACATCTGTCTGGACCATGATTACAGACATGGCAGATGGCTGTGAAATTTTTACTTTGGCGGTAGTTTGGCAGTTATTTTCATCTGTAATGGTACAGGTATAGTCACCCGCTGCCAGGCCGCTGGCTCTTGCAGCTGTTCCGCCTGAAGGGGTCCATGAATAAGTGTAATTTGGTGTCCCGCCGGATACCGTTACATCAGCGATACCATTGCTGCCGCCATTGCAAGTAACGTTTGCTGTTGCAGTGGCAGTTGCACTTAATGGTGCATTGGGCTGCGTGATATCGAAGGTTTTGGATAGCGTACATCCAAAATCGTCAGTAATTATGCAGGTATATGAACCAGCTTGCAGCCCGGTAGCATTACTGGTACTGGAAACTGATGACGTCCACGCATAGGTGTATGGCGGTACGCCCCCACTAGGGATGACAGCTGCACTGCCTGTATTTGAACCATAACACAGGATATTGTTTTTTGCCGGGATTGCTGTCATCGCCGTCGCTGGCTGAGTTATAGTTGCTGTTACATCTTTAGTGTTACCGCCGTCATCGGTGATATGACAAACATATGTGCCCGCCGTCAGATTCGAGGCGGTGTTGGAAGATCCCCCATACGGAGACCAGCTATAATAGTAGTTACCGGTTCCGCCACTGGCCCTCACCGTAATGGAGCCCGTGTTACCATCCTTACAGGCAACTGATGTAGATGCCTGAACGCTGCCCGTTAATGGTGCCAGCGGCCTGGAGGCCTCTATAGATTTGTTTTTTTCACCTTCTTTTTCGCCGGGGGGAGCAGCAGTTGCCATATGATAGCTAAATAACAGGCACACAAGTACCTGGAAGGCGTGTCGCATTCGTTTCATTTGGTATTAGGGATTTTATCTACAAAAGCATAGCGCATGCACTATGCACAATTAACCAACGATCTCCCATTAGTGTATAATGGCTTCCTCGTGTGACAATAAATAAAACAGATAACAGCGAATGGATTCAGGGTTTGCAGATATGGGAAAATCTTTTATGCTCCGTTTAACTGAGCATTCACATTAAGGATTGCACGAAAATAGTATATATATTTATTTTATAGAATATTTTTTAAAACTTATATAGAAACTTCCTGTTTATACCTGATTTTTTGCATTGCCTCCATCCATTCCTAACAATCAGGAATACGTAACATCATATGGCATTGAGTGATTGAATCGCCCATAAACAAAAAAAGAGGTACACATGATGTACCTCTTTTTTAATATTTATGCTACTTCGATGTTGAACATTACCACACAATGATGGTATCCTGTTTCCAGGTTTGCTCAGAAACATCAAGCTTAATAGGCAGATTGCCAGTATTGCTTGGCGCGGTAATCTGCAGCGTCGTTAATACATTGCGTTTAGGATAAATCGTACGTGATCCTAAATCCTGTATAGTACCATCTACACGAGCCCATTTAATAGACACAGGAATACCATAGTCAAGAACGTCCCTGGTTCTGAAGTAATCCGCAACGTACAAACCTGCCAGAGAGTCACTAGAGTAAGTATTAACCTCCTTGTTAGCCATCAATCCACCGTAACTAACCTCTAAGATTCCTCCGCTAAAGTTAATTGCCTTATATTTTAATCCGAAAGTCAGCCTGCGCATGCTAATAGCAATAGAATTTTTGGATGAATCAGCAGCAGTTCCATTATAAGAACCATAATATACATCCAGCTCAGAATATTTATTAATGGTTTTATTTACCGGACCATTTGCCAGACTGAAATATTGCAAGGTGTCCATAAACTGACGCTGCAATTTGTTGTTATCCCTGGTCATCGTGAAGTTGGTGAAACTACGGATAGGCGCATCGAAATAGGTTAAACCAAGACTATCAGTCTGAAACAGACCATTGCCACTTCCTTTGCGGATAGCTGCAACATAAACACTGTAGTAAGTGCCTTTAGGGACTTCAAACTTCAGGGTGTCCAGTCTTTTTACAATACCCTGGGCAAATGGCTCATAGTTGCCCACGCGGATATCAACAGCATACAGTACACTGTCTGCAGTAGCACGCGCATTACCACTTACAGCCGCTCTGCCTAAAGGAGAATCTGTTATAACAAGGTCGCCGTTTAAAGCCAGTTTAACAACCTGGGTTTCGCCCTTCCAGGAGGAGCCCACTGGCTGAGGACCTGAAGGCGAATCGCTTTTGGTACAGGCATAGAAAGCTGTTGCCAGGACCAATGATCCAAGGACAGCAGATAAGGTTTTCTTCATTTGTTTTTGTTTAAATAATAAAAGTATTTATGGTTCCGAAAAGAGGGAGATATCTACTGTGGGTAATCCAGTCAGCGGGTAATAATTATAGGTGAAATTCATAGGTTTAGCCATTTAAATAATTTAAAAATAAAATTTCATCATTTTCATGACAGTTTATACTGGCAACAAACAAAATTTCAGCATCCCGGCTAATGGATGGTATAACGAAAGTAGCAACTATTTTAATTGCTGCACTATTTTTTAAAACAATTTTTTATGTAGATAAGTAGAGTAGAAATATATACTGATGAGATGATAGGCGGGCATATCTTTCCGCAGATTATACCATGTTTATAGGCATAAAAAAAGCTGCCTCTACTAAGTAGAGACAGCTGTAAAAATATTAATAGTATTATTAGAAATTATAACCTGCTTTCAGACCCCAGAATCCTCTGGTACCATCTTTAAACCAGGCTTCATATTTACCTTCCACATCGAGGCCAAGTAAACGGATACCAATACCAGGAGCCACCAGGCCACCAACACCAGTATAATCACCACCGGCAAACTGAATAGTACCACCTTCCAGCTTAGCATACAGAATGGAGAATACTTTATAACGCAGACCCAGTCGGATAGGAATCGCTTTTACATCTGCATAGTCACCGGTAATGTTGTTTCCCAGATTGAACGACTTACCGCCGAAATACATATAACTTACAGAGCCAACTGCAGTAAGACCCGCTACCAGCTTAATATCAGCACCAAGTCCGATACCATAACCTGTTTTATTTGTTTTGCTGAAATCTCCGGTAGGAAAACCGGCTTCTACAAACGGACCAATACTGAATCGCTTTAACTGCGCCTGCGATGATTGTGCAGTTACACCTATCAACAACAGCAAGGCAGCTACTGCCTGGAAGATTTTTTTCATAAGATCTAATTTTCAAAAAGGATTTGGTGATTGCCAATTATCTGTAAATGTACAGATTCCTTTATAATTTCCAACTACTTATGCTTCCTCCAGTGCTACCAGGTCTTCCTCACGGGCCGGAACCGGCGCTTTTGCAACCACGTCTATTTTAGGCGGTATCAGCTTGTATACAACCGGTGTGACTATACGTGATAACAGGGTGGAACTGATCAAACCGCCTATTAGTACTATCGCCAGCGGTGCTATCAACGGATTCGTAGATATCGCAATAGGAATTAACCCGCCAATTGCTGTAAGTGAGGTCAGTACAATCGGTAAAAAACGCACCTCTCCGGCCTCTCTGATTGCATCTTCCAGGCTATGTCCCTGCATACGTAACTGGTTCGTAAAATCTACCAGCAGAATCGTATTCTTTACCTCAATACCCGCCAATGCAATCAATCCGATAATCGCCACAAAGGAAAGTGAATTCCCCGTCATCCACAATGCCAGCGCGGCTCCCACAATGCCCAACGGAATTACTGACAACACGATCAACGTACTCTTGAAGGTCTTGAACTCCAATATCAGCACCGCAATAAACATGAACACGGTCACAATGATGATCGTCATGAAACCTCCGAAGGAGTCCTTCCTGCTTTCTACCTCTCCACCCATCTCATAACTATAGCCTGCCGGTAGCTTCATGGCATCCATCTGTCTGATGACATCATTGATCACCTTGTCGGCCAGAAACCCTTTCTGCACAAAGGCTGTCACTGCTACCATCCTGTTTTTCTCCTGGTGACGGATACTCAGCGGTGATGTTTCCAGCTCCAGCGTCGCTATCTGCTTCAGCGGAACCGCCACACCCTGGCTGTTATTCACATATAAATCGTTGAATACATCTAACGTAGGCCTGCCTGCTTTCTGCTTGGTCAGCAAAATATCATAGTCGTTGTCGTTGGTGTCATTATACTTGCCGAGGTTGATACCGCTCACGGCTAAACGTACCACCCTGTCGATGTTGGCTGTGGGAATACCCAGCTGCTGCGCTTTTTCACGGTCTATCTTTACGCGTATGTCCGACTTCAGATTACTCACCGGATTAGAAATATAGATAGTGCCGGTGGTTTTCTCCAGCATCTTCTCTACATTACCAGCCAGACTACGTAATGAATCCAGGTTGTCGCCAAATAATCTGACTTCTACCGGTGCTGCCATAGGCGGGCCCTGCTCGAAATTCTTTACTTCTATTTTAGCGCCCGGATAAGGTGTCCAGCGGCTACGTAACTTTTCAATCAAAGCCAGCTTGGCAGCCGGACTCGTATGCGGATCTAGCTGTATAAAAAGCTGCGCATAATCACTGTGCTCGTTTTCAGGGATCTCGTTATAGTAGATACGAGGATTACCTTTACCAATGTTACTGGCAACATACTTTACTTCTTTTTCTTTTAATAGTTCCGCTTCCAGCTGCTTCACAATCTGATCGGTATAACCCAGGTTCGACTGCGGCGGCGCAATTACATTTACCAGGAACTGCGGCTTTTCAGAGGCCGGGAACAAACTGAAGCCCACTGCCTTGAAAACTACGATGGAAGCACCAAAAATTATTAATGAAACAATGATAGTGAGTACCGGACGATGTAATGCTTTATCTAACAAACGCGCATAACTGCCATGGATCAGTCTTTTCAGTCCACGCATGAAGATGTTGCCTTTATGGTTGGTATGTTCTTTCAGTAATCTGCTGGCCAGGAAAGGAATGATGGTCAGCGAAACAGCCATAGAGGCCAGTACACTGAAGATAACAGCTAACGGTAACCCACGTATGAAATCACCGGCACCTTCCGGCATAAACACGATCGGCATGAAAGCAATGATCAGTGCAGCCGTGCATCCCACTACTGCGAGCCCTATCTGTGAAGTGGCTTTGAGCGTGGCTTCCATCCGGCTGTGTCCCTCAAGCATCCACCGCTCTATATTCTCAATTACTACAATGCTGTCATCTACCAATAAACCCAATGCTACTACCAATCCTACTATACTCAACTGGTTCAGGTTGTAACCAAACAACTGTAATAAAACGATACCAATAGATAACGACAACGGGATAGAGATCATCACAATAATGGCCGGACGCTGACCCAATGGCAGCAAGGTAATGGCTACCAGTAAAATCGCTATAAGGAAGTCTTTTCCGAGTCCTGCCAGTCGGGAGTTAACCGCTTCCGCCTGGTTGAAATACAATACCAGGTCTATGTTTGCCGGTAATGTTTTCTTAAAGGAATTGATTACAGGTAGGTAAGATTCCTGTGTTTTGCTGATATTCTCACCAGCTTTCTGTGCAGCAGAAACGACTACGCTACGGTGTCCGTTCAGGCGCACAAAATATTTCTCATCATCAAATCCGTAGTATACTTTGGCAATATCTTTCAGGAATATATTTTTATTGTTGGCAGATGATATAATGGTATTACCTATCTCCGCGATATCCTGGTAATTGCCGCTGGTTTTGATGTTGAAGCTTTTATCGCCTGCGTCTATGCTACCACCTGGGATATTGGCCATCTCACTCTGCATGGCGCCCATTACGGCATTGACAGGAATATGTAACTGCGCCATTTTATCCAGCTGTAACTCTACACGTACCTGCTGGTCTGGCAGGCCATGCATTTTTACATTCTTCAGCTGCGGCACTTTTTCCAGGCTCTCCTGTAATTTTTCTGCATAAAACCTGAGCTGGTCGCGGGAGGCATTTTCAGATATCAGCGCCGTCTGCAAAACATTAACATCACTGGGCTCCGACTTGCGTACTTCCATGCTGAAAATGTCTGCGGGTAAGTCTTTTCGCTTGTTATTAACTTCACGTACCAGCTCCTGGTATTTCTCTTCTACATTAGAGCTGTATTTATATTCCACCCGCATCACCGCTACGCCGTCACTGATGGTAGTGCGGAGGCGTTTTATATCTGCCAGACTATAAATCTCTTTTTCCAATGGGTCTACCACGAGGTCTTCCATGTCTTTAGGACTGGTACCCGGGTAAACCACTACCACCGTGTATTGCGGCGCTTTCATCTCCGGGTCTTCAGACCGGGGCATGTTCATGATAGTACTGACGCCCAGTACGATAATCATGATGAATATCACCAGGGTAAACTGGTAATTTTTTACAGCATATTTTGAAATCTTCATGGGAGCAGTAGTTATTGGATGATACGGATAGGAGATTGATCTTTCAGGTAAGCACTGCCGGATATGATCAGCTGGCCGTTAACGCCGCCACTGATAAGGACCTGGTCTTTCTCCATACCGGCTACGGTAACGGGCACACGATGTGCGGTCTTACCATCTTCTGTAACAAAAACATATCCGCTGCTGCCGTTACCGTCCAATAAAGCGGAGTAGGGGATACGCCAGGTACCGGAGGTATCGGCAGCAGTGGTGGAAATATGACAGCGGCCAAACATGCCGGCAGCAAGGGCTGCGGGCTTGTTGCCTGTAACCTGCACATCAATGATAAAGGTGCCGCTGGCAGGGTCAATACCTTCTGATTTGCGTGTAACCTTTCCTGTTAGTTTGCCTACGCTTTCAGATTGTGTTTCTATCTCTGCGCCATCGCCGGTTTTAATGCCAGCCCATTCTCTGTCACTTACGCCTACACGTAAAATCCAGTGTGCGCTTTTGGCGCCATTGGTCTGCAAAACAGGGGTGCCAGGCGCGATCTGCTGGCCGGTATTGGCGAGTTTATGTAAAACATAACCATCCTGAGTGGCATGTATGGCAGAATAGGCGAGATTAAATTGTGCGGATGACAATTGTTGCTTTGCCAGCTCACGCGCTGTTTTGCTGTTTTGTAATTGTTCCAGTGTTGCTACGCTGTCGTTGAAGAGGTTCTGCGTACGCTGGAAATCTCTGGCAGCCTTCTCATAGGCCAGGGTGGCCTGTTGCACCTGTGCATTGATTTCTGTCAGGTTAAGCGTGGCCAGCAGCTGCCCTTTATGAACAGGGTCTCCTTCCTTCACAAGGATACTGCTGATGATACCACCGGTTTTGAAGGAGAGGTATACTTCATCATCTGTAGTGAATTGCCCGGATGCATGTACTACCTGTGCACCGCTGTGAGCCGCTATGGCCATTGTTTTTACAGGAATGATGCCTGAATTGTCTGTTTTTGCAGCCTCAGGTTTACTGCCACAGGAAACCAGTGCAGCGGATAATACTATGAGCAAAGCATATTGTTTCATGAGTCTTGTTTTATGAGTCGGGAGTGGTTGTATAAAGATGATATAAGCGATTATTTATTTTCCAGCGGATAGCTGGCCTGCGCACGTTCTACAGCAGCAATGGTGCTTTGCACGTTTGCCTGTGTTACACTTGTTTGCAGCCTTGCCTGTGTAAGTTGGTTCTGTGCATCCACGAGCTCGAGGTAAAGCAGCTGCCCTTCCTTGTAAACCTTCAGCTGATCTCGGTAATAGCGCTCCGCGAAGTCGAGCTGTGCCCTGGCGGTATTATAATTTTTAACTGCGCTGATATAATCGTTCTTTGCCTGAAAGAGCTGTAGCTTCAGCTGGTCTTCCGTTTGCGAAGCGGCCATGCTGACAGCATTCAGCGCTGTTTCTGATTGTTTGATTTTATACTTGTTTTTGTGAAAACTGAAAAGGTTCCATTCCATGTTTACACCGAAGAAATAATAACGGGTAGTGTTGTCGAATTTGTTGGGTAATCCCTGGGAACCCAGGTCGAGGAAGGTATTCAGCTTGGGAATGAGGTAGGAGCGTTGCAATTTATTGTTGTACTGATAAGCGCCGATGGCGTGTTTGTACTCCTGCAGTTCTTCCCGCTGGCTCACATCATCACCGCCTGCCATGGCAGCAGGAATTTCAATGGTGCTGCTGTCTAACACAATGCTGTCTGTCAGTGGTCTGTTGAGTAGAAAGTTGAAATACGCCCTGGCGTTGTCCCTGTTGTTCTCCGCCTGATTAATGGAGGCCTCGTTTTTTTCTTTCTCTGTTTTGGAGCGGTACAGCGCTGTATTATTTCTAACACCGTTTCTGACCATGCTTTCGTTGATGCGGATGTTTTCGCTGATCAGGCCATCGGCACTGCGGTAAATGGCTACTGCCTGTACTGCCTGATAGTAGCGGTAATAGGCAGTTTTTACATCCTGTACCAGCTGTCTTTTGTATACATTGACAGCTGCCTGCTGCCTGCTCAGTTGCTCTTTTTTTATCTGCTGGTTGTAATAAATTTCCGCATTGATCAATGGCATACTTGTCCGCACTTTGGCATCTAAGAAGTTGTCGGGGGTCAGCTGGAATTTCATGTTCTCCAGGGTAGGGAAATTATGGGTGCCGGTAAGCTGGTTTAAGGTGCTGTAAGCAGGGTTCAGCATATCACCCACAGGGAAGTCAATGGTACGGCCGCCGCCTGATTTTACATAGCTGCCCAGAAAGGTAACGTCCGGGCCAAACAGACTTTTGGCTTCTTTCAACGCATAAAGTGCCTGGTCTAACTGAATATTTTGATCTTTCAGGCCTTTGTTGGAGCTAAAAGCCTGCTGGATGTAATTGTCCAAAGCCTGCTGCTGCGCTTTGGCGCTGAAACCTAGTGCCAATGCTAATATTAACAATGCTCCTTTTGTTATTGATGTTGACATAATAAACAGTGTTTATTAATGGATTTAAAAAAATAGCCAATGGCTATACTTGTAATCAATGTTGATATACTGAACGGTGTTTAATACAACTTGTTAAAAAAAGCCCGAAGGCTTTTTACTATATTTTAAGCGGTGATTTGCGAGATGTAAATCTTTGCAGCATTGACGATCAGCTGCTCTAAAACATCATCCGGAAGCTCGGATATTTTGATGCGGCAGCGTAAATTCAGACTCACAAAGCCATGGGCAAAGGCCCAGACGCTCAATCCTGCTACCATAGGGTCATCAAAGCGGATCAGCTTTTGGTCTACACAGGCTTTTGCAGTACCGGTGAGATAGCTGAAAGCTTCCAGTCCATTATCCCATTCTTCATCTTCTACCGAATTCATCGGTGCTTTAATGATGAACATCAGGTCATACAATTCCGGATGTGCCTGCGCAAAGGAAACATAAGCAAGCATTAGCTGCTCCAGCCGTACCAGCGGATTTTCATCAATAATCCGCTCCTTAAACCAGGCGGCCAGTTTATGAAATGCCTCACTCTGTACGTCGTAAAGAAGTTCATCCTTATCTTTGTAGTACAGATAGATAGTCGCGGGACTGTATTCTATTTTGTCGGCAATATTTCTGATCGATACTTTTTCATATCCTTCAGCCACAAACATTTCTATTGCCGCATCCACGATACGCCGCCGCATCTCTGCTTTCTCTCTCTCTTTGCGTTCTGTTATGCCCATTGAAAATATTTACAGTGCAAATATACTGAACAGTGTTTATTATTTCCAAATATCTTTCAATGTTTTTTGAAAATAAAAAAACGCTGACTGACAGTTGTTCTCTGTAAGAACTTGTCAGTCAGCGTTTTATCTTTATAAATTTACTTATTGTACCACAATCTCATCACAACACAGGCTAGCCTGTTTGCTACTGACAGCCCGCCATTCCGGCAAATGAGGCGCACAAACGGCCGTAACCCGGATATAACGGGAGTTAACCGCACCTGTGAAGAGATAGTGCGAAATACTGGCTGTAAAGTCCTCACCGGGCACAGGAATCTGTTTGGTGCCAAAGACTTTGTAATTGCTGCCATCATCGGAAGTCTCCACCTTTATACTCACCGGCACAAAAATGTAATGCCGCGCATCTTCCAGGAAATTCATACTGACCGACTTCACCGGCTTGCTGCTACCCAGGTCTATCGTTGCAACCATGTCTTTACCATAGGTAAATAGCCAGTTATAGCTGAAGTCTGTCGTGCCAAATAAACCGTCTGTCAGGGTTTTCTCCTTCATGGGACTGTATTCCGGCGTATATGGATTTACCAGCGTCACGGGCGCCCTGAATGCCAGGCCACCTATAAACTGCTGCGCCAGCAACTTAGCCCATTCCTGCTGATAAGCATCGGGAGACAAACCGCCCTCAGCTAATTCAGTGACACCTGCGGCTTTGCTGTTGGTCACAAACTGCTGCACACGCTGCGGCCACCGCGGATTTACAACATAAGTATTTCCGGATGGCATGAGGTATCCATATTTCTCTGTTCCATATGTCCGGGATTGCTGCAATACTGCATATTCCAGTGATAACCTCGCCTTATATACATGCTTTAATGCCACAGGGTCCTGCTCCACGGCCGCTTCGGCCTTGTCCAGCAAACTACTGTACTGGTCTATCTTTGCCGGCGATAAGTAATCTTTTGCGCTGTAAACCGGGCTGCCGTAAATATCCAGTACGGCATGCGTCTGCTGCACGGCATTGGTGAGTGCCTGCACATATTGCTGGATATAAGGCGCTGCCGCTTTATAGTGGCTTTGCATGAAATCGGCTGTAACCGCCTTGATATCTGCATCCTGGTTCCATAACAGTGCCGCCTGTACGTAACTGTTGTATTCGGCCATATCGCCGTAAGTTTCACCACTGCCTTGTGAAAACACCCCTTTTACATGATTAGCCTTAAAATACGCCATATTAGGCTGCAGGTTCGCATAATCCGGGAAAGGGCAGAGGTAATTGGTGAACTGTGTGGTATAATCCCAGATAAACAGATTATTGGTCATCTGCGACCAGGATGTCAGATTCTTTCTGAAATCGGCCGCAGAGGCGATTGTCTGCAATGGCTGCTGTCGGTAAGCATCTATGGTACTCAGGAAGATGAATACATTATGTGCGGGCCTGGTCTTTGCAGGCGCCTTGGCGCTGTAGCCATAGGCCAGCGTAGTAAACTGCTGCTCGGGAAACGCTGCAGCGACACGGTTGACGAAACGTATCAACGCACCGGCATGACTGCCTTCTTCTTCATCGGCTTTCCTACACTGATCGCAGGTACAATAACCTGGGCCATCTTCCGGAGAGATAGACCAGTAAACGGCATCAGGGTGTGTGGCTATTGCTTTTCTGAAATAGGCCACGGTAAGGTTGTATACCTGTTCATTACTCAGGCATAACTGCAATGCCTGACGTTTTCCATTTACTAAGGAATAATATTCAGGATGTGCCGCGAAGTGTTGGTCGGGTGGAAGGATCTTAAAGAAGGAATGTCCCCATAAACCCCACAAATCTTCGAAGCGCTGCAATCCATGCCAGTCCAGGTATTCCGGGTCTGTACTCATCGGATAGTAGCTTTCCCGGTACACAAATACAGGCTCCTGTAAATCCTTCAGGCCATCGGGCAGCGTAATGGTTTTTGCGGTGGGAACAAAGGCTGCTTCGCCGGATGTCTTACGGCAATGCATATACGTATCCAACAGGTGATAGGCGCCATACAAAACGCCTTTACCGCTTCCACCACGTACATACACCGCTTTTCCGGTGGTACCGATATAATAGCCATCTCCATAAACCTTCTCCGGGCCACTGGTATGGTCTGTATTTCCTACGAAAATGGCGGTGCTGCCAGAAAAATTATTCTCTTTAACTACCGGCAGTTTAACGCCGCTGATCTTTTGTATATAATCCTGTAACACGGTGGCTGCCTTGCTTTCAGCTTTGGAAGGGGCTGCCGGTGTTACGATGCTGTATTCACTATGTCCGTTGCTGACCACACTAATATCCCCGTTGGCCGTGCCACAGCTACTATTCCAGATCAGTAACATGGTTAAAAGGATATTGCTCATTGTTCGAATCATTATTGGTTACTAAAATTTGCGCATGAGCACCACATAGATGTCATACTGGTTTCCATATTGATTAGCCGCTAATTTTGAATTGATCCATGTACCATACAGTCCCAGCGTTGTACGGTATTTAAATACTTTCTGGTAACCAGCTGCCACACTATGTGTCAGCAGACCCGACAACTGTTCGTAGTTGATCAGTCGGCTGCGGTCATCCGGGGAAGTTCCCAGTCCTGCAATTAACGATATGAAATCGGTATGCGCCGGTGTTGTGTAATACCTGGTGGTCAGATTGAATGAGGTCGTCGTTTTTGGCGATTCACTAATCACGTAGGCACGAAGGTTTACCCAGAAATCCCCGAATGGTTTTGCCACAGAAACCACGCCGGAAACGCTGGTCAGACTATCCAAATTCAGGTATCTCGCACCGAGCTCCAGCTCTATGTCGTGTTTGAAGGTCTTGAATATAGAGTAGGCAGCCCTTATCTGTGGGAAAACTACCTTGTTGGAGTAGGTAATCAATCCATAACTGTAGAGCTTAGGATTATGCACATAGTACATTTCTGCTTCTCCCTGTAATCCGTTACCATTCTGCCTGCCGGCATAATCCAGCCGGAAAGCATAAGAGCCCTTTTTGATGAACCTTCTGTATTCAACGGTCGCGATATTATACCGGTTATCGGTATAGTCATAGGTACTGTTGAGATAGTAAAGCCCAAACTGGTTTTTCATGGTCTTTACCGCCAGCAGGTCGTAGTAATCTTTATTGGTCGTAGTCGGGAAACGCTTTGCCAGCGTATCTGCAGCCAGCGATGCGGCAGCATAATCCTTTTTATTTTCGAGTGTATTTACACGTTTCAGCAGGAAGTTTTCATTGTCAGGATAATACTTCAATGCCTGGTTAACGTATACCATCGCGCTGTCATATCGTTTTTCTCCGTTCAGCTGGTTAATGCTGTACAGTAATGCCAGTGAGTCTTTGGGATTTATTTCCAATACTTTTCCAAAGGCCGTCAGTGCACTGTCTGGCTGCTGGTTGCGCTGATAGGCAGTACCAGCGGACATCAGGCTGCTCACATAGGCTGTTTTGAATTTAGCGGTATAAGGATAACGTGCCATCAGGTCGCTGGTGATAGCAGCTGCTTCATTGTAGCGGCCTGCATCCTGTAATACACTTGCTTTCTTCAGCAGTAAATCCTTATCGTTAGGGTAGTAGCTGAGTGCTTTATCGCTGTAAAGCAGGGCACTGTCCAGCTGCTGGGTGGCACTTTGCAGGTTGATCATATAATCCAGCGCATCCCTGTTGTCGGGCTGTACTTCCAGTACGCTGTATATCTGTTGTTTGGCAAGATCATATTCTTCTGCACGCATCAGGTTACGGGCTGCTGCCAGCCTGAGTTCAGCCAGACTGCCCTTATAATTCTCATTACCCGGATGGCGGCTGCTGAGGTTATTCAGTATGGCAGCGGCGCCATCAAAATCCCCGGCTGTTTCAAGCAGGCCCGCTTTACGCAGCAGGAATTTTTCATTGTCGGGGTAGAAGGATAATGCGTTGTCTGTGGCTTTCAGCGCGGCTTTGTTATCCTTTAATGATGCGTAGGTATTAATCACGAGTCCGAGCAGGGTAGTGTCGCGTGGACTCACTTTAAGCCCTGTCTGGAAATTAGCCAGTGCCAGATCGTATTGTTCTTCTGCCATGTACTGGCGGCCGGATTGCGTTTCCAGGTTCACGAGCCTGTCGCGGAGGTCGTTGTTAGGCGCGCGCTGGTACAGCACTTCAGCGATAGCAGCTGCGGCGCCGTAGCGGTGGTCCCCTTCAAGAACGTCCATCTTTAAGTTCAATAAACGCTGATCGTTAGGATTGCTACGCAATCCTTTGTTGATCCATGCAAGTGCTTCCATATAGGCACCTCTGGCCATGCTGTAGCCGATTACTTTGTCCAGTGCTTCTCTGTTACCAGGATTTTTTTCCAGTACAGAGAGGTATAGCGAGTAGGGATCGGTGTTAGTATAATATGCTGCAGCTTCCATGCGCAGCGCGGTTTCCAGGCTATGTGCCTTTGCATCATTGGGATATCTTCTGTAAATCTGTTGTAATACGCTCAGGGCATCTGCATAAGCATGCATTTCCTGCAAAATGCCGAGCTTCTTCATCAACAGATCATAATTATCGGGCTGGCCGGTGAGTAAATTATTGACTACATCCAGGGCGTGTGGCAGGTTACCACCTCGTAATTCCGTACCCAGTCCGGCTTCACGGGCTTCCTTGTTCTGCGGGTCTACGGCCAGTACTTTATCAAAGCTCTGTCGTGCCATGTTGAAATTTCCCTGCTGCTGATGATATAGGCCAGCCATCAGGTAATGATCTACATAAGCTCTTTTTACAGTAGAGTCGTCCGGATAATGTTCCAGTATATTTTCTGCCCACTGATCACCACGATATAATTTTTTCTGTATGCCCAATATCTCCAGCTTCTTCACCATGAAGTCTTTACTGCCCGGAAACACCACCAGGGCTTCATCTGCATAACATTCTGCCTCTGTATAATTCCCGGTGGTCATCTCTATATTAATGCCTATGTAGTAGGCATCTCTATACTTCGGATCTTTCTCCAGCACGCTTTTGGTATATTTTCTGGCCAGGTCATACTTGTGTGTGAGCATGTACAGTTTGGCCAGCAGGAGTTCCTGGTCAATAAAGTCGGGCTGTTCTTTCAGCGCTTTTAGGGAAAGGTCGATGGCCTTTTCATAATGCTGCTGTTTTGTTTCCTGAACGGCCTGATCATAAAATGCTTCCGCCTGATTTTTTTTCTTTTTAAGAAACTGCGCCTGTGCCTCAAATGTGAAGCATAGCAGCAAAATAAGTGTTATATACTTGTTCATCTTTATCCTCAAAATCATATAATTTAATTCGGCTTCTTCGGAGCAAAGCCCTGACGCTGCATATTTCCCCAGGAAGTTTTCTTCCCGATCAGGAAGAACCAGTAACCTCTCAAAGCAAAAAATACGATCAGCGGGTGATATAATATTGGTTCGAGGAAGGCCATGAAAGTAAGGCCGATTACCTCTTTCCAGGTTTTGTAATGTGGATAGGTGAGCTGGTCCCAGCACATCGCCAATGTGGTGATGGTGATGGAGAACAGGTATACAAATAGTAACAATATTTTGGCGTAGGGCCAGTTTACCTGGTGTGTAAATATCAGGTAGATGTAAAAAATAATACCCGCAAATTCGATAATAGGTGCGAGAAATTCGAAGAGCAGGTTGTAGGGTAATACAATCAGTCCGAGTTTCTTATAGCGGGGGTTTAAAATGATGTGCCGGTGAATGGTCATGATCTCCGCGAGTCCGCGGCCCCAGCGGGTGCGCTGGCGGCTGAATACCTTCATGGTTGCCGGTCCTTCTGTCCAGCACTGGCTGGTAGGAATATAACGGATGGCATATTTGAGTTTGTTATCTACCATATAACTGGCCATACGCGTAACGATATCCATATCTTCTGCGAATGACTGATGGTCGTACCCGCCGGCTTTGATGGCGATTTCCTTGTCAAACAAACCTAATCCGCCGGAAACATTCGGTACGCTGTTGATAGCGCTCCATCCCATCTTACCCAATACATAGGCACGGATATATTCCATTTCCTGGAATCTGGGAAGATATTTCCGTGGCGGCTTTACACGCACCATCACGCCTTCGTCTACTTCGCAGGAGTTTACCAGGCGAAGCGTGGCGCCGGTGGCTATCACACGCATACTATCTTCTTCTACGTGTACATAACCACATTCCGGACAAGGTTCTCCGATTTCTTTGATCTTCTTATGTTCCTCATTCATGAAGGGATGTACCATGCGCAGCAATGTATCCCTGTCCAGGATACAGTCTACGTCCGTACAGAGGAAATAGTCGAACGCGGCAGCGTTGATGCCGGCATTGGAGGCATCTGCCTTGGACTTACCATTCACCTTATCGATCACCAGCAGTTTGTCGTAGGCGATATTGGTAGATTTAAACATCCTTCGTACCGGCCTGGTGATAATGCGTTCGTTATAGGCGAAATCTACTTCTACCAGTTCAAACTCATTAATAAGTTTTTCTAATGTATCATCTGTGCTTCCATCGTTTACAATAATAACTTCAAACTTTGTATAGTTCAGCGTCAGGAGGGAGCGCACATTGGAGATGATGGTCACGCCTTCATTAAAGGCGGGCGCAATCACCGATATCCCGGGCGTTAGTGGAGAATCCAGCAACAGGGAATAGTCGGTAAACGGCTGCCGTTTTTTGAACCTGCGTACACCATAGTTACTCAGTATGGCCAGGAGGGCATACGTGAGCAGCATAACGATGCCGTAGATAAAAACACAATTCTGAAATATAGTACCGACCATGTGTTAAATGTTTGGATATTAGTTTGTCTTTGCCTTCTGGAAACCCTGTCGCTGCATAGCTCCCCATGTACTTCTTTTTCCTGTAAGGAAATAGAAATATCCCCTGATGGAAAAGAAAACGATCAGCGGGTGATATAACAGGAATTCGAGAAAAGGAACGATCAGCAAAGACAATACTTCTTTCATTGTTTTATAGTAATGAAAACTGAGCTGGTCCCAGAGTATGGACAGGGTGCTGATCATTACCGCGTACGTATACACGAAAAGGAGCAGCAGAATGGCGTATGGCCAGTTGACCTGTCCGGTGACGGCAAGATAGATGTATGCAATGATACCGCTGAGCTCCACGATGGGCGCCAGCAGTTCAAAGAAGAAGTTATAAGGTATCACAACAAACCCCATCCTGCCATAGCGGGGATTGAGGAACATACTGGAATGCGCCAGCATGAGCTGTGCCAGTCCCCTTGCCCAGCGGGTGCGCTGCCTGCCGAAGATTTTGAGTGTGGAAGGGCCTTCTGTCCAGCAGAGTGTTCTTGGAATATAGCGGACAGAATATTTCATTTTGTTATCATCACAATACCGGCACATGCGAAACAGCAGTTCCATATCTTCTCCGAAGGAGCGGTGATCATATCCGCCGCTGCGTATCGCCACTTCCTTATCAAATAATCCTAATCCGCCGGATACGTTTGGTACGCAGTTCAGTGCGCTCCATCCCATTTTTCCCAGTACAAAAGAGCGGATATATTCCACTTCCTGGAAGCGTGGCAGCAGCTGTCGGGGCGGGCGCATACGCGTGAGTACGCCTTCGTCGAACTCGCTGCTGTTGGCGATGCGGAGGGTAGCGCCTACCGCAATGACGCGGCGGCCTTCTTCCTGCATCACAGGTTTGATCAGTTCCAGCAAAGTATCTTTGTGCAGTACACAATCAACATCTGTACAAACAAAATAATCGAAAGATGCTACGTTAATACCTGCGTTGGAGGCATCTGCCTTACTCTTGCCATTTACTTTATCAATGACGATCAGGTTGGAGTAAGCCAGATTTTTAGATTTATAGATATTTTTTACCGGTTGTGTCCTGATTTTTTCGTTGTAGGCGAAATCCACTGCTACCATCTCAAATTCACGGATCAGTTGCTCCATACTGTTGTCTGTACTGCCATCGTTGATCAGCACTATTTCAAACTTGGGATAGTTCAGGGTAAGGAGGGAGCGAACGTTGGCAATGATGGTCAGGCCTTCATTGTAAGCGGGCGCGAGGATGGTGATGCCCGGCGCCAGCGGAGAAGAGGCGAGGGTGTCCAGCTGTGGCTGTTTGGTGCGCGACAAATACCGCCTGATAGCAATGATGGACAATATAGCCAGCATGGCATATACAAGCAATAACGTCAGCCCATATACGAAAATTGAGGATTCATAAATCTTCCTGAGCGTTTCTGTAATACTATCCATCAATACTTAATTAACGGGTTCATACAATGCTTTAATATCAGGAGGTTCTGTCCGGTAGTTGTAGCCAGCAGTTCATCCAGTACTTCACGGGCAATCCATTCATTTTTTACAATGGCACGCGCCGCAGCTTTTTTCAGGTCGAAATCGGTAGCATGTAGAAATTCATTCCGCAGAAAATCAATATGCTTTCCACTGCTGATGCGTCCCAAAGCCCGCAGTATTTCTATCTGACAGAACAATGGCTGGCTCGTGTACAGCTGCACCAGCTTATCTTCTACTTCTTCTACTTTAAGACGGCCCAGACATTCGATTGCATCTGCTCTCGTATAGTGGTCCCTGTTGTCCAGCAGTTTAATAATAGCGGGCACAGCAGGCAACTGGTTATAATGCACCACCAGTTTCATACAGAAAGACACCACACTCTTATTGGAAGAGTAGGTGATCCATCTGGCGAAATTGGGAATGGCAATATCTTCTGTGGTCGTGATAATACGGAAAAGCTCCACCTGGTCCCAGGGGAGGAGCGGGTCCGTTACAGAATCGAAGAATTTGAACGGCTCGTTCTTACTGATCTTAATATAAGCCTGTCGGGCGGCGGCGCGCAACTCACGGTTACGGCTATTGGCCAGCGGCAGGATCGTTACATCGGAAATAGAAAGGTCCATACTGGTAAACTCCACCAGGGCAGCCACTTTCCTGTTCCATTTGCGGGATTTCAGTTTGCGGTAGGCGTCTTTGTCGAGGTCCAGCTGTGTATACAGGTTTCGGAGCAGCACACCCATATTTCCTTTTACGTTCTGGCGGAAATGGATAATACGGGCGGTGAGGGTTTCCCTTGCCCAACGCTTATGCAGCGGTAACGCTTCAAAAGGTGCCAGGTTCAGCTGTACTTTTGCAGGGTCAACATCATGCGGGATGTCCGGATTCGTCATCACCTCATCGATCAGCAACTCATCAATGCGGGGAAGCAGCTTATTGAGCCGCTTCCGCTTCATATAGGCTTTATACCTGCTTCTCAGGATAGTCAGATATGCCATAACGGTGGAAAAAACCGCTATCGCAATAAATATCATGGCAACCTGTATGGCCAGGGGGGCGTTACTGTATACATAACGTATCTCCTGCCAGCAGTCGGATATAGTCGTTGTCAAAATATAAGGAGGTTTACTTCTTCATTAATAAGCGTTTCACGCGAAGGATCAGCTCTGCAGGAATGATGGGCTTCTTCAGAAAATCATCCACACCCAGTTTAAACCCTTCCATGATCATATCTTCATTGCCCGCGTTGGATACGATAATTACCGGAATCGGATTGCCCGGATTATGACTCTTTACTTTACTTAAAATCTCGAACCCGTTGGCATATGGCATCATAATATCAGTGATGATCAGGTCGTAATTGTAGTTACTGCCTTCTAATTTTTCCATGGCTTCTTTTCCATTTACCGCTACATCTACCACGAAATCCGGTTCCGGTAAAATGCGGGCAATGATTTTTGGCATAACTTCATCATCTTCGACTAAGAGAATCTTCTTACTCATTTTTGTGGCGCTTTTTTTAACCGCGTTAACAACTCGTTATTAACGGTTGTAAACGACAATAGTTCATAAATTCTTTCAAACGTTCACGGGCTTTCCAGGATAAGTCAAATCGAGATCGATTTTCCAAAAGATCGGCGGTTAAAACTTATTACGTATATATAATATATACTGAGAAAATTATCGGATGGATTTGGTTTCCCTTGAAAATATTAGTCTTTCTAACTATGCATTTGAATTGTTAAAAAGATTGAATATGAGTAAGTTTTGATATTTTTAGCAAAATTATAAAATTTTTTATTCTCCGATGAGCTAAGTCCCAACTTTATTATTTTCATATTTGTATTCTCATTAGATAGCATGAAGATTTCTTTAGTGAATAGATTGTATGTAGGATTTGCATTGGTTGTTTTACTGGTGCTGCTGGGAGGATTCCTTACCTGGCGGACATTCGAAAGACAACGTGCGGAATCCGTCTGGGTACAGCGCACTTATAAAGGGCTGAACCAGCTGGAACGCGTTAATCGCCTGCTGTTGGACATGGAAGCGTCCCGCCGCGGCTATCGCGCTACCTTCGAAAAAAAATTCCTCCAGGCCTATGAGATCAACCTGCCAAAAATGGCGCCGGCATTACTCACCCTGAGAGCCGTTCTCGCCGATGACCTGGGAGAAAACCGCAATATGGATACGCTGGAGAATAATATCAATGCCATTCTCAGCTTCTGGAACGAACTCGACCATCACATCTATAAACAAACATTCGAAGAGAATACTGAAATTACAACAAAGGAAGCAGGCCTGATGGACCAGATCCGCAACACCTTCGTGGTGATACGATCAGAAGAAAACAGGATGCTGATGCAAAGGGAAACAGAAAATGAAAGGTCTGTCAACAATGCATTCTTCGGCTTACTATGGAATAACGGCTTCATTCTGCTCGTAGGCTTTGTTTTGATCGCCGTTACCTACCGCGAGTTTAAAAGACGCCTCAAAATTCAGGAATATCTCAACGCCAACCTCGATGAAGTAGTGGAACTGAATAACCAGGCCAACCAACGCAACTGGAAACTGGTAGGCATGGACCAGCTCAACAGCAGCCTGCAGGGAATCCTGAACGTGCAGACACTGGGCGAGAAAAGTCTGACAGAACTGGTCAGTTATGGCCGATTCGTGGCCGGCGCATTTTATGTCTACTACGAAAGCCAGCAGAAACTGCGTTTAACCGCCAAAGTTGGGATGCCCGCCAATGTGCCGGATATACTGGCCCCAGGCGAAGGTATCCTCGGACAAACATTGAAATCCAAAACCATACGTGTAATTACAGATCTTCCGCCCGATTTCTGGAAAGTGACGGCAGCCTCCGGTACCGCCTCCCCCAGACAACTGGTGCTTATTCCACTGTGGCTCGACAGTGAAATCATAGGTGTGATAGAACTGGCGGCCTTCCATGAAGTGAGCCCCGTTCAGGTAGAATTACTGGAAACACAGTCAAAAGATATTGCCGTTGCCTTAAATGCTGCCTACAGCCGCGAAAAAGTGATGGAACTCCTGCAACAGGTACAGGAACAAAGGGAAGTGCTGCTCAACCAGCAGGAAGAACTCCGCCAGTCGAACGAAGAACTGAGTCGCCAGTCGGAAGTACTCCAAACCTCCGAAGAAGAATTACGCGTACAGGAAGAAGAACTCCGGCAGGTCAACGCGGAAATGACCGTGAAAAATCACGCACTGGAAGCTGCCCGCCAGGCACTCGCCGCCAAAGCTGCCGAACTGGAAGCCAGCAGCCGTTATAAGTCCGACTTCCTGGCCAATATGTCGCACGAACTACGTACACCACTCAACAGCGTGCTTATCCTCGCTAAAATACTGGAAGAAGACAGAGATAAAAATCTTACACCACGACAGATAGAATACGCCGGTATCATCCACAAATCAGGTACCGACCTGCTCACCCTCATCAATGATATCCTGGACCTTTCCAAAATAGAAGCCGGTAAGATCGACCTTCACCTGGAAGAAGAACAGGTAGAAAACATACAACAGGATATTGAAGACCTTTTTGTAATTGTAGCCCAGCAGAAAAATATCCGGTTTATCAGGAAGATTGCCCCTGATGTACCATCATATATTACCACAGACAAACAACGCCTGGAACAGGTGCTGAGAAACCTGTTGTCGAATGCATTTAAATTTACGCCGGAGAAAGGGACCATTACCATTGCCTGGTACATGGCCGACGGTAAAGTACATGTATCCGTTACCGATACAGGTATGGGGATTCCTGAAGATAAGCAGCAGCTTATATTTGAGGCTTTCCAGCAGGCAGATGGCTCTACCAGCAGGAAGTTTGGTGGCACAGGCCTGGGCCTCTCCATCAGCAGGGAACTAATGCAATTGCTGCAGGGCGAAATCCGCCTGGATAGCAGCAGTCCGGCCGGTAGTACCTTCACCATCGTTTTCCCGGTGGAAATAAATATATCCACCCCGCAGAAGACGGTGCGCCAGCCGGTGCCCGAAGCAGTCATCCCTGTGAGCGTTACACAGGACGACCGCGATAATATCAATGCTTCCGATAAACTCATCCTCATCGTGGAAGACGATCCCTGGTTTGCTTCCATGCTCAGCGATGTGGCCCATAGCAAATCTTTTAAAACCATTATCGCGCACAATGGCCAGGAAGGACTTACCATGGCCCGCCAATACAAGCCGGTAGCCATTGTACTGGATATGAACCTCCCCGTAATCGACGGAGAAAGCATTCTGAAAATATTACGCAGCTCCGACGACCTGAAAGATATTCTCGTACATGTGGTTTCTGCCAACGAAATTTCTTCGAATACCGCGGATAACGTTAATGGATACACGCAGAAACCTTTGCAGCCGGTAGACCTGGACAACCTCTTCCTGGACATCGGCACACAACTGAATGCCAGGCTGAAACAGGTGCTGCTCGTAGCTTACGGCAGCTTCCGCGATGATAGCGACATCAGGAATAAAAGTACCGCACGAAAACTCCCTACCCAATATGATCAGGTAACCGGCATCAGTGAAGCCATCAACTTCCTGGAGGAAAAGAAATATGATGCCGTTATCTTTGAGCTGGGCGCAGAAATACCGGAATCATTGGGCGATCTTCAACGGTTATACGAAAAAACACATGTGACAGATACGCCCATCATCGCCTATCTCGACAAAGACATCAGCACCACCGAAGAAGGGCAGCTGAAAAAATATACCACGGCCATCGTCCGGAGCTCCGCCCTGGCAACAGATCGCCTGCTCGACGAGTTGGAACTTTTCTTCTATAAGCTGCAGAAAATAGACCCGAAGAAACTGGAAACCGTACAGATAATAAGGGATACAGAGAATATTATCAGCGGTAAAACCATACTTTTGGCAGATGATGACATGCGTAATGTATTTTCTATCAGTGCCCTGCTGGAAGAACAAGGCGCCAATGTACTCACCGCCGCCGACGGCGAAGAGGCACTGGCCCTCCTGGAACAGCATCCACTGACAGACCTTGTACTGATGGATATCATGATGCCGGGAATGAACGGGTATGAAGCCATGAAAAAAATCCGTACAGATAAACGTTTTACGCAATTACCAATCATAGCACTGACAGCCAAAGCTATGGCGGAAGACAGACAACACTCCATTGATGCGGGCGCTTCTGATTATATTACCAAACCTGTAGATGGAAACAAACTGTTATCATTGATCCGGGTATGGTTGTCTTAGTATTTTTATGCCGTTATGATAGATGATATTAGCAATAAAGATCTAAGTGAATTGATCCTTATCATTCAGCAACAGTATGGCTACGACTTCCAGAATTATGCGACCGCCTCACTGAAGCGGCGCTTTATTCGTTTTATCGGCCATATGCGCTTAAATAGTTTAGATGAACTGAAATTGATGCTGATGATCGACCAGGAATTTTTCAGGAAGATGATAGAATTTATAACGGTCAATGTTACGGAGATGTTCCGTGATCCCGCGTTTTATCGGAAATTGAGAGAAGATGTTTTACCAAGACTGGCAACCTATCCGATTATAAAAATATGGCATGCAGGCTGTGCCACCGGCGAAGAAGTGTTTTCCATGGCCATCCTGCTCCAGGAAGCAGGCCTGCTGGAACGTAGCCGCCTCTACGCAACAGACATGAACGCTGCCAACCTGGAAAGAGCCAATGCCGGCATAGTGCCGAGCCGATGGATGAAAGACTATACGCATAACTATATTCAGGCCGGCGGCCGCCACGATTTCTCGGACTATTATACCGCGAGATACGACAGCGCCATCATCAATCCCGGCCTGCGGAAAAATATTATTTTCTTTCAGCATAACCTGGTCACAGACCATGCCTTCAACGAATTTCAACTGATATGCTGCAGGAATGTATTTATCTATTTTAATAAAGTGCTCCAGGAGCGGGTGGTATCGCTGTTTTATGATAGTCTGGCCCCCAGAGGCTACCTGGCTTTAGGCATTAAGGAATCATTACTTTTTAGTAAACAAAGAAAAAATTTTGAGGTAATAGACGCTGTAAATAAAATTTTCAGACGTAAATTATAAACAATTGCAAACAGCAACCGGAATCGATATCATTGCCATCGGCGGCTCTGCCGGCAGCTTACCTGTCATAGGACGTATCATCAGGCAGTTGCCTGCCGTGCCGGAAGTGCCTGTAGTGCTGATCATTCACCGGCTGAAGAATGTTAATAGTGAATTAGGCAGATTGCTGGCAGGAGATAAGACGATCATTGAGCCGGAAGATAAAGAACCGGTACAGCAAAATCAGATCTACCTGGCGCCGCAGAATTATCATTTGCTGATAGAAGCAGACAATACCTTTTCGCTGGATTATTCGGAACCTGTTAATTTCAGCAGGCCCTCCATCGATGAAAGTTTTTTCAGTATTGCCGATAAATATGGTTCCCGCGCATTGGGTATACTGCTGAGTGGTGCCAACAATGATGGCGCCGCAGGACTGCTGAGTATCGTCAGGGCTGGCGGTACCGGTATCGTTCAGGACCCGGCCGAAGCAGAATTCGGGGTCATGCCGCAGGCTGCCATCGACTTATCTGCAGCTATAAAGGTGCTGCATGAAGATGAAATAATATCATATATCCTAAAATACACCGTACCAAGTAAATAATATGACGATGACCGATGCATCCAATACCATTACGATCCTGCTGGTTGATGACAGACCTGAAAATTTGTTATCACTGGAAGAGATGCTACAGGCCCCTAATCGTACCTTCCTGAAGGCGAACTCAGGAAATGAAGCGCTGAAAATGGCCCTTAAACACAGCGATATCGGCCTGATTATGCTGGATGTGCAAATGGGAGACATGGACGGATATGAAGTAGCACGCCTGCTCAAATCCAATCCTAAAACAAAAGATATCTCCATCATTTTTGTTACAGCGATCAACAAGGAAGAACAGTATGTGCTCAAAGGCTTTAAAGAAGGCGCAGTAGACTACCTCTCCAAGCCACTGGATATCGACCTCACCCGTGCCAAAGTGAATGTTTTTGAAAAACTATATTTTTATCAGAACGAACTCAAAAAAGCACTGGCTGATAAAGAGAAAGTTAATAAACAGCTGGAGCGATTTATGTTTGTAGTAGCCCACGACCTGAAATCACCGCTGAACGGCGCTATCGGGCTACTGAACATCATCAGCGAAGATCCCCGTATCACACAGGAACCGGACCTCAACGAATATATGCAGATCGTGCTGACAGCCACCAATCATCTCACCCAAATGATCACCAGCGTACTCGATTATACGCTGAAAAATGATGACGACCAGCCTAAGGAAGAGGTGAAGGTTGAACAGCTACTCAACCAGCTGATAAAAATGTTGTTCCTGCCGAAAAATGTACACATTCATATTGATAATGAACTGCCGGTCGTTTTTACCAATAAATTAAAATTACAGCAGGTATTTCAGAACCTGGTCGCCAATGCCATCAAGTATAACGACAAAGAAGAAACCGAGATTCATATTGGCGGACAGGATAAAGATGATTACTACGAGTTTTATGTACAGGATAATGGCCCGGGAATAGCCAGACGGGATACAGACCGTATATTTAAACTGTTTGAAAGAGGTGATAGTGAAAAGGCCAGTGGCAGCGGTATCGGGTTGAATATTTTTAAAATGCTGGTAGAAGAACAGGGTGGGAAAGTATGGGTAGAATCCGATCCGGGAAAAGGTAGTAAATTCTATTTCCTCTGGTATAAACTGTGATGTATACCTTATAATTTCTTCTCTTCAAAAATCCATAGTCTGCCGCTTACTTGCTGGGTAGATACCGGCAGACACTGCACCAGATAGGTTTTTTCTTCTGGTGCAGGAAAAATCCATTCCCAGTCGGTAATAGCTTTATTAGGACTACTGAACAGGCGCATGGCTTCCTGATAGATTTCAGAGGCGTTACTGGTTTTATTGCGCAGCTGCATCATGGCATCTGATAGGATGGCGGGCAGCTGTTCTCCGGGCCCGGAAAGGTTCAGCATTTCTGCCGCTGCATGATTGACCCACCCGGAATAGCCATCGTTATTGATGAAGATCAGGGCATGCGGAATGGTATGCATAATAGCCGAAAACCTGGCTGCCACACGCTGATAATGCACATGCTGCTGTGTATACGTAATAATTTCCTTCAGGCGCAGGCGTATCGTTTCCATACATTCCTGGAAAGAGTTATTAAACGTTTTGGGCTCGCTCCATCCCAGGAGTATGAGGCTGCTGGCAGGTTCTGTATATAATGGTATCAGCGCAGCAGAAGAAAAGGCCTGGAGTACCTCCCGCAAAACGTTCTGGTTATCCGGCGGCATCGTCTGCCAGTAAATAGTTTTGAAACCATTGCTATAGATGAGTTTTTTTATAGGCTCAGGGTTCAGCACCATATCTTCCAGGTAAGACGGTGTGGCATTTTTTATTTTAGCGGTAGCCTCATCTTCAAATGCTATCTGCAATATAATATTGGCCTGCAGCAAGGTTTTCAATAAATCTATACTGAAGGCAAGAAAGGAAGCTATGTGTTTGTCTTTATCCCAGCGGCTTGTCTGATTAATAAAACTAAGCGCTTTACTTTCCCAACTTGTCACGCTAATGTGTTAAATCGATGAAAAAATTATAGAAATGTTTTGATGCCGGCGATAACTTCCCCAGGCGCGCTGATATGAGGGAAATGGCCAGTGGTATTTACTTTGTAACGTTTACTTCCGGGAATATTGGCCTCCATATACTGACTTACAACCGAAGGGACGGCAATATCTTCTGCCGTCTCTAATATCAGCACTGGTATTTTTACCTGCGGCAATAGCCTGCGAATATCCATCTGAAAAATAGAACGGGCTACGCTAACGGCTATATCTGCGCGGATCTGCTGCAAAGAACGTGCAAAATCCTGCGCCAGGTCCGGGCGCTCCGGCTGATTCATTACTGCCATGGAGAAACCACTCGTCCAGGCGTAATAATTCGTTTCCATCGATTCATATAGATCGCTGAGCGCTGTTTTGTCAAATCCTCCGACATAACCATTTACCGGATCATTTTCATAGCGCGGGCTGCTACCAATCATGATGAGCTTATCAAAAATTCCCTGATACTGTAAACTCGTCATCAGGCCTATCATTCCACTTACAGAATGCCCGATATAAGTGACGTTCTTCAGATCTAACCCATGAACGATATCTGCCAGATCTTTCACATAACCTTCTGTGGTAGCATAACGGTTAAAGCTAAACGCAGCTATGTCCGACTTTCCACCACCCACATTGTCATATAATACAATTTTGTAATTATTTTCGAATGCAGGAATTACCTGTCGGAAGGTTGTCTGGTCCAGACCGAAACCATGGCCAAAAATCAAGGTAGCTGCAGCATCCGGTTTTCCTATGATATGAATATTATTACGCTGGTTTATATCCATCGCGATGATTATTTTATCGGGTTTTCAAAGAGGTCAGAACCAAATATAACATTTTTTTCACTGCACCTGTAAATATGGAAGCGCTTAATGGTTGCTTATCAGCTGCTACGAAGCAGCACCTTTGCGTGAAACTCCGTACTTTGCAAAAAAAAACCGCGCCTGTTGCAGCAGACACGGCCAAATGGACCATACAATTGCTTGTATGCATTTAGTTAACACTAAAATCAGTCCTAATATACATTTTTTTATCGTAGAACTTCATCAAAAGAACCAGAAACATGGCTTTTATTTTCGACATGAACGGCACCATGATCAACGACATGGAATATCACCTGGAAGGATGGTATAATATGCTTAACAAACTCGGGGCAAACCTGGACCGTGAGCAGGTGAGGGGACATATGTACGGCAAGAATGAAGAACTACTGGAGCGTATCTTCGGAAAAGACCATTTTACCGCTGAACAAATGGCTTCCATTGCCCAGGAAAAGGAAGAGTTATACCAGGAGGCTTTCCGCCCGCACCTCCAGCTGATAGCCGGATTACCTGCCTTCCTGGAAAAGGCTGCGGCGCTGAACATCCCGATGGCCATAGGCACGGCGGCCAACCAGTTTAATATCGGCTATGTGCTGGATAACCTGAATATCCGCCACTATTTCAAAGCAGTGATCAGTGCGGAAGACGTTACCTCCAGCAAACCTGACCCGGAAGTATTTCTCAAGGCTGCTGCCGAAGTAGAAGTGGCTCCTGCCCAATGTATCGTGTTCGAAGATGCACCCAAAGGCGTAGAAGCTGCTGCCAATGCAGGCATGCAGGCGGTAGTACTCACTACCATGCACACACGTGATGAGTTTGAAGCCTATGATAATATTATTGCCTTCATCGACGACTATAACGATCCGGCTGTGCTGGCACTATTGAAATAATATACCCTGTCAGAGGGTAGCCCAGTTCATCACCAGCTCCTTCAGCAGCCGCTGGCCTTCCAGCCATTCTCCCAATCCGGATGCGGCATTGATATGGCCTTTGGCACCCAGGTTTACAAACCTGCTGCCCCAGGTGGCAGCGAAATAGGTTGCCCGGTCTATGCTGCAATATTCATCGTTGGTACTGGCTACCACGATGCTTTTAAAAGGAAGTCGGGAAGAAGGAATCGGTTTGAAGCCGGTAGCTGCTGGCGGAAAATCAGGCCGGTTGGCATCAGGCGGAGCTACCAGCAAAGCGCCGGCAATGGTCCGCTTTGTTTGCTGTGCCCAGTGCGCTACGGCCAGACAGGCAAGGCTATGCGCGGCAATCACCACCTTGGGGCCCGCAGCAGCCACTTCCCGCTCTATATGTGCCACCCAGGCCGCACATACCGGTGCATCCCAGGAATTTTGTTCTATGCGTTTAGTACCGGGAATGATCTGTTCCCAGATAGTCTGCCAATGTTCCGGACCGGAACTACCCAGCCCTGGGGCTGTCAGAACGCTAATTTCCATGTGCGTAACGAGGTTATTAAGGAAAGATAGTAAATATCTCACCTAAAAAAAATAGCCGGTGCTGAAAAGCACCGGCAACAGGTAACAACCAAAACAGCATATTGTATACTGTAATATCTTTTGATAAAAGCCCGTCTCTACAGACTAGAGACGGGGGCCATAAGCGGAATTTTAAAATATAAATCCTTTACGCTTGAAGTGCCAGAACTTACGCCAGCCATCTCCCTGCTGTACTAAAGACAGTTCGTCACTTGTCAGCTTTAATATGTTATAGGTAACTTTTTCTCCCTGGGAGATATCAGCACCACTGATTTTTAAAGTCATGTTAAGCGTATCCAGGGCAAAGTTAGCCTTGGTCGTAGCGCCGGCATGTAATAAGCGATAGTTCAGCCCCTTGTCGAGGTCAAAGGTCATCTCATCATTCACCACACCATAACCGGTAAACTCTGACACACTGGGTACCCACCAGGTAGGTGTAGGGGAGTCGCCCGGGCCCACGCCATAGTAGCTGTTATCCGGTGCATCCATCGCCCAAACCCAGGTTTTGCCGGCTGCACCGTTGGTCAGCAGGTTCCAGTATTTGCTGGAAAAGTAATATGGGTCATTTTGTGATACCGTTACCTTCACGGAATCATACTTAGGGGTGGCTGCTCCATAGGCAAAGAACTTGATATACCAGTCGCCGGCAAATGGCATCACCACCACGGCATCTTTCTGATTGGTGCCACCAAATACATAATCCCAGTAAGGAATGGCGCCCTTGGTATCACTTTTCAGGGTAACCTGGTTATCATAGCCCGGTGTCTGCGTAACGGTGAAGTCAAGCTTGATACTGGCGTTACTCTCAGGTTTAATATCCTTTTCATATGGCTTGCAGGCATACACCGTTGCTGCGAGCAGTATTAAACTATATATATGAATACGTTTCATTGTTGTAAGTTTTTGGATCAGCAATTACCAGCCGGTATTCTGTTTCAGTGTACCGTTGGAAAGATTGATCTGTGTTTCAGGAATAGAAAACAGTCCTTTGGTTTCCGGACGGAATGTTACGTTGAAAGCCGCTGTGGCGCCGGTGTTGTCGATCGCTGATTTAGCAACGCTAACGCCCTGACGGAGCAAATCCCAGTAACGATGTCCTTCCAGTGCCAGCTCAAACCTGCGCTCATCCATAATCTGCTGCACATTATTCAGGGTTACACGGTGTGCCTGGTCCTGGAATGCACGGTCCCTTACCTGGTCCAGGTAACCCTGTGCCTTTCCGGGGTTGGTGGTGAGGTTCAGCTCTGCACCCATCAGCAGCACATCTGCAAATCGGATAACAGGATAGTTATCGTAGTTATCCCACTGGAAATTACCTCCCAGGTCTTCCGGCTTCTTGTCGTTGATCGGCGTATATTTCTTGATGAAATATCCTGTATACTGGGCCTGATCACCCAGGGTATAATCTGCACTATATCCTTCGTCATCAATAGAGATGATGGAAGATGTTCTGCGGGTATCGCCATTCTGGAAAGCCCTGTATAATGCAGGGTTTACGGTAGCAGCGCCCCAGCCTTTATAGTAAGGACCCAGCACCTGGCTCCTGATACCGATCATCACCTGTACCCTGTTACCATTGTTCTGGTTGGCATCACCCAAACCCAGGTAGGTATACTGTATCACGAACACCCCTTCCTGGTTGTTCTGGCCGGCAAAGCCATTGGCATCGGAGGAAGCACGGAAAAGGTTGTTGAATTTAGGTACCAGCGAATAACCACTGTTCTGGATCACGTCTTCAATGGCAGCAGTAGCATCTGTCTTACTAACTACACTGCCTATACTCTGTTTGCCATAGTAACCGGTGTAGTAGAGGAATACACGGCCCAGTAAAGATTCCGCTGCCCATTTGGTAGCGCGGCCATACTCCCCACTTGGAATAGATCCGAATGCGGTAGCAGGCATATTGCTGGCGGCATCTTTCAGATCGGTGGCTATCTGCGCATACACGCTGTCTGGAGTGGACTGCGGAATGAAGTAGTTGCCCGGCTCCAGTGGCACCGTAATCAGTGGCACATTGCCAAACATTCTCACCAGGTCGAAATAGTAGTAAGCACGAAGGAACTTCGCCTCCGCGATATACCTGTGCTTAGTGGTAGAATCGGCTTTGAAATCTACCCCGTTGATATTCTGTAATAAAATATTACAACGGTAAATACCTGTATAATACTTGCTCCAGGCGGCTGCATTAATGTCGTTCATGTTGATGAACTTATCCCATTGGTTCAAACCCTGGTCAGCATTACCACCACCACCAAATGCATCGTCAGAGGCAATTTCGGAGGTCAGCAGGATATTGCCGTATCCGTCCTGGTCCAACATACTGTATGCTGAAACCAACCCCTGATAGGCATCTGCCGGTGTTTTATAAAATGCGTCTATGGTCTTTCTGTCCAGCGGACTTGTTTCCAGAAACTTTTTGCCGCAGGAGGCTAACATACTGCCTGCTATAAATAAGAAGAGTAGTTTTTTCATAATTGCTGCGATTAGAATTTAACATTAAGTCCTACCAACACGGTCCTTGGCTGAGGGTAATAACCCAGATCTGTACCAGATGACCAGGTATCGATACCATAACCTACTTCCGGATCCAATCCGTGGTAATGTGTGAAAGTGAACAGGTTCATGCCGGAAACATACAGGCGGAACTGTTGGAGGGAGCTGTGTTTAAGCAGACTATGTTTGAAATCGTAGCCCAGGTTTACGCTCTTGATACGCATAAACGCACCATTGCGTATATACAGGTCAGAGAACTTCGTATAGTTACCGTTAGGTTCATCACCCAGGGTTACACGAGGGGTACTGTTGCTCGTACCTTCACCATGCCAGCGGCTGAAAATATCTGTAGAATAATTATTGTAGAAACGGTCGTATGATCTGGTACCATCCACGATCTGGTTACCACCAACACCACTCAGCAATACGGAGAGGTCAAAACCTTTGTAGCTGGCATTCAGCGAAATACCATAGGTATTGGTTGGTAGCGGACTGCCCACTTTGGTTTTATCGTTAGCGTCAATAACGCCGTCGTGGTTCAGGTCTACGAATTTAACGTCGCCAGGTTGTGCGTTAGGCTGGATCTTATTACCGTTTTTATCGGTATAGGCATCAATTTCAGCCTGGTTCTGGAAGATGCCAGCTGTTTTCAGCCCATAGAAATAGCCCATTGGCATACCATTCTGTGCTCTGTAGTATTCGTCCATGTTGGAAGACAGCACGCCATTATAGGAAGGATGCAATACGCCTTCCTGGTTAGGAATGCTGAGTACTTCGTTGTGGTTGAAGGTGATATTTCCGCCTACGCCTATACGCAGTTCACCGAAAGAGTGAGAATAGTTGATGGCCAGTTCCACACCTCTGTTAAGTACACTGCCCCCGTTGATGGTTGGTGCGCCGGTACCTGCCAGCTGTGGAATTGGAGCGGTAACGAGCCAGTCGCGGGTAAGTTTCCTGTACCAGTCAAAGGTAACGTTGAAGTCCTTGAATACGGTCGCGTCAAATCCGATATCGGTCTGCTCTGATCTTTCCCATTTCAGGTCAGGATTGGCGATAATATCGGGAGAGGCCCCCACGGCTTTTGCATTATTGAAATAGTAAGATTTGTAGAGATTGGAAACGGTAGCCAGGTATGCGTAATCGCGGATACGGTCGTTACCGTTCTGACCCCAGCCACCACGGATTTTCAGGAAGTTCAGCCACTTATCGGCAGATTTCATGAAGGATTCGTTGGTAGCTACCCAGCCCAGTGAGAAGCCAGGGAATACACCATACCTGTTGTTGGCGCCAAATCTGGTAGAACCGTCACGGCGGATGGTGGCGGTCAGCATATACTTCTCATCGAAGTTGTACAGCACTCGACCGAAGTAAGAAGCCAGTCTGTTACCGGCTTGCATACCAAACACCTTACGGAGCGAATCATTGGTACCATTGCTCAGCAGGGCATGAGCCAGGTCGCTGATGATAAGGTCGCTGGCAGAGCCGCCCACATTGTAACCATCAAAAGATAAGGCAGTCATACCGGCCATTACGTTCAGGTTGGATTTGCCAAACTGACGCTGGTAAGCCAGGGTATTATCCCAGTTCCATTTGAGGTTGCGGTACATACCCTGACTGGCAGTACTGTGCGTGTTGCTGTTGTTGGTAGCCAGACTGTATACAGGTACAAAGCTGTTGTTATATACATAGGAGAGATCGATACCGAAATCAGAACGGAATACGAGTCCTTTGATAATGGTTGCATCTACATAAACATCACCGATCAAACGGTCTGTAATGCTTTTGCTGTTCTGCGTATAATCAATTAATCCGATCGGGTTCACTTCATCAGCAGCCATCGGCGATACGCCGTAGTTGCCGGCAGTATCTCTCAGCGGCATAACAGGGCTGGCGTTGAGTAAACCTCTGATGGAGTTGTTATAGATATTACCAGTACCGATGCCGGACTGGCGGATATGTGCATAGTTCAGGTTCTCACCGGCTTTGATCCTGTCGTCCCAGACTTTATGCTCTGAATTAATGCGGAAGGAGGTGCGTTCGAAGAAAGATCTGCCTGGCAGGCCCATGATACCTTGTTGTCCCATATAGGATAACGCGGTTGAATACACGGACTTGGCATTACCGCCGCTCAGGCCAATGCTGTAATTCTGAATCGGTGCGTTTTTCAGGGTGGCTGCGTCCTGCCAGTCGGTACCGGTACCCAGTTTGCTGAGTGCGTCCGTGCTGAATATCGGCGCCTTGCCGGAGTTGATGCTGGCCTCGTTCATGATAACGCCATACTGCTGTGCATTCAGCAGCGACATCTTACGGGCCGGGTTCTGTACGCCATAGGAGGCGTCCAGTGTTACGCTGGTGCGTCCTTCCTTACCTTTACGGGTAGTGATGAGTACAACGCCATTGGCCGCACGTGTACCGTAGATCGCGGTGCTGGCGGCATCTTTCAGGATGTCGAGCGAAGCGATATCCGAAGGGTTCAGGTAAGCGATATCATCTGCCGGAAATCCATCTACGATATATAACGGGCGGCTATCGCCATTCGTTCCTATACCACGGATCTGGATCTTCAGGTCATCGCCCGGCTGACCGGAATTGGAAGTTACCTGCACGCCCGGCGCCTGGCCCTGTAACGATGATTCCACACTTACGCTGTGGTTCTGAATCAGGTCGCCGTTGCCCAGATGGACAGTAGCACCGGTAACCACTTTTTTCTTCTGAGCGCCATAACCTACTACTATCAGCTCATTGAGGCCGGTAGCAGCGGAGGCAAGTTTAATAACGTTGCCGGCTAAACGCTGTATTTTTATTTCCTGTTTGGTATAACCTACCAGCGAAATAACAAGAACATCTCCCGGCTGTGCATCCAGTGTAAATGTTCCGTCCTCTTTGGTAGTAGCGCCTTTGGTAGTGCCTTTTATCACTACGTTGACACCGGGGAGGGGAGTGCCGTCTTTAGCATCCACCACTTGTCCGCTTACTGCCTGACGAAGGTTATAAGGAGCTTTGTTGAGTGTGGTAGCGTGTACCGGTGTCGGTGCAGTAAGGGTGAATCCGCACACGGCCATCGTACCTAGCAAATACTGTCTGAACAGTGTACTGCCTTGATTGTACCAGATTTTCATGTTTAACGTGTTTTATAAGGCTGGGTAATGTGTCCTGGTTATAATTTTAAATACTGAACTTTTACAGGAAGCTGAAAAGTTTGATCCGGGTCAGAAGGCCCTGATCGTTTTTGCTATTCCATTATATGTTATCAGTTCACTTCCTGTGTTGTACTGATCCGGTGATACCGGCTTATCTTTACTCACGTAAAAGACCCTGAAATATCTTGTTTCCAGCATTCCCGGGAAACTCCCTTCCCTGGCTGCTATCTGTAATTCCTTACTGGCCTCGTTCCATTTGAATCCAATCTTGCTAAACGCTCCTTTCTCATACTGGTAATTGGTATTCTCATCTTCATATAAACTAAAAGAGGCGTCTTTTCCGGTATATACATAGATGTTTAAGGTATCTGGCTTACGCTCCGCGGTATATTGCATCACAGGACCCATCGGAATAATACTGCCTTCTCTCACGTACAGGGGCATCCTCGATAATGGCGCTGCTGCAGTGATCTTACGGCCGCCGGCTTCATATTTCCCGGTATAGAAATCATACCAGCCGGTAGATTTTGGCAGATATAATTCCCTGCTTCTTGCTTTGTATGTTGTGATGGGGTTTACCAGCAGGGCAGGACCAAACATAAACTGGTCGCCGATCTTACGTACACTGGTATCGAAACCGAAATCCATTGGCAAACCACGCATTACCGTATAGTCGTTATGGTAAGTCTCTCCCGCAAGGGTATAGATATATGGTAACAGTCGGTAACGCAACTCATCGTAGTATAACATCGACTTAAATGCTTCGCTGCTATCTGGTGCGATGTTAAACATCTCCCGGTAAGGATACTGGCCATGGGCCCTGAACAGCGGGCAGAATGCGCCATACTGGAACCACCTGGTGTTCAGCTCTCTCCACTCATCCAGTGCAGGTCCTACCGGATTAGGATGGTCATATTTATCTTCTACAAAGAAACCACCGATGTCGGTTGTCCACCATGGTAAACCAGACATGCTGGAATTCAGTCCCGCAGGAATCTGGCGACGCAGCTCTTCGAAGGTTGCGGCAATGTCGCCACTCCAGGAGGCTGCTGCATAACGCTGACTGCCGGCGTACATGGAGCGGGTGAGGATGAATACGCGCTGGTCTGGATTGGCAGCACGCTGTCCTTCGTATACGCCACGGGCGTTTTCTACGGAGTAGGTATTAAAATATTGGGTAGATGGACCGATAGCGGTTGGGTTCATGAGCGCCTTACGGTTCTCGATGGTGGTATTGCTCAGGATATCCGGCTCGGTAGCATCTAACCACCACGCATCTACGCCTTTGCTGAACAGGTGCTCGTTCATGAAGCCCCAGAACATTTTGCGTGCATCCGGATTGAAGGCGTCATAAAAGGTAGATACATAGCCCTGGCCAATCCAGTCGCGTTGTTTGTTGAGGATGTTCTGTTTGTACAGCCAGCCTTTTTCGTCCATGCGTTTATAATTGGCAATGCCTTCATAAAATTTAGGCCATACGCTGATCATGAAATGGGTATGGTACTTATCATGCAGGCGGGATATCATGCCTTTAGGGTCCGGGAAGCGTGCAGGGTCAAACTCCTGGCTGCCCCATTCATCCTGTTTCCAGTAACTCCAGTCGAGCACGATGTTATCTAAAGGAATCTTTTTCTCACGGAAGGTGGCTACTGTCTGCTCAATTTCGTCCTGCGTTTTGTAGCGCTCACGGCTCTGCCAGAAACCCATCGCCCACTGTGGCAGCATGGTGGCTTTACCGGTGATTTGCCTGTAACCGCTGATAACCTCGTCCATGTTATTGCCGCCTACGAAATAGTAGTCCAGCTGCTCGGCGGCTTCGGAACTTAATACGGTCTTTTGTGCATAGGCTGCCGGAGTAGGGGTGAGCAGCTTCATGGAAAGGAATGACTGCACGGTTTCGGGTATCCATTCTATCTTAACGGGAACGGCTATGCCTTTCTGTAAAGGAATCTTAAACTGCGAAGGTCCCGGGTTCCAGCTTTCTCTCCACTTATTCAGCACGGTTTTACCGTTGATGGTAATGGTCAGGTAACCGGATGCCTGTATGAAAAATTTGTAATCACCTGTTTCATCGCCACTCATCTTACCTTCCCAGGTCACTTTGCCTTTTTCCATCGGAAATTTCTCCGGAAGTCTTGGCAGGTCTTCCAGGAATTCATAATCTATATGGTCATCGGATCTTTTCAGGTATACTTTACCGGTGGCTTTATCGGCATAGGTGGCTGTTAATCCGCCTGCTTTGCCATCGGTACCGGTCAGGTGCAGGCTTCCCAGCTGCTGACGGGTACGCGGATCACCGAACTTAGTGATGGAATAGTTATCCCAGAGGATACCATACTTATCGGTAGATACCAGGAACGGAACTACGGCAATGGAGTTGTACTGGGTCAGGTCTACATCTTCGCCGTTGTAGTTCATCAGCCCCGTCTGGTGCTGCCCTAATCCATAAATACCACTACGGGTATCGTTCTGGAAGATCTGCTGTATTTTATATAATTTTTTACCATCTATGGTAATTGCTTCAAATTTGCGCCCGCCATCCATGTCGTCTGTCAGCATAATGGGGCCGCCAGCATGTTTATAGATAATTCTGCCGGTGGTTTTATTTACCTGTACTTCCAGGGACCTGGTCTTTATGATATAGCTAAGCTGGTCTTCGGCATATTCCCAGGGTGTATTGCTTTCCGCCCCTGGTACGGCCATAATGCTGGGCGTGGTACTAAAGGCATCGCCGGGAGTAGCGGTAACGTGAATGACTTTATCGTTGACAACCTGTAACCTGATCTGCCTGGCTCCATTGGCAACAGTATGTGCTGGTCTGACAATCAGTCCGTCGGCTAATTTATCTACCTGCTGGGCATACCCCCAGGAAGATAACCATGTAAGTAATACGATCGGAATCGCCCTCTTTATCATAATAGTGGAATTTTTGCGTTGGCAACGTTCATAACGATGAAAACAAAAATAACGGCACCATGTCAGACTGAGGGTACGGTTCTGTTCAGGATTACGGGTCAAAATGTTAACTGAAAAAGGTCTTTAGCCAGGAATTTCAGGTAGCGGATTGTTAATGTTTCCGCTACCATGGCTAGTTTTCAGGAATGTCGGCTTTTTTCTTGCTGTAAACAGATGGTAGCTCGTTAAACTCCATCTTAAAGTACTTGGTGAAGTATTTCGGGTTATTAAATCCTACTTCATAGGCTACCTCGGCAACGGTCAGCTGACTCTTTTCAAGTAACTGGGCCGCCCGCTTCAACCGGATACTCCGGATAAATTCTATCGGTGATTTACCGGTGATACCCAGGATCTTTTTATAGGCAGATACCCGGCTCATATATAGCGCACGACTTAATTCCTCTACCGAGAAGTCTGGATTTGATATATTTTTTTCTACTATATCTATGGCTTGCTGTATAAACAGCTCATCGGCAGAAGAAATTACTATTTCGCTCGGATTGGCCTCAAAATGCTGTTTGAAGGTTTCCCGCAGCGATTCCGTCCTGGCAATCGTATTACGTATCCTGGACAACAGCATCTCAAAGTTGAATGGCTTGGTGATATAATCGGTAGCGCCCATTTCCAGCGCCTCCAGCTGCTGCGTCTCTTCCGACCTGGCCGTGAGCATAATCATTGGAAGGTGACTGGTCTTATCATTTTTCCGCACCTTACGGCATAACTCCAGCCCGTCCATGACAGGCATGGCGATGTCGCTCACGATAAGATCAGGTTGCAGCTGTTGTAGCTTTTTCCAGCCGGCATGGCCATTCTCTGCTTCTTCTATATTAAAATACTGGCTAAGGTTATCTTTCAGGTAAAAGCGGAAGTCTTCATTATCTTCTACCAGCAGAATAGTTGGCAGGTCTTTATTGACCACCGGCACAGGGGCAGCACTGCTGGCGGATGTCCTCACCCTGCTGCTCAGCTGACCCGTTACCGGGGCTTCGGTGGTATGCACCGGCAACGACACCAGGAAGCAGCTACCCATTTCCGGCGCACTGTCTACACTGATGCTGCCGCCATGAAGCTTCACGAATTCCCGGGTAATACTCAAACCGATACCGCTGCCCTGGTTCATTACGGTGCCGGGAACATCATGCTGGAAGAACCTTTCAAAGATATGGGCCTGCTTCTCCAGCGGAATACCAATACCATTATCTTTTACAGCAATCTCCAGCTGTGCCAGGTCTGCATCATAATGTAGGTCTATATCGATACGACCATCTTCAGGTGTAAATTTAAAGGCGTTCGACAGCAGATTGAACAGAATTTTTTCGATTTTATCGGCATCATACAGCATTTTCAACGATTTCACGTTGCTGCTGAAGTTCAGTTGTATATGTTTCTTCTCAGAAAGATCAGAAAAGGAATAGGTCAGTTCTTTCACATAGGCGGCTATATCTCCTGCGGCTGCATGGAGTTTGATCTCTTCCACCTCCATTTTCCTGAAGTCGAGCAACTGGTTGACGAGGTTCAGCAGGCGCCGGGCATTGCGGTGCATTAGCTCCAGCTGCCCTTTTAAGGGGTTTTCCCCCGCGCCGATCAGCTTTTCCAGCGGCGTAATAATAAGACTCAGCGGCGTACGGAACTCGTGACTCACATTGGTGAAGAAACGTATCTTCAGCGTGTCCAGCTCGTGCATCCTTTCGGCTTCCCTGCGTTGCTGCTCAATGCGGAACTTTAAACGCTCCCTTTCCAGGATGATCCTGCGTGCCAGCAATAACGCACCTAATATCAGTAAGCCATATAACAGAAAGGCTGGCCAGGTTTTCCAGAAAGGAGGGAGGATATGTATGTGCAAGGAGGTACCGGCTTCGTTCCAGATGCCATCGTTGTTGGAGGCTTTTACCCTGAATACATAATCGCCGGGGTCCAGGTTGGTGAAGGTAGCCTTACGCTGGTTGCCATCCGTAAATAACCAGTTCTTGCTAAACCCTTCCAGCATGTAGGCATAGCGGTTTTTCTCCGGATGAAAATAATTCAGCGAGGCAAACTCAATGCTGAACATGTTCTGATCATGACGCAGCGTAATGGTGGTTGTCTGCGAAAGACTCTGCTCCAGGATTACATCACCACGCAGCTTTTCGCCCGGCTGAATACTACGGTTGAATATCTGGAGATCCGTCAGTACTACCGGTGGAATAGATTTATTCAGTAAGATATTGTTGGGGTAGAAGAGATTGAAACCATTGCCACCACCAAATATCAGCTCCCCTTTACGGGTTTTGAGCGCGGCATTTTCATTGAATTCCTTTCCCTGCAAACCGTCGGATTCGTCATAGTTTTTAAAGCGGAAGGTTTTTGCATCGGCACTTACCGTCAGACAGCTCAGGCCATTGGGAGTGCTCATCCACAGGGTGCCGTCGTTGGCTTCCAGTATATTCAGCACCGTATTATCCGGGAGCCCGTCTTCTTTCCGAAGGGTATGAAATGTTTTATGCGCAGGGTCGTAGAGGTCCAGCCCTTCACGGGTGCCAACCCAGATACGCTGGTGGCTGTCTTCAAAGATACATACCACGTTGTTGTGGCTTAAACTGCCGCTCTTACCCGGACTGCAAACAAATCGTGTAGTCGTTTCCGTAGCCGGGTTGTATAAGGTGATTCCTTCCGAGCCACCGGTCCAGATATTGCCGGCATGATCTTCCAGTAAGGCTGCTACATATTTTGATTTATACACCCCATCCATATGCTGAAACTTGCCTGTGGCAGGATGCAGCACGTTGAGGCCACCATTCAGGGTGCCTACCCAGAGCTGCTGGTGTTGATCTTCCATGATCTCCCAGATGCTGTTGTCGCTGATGCTGCCGGGATCTCCTGGCTGATGCTTATAATGCACGAAACCATTGCCGGTAAAGCGGTCCAGCCCTCCGAAATAGGTGCCAACCCATAACTGATGTGCATGGTCAATACATAAACTCACCACCACATTGCCGGAAATACTGGCTGCATTACCGGGATCATGTTTGTATTGTTTGAAAGTACCACGACTCCTGTCAAAATATATAAGTCCGCCGCCATTGGTGCCGATCCAGAGATTACCAACGGCATCTTCCACGAACCGGTTCACATCATCAAAAGGCAGGCTGTTACTGTTGTACGACTGGTATTGGTACAACGGGAACTTAACCATATTTTCATGGTAGTAGTTCAGGCCTTTCTTGAAAGTCCCTATCCAGATGATCCCGCTGTTATCTTTATATAAAGTAGTAATACTGTTCTGACTCAGGCTTCTGTTATCATCTACAATATGCTGTATATACCGGATGCTATGTGTTTTTTTATTGATGATATTAACGCCGCCATGGTCGGTGCCAATCCATATTTCTCCGTTGCTGGCAGGTACGATTCCCCTGATGATATTATTGTTCAAAGGCAGTCCTGGCGTGGTTTGGGAGAAGTTGGTCCATTTTTTTGCCTGTACATCAAATAGCCATACGCCGTTATCATCTTTCTCTGAAAACAGCCACAGGTCGCCGTCCTGATCGGTACTCATGGTAAAACCGGTACTGTCGGGCCTTTGCAGGGCAGGGTTCCGGTAATCTACAGCCAGCGAATTGCCGTTCACATGTTCCAGGATGCCATTGCTGTGGATGATCCAGTAATTCCCATCGCGGTCGGTATTGATATCTGCAATAATATTACTGGCAATAGAATTGGTATCGTTGGGGAGATGTTGGAGAAGTCTGGTCTGGTATTGATTATTTTTATCTGTATAGATTATTTTAGGAAGATGTTTGTTGGTATTATATTCCAGCAGATATACGCCATTGGCCGGATGAAGGAAGATGTATTTGTTTTTTAGTTCGATAACAGATTTGATGGTGTTTCCCGGGATACCCCATTTTTGTAATGCTGTTTCGGGTCGGTGATTGAAGCGGCTGGTAGCGGGATTATAAATGTTGATGCCACTGCGTGTATAGAGCCATAGCTGGTTGCCCGGGCCACGTTGTATCTTTTCTACCGAGTTGTCAGACAGGCTGGTGGTATCCCGGATATCATGCTGGAAGGCCTTGAAATTGTAGCCATCAAAGCGGTTTAAGCCGGATATGGTACCTATCCACATGAAGCCGGTACTATCTTTAAATATGCAATTGACCTGGTTGTTGAGCAGGCCATGGTTGATATCTATATGATTAAACTGATAGTTAAGTGTTTGAGCGCGCATGCCACGGGCAGGCACTAAAAACATAACGGTAGATACAAGTAGGTTCAGTAAAGTCCTCTTCCTCATTTACACACTGCTTTGGTTGACATAACTGCCAGGCAAGATAGGTTTTTCTGACCGAAAATACACCGGTTGCCTTTGTCGCCTGATATTCAATCGATTCCGTTATGTCTGCACACTAATATGCTGTAAAAGCAATAGTATTAAGCCCGGCGTGGACACGGCAGGCACTATGCTAAATTCTCCGCCAGCGCGGGGCGGAGAGGAGCTTCGAAAAAAAAGCCACATCATTTTATTCCTGGGAACCCTGAAACGCGGACTGCGTTTATACTTTATGTTGCTACACCAATACTTCAAAGGCGTGCATGATTTCAGTAATGTCTTTTCTGCAATAGGTGGCGCACAGGCTTTTGTATAGTTCTTCCTGCTTCGGGGTGGTGAATTCAGAATAACATAAAACAGCTATGCCTTTCTGAAATAACAATGTGACGAATATCCTTCCGGATATTTCGTCAAAACAGCTGACATCTACCATTACATGCGTCACCGATGCAAATATCAACGCATCCCTGACAATATAGTAAGTGGTCGCAACTGTTACCTGATGTGATGTTGAGTACTTCCTTGCAAGGGCTTTTGTAAAAACTTTGTCTTTGTCGTAGATCAGTAAGTGCACGGCAGGGTCTTTGAGGTTAATTAAATACCGCGCATTACAGATGAAAAATATAATGCGCGGAGCTCTCTGTCTTTCGTCATCCTGTCGGCTAACTGGTAATGACAAAATTGAAGAGCCCGCGCAATTACATACGCGAGCCTCATACGCCTGCATATCTAACCAGTTTTGCCGACAGTTAATATGCTCTAGTATGATGCCTTGCAATCAATTTTTGGGATCGCAAAGATAGGCTAATATAAGAAAAATTTTCTTTTGGGCGATATCGGCCAAAAATAATTCGCGCGGTTCACACAATTTCAAGCGTGGACATCAAGGATACAATATTAGCAATCACTGGAAAGTCAATACGCCAGCTGCGGAAGGCCCGCGGCTGGACGCTGGAAGACCTTGGGGATGCCGCAGAGGTTGACCCATCCAAGCTTTCAAAGATTGAAAGAGGATTGATTAATGCAGAATATACCACTATTGTAAAAATTGCTATCGCATTAGGCGTACAGCTGAATAATGTGTTTGTAATACCCTATTCAAAAGAGAATGCTAAATAAATTAGCAAATTATCTAGCTCCCCATATCATCATCCCATAGATATTTACATACAGCAGACTACAATAAAAGGCTGGGAAATATTTTTTGACATACATCAAATCATATAAAAAGAAAACCCACGCCAGTAGGGATCTACAGCGTGGGGATATTAAAATTCCACGTTATGGCACTCAGGTCCATAAAAAGTTTATCTTGATAATGATTTTTTCAGTACAATAATCCTCGTCGAATCAATACTTTCTACGATACAAATGTATGGTTTGCTAAAAGCAATGTCAAGTATTAGCAAAGATATTTTTGCAGCATTTGCAGATTTAATTATTCAGAAATTATCTTGGTACGCTATAATTTTTAAATAATTATTGCTAATTTTTTCCCCCAATTTGATAATTCTTTTATGCGACGCTCACTATTACTCCACGGAATCATGTCCGTCCTATTTATGGGACTACTTACACCCATTTTTGCGCAAAGTCCATCAGGAAAAGGTTTGACGGTAACACTTGACTATTACTACAACCACGAATTTAAAAAAGATAAAGCCGGCAACACGATTCGCTGGCATTATATCTGGGATGAACAGGAAAACGGAGGCTTCTCCCTATGGGCAAATATCTGGGATTCGCTGGGGGTAAAAAGAGATACACTCGCAGTAGCACCTACCAAAGCAAATCTTCGTAACAGCAATATCTATATCATGGTAGATCCGGATACTGAAGCAGAAACGCCTCATCCAAACTACATGAATGAGCATGATGCCAACGAAATCTATAACTGGGTGAAAGCCGGCGGTGTATTGATTTTGCTGGAAAATGACTCGCTCAATGCGGAGTTTGACCACTTTAATAAATTGTCCGAACGCTTCGGTATTCACTTTAATGGTGATTCCCGTAACCGCGTTCAGGGCAAACACTATGAGCAAGGCGCCTTCATGATCCCTGCCAACCACGAGGTATTCCCAAGTGTACAGAAAATCTATATAAAGGAAATTTCGAGTCTTACCCTGAAAGCGCCAGCCAGGGCCGTTTATAAAGATGGTGATATCGCTATTATGGCAGTTGCCAAAGTAGGTAAAGGCGCCGTATTCGCCGTAGGCGACCCATGGTTCTATAACGAATATGTTGACGGAAAAAGACTCACACCTGATTATCAGAACTATCAGGCTGCGATCGACCTGAGCAACTGGGCTATCAAACAGGCCAAAGCAAAAAAATAATTTACCTATCCAGTTTAAGGAACTGCAGGTTACGGCGGATACCCGCGTACTTACTGCGTTTCAGCGGAGAATGACGGAAGACTTCCTTAAAGGCTTCTTCCGTCATATCCTCCCAATCACTGGTAGAAAAATTCAGAATAGCCGGAATGGGCGTAAAAGCCACTTCGCTGTTAGGTTTGCTGAACCGGTTCCACGGACAAACATCCTGACACGTATCGCAGCCAAACATCCAGTTATCGAAACTGCCGTTCATCTCCGATGGTATCAACAGGTCTTTCAGCTCTATCGTAAAATAGGAAATACACCTGCTCCCGTCTACAACGCCGGGAGATACAATGGCATTGGTCGGACAGGCATCCAGGCACCGGGTACAGGTACCACAGAAATCTCCCACCGGCCCGTCGTATTCCAACGGGATATCCGTAATCAGCGTGGCAATAAAGAAGAAGGAACCTGATTTTTTATTGATGATATTCCCGTTCTTACCAACCCAGCCCAACCCCGACTTACGGGCCCATGCTCTTTCCAATACAGGCGCCGAATCCACAAATCCACGCCCCTGTACCTGGCCGATACGCTCCTGCATCCGCGCCAGCATCTCCTTTAACTTCGCCCGGATTACCTCGTGATAGTCCGCTCCATAAGCATACTTGGAAACTTTGGGGGCGTCTTCCTGCTGTTTTTCTGAAGGGAAATAGTTGTATAAAAGTGTGATAACAGACTGTGCCCCATCTACCAGCTTACGGGGATCAATTCGTTTATCGAAATGATTTTCCATATACTGCATATGGCCATTCATGCCCTTATTGAGCCAGGACTCAAGCCTGCGGGCGTCTTCGTCCAGCTGGGTAGCCTTAGAAATGCCACAGTAGTCAAATCCCATTTCCCGGGCCAGCTCTTTTATGTACCTGGTATGTTCCACGCCGCAAAATTACAACTTGTCCAGTTTACATTCCCTTCATTTTAAAAATACCTGTAACCATTATAAATTGCCCCCGATTTGAACCTATAAGAATTAATAATCTCTATATCTATATGCGCTATAACTCTGTCGTTGCAGCATTGCCTATCATGTTGGCTTGTTTGTGTACCAAAACTGCCTTTTCCCAGGATGGAGCAAAAATGAAGTATGGAAAAGTCTCCAAAGAGGAATTTAATGTTAGTTTTCCCAAAGATACCGGAGCTCATGCCATCATTATCTCTGAAATCGGCTCATCTGGCTTTGAATCTGATGGCTCCATGGATTTCAATCTCGTATATAAAATCCATCGCCGTATCAAAATAGTAGATAAAATGGGGGCAGGCAGAGGGCAGGTGTCCATCATGTTGTACCACAACGATAAGTCTGAGGAAACGGTAAGTAAGATCAAAGCCTCCGCCTACAACCTGGAAAATGGCCAGATCGTTGAAACAAAGCTGGAAAGCAAAGATATCTATACAGAAAAGATCGATGACAGGCATACAGAGAAGAAATTTGCCATCCCTGCCATTAAAGATGGTACCATTATCGAGTATAGCTTTGTAAAAACATCTCCCTACTATACAAACCTCGAACCATGGACCTTCCAGCATGCCATTCCAACCCTGTGGAGTGAATACCAGGTATCCATCCCCGATATATTTGAATACGTTCAGATTAGCCAGGGATATGAGCCCTATGCGGAAAAAACCAAAAGCACTTCCCGAACCACCTATACATTCAGAAGTAATAAAAATTCCACCGGCGCTACAGAAACAGGCACCATGGATGCCAACATCAACAGCTGGCGATGGGCAGCAAAAGATCTCATGCCTATCAGGGATGAAAAGTTTATCACCACAACGGATAACTATGTCAATAAAATCGAGTTTCAGCTGAGTGGTTTTTATAACGGAACTTATAAAAAAGATTACCGTAATACCTGGCCAAAGCTGATGGAAGCCCTGAATAAAGATGAAAACTTTGGTGTGGCCATGGGTAAGAATAATAACTTCATGGATAATATCACCGATGATATCATTAAAGGCGCTACTACCGACGAAGAAAAAGCTAATAAAATCTTTAACTGGATCCGGTCAAATATTAAATGCACCGATAAAAGAAGATTGTATACTTCTCAGAAACTAAAAACAACCCTTACGGAGAAGTCTGGGGATGTATCTGATGTAAACCTGCTGCTGGTAGGGCTTTTAAGACGTGCAAAACTGGATGCATATCCGGTGATTTTAAGCACAAGAGAAAACGGTTATGTATATCCTTTTTATCCTATGCTGACAAACTTCAACTACATTATCGCAGTAGTGGATATTGACGGACAGAAAGTTAAACTCGATGCTACCCATCCAAAGCTGGGATTTGGCAAGTTATTGCCCGACTGCTATAACGGTGATGCACGTATCGTAGACGATATTGGCACCGCTTTCTCTATCTCCGCAGATTCACTGCATGAAATTGCCATTACCACCGTGTCTTTTAGTAAGTTCGAAAATGGTGCATTCTCAGGTGAATTCCAGCAACAGCCAACTTACCTCGGCTCCTACGGTATCCGTACACAAGTGGAGAAAACAAAGAAAGAAGGCTATTTTGAGAAGATCAGAAAAGCATATAATGGTGAAGTGGAAATCTCTGATACTGAACTGGACAACCTGGAAGATCTGGATAACCCGGTATTGGTAAAATACAACTTTAAGATAAAAAGCGATGAAGGTGCAGGCGACGATGTAATTTACCTCAACCCCATGCTGGGAGAAGGAACTAAGCATAACCTGTTTACCGCGGCAGAACGTAAATATCCGGTAGAAATGCCTGCAGTATTTGATGAAATCTATTCCATGAACCTGCAGATTCCTTCAGGATATGCGGTAGACGAGATGCCTAAACCTTCTATCGTTAGCTTCAATGAAAACGAAGGCCAGTTCCAATATCTTATTCAGCAGGTGGATGATCATATACAGCTGCGTTGCCGTATACGCTTTACTAAAGCAACCTTCACGCCGGAAGATTATGAACCGCTGCGCGGCTTCTTCGATATGATCGTGAAAAAACAGGCGGAACAAATTGTATTGAAAAAGAAAAAAGCATAACCTTGAAAAAAACATTGCTGTTTCTATTAATCGGTTGTGTGGCGAAAACCGCGTTGGCAGGTGATCCTGTCTACCCGATTACCACTATTAATGCTGACCTGAAGAAGAATGCACATAGTGTAGTACGACTTTCAGAAACAACCTACAGGTTTATCAGTCCGAAAGAAATTAGGAAAACCATTCACCTGGTGGTAACCATCCTTGACGCAGAAGGAGAGGGTGCAGCATCCATGGCACTGGCATATGACAAGTTAAATGAGCTGCGCAGCATGTCTGGCGTACGCTATAATTTACTTGGGTTGCAGGATCAACGGATGCGGCAAAGTGATATAAAAGACTATGCCGGCACCGGCGATGAATCACTCATCACTGATAACAGGTATAAGTACTATTCTTTTGGTAAAAGTTCTGTATTCCCATATACCGTGGAATGGGAGTTTGAATACAAGTATAACACAGCCTTTTACACGATGTCATGGTTTCCGCAGGGATCTCCCTCACAGGCTGTTGAAAAGGCTGTAGTGAATATCGTGACTTCTCCCGGAATGGAGTTAAAATATCAGCCACAGCAACTTAACCAGGCACCTGTAACCGCAGATGTGAAAGAAGGGAAAAGCTATACCTGGACATTAACCAATATGCCGGCCTTTCGTAAGGAAGCATATGCACTCCCGCTGCAGGAAAGGATATCGGGTCTGTATCTCGGTGCTAAGGAGTATGACTATGGCAGCTTTCATGGCAACAGAGACTCCTGGAAAGACCTGGGCAATTTCGTGTATGCCCTCAATGCAGGAAGGGATGAACTACCTGCAAATGTAAAAGCCAAAGTTCACGAAATAGCCGATCCGCTGCCCAATAAAGAAGAAAAAGTAAAAGCGTTATACAAGTACCTGCAGAAAAACTTTCGCTATATCAGCATTCAGTTAGGTATCGGCGGTTTCCAGACCATCGATGCCGCCACCACTGCTAAAACAGGTTATGGAGATTGTAAATCGCTCTCCAATATGATGCATGCCATGCTGAAAGAAGTTGGCATTCCTTCTCATTTGGTATTAGCTGATTTAGATGAAAATCCCGACAGATTACCGGTAGAATTTCCTGGTAATTACTTCAATCACATGATAGCCTGTGTGCCTAACGGGAAAGACACGATCTTCCTGGAATGTACCAGCCCACTCACCAGCCCGGGTTATATGGGTAGCTCTACCGGGAACAGACCTGTATTGCTCCTTGATTCGGCGAATAGTAAACTGGTGAATACACCTGCACTCAGCACGGCAGATAACCAGCAAATATCCGTTATCGATGCAGCCATTAATGATACCGGGCATATTGTAATGAATGTGGCCATCAGACGTACCGGCGAACAACAGGAAAACTATGTCAGCAGGGCAATCTACACCAGTCGGGAACATCAGCTGGAATCTTTACGGAAGTCGTTCTCACTGGCCAGTTATGATGTACTGAACTTCGATATATCCGCCAATACAGGGGATATCGGTAAGTTGCCTGAAGTGATGGAAAAACTCCAGATCAAAGGCAATAACTACGCTACGGTACAAGGTAAACGGATGTTTCTCCTGCCTAATATCCTTAATGCGACAGGGTTAAAGCTGGAAGAAGATTCTCTGCGTACATCCCCTGTACGGATCGACATGGCTTATTGTGATATTGATAGTATTAACATAAAAATTCCTGCCGGTTACCAGCTGGAAGGACTTCCCAAAGGTCAGCAACTGAAAACAAAGTTCGGCACCTTCGAAATGAACCTGACAGTAAAGGATAAGACGATCACGTATATACGTAAGCTGGAAATACTGGCAGGCACATTCCCTGCAGCTGATTACAATGCACTGGTGGCATTCAGAAATGCCATTTACAAATCAGATCGTTCCAGGATTGTTTTTGTGAAAGAACAATAATAGCTTGTTATAGAAACAAAAAGGCGTCTCTATCTACATAGAGACGCCTTTTTACATAATATGATAACGGGTGCCTGTTATTTCTCTCTGACACCAACAGAAATATGTCTGTCTTTTTTGCGTTCTTCATCAGGTGCATCGGCAGCTGCTTTCGCAAATTCTGAACCATAACCTTCTGCTCCCAGTAACTGGCTGGTCTGTGCGTTCAGTTTCTTTAATTCACCTACCACGGCATCAGCTCTTTCCTGAGATAATTTTTTATTTACAGCAGCATCACCGGTTTTATCAGTGTAGCCGCCAATCTTAATTTTTGTTTTCGGAAATGCCTTCAGAATAGCCGCAATGTTGCTTACCTGTGTCATGCTTTCCTGTGTCAGTTTAGCACTGCCTGTTTCGAAATTCAGGTTATCGAAATCATACCATACATCTTTTCCGGCAGGCTTGGTACTATCTTTCAGGAAAGTAACCAGCTGGTCTTCAATACCACCTTTGTAGGCATTTAAAACGGTGCCGTCAGGTAATGTAACCTGGATGCTTTCCCGTACAGACTCAGAAGTCACCGGAGGGGTAGAAGCACCCACAGAATCGGCCAGCTGCGCATTGGTTACACTGTCTGTAACAGGCTCTGCGTTTTTGGAACCGCCACAACCACGCATCAGGTACCAGAGTAATATGATGGCTACCAATATCAGGATCAATGACCAGATCCATTTGTTGCCGCCGCCGGCCTGCTTGACGGAATTGACCGTAGAACTGGCCGCATTGCCTACTGTATGGCCTACATTTCCTGCCATACCACTCAGTTTATGGCCAATCTCACCCAGACTACCCAAACCGAGTAATCCTGCCAGATTCAGCCCTGATGGCATCGCACCAAGTATTTTATCTTTTTGCGAACTGAGGAAAGATGAAAACCCGCTCGGGTTCAGGTTGTTCTGGATCGCATACTGACCTACCGTACCCAAGGTGGCAGGTGCTGCGGAGCTCAGCAAGGTATTGGCACTGCTCTCTTTAATGCCTGAAAAGGAAGATATCATGGATGTAATAGACCCAACCTTATCTCCAAAAATACTTTTCAGCATATCGGCTCCCTTCGACATCAAACCACCTCCTCCTGATTGCAGGGCGGATGACAATGCTGTCGGGGAAGCATCTGATGCAGCTCCCTTTACCATATTCAGCAATCCGGAAGCATCTCCGCTATTCTCTGTTTTATGAAGCAGACCCGTTAAAACAGTCGGTACAATACCGCCAAGGGCCTTTTGTACGTTCCCTTCACTCTCTCCTAATTGAGCGGAAATTTGACTAACGAGATTGCCGCTGAAAAGATTTTTTACACTTTCTAATAAGTCGAAAGACATAATTGTGAGGTTTAATAAATGATGAAAATAGTTCGGGGCGGAATTGGAATATCTATCTATCCGTAGGTAACAGAAAACACTAATTTGCTTGTTTATAACAGTAGATGCCCGCTTGTTGTTCACATTTTTTTAAGAATCGTTTGGCTTCCTGCCCGATTTTTTGTACCTTCGTCAAGCTTGACGCATTTCAAGACTGTTCAAAGTGCCTTCCGAGCACGCTCATTACGATAGAACAGTCGCTATTTATTGGTATTGATCACTTGTCGGGCCACTTCGCGCCCGGTTTCATTTCCGATTAACTGTTACATGCAGTTCCTGCATATAGGATTCCTATGTCGCAGAGGAAAAGATCAGCTTAAACACATTAGAACTATGACTGCTATGATTCAACAATCATGGATGGTTAGGAACTCCTATGCCATTAACGCTTATTTTTCCCGTTACAACCGCCTTAAATGGCTATACCTGTGTACCTGTTTTTTCCTCCTGCCCATGTTTGCCAACGCGCAGGATTCACTGAATAACAGTAAAAACAATGATAAACCTTCTTTACATATTGGAGGTGCATTAAGATTTAACTATAATAATTCTTCCTGGAAAAAAGAACAGGTAAAACGCGGGGGCGACTTCGGCTATGATATGTTTCGCGTCAACGCAGATGCTGCATGGAAACAGCTTTCCCTGCATGCCGAATACCGCTTCTATTCAAAGGATTTCGGCGGCGCCATGCTGAAAGAAGGCTACGTGAGCTACCATTTCAATGATTCCACACGCATTGATGTCGGCCTTACGCAGGTGCCCTTCGGAAATATTACCTACAACTCACATAGCTGGTTCTTTAACCTGCCTTATTATGTAGGTAAGGAAGATGATTATGATATGGGAATAAAATTCGAACGCGTATCTCCCAAATGGAAGTACGAACTGGCCTTCTTCAAAAATGCAGAAGAGCTCAACTTCGGAGATGATACGCCCACAGACCCTTCCAGGTACTCTTACGATGTTGCCGGAAGAAATAAAGAAGTAAATCAGGGTAATGCCCGCGCAGAATATTTTATTAATAAAGATAATAGTGTAGGCGTCTCCGTTATGGCCGGCGGACTATACAACATTCCCACCCGCGATATGGGAAGTCACTACGCAGCCGCATTACACGCTAACCTGAATTATCATAAATGGAACCTGAAATTGCAATCGATGTACTATCAGTACAATGTAGCTGATTCGGCGCAATACCACGATGCAGTAAGCATGGCAGCCTATGGCTCCGCTTACCAGGTGGCTTCCAAAGCCTTTATCCATACGGCTTCGCTGTCCTTTACCCAACCGGTAAAATGGGGGCCTGTCTCTTCCCTGACTTTCTATAACGATTATTCCTACATGGATAAACAAACAGCAGGGTTCGAAGATTCACAGATGAATGTACTGGGGTGTATGGTTACTGCAGGTCATATCTATACTTATATAGACTGGGCTGCCGGTAAAAATCACCCCTGGCTTGGCCCCGTATGGGACGATGCCCTCGCCGCCGGTACACCCGGCGAGTCATGGCATAGCCGCTTTAACATAAATATTGGTTACTACTTCTAAACACAATTAACGATGATGCCTAAACTCAAAATAGACAACCTTACCCTTATCTTCGGTCGTGAACGCGATACCGCACTCCACATGCTGAAGGAAGGTAAAAGTAAAGCTGAAATCCTCGCTGCTACCGGATGTACGATAGGAGTAAAGGAAGCCTCCTTCGAAATTCAGAAAGGGGAATTTTTTGTTATCATGGGACTTTCCGGCAGTGGTAAGTCTAGTCTGCTCAGATGCCTGAACCGCCTGATAGAACCCACTTCCGGCGATATCATCATCAATGATACCAATATCACGCAGCTCAACGATAAGCAACTCCAGGAAATACGCCGAAAAGAAATTGCCATGGTATTCCAGCAGTTTGGACTGCTGCCGCATCGTACCGTACTGGAAAATGTGGCCTTCGGTCTCGAGCTGCAAGGAACTCCACTGGAGGAAAGAAATGCAAAAGCGGCAGAGGTGATAGAAATGGTCGGATTGAAAGGCTATGAAAATCAGCACCCATCCGGACTTTCCGGTGGTATGCAACAGCGCGTCGGACTCGCACGCGCACTGGCAAATGATCCGGAAGTACTGCTCATGGATGAAGCCTTCTCCGCACTGGACCCCCTCATTCGTACCCAAATGCAGGACGAACTGCTGGACCTCCAGGAAAAAATGCATAAAACAATTGTCTTTATTACACATGATCTCGACGAAGCTATCCGCCTCGGCGATCGTATCGCCATCATGAAAGACGGAGAAATTATTCAGATAGGTACACCGGAGGAAATCCTTACCAGTCCTGCTACAGAATATGTTTCCTCCTTCGTGGAAAAGGTAGACAGAAAAGCCATTATCACGGCTTCTTCCCTCATGGATAGACAACCTGTATCCGCCGTATTCCGCAAGGATGGCCCGGAAGGAAGCCTGCGTAAAATGAGAAGTACAGGCCTCAATATCTTGCCCGCTGTTACCATTGATAAACATTTCCTCGGATTCGTTTACCTCAACGAAGTCCTGGAAGTAAAACGCCGCGGCGATAAAACCATTGAAGCGGTCATTCACCGCGAAGTTCCCGTCGCCTACCCGGACACCACTGTGGAACAAATGCTACCATTTATTGCGGAAACGGATAAACCGGTTGCGGTCGTTCATCCACAGTCAAACAAATTATTAGGGCTCATTTCCCAGACTGCCCTCATTATTGAAACCATGGGTACACAGACATTATAACCCTTATGACTAAACGTAGATTATGATTAAAATAGGAAAATATATAGAAGATTTTATTAACTGGCTTACCCAGCATTTTCACCCTTTTTTCAAGATGATAAAAGAGGTGGTGGAAGTGATGGTAAATTCAGTCCAGTGGCTGCTGAACGGCTTGCCGTTCTACGTGGTGATCGGGCTGATAACCTTGCTGGCATGGCGCCGCGCCGGATGGGGCGCCGGCGTGTTTTCCCTGCTGGGCCTCGGCCTGGTATATGGCATGGGCTACTGGCCCCAAACCATGGAAACAATGGCGCTTATCCTGGTATCTGCAGTAATCGCCTTATTAATTGGCATACCATTTGGCATATGGGCGGCCAGAAATAAAGTCGCAGGTAGCATTATGCGCCCTATACTCGACTTTATGCAAACTATGCCGGCATTCGTATACCTGATCCCAGCCGTATTATTCTTCGGTCTTGGAAAAGTTCCGGGTGTATTCGCCACTATCATCTTTGCAATGCCCCCCGCTGTCCGATTAACAACCCTCGGTATTCAACAGGTACCGGCAGATATCGTGGAAGCTACCCGGTCTTTCGGGGCTACACCACGGCAACTGCTGTTTAAGGTAGAATTGCCCCTGGCTATGCCTACCATACTTGCTGGTGTAAACCAGACGATCATGATGGCATTATCCATGGTGGTAATTTCTGCTATGATCGCCGCAGGCGGACTGGGAGAAATTGTATTGAAGGGGATCACCCAACTGAAAATTGGTGTCGGGTTCGAAGGTGGTATCGCTGTAGTAATCCTGGCCATCATCCTGGATCGTATTACCCAGTCTTTCGGTAAAAGGAAGGTTAAAACAAAAGTGTAAAAAAAGTATTAGAACAGAATAGAAACATGTGTATGAGAAAAGTTATCCTGGCTGTATTGGCCATCGCACTAATAGGTATCTCTGCCTGTCAGTCCAATCAGTCTGACGAAAAGAAAATCACCATCGCCTATGTCAACTGGGCAGAAGGGGTGGCCATGACCAACCTCGCTAAAAATCTGCTGGAGAAAAAAGGATATACGGTTGTATTGAAGAATGCAGATGTTGCGCCTGTTTTCGCCGCTGTTGCAGGTGGTGATGCAGATATATTCATGGATGCATGGATGCCCGTTACCCATAAAACCTATATGCAGAATTTCGGCGAAAAAATCACCGTACTCAATACCAACTTCGATGGAGCACGTATTGGCCTGGTAGTGCCGGATTACGTGGATGCCAGAACGATTGAAGACCTGAACAATGCAAAAGCAAAATTCGGTGGTAAAATTGTTGGTATTGATGCAGGTGCCGGTATCATGGACAAGGCCGAAGAAGCTGTACATGCCTATTCGCTCGATTACCAGCTGCAATCTTCCAGTGAAGCCGCCATGCTGGCAACGCTGAAGAAAAGCATCAGCGAAAAGCAACCGGTGGTGATCACCGGATGGGAACCGCATTTTATGTTCTCTGAATTTAAACTCCGCTTCCTGGAAGATCCTAAAAAGGTCTTCGGCGAAACAGAGAAAATTCAGACCATTGCCAATAATGAATTTACGATAAGGGATACCACTGCGGTTAACTTCTTCCGTAAATTCAAACTCAACAGTGAGCAATTAGGTTCACTGATGGGCGCCATCAACGACGCGGATGGTAATGAAACTGCCGGCGTTAAAGCCTGGGTAGAGAAAAACCAGGAACTCGTGAAATCCTGGGAATAACCACTGGATTATATTCCACGATAGCTATACATAAAAAGCGCTCTCTGTTTTCAGAGAGCGCTTTTTGTTTAAACCAATTATTATTTTTATGCCACTGCCACCTGCTGTAATCCTTTCTCCACGGCTGTTTCTTTTAAATCCGGCATACCGGCACCTTCTATACGGTAAGTGGTAATGTCTGTCAATCCGATAAACGACAGAATAAACCGCAGATAAGGTTCCGTGAAGTCCAGTGCTTTCAGCGGCCCTTCTGTAAATACACCATTAGATGCAATGGCCAGGTATACCTTTTTGTTGCTGCTCAGCAATCCTTCCGGCTTGCCATTGCCATAGCTGAAGGTTTTTCCTGCCCTGACCACATGGTCTATCCAGGCTTTCAATGCGGATGGTATGCTGAAGTTGTACATGGCAACGCTGATGATGATAACGTCAGCATCTTCCAGCTGTGCAACGGCTTCTTCTGAGTCCTGAATAGCTTCTTCCTGCAATGCTGTTCTGTCTGTCGGCAGCGTAAAATAGGCGCCCTGTAAAACGCTGTCCAGGTGGGCATAGTCTTTCTTAACGGTATCGTTATGGATTACTTTGCTCTCCGGATATTTTTCGAGTAAATTGCTGATGACCCTGTTCGCCAGTAAAATGCTGTTAGAGGCCTCCCCACGCGGGCTTGAGCTGATATGCAATATGTTCTTCATGATTGTATTTTTATTTTGATAGCACAAAACTACGTACCTTAGCTTACTAAAGGTTACTAGTAATCTAAAGGTTAGTAGTAACCTTTTGGTTAGTTAATGTTGAATTATGGCAGACGAAAAAATATTAAAGGAATACGAAGCCCCTATGAGCAGTGCCTGCGCAGGCGCACTGGGAGCCGTTGGAGATGCACTCTATGCCATAGGTGGCAAATGGAAACTGCGCATTATTATAGCCCTCAGCGAAGGTCCCCTTCGCTTCAATGAACTGCAGCGCTCCCTGAATGGCATCTCTGCAAGGGTGCTTTCCAATGAACTGAAAGAATTGGAACTCAATGGCTTTATTAAAAGAAAGGTGAATGCCAAAGCAACCCCTGTTATTGTAGAATATGAAAAAACCGAATATGCAGGCAGCCTGAAAGCAGTAGTAATGGCACTGCATGAGTGGGGCGCGCAACACCGTACCCGTATACGCCGGCAAATGAAAAAAGATCTGGAAGCTGCATCATAGAAAAAGCATCCTGTTGCCAGGATGCTTTTACACAATATTGGGTGATATATCAGGCTACAAAGTAACCGCTTTTTGTCCGCGGAATACTTTCAGTACAAATTTGCCGCTTACCTTATCCAGCGCTTCTTCCAGTGTTGTTATATTTTTTATGGGTAGATGATTGAGTTCCAGTATTACATCATTCTCCTGTAAACCCATGGCAGGGGAGGGCGCCTTTATCACCAGCACACCATTGTTGTCGGCCATGCCAGTGGCAGAACGTTCTCCCAGGGTTACTATATTTTTAAATACGCCGCTTTTCCATTGAAAAGTTTTCCCTTTGTCTTTTTCCTTTTCAGCAATCAGTGCCGGAAATACAGGCCTGGCAGCTATCCGCTTCAACCTTGGTGCTATAACACCAAAAGAATACATGTCAATATTCCTGAATCCCGTAGTAAATACAGCCGCATTGGTAACGGTATAATCTCCTGTTGCAGGCGCTTTAAACCCTGGATCACCATAGCTGCTATGGGCGTCTGTTCCGGCTGCCCTGGCACTGGCTAAAGCAATGCTGTCAGGGAAAAAATTATGATCGATCTGCCTGCCCCAGTACTTAATGCCAATAGGTTTGTAACCAGTCATGACGATGTTTTCCCGGAATTCGTCACCGCTGTTTTTAAACCATACATGCGGATGAAAAGAGTTGTTGATGATAATATTATTATATACTTTTCTCCCGAAACCCTCTCTGAGCTTTAGTCCTCCGTGCAGACAAACATTATTGTAAATCTCATAGTTGGAAGAACCATCGTCCAGGTCTATATCCCAGCCATGGTCGCAACGAAAGCGGTTATTACGAATGATATTTGTATACATGGCATCCTGCTTTACCAGCCACGGATGAACAGCGGCTATACTATCCATTTCTTTGCGGTCCGGATACCACCATCTGTCGCGGCCCCAGGAGTTAAAACTGCCATGGTCGCCAGTTTCCAGCACGGTATTAAATACGTCGTTGTATTCAATGATATGCCCGCCCCAGGTACCTTCACTAACGTTGATGCCTGCACGTGGGAGATTATAAATACTGTTATGAGCAACGGTGATATGTGCGCTCATAGACAGCTGCACACCGGCAATTTGCTTTTCTATCTGTCCGATATCATGTATGAGGTTATCATTAACCAGGCAGGAATCAGGAAAATGGTTGGTTTTTGGTCCTGCAACGGTGTCTATGGTGCTGAAGGACTGTGATTGATTGTACTCAAACAACGGGGCCCTTACTGCATCGGCATTGCCGGCAAAACAAATGCCACTGGCGCCATTGTTATAAATATGATTGCCTGCTATGGTATCCAGTTTATTATAATTACTCAGGAAGATGGTATTGCCACCATTGTTATCGAAATCACAATCGCGAATCACACAGTTACGTGTACCATCCAGCAGTACCACACCACCACGATATATTGCCCAGTCGCTACGGAGCAATGGCTCCTTCGTGTCCATGAAACTACTCCTGCATTGCGTAAAACGTATATCCCTGATGGTTACATGGCTTAAAGGCGCTTCCGCACTGCCTTTGAGAATGATTAGTCCCTGGTGCTTCGATACAACCAGACTTGCTTTTGCGGGATTCACTTCTGGTGCGGGTTTGTAATATAGCTGCTGTTGGTGCTTGTCATAATACCATTCCCTGGCAGTATCCAGCTCTTCGAAGATGTTCTCCACAAACCTGATACTGCTATGCATACCCATCTGCCGGTTGTTCTGGTAGCCGCCAGCCAGTTGAAGGGTGGTATCTTCGTTAACACCCTGGATCAGGTAATGATAGCCGCCCCATTCTGCTTTATGCAATGCATGGATATATCCGCCTGCGGGGTCTTTCCAGGAGGCAATCCTGGCTTTGCTCACCGCATCGGCAGCATAGCCATGATAATGGGTGGCGCTGCTGTCGTAGTTCGGATAACGTGCCCTTACCTGCGCTTCATTATTAACGTATAGCTGGTCAAATTCGAATGGAATCGCGACTTTAGCCACATAAATACCATTTTTCCAGGGCAGGAAAGTGGCTTTTATCATTGCCCCGCCGCTGATGACAGTGGCGTTTGCCCCGGCTCCCTGTATCGTTACGGCCTTCAGGCCACGAACATCTTCCGGCGTTATCTCCAGTGGCTTTTCAGCATAATAGGTGCCGGCAGGAATCATCACCTGTAAGCTGCTCCCCGGATATTTATCCCGATAGGTATGGATGTCTGCAAGCAGTTTTGCCGGTGTGGAAATAATACGCTTTTCCTGGGCCTTAACGGCCATGTTCACTGTTACTAACGTTAACGCACAAACGAGATGCTGTACGTACTTTCTAATGGTCAATGGCATGCCCACAAATTAATATAGGTAATGCTTAAAATATGATGTAATATTAGCAGGTTCTGCATCAATTTTCTGCTAAAAATTCAGGTCGGTACGCAAAAAAGTGCCAAAATTTCCGGTCTCAAAACATTGGTTCAGGCTTTGTTGTTAAAAAAGCACGTTTGTAGACACAAAAAAGGAGAAAACAAAAACTTATGAATCTTAATAATTTCACAATTAAATCGCAGGAAATACTGCAACAGGCGCAGCAACTGGCATTCAACAACCAGAACCAGGCCATCGAAACAGGGCATATACTTAAGGCGCTGCTAGATGACCAGGACAGCCCGATTGAATACCTGTTGAAGAAGAATGATGTGAACACTACCTTCCTCAACAGCAAACTCAACGAACAGCTGCAAAAATATCCGCGCATGGCCGGAGGCGACGCAGGACAAATGCTCTCCCGCGATGCCAATAATGCTATGCTGAGAGCTGGTGCCTCCATCAAAGAATTCAAAGACGAATTTGTGAGTGTAGAACACCTGCTGCTGGCAATTCTCGGCGGCAGCGATGATACCGCCAAATTGCTCAAAGATGCCGGCCTCACTGAAAAAGGCCTCAAAGCTGCTATAAAAGAATTGCGTAAAGGCGAAACCGTCAACTCTCAGTCTGGCGGCAGCCAATATAATACCTTACAGAAATATGCGAAAAACCTCAACGAACTGGCCCGCGAAGGTAAACTCGACCCGGTAATCGGTCGCGATGAGGAAATCCGCAGAACTTTACATATACTCTCCCGCAGGTCTAAAAATAATCCTATCCTCGTAGGGGAACCAGGTGTAGGTAAAACCGCTATCGTGGAAGGACTCGGACATCGTATCATCAACGGCGACGTTCCGGAAAACCTGAAAAGTAAAATCATCTATGCACTCGACATGGGCGCACTGATGGCGGGTGCCAAATACCGCGGTGAGTTTGAAGAAAGATTAAAAGGCGTGGTAAAGGAAGTAGCAGAGAGTAATGGTGAAATCATCCTCTTTATTGATGAAATCCATACCCTCATCGGTGCCGGCGCCATGGAAGGTGCCATGGATGCTGCCAATATCCTGAAACCCGCACTGGCACGCGGTGAACTCCGCGCTATCGGTGCTACCACCCTCAACGAATACCAGAAATATTTCGAGAAAGATAAAGCACTGGAACGTCGCTTCCAGAAAGTATTGGTAGATGAACCAAGCGTAGAAGATGCGATTTCTATTCTCCGCGGACTCAAAGAAAGGTACGAAAGTCATCACCACGTGCTGATAAAAGACGAAGCGATCATCGCTGCCGTGGAATTATCACACCGCTATATCACCGACCGTTTCCTGCCCGACAAGGCCATTGACCTTATCGATGAAAGTGCAGCCAAACTTCGCCTGGAAATGAATTCCATGCCGGAAGAACTGGATGAACTGGAACGTAAAATCCGTCAGCTCGAAATTGAAAGAGAAGCGATCAAACGCGAAAACGATGAAGATAAACTGGCCGAACTGGCTGCCGAAATATCACGCCTCAGCGATGAGCGTAATACCTTCAAAGCAAAGTGGCAGGCAGAAAAAGAAGTAGTAGACAAAATACAAAACGCTAAATCTGCGATAGAAAATCTTAAACTCGAAGCCGAACAGGCCGAACGTAACGGCGATTTTGGCCGCGTAGCTGAAATCCGCTACGGTAAAGTGAAAGAGCAGGAAAAACTGGTAGATGACCTGACGAAAGACCTGGAAGATTTATCTGCGAATCACAAACGTATGCTGAAAGAAGAAGTGGATGCGGAAGATATCGCGGAAAATGTGGCAAAAGCTACCGGCATCCCGGTTGCTAAAATGATGCAGAGCGAAAAAGATAAGCTCCTCAACCTGGAAGAAGAACTGCACCAACGTGTGGTAGGACAGGAAGAAGCCATCATCGCTGTATCTGATGCCATCCGCCGTAGCCGCGCAGGCCTTCAGGACCCACGCCGGCCCATCGGTTCCTTTATCTTCCTCGGCACTACCGGTGTTGGTAAAACAGAACTGGCAAAAGCCCTGGCAGAATACCTCTTCGATGATGAAACCATGATGACACGCATCGATATGAGTGAATACCAGGAAAAACACAGCGTAAGCCGACTGGTAGGAGCGCCTCCGGGATATGTCGGATATGATGAAGGCGGACAGCTGACCGAAGCAGTACGTCGTAAACCATACTCTGTAGTATTACTGGATGAAATCGAAAAAGCACACCCCGATACTTTTAACATTTTGTTACAGGTACTCGACGATGGCCGCCTCACAGATAACAAAGGCAGGATCGTGAATTTCAAAAACACGATTATCATCATGACCAGCAATATGGGTAGCCAGATTATCCAGGAAAACTTCGAAAATATCGACGAAGGCAACAAGGAAGAAATAGTGGATAAAACCAAGGCAGAGGTAATGACACTGCTGAAAGCAACCATCCGCCCTGAGTTCCTGAACCGTGTAGACGAGGTCATCATGTTCCAGCCGTTAATGCGCGACGAAATTAAAGGAATCATTAACATACAATTACAACAATTGAAGGAGATGGTCGCTAAAAATGGCATAATATTGGAATTCTCTGATTATGCGCTGGAGTTCCTCGCTGTACAGGGTTACGATCCGCAGTTTGGAGCCAGACCATTAAAACGCCTCATCCAGAAAGAAATCATCAACCTGCTGAGTAAGAAAATTCTCGCAGGTGATATCGACAAATCAAAACCAGTGTTGATAGATGTTTTTGATGGCGTTGTAGTAGTTCGAAATAAATAATTCTAAATACGACGATACATAGTTTACAATAAACCCCGCGATTCTTCGCGGGGTTTTTTATTTACGCCACGCGCAGCGCACCCGCCCCGCAGGGGCGGACCACTCAAGTGATCTCTACTCAGTAGAGATCACTTGCCAAATCGCCTAAATCATAAAACACCATCAACCAGTAGCCCCGCCCCGCAGGGGCGGAATCTCCCCGTTGATACCGAAGGTATCAACGGCTAATTCGCTTAAATCACTATCAACAACTTAATCATCAAAGATCCTGCGTTCGCAACAGACCATTTTCCAACGCTTTTTCACTAAATTGTGACTACATCAACACAAATAATCATGATCGGAGAAAGAGAAATAAAATTCATGGAACATGCGGTCCGTTTATCGGCAAAAGGAATGAAAAGTGGTGATGGTGGACCTTTTGGAGCTATAGTAGTCAGAGGGGATGAAATAGTAGGAGAGGGATGGAACCAGGTCCTCTGCAACAACGACCCTACGGCGCATGCCGAAGTAATGGCCATACGCAACGCCTGTGCCAGCCTGAATACTTTCCAGCTCAATGGCTGCGAGATATTCACTTCCTGTGAGCCCTGCCCCATGTGCCTGGGAGCTATCTACTGGGCCCGCCCGGATCGTGTGTATTATGCCAACACCAAAGAAGATGCCGCCGCTATCGCTTTCGACGACTCGTTTATTTATGATGAGATAGGAAAACCTCACGAAGAGAAACGTATTCCGCTGATACACATACCTTCCCCGGATGCCATCAGCGTTTTTGAAGACTGGAACAGCAAGGAAAACAGAACCCTGTACTAATAAAAAAAGGGCCTGTAAGGCCCTGATAATTTATTTATACAGTAATGTACTTTTATCTGTGATGTGTAAAGAAATGAAATCCGAAGAACATAGCAAGAATAATAAATAATATCACCAGCACTATAACGGTAAGGGATATATTAAAATTCTCCGGCCGGCGATTTCTCCGGTATCGTTTATGTAACTTCTTCATCAGGTCCCACTTCATCTGCCTGACCATCGCAGGAATTTTTTCCTTCTCCTGAATAGCAGATAACCCCTCCAGCGCCTCACTGCAAAGCTCACAATCAGACAAATGCATCTCTATCTCATGCTGTTCCTCCGGCGTCAGTCGCCCCTGGACATAATCCAGTAGCTGTTGCTGCGAAGGACAACCAGTAGTGACAAATATATCTTTGAAATGCTCGTTCATATCAATTGATGCAAATTATCGCTTGTTTGCGCGTTGTTGTTTTTCCAGTATAATTTTGAGATTCCGCTTCCCGTTCTGAATATGGCTTTTTACCTGCATCAGATTAAATCCCGTTTCATCAGCAATCTGCTGGTAGGATTTTTTATGAAGATAAAAAAGGTCCACACAGATTTTCTGCTCAGGACTTAACTGGTTCATCGCCTGCTCCATATTCTCCAGCATCAGGTCCTTTTCCTGGTGCATACGCTTATCTTCCTGCTCCGCTTCCATACTTCCAAGGTTTCGGTCGCTGATCTCTTCCTTATACTTCATATGGTTCTGACGGATCTGCATCAGACAATGGTTCTTGGCTACCTGGTATATCCAGGCACGGAAGTATTGTATCTCATGTTTGTTGACATCTGACAATACTTTCAGGAAAATCTGCTGTACGGCATCACGTGCATCTTCCTCATTTTTGAGGTATTTCATGCACATACCCAGTAAAAGTACGGCGTAGCGGTCGAATAATTCACCGATCCACTCGCTGTTACCATCTGCTTTGAACCGTAGCAGTAATTCCTGGTCTGATATGTTATGTATTTCCGGATAATTCACAGGCTAAAAAATGGAATGCTGCTTATAAGATGCAATCTTCATAAAAATTCCATAAAATTAATGGATAATAAATGTGATTTTTTTTATATCGCTGGTAGATGCCTGCCTTTTACGCCATCCATAACCTGCTTTTATTAAATGAAAACAGCCATCTCTACCCGGTAGAGGTGGCTGTTTTATATCTTTTGTCAATGGAGATTTACATCGAATCGAGTGCCTGCTGGGCGGCATTCTTCATACTGCCTTCCATACGTACTACTTCCTTAAACATGCGTCTGGCCTTGCCGGACTGGCCCTTACTGCGATAACAGATGGCCAGCTGGTACCGCGCCAGTTCTACATACCTGGGGTTTCCATTCGACTCTATCCTGCGATAATGGTCCATGGCCTCGTTTATACTGCCCTGCTGCTGTAGTTGTAAGGCAGATTTATAGAGATTTTCATCACTATTGGTCATGGGAACGGTAGCGACTTCTTTTTTAGGCGTTTCGTCCCTTCTGGGCGCCTCCGGAGTGGCCAGGTCCTTTTCTTTAGCTGCCACCAGGGCTTTTGCAGCGGCGTCTTCTTTTGCCTGCTGGTCTCGCTGTAATTGTTCGTTTACTTTATTGATAGAATCCGTTTTACGGGCCGCTGCTGCGGCTGCAAGATTTACTTTTCGGATACTATCAGTCCTTGCCTTCAGTTTAGCTGCTTTGGCAGCATTTAGGGCTTTTAATTTTGCTGAATCCGCGGCACTTAGCACCACAGGGGGAGCGGCCGGCTTAGCAGCTGGCGCAGGAGCAGTTGTTACAGGTGTGGTGCCCGGAACGGCCAGTATATTTCCCGGAACGGGTTGAGCAGTCACCGGTACAGCAGGAGGAGGAGATACGTGATCAGGTTGTACGATAGACTGGTCGGGATTCGTTTCTGTATCTGTTTTATCCGCAGTTTCATGTACCGGCGGCACAGCGCTGGCCATAATACGTGGTACTACCGGCTGGTTACGGATATGTCCTCGGAGTACATATACGCCACTGATGCCCATGGCGCCGAATGCCAGGATCCAGAAGAATACCAGGAAATTTTCCTTGTATTTTTCCTTGCGGGTATATTTTGCCACCTTCTGTGTATGTGATACCGGGGAAATGCTTTGCTGGATATAGCGTTGCAGTTTGCCGGTAAGGTCGTTGTAACGATCCGTGTTCCCTTCCTGTTCGAGCGCCTGTAATGCTTCAAAGCAGAGATCACAATCTACCAGGTGTTGTTCTACCAGGTGTTTTTCCACGTCTGTCAGTCTCCCGTCCAAATAGCGGGGGAACTGATCCTTACTCAGGCAACGGATGCCTGAGAAGATCTTGATCACCTTATCATGCTGGGTTGAATGATTATTTAACATACGCCTGATTGATGAAAAGCTTGGCCAATTTGTTTTTGGAAGCCTTCAGCTGGTTGCGCACCTTATCCCGGTTCCAGCCTTTGGCTGCAGCTAATTCTGTGAATGATTTATTTTCAAGATAAAAGTCCTGCAACAGGGACCTGTCTTCTGCAGGAAGGCGTTGCAAAGCCTGTTCCAGCCGGACGACAAGCTCCTCGCGGTCTATAGTATTTGTAGATGCTTTCTCCACCTTGTTCTCGATGTGCAGGATGTCTCTGCCATCGCGGGACGGGTAGAACGGGGTGGTTTTTTCCTGTTTGCTGAAGTAACCGCGCAGCGTATGCAAGATCCATTCATTTGCTTTATAGATGGATTGTGTTTTGAGACTTGCGCTAAGTCGCTGTAGTAAATTGGGAAAAACAACGTTGGGGTCAAGGTTGGTACGATTATTTAACTGAGGTAGGGAAATTGCCACCAGTAAATGACTGTATCTTTCCATCAACACGCCCTCCGCTTCCCGGTCTTTTTGTTTTCTGGTCCGGGATATTAACTCTTTATCCGATAAACTGGTTAACTGCTGGTGCATAAACTTAATATTTTATATTTACGTATTAAATCGGAAAAAGTTCATTACCGGTACAAGATTATTGGATACTAAAACGGATTTATACAATTCATATGCCATATGCTGTTGTAACTGTGCCTGTTGCGCCTTTGCGCATGGAATGGGCACACAGAAGCGAAATGATTTCCCAGTTGCTGTGGGGCGAATGCGTGGAAATACTGGCATCAGCCGCCGGCGGGTGGGTGCAGGTCAGAAATCAATATGATGATTACATCGGCTGGGCCACGGAATCACACCTTCAGCCCATCGATGAATTATTCTACAAGCTTCCGGTTACCGGGTATCTGCCTGAATGGAGTAACGAGGTGATATTTAATGGTCAGCCTATGATGGTTCCCTTCGGCTGCCTCGTTAAATGTCAGGGCGGTTCCTCAAACTGGGGTCAATCTGTGGTCAATATCCCGGCAAATCTCGCGACTACCGACGTACCTGCAGCGCAGCGGGCAACTGTTATCAGGGATGCTGCCATGAAATACCTGAATACTGCCTATTTATGGGGCGGAAGGTCTGTTTTTGGGGTAGATTGCTCCGGCCTTACCCAGAATACATTTAAACTGGCAGGGATTGAACTCTGGAGAGATGCCTACCAACAGGCAACCCAGGGTAACGCCGTCGACTTCCTCCAGGAGGCACAATTGGGCGACCTCGCATTTTTTGATAATGAAGAAGGTCGGATTACCCATGTGGGCATCTTACTAAATGATCAGGAGATCATACATTCATCCGGTAAGGTAAGAATAGACCCGATCGATAATCAGGGCATTATCAACCGCGATACAGGGATACGTACCCATAAGCTGCGGATTATAAAAAGATTGCTGTAAGGAAGTTATATAAACGGTCCTGAACAAACAAACGCTTCCCTTTGCGGTAGCTTACCACCGCCCCGGAGGGGCGGAACCACCCCAATGACACCGAAGGTGTCATTGGCAAAATCAAACATCAATCAAAATATTTGCTTATAAAAAAAGCTGGTGCCTATTTAGTTGACACCAGCTTTTTCATAATCGTACTTTGTACAATTTAGCTTTGTTTGAAGATCTTACGGTAATCTTCGAAGCTTTGTTTAATGATTTCTTCTGCTTTCGCTTTATTCTGGAATTCTTCCACGATAACGGTTTTCTTTTCCAGGGTTTTATATTCTTCGAAGAAATGACGCATTTCTTCAATAAAGTGAGGAGGCAGTTCAGATATATCGTTGATATGGTTTACGCTCATATCGTTGGCAGCAACTGCGATGATTTTATCATCAGCTTCACCACCATCGATCATTTGCATAACACCGATAACTTTTGCTTCAATGATGCACATTGGAACGCAATCAACCTGAGACAGTACCAGGATATCCAGTGGATCGTGATCGTCGCAGTATGACTGTGGTATGAATCCGTAGTTGGCAGGATAGTAAACAGAAGAGTAGAGTACCCTGTCCAGTTTCAGTAATCCGCTTTCTTTATCGAGTTCGTATTTGGCACGGCATCCCTTTGGAATCTCAATTATAGCATTTACAATGTGTGGTACTTCACTACCGGGACTCACACTATGCCAGGGATTTGTCATCATAATTTAATCTACTTTACTTTAATGTTTATAGTTCAATGCAAGCTTTAGTTCGTGAACAGGGGCAGCAACCCTGCATACAGCAAAGATCGGATAGGAAAATTCCATGCCCGGCCCTCGCGAATGCGTGGCAAAATTACGTAACAAAGTGTTAATAGCTAAATTATTATTATCCCGTAAGTTATGGCGGGAGAAAAAGGCAAGCTATTAATGGACAGGAACGCTGGTTGCAGCGGTATCAGCCGGCATGGTGCCTGTAGAATCAAAGGTTTGTCCGTTACCGGCAGGTGGCGCATAGTTAGGAATGATACTTTCCAGTGTCAGCGAGATCTTCCACTGGCCACTTTCTTTCACCAATTGCAATACTTCCTCCTGATGTGCAGATGAATTAAGGATCGTTACTGATGCTTTATCACCCGCCTCATTCTTTTCCGTTTTAATTACCTCGATTTTGGCATTTCTGATCTTTTCCCTTTCGGCATCGCTACGGCGAGCATCAAAAAAAGAATAGAGCTGTATTACCTGTTGGGATTCTTTTGTGGCATAATCCCTTGCCTTGTCAAAGTTCGAATCCTGAATGGCGTGCATAAAAGCCAGCGCCACTTCTTCCGGTGTAGCCTTTTTTTTGCAGCTGAACAACAAGGTTGGTATAACAGCCAGTAACAGGATTCGACGAATATTGGTCATGCGGTGGATAAATTATTAATATATCACTAACAAAAATAGGGTTAAACATTGAAATCTGCAAAGTTCCGTCATTATAACGTCATACCCTTATGAGCACGAACTTACACTAAAGCTCGTTAAAAAAGCGTTAAAGTATTGGTACTCAGTGAGTACCAATACTTTTTAAGCTGTTAATCTTTATTGGCATCGTAAGCCCGGATAATGGCCTTCACCAGCCTGTGTCTTACCACATCTTCTTCATCCAGCTCCACATAACCAATACCATCGATATTTCTCAGGATACGGGTCGCTTTTTCAAGGCCCGACTTCTGGTTCTTAGGTAAATCGATCTGGGTAAGGTCACCGGTGATAATCGCTTTCGCAGATGCGCCGATACGGGTAAGGAACATTTTAATCTGTAAATCTGTCGCATTCTGCGCCTCATCCAGGATAATAAAGGAACTATCCAGCGTTCTTCCGCGCATATACGCCAGTGGGGCAATCTCTATAATACGGTTGGCCATATAATAACTCAGCTTCTCTGCCGGTATCATATCATCCAGCGCATCATACAGCGGACGCAGATAAGGATCAATCTTTTCCTTCAAATCGCCTGGCAGAAAACCCAGGCTTTCACCTGCTTCCACCGCCGGACGCGTAAGAATGATCTTCTTGATCGCTTTATTCTTCAAGGCCCTTACAGCCAGCGCCACTGCTGTATAGGTTTTACCGGTACCCGCCGGCCCGATAGCAAATACAATATCATTCCCGTCGGCCATCTTCACCATCTTCTTCTGGTTTGCCGTCCGGGCACGTACTGTGCGGCCATTAGGACCAAATACCAGTACCTCGTTGGGGTTACGGTCACTGAAGTTATCAGTGCCAGGACCCTCTTCATCCCCAAGGATCTGTTCAAAATAGTTCTCGGTCAGATTGCCGTTACGCTCCAGATACTTTACGATCTGGCCAATCTTTTCCTCCGCTGTTGCCACCTCTTCCGGCGAGCCGCTCAGCTTCAGCTGGGTACCTCTGGACAGGATTTTCAACAATGGGAACTTCTTCTTCAGTAAATCCAGTTTTCCGTTGTTTACACCAAAAAACTCAATGGGATTAATACTGTCTAAGTTGATAATCGATTCAGTCAATGATTCTAAGATTTAAATTGTCCAGGAAAAATGTCGATATTATCATGCCGAATATATTCAATTCTTACGCAACCTGAATAGCAATCTTGTTAAGCTTGCACTAATTTCTCCAGATACCTCGCCTGATTGATCCGGCCCTTGAAATAACAACAGCTCTCGTTCAGCTGGCCGCATTGTTTGTCAGGATGTTAATCCAATGCGAAGATATTACTCGTTCACCAGATTCTGCCAAATGAAAAATCCACACACGTGGATAAAACATCCACAACCTTCCGACAGACCTCGCCTTCATTCATTAAACATTTTCCTACATTTATGGAATTAAAAGTAATTTCTGCTATTTAATAGCTATTTTTAGGGCCTTTGCAGACACAACGATATTAAGTTCCGCTATCATATGAATATAGCTATGGATCAGCATTACCAGCATCTGCAACACCTGGAAGCTGCCATCAACTCCTGCGCACTGTCAGTAACAGTTAGCACGGACGGCACCATATCCTCGGTAAACAAACTGATGCTCAATGCGCTGCAGTTACGGGAGCAGGCAGTCTGCGGACAACTGCTCGAATCTATCCTGCTTCCCGCAAACGGGGACCAGTGGGCCCGTACCATGCATGCCATCAACAACGGTAAAGCTGTACGTGAACAGTTCTGCTTCCTCATAAACGGTGAAAAACCACTATGGCTCGAAGCCGGCGTAAATCCCGTCTCCCCTGATAATAACAGCTCCGAACAATATCTGATCATCGGCATGGATATCACAGATCGTAAACTATCCGAACTGCGTATCCAGGAAGATGAACAGTATTTCCGCCAGATACTGGAAAACCTCCCGATAGGACTCCAACAGTTCTCCCCGGAAGGTATCAGCATGGAAATGAACAGCCGCCAGCGACAGATCTGGGGACAAGACCACGCGTTCTTTACCCGCCAGAATTATAACTGGCTCTCTGATCCGCATTATCGCCTCAACGGACTGGCCAAACTGTTCGAAGATGTACGCAGCGGCCGTAAAACAATGAAAAGAGAAATTCTTCTCAACTTTTCCGAGAAGAGTTACGACGATATCACCCGCATTTATCCTGTTTATTTCGAAGCAACCGTTTTCCCGGTAGTAGATAAACAGAGTAATATGGCCAACCTTTTCCTTATCCTCGATGATATCACAGAAAAGAAACTGGCCGAAATCAGCCTCCAGAAAAGCGAACGACTGCTGGATAATATTATAGAAAATCTGCCCATCGGCTATATTCAGTTTGATAACTTCGGCTTTATCCGCCGCATCAATCAAACCCAACGTAATTTCTTTGACTCTCCGCATCCCACCGCACGCCGACAGTTCAATGTGATGAACGACGAGTTTGCGACCATGTTCGAACTGGATGATCTCTTCCAGCAGGCATTACAGGATAATATGCCGCTACGCCTGGAAAAGAAGGTGGACTTCGGAAAAGATGGCCGCTGGACAAATATAGACCGGGAAGTGTACCTTGATCTGACCGTATTTCCGGTCGTCAACCCGGTAGATAAGGAAAGGATCGTAGTAGCACTGGTAAATGATATCACCGACAAGAAAACACAGGAACTGGAAAATATTAAAAACCAGGAATTCCTGCAGCAGACCGGCCAGATCGGAAAAATTGGCGGCTGGGAGCTGGTCGTAAATACAGGCGAATTCAGATGGTCTGAAGAAGCATGTAATATCCACGGTTGTACACCCGGAACTTCCATTACCCTGGATGATGTACTGGCCTTCTATACCGAAGAATGCCGGCAAAACCTACGCATACTGATCGATCAGTGTATCCGTAACGGTAAGCCTTTTGATGCCCAGATGGTCATCGAAACACCTTATGGCGTTGTTAAAAGAGTGAGGGCAATCGGTCAGGCCGATATCTCCAATGGCTCACCCAAACGTATATACGGCGTTGTGCAGGATATCACCGAACAATCCGCCATCCGCGAAGCACTGACCCGCAACACGGAACTGATGCGGCTCTTCTTCGATACCATTGACATGGGCTACGTAGCCATGGAACCAGATGGACAACTCAACTTCCTCAATCAGAAAGCAGAAAAACTGATCGGAAGAAAAGCACTTACCGGCAGCAATATCTTCGAAGTATTTCCTAAACTGAGCGGCACCGTTTTCTATGCACGCCTCCAGGAATGCATCCGGCAGCAGGCTTCTCAGTCGTTCGGTATCTACTTCCCGGCGCCTGACAAATGGTTCGACTTCCTGCTGACACCTATGCAGGACGGCGGTATCTCCGTGTTTATAAGGGATATCACCGAAAGCCGCAAAATGCAGAAAGAGCTGCGCCGCGCCAATGATCAGCTGTCTAATCTCAATAAAAACCTCGTCAACCAGAATAAACAACTGGAAGACTTCGCACATATCACCTCCCATAACCTGAGAGCACCTATCGCCAACCTGAAGGCGCTGATGCAAATGCACAACGAAGCTACTTCCCAGCAGGAACGCGAATTATACCTGGGTATGCTGCATGAGGTGATTAAGAAAATAGACGAAACCCTCAACGATCTCGTAGAAGTAGTACAGATCAGAAAGGATGTCAATGTTGAAAAAGAAAAACTCTTCTTCGCCGACAGGCTGAAGAAGGTAACCGATATTTTGCTGGTAGACGTTGAAACGAGCAATATTCAAATCTCATCAGATTTCAGCAAAGCGCCTGCCCTGATATATTCCAGGATATATCTCGACAGTATCCTGCAAAACTTTATCACGAACGCCATCAGGTACCGCTCGCCGGAACGTACGCCGGAGCTGCATTTGCAGACATGGGTAGAGAACGACCTCATTGTGCTTACCGTTGAAGATAATGGTGTAGGTATAGACATGGAACGATTCGGTAACAAGTTATTTGGCTTTAGAAAGACCTTCCACAAGAACAAAGATGCCAAAGGAATCGGGCTGTTTATTACCAAAACACAGGTAGAAACAATGGGAGGAAGTATAAAAGCTGAGAGTAAACCAGGTCTCGGAACCAAATTTATTATTACTTTTAGGCCTGAATAATAAGCTTATATGGACCTGATCAATATGATTTTTATTGTGGATGATGACCCTATTCACCAGCAGATCGCCAAAATAATGATTGAGCGGCAGGGCATAAGCAATAATATCCGTGTGTTCTCTGATGCCCAGGATGTACTGGACTACTTCAGAGAAAACACGAATAACCCCGAAGCATTACCTGATCTGATCCTGCTGGACCTGAACATGCCGGTAATGGACGGATGGGAATTCCTGGACGAATATGCAGGATTCCAAACTGCTTTACCAAAATCTGTGAAAATCTTTGTACTGACCTCCAGTATTGATGAAAAAGACAAGGAACGTGTACGTAGCTACAAGTTTGTCAGCGGGTACCTGACGAAGCCCTTGTCAAAGGAAATTATCTCACATCTTTCCTAAACCTGCTACTGCAGCAGCTTTTAGCTCTCTGATGGTTTCTTCCGGATTGGGTGATGCGAATACCGCACTGCCTGCAACCAATACATTTGCACCTGCCTGAATAAGCTGGCCGGCATTGGCTGCGTTAATGCCTCCATCCACTTCTATCAGGGCATGGGCATTGTTGTCGTTGATCAGTTGCCTTGTCTGGGCAATCTTATGATAGGTCTGTTCAATAAATGATTGTCCGCCGAAACCCGGGTTCACACTCATGATCAGCACGAGGTCCAGGTCTCTGATAATATTCTCCAGCAAGCTTACCGGCGTATGCGGGTTCAGTGCCACACCGGCTTTCATTCCCAGTTTCTTTATCTGCTGTATGTTTCTGTGCAGGTGCGGACATGCTTCGTAATGTACGGTCAGCATATCGGCGCCGGCTTTCTGAAAGTCTTCTGCATATTTCCCTGGCTCCTCTATCATCAGGTGTACGTCACAGGTCTTTTGCGTCGCCTTTCTGATGGCGGCAATCACAGGTAATCCAAAGCTGATGTTGGGAACGAAGCGCCCGTCCATTACGTCGAGGTGAAACCAGTCGGCTTCACTGCGGTTCAGCATGGCTGCTTCTTCTCCCAGTTTCAGGAAATCAGACGCCAGTAAGGAGGGTGCTATTAATACAGGTTTTTGTTCCAAAGGCTGTAAATTTTGTACATCATAAAATTAAGAAATAGTTCGCAGCATTACTTTTTGCTGAGTCGGGAAATGGCTTCCTTTGCTGCTTTGAAGTCTTTACGGAAGGAGCTGGCCTTGCTGTAATCTTCCAGGGCCATGTCTTTTTTGCCCAGGTTTTCCTGGCAGAGCGCCCTGTTGAAGTAGGCGTCTGCATCGGTAGGAGCTGCTTTTGCTGCCAGGTTATAAAAAACATAGGCATCTTTCCAATTACCATCTTTACGGTAAATATCTCCCAGGGCCATATAGGCTGCTTCATAACCCGGATCAGAAATGATTGCTTTGCGGAAAGCGGTAATAGCAGCGTCTTTTTTATTGAGGTCTTCCTGGAAGCGGCCATAGGCATAGATAGGTTCTGCATTCACACTGTCCAGCCGGTATGCCAGCTGATAGTATTGCAGGCCATCCGGATTTTTCTGGGCCCGGAGCAGGTCGCCCAGCTCCATGAGTGCCTCGTATTCGGGATGGTCGCCGGCAGCGCTGACAGCCATGCGCAGGTGCTGGATGGTGGCGCTGGTGTCTTTATGGTCTTCTGCTATCCTGGCTTTCAGGTAATAGGCCTGGTCTTTTGCATCGGCAGAACGGGTGAGGATATCCGCGATACTGTCTGCCTGCTGATAATGTTTATCTAATACCTGTGCTGTGGCGAGTTTATAGCGGAGGTAAGAATATTCCGGTGCACCTTTCAGGGCGCGGGTGAAAAGTTCCGCCGCCTTTTTGTTGTTGCTGCTGGCAAGTGCTGCTTCTCCGGCCCCGGCCCAGTATTCAACGTTGGCAGTATCCAGTGCGGCTGCCTTTTCAAAATCTTTCAACGATAGCTCCGGATGTGTATTAAACAGCAATAGTGCCCGACGGTAGTATAAGGGCGGATTGTCCGGGAACTTTTCCAGCGAGTCGGTTACCGGCCGGATGATATCACTATAATATACTGAGTCAGCAGCGGCGTTCTGCTGCTGCTGACTGTTTTTATTGTCTTTATTATTGTTATTGCAGGCTGAAATGGCCAGCCCCAAGGCAAGGATAGTTAGTCTTCTCATAATCAGCGCCAAATTAACGGCTTAATTCTGAATTCTGAAACTCTAACTGCATTAAAGTCTTTTTTAAAGCGGAATAATCTGCCGGAATAACGATGGAGGACTTCTCTTTGCCGTAAAGACTCATCACCTTGGCAGGGGTATGGATCTCATCGCGGATAGACTTGGGCGCGGTGTCCTCAAATTTAACCGGGTGGGCTGTTTCCAGGAAAACGCCGGTCACTTCAGGATCTTCTGCCAGGTATTTCTGGAGGCCCAGGTAGCCTACGGCGCCGTGTGGGTCCAGCATATAGTGGGATTCTTTGTAAACGCGTTCCATGGTACGGGCAGTCTCTTTATCGCTAAAGCTGTAAGAGCTCATGCTGGCAGCCAGTTGCGGTAAATTTTTCCCGTATAACTCCAGCACACGTACGAAATTGCTGGGATCAGCTACGTCCATGGCGTTGGAAAGGGTTGGGACTGCACGTCCAGGCTCGTATTTGCCGGATTGCATATAGCGTGGTACGGTATCATTGGTGTTGGTGGCCGCTATGAAGTGGTGTACCGGCAGGCCGATGGCAGCAGCCATCATACCCGCGCAGATGTTACCGAAGTTGCCGCTCGGAACAGAAAATACAACGTTAGGATGCGCCGCTTTCATTTGTTTGTAGGCCAGGAAATAGTAGAACATCTGCGGCAGCCAGCGGGCTACATTGATAGAGTTGGCGGATGTCAGCGGGCGTTTGGCCTGTACTTCCTGGTCAAGGAAAGCGGTTTTCACCATTTGCTGACAATCGTCGAAAGTGCCTAAAACCTCCAGTGCGCGAATGTTTCCGCCCAGTGTGGTCAGCTGTTTCTCCTGTAAGGTACTCACCATTCTGGAAGGGTAGAGGATGATCACCTCCACACCCGGAACATTATAGAAGCCACTGGCAACAGCCGCGCCGGTGTCTCCGGATGTTGCTACCAGTACTGTAACCGGTGTATTGGCATTCCGGCGGAAGTAACCCAGACAGCCAGCCATAAACCTGGCGCCAACATCCTTGAAGGCAAGGGTAGGGCCGTGGAAGAGTTCCAGCGCATAGGTAGCACGGGAAACCTTTTGTATCGGGAATGGAAAGTGCAGGGTATCTGCTACTATCTTCTTTAATTTATCTTCAGGAATTTCATCTCCTACAAAGGCCTTAATAACCTCATAACCAATTTCGTGGTCGGAATATTTGTCCAGGTTTTTGATAAAAGCCGGATCTAGCTGGGGTATTACCTCCGGAAAATACAATCCTTTATCAGGTGCCATACTGGTGGTAACAGCAGTCTCAAAGGAAACTTTATGTGTCGGATTTTGCAAGCTGTAGTACTGCATAGAACAATCTTTAAAAAGTTAATCAATCACCTTTACTCCTGCTGTATTAATACGGGAAACGTATATTTTATAGTCTACTCCCAACGGAGCGTATACTTTATCCATTGTTTCTGCCACTTTCCGGGCATTGGCTTCGCCTTTGCTCAGCATGAATACGGAAGGTCCTGATCCGCTGATGCCACCACCGAGGGCGCCGGCTTCTTTGGATTTGATCTTTAATTCATGGAAAGCCGGAATCAATATAGAGCGTACCGGTTCCACGATCACATCTTCCAGGGAGCGGCTGATCAGGTCATAATCGTCCTGGTAGAGGCCTGCCACCAGTGCACCAACGTTGCCCCACTGGCGGATGGCATCTGTCATTAGTACTTTCTGCTTCAGGATTTCACGGGCATCAGAAGTTTTCACTTCTATCTGCGGGTGAATAACTGTTACCCATAACTCATCAGGGGAGTGCAGGGAGATGATGTCCAGTGGTTTATAGCTCCTGACCATGGTGAAACCACCGAGGATGGCCGGGGCTACGTTGTCGGCATGGGCCGAACCGGATGCCAGTCTTTCCCCTTCCATGGCAAAGCGTACCAGTTGCTTGCGGGTGAAAGGCTCACCGAGCAGGTAGTTGGCGCCTACTACAGCACCTGCACTGCTGGCAGCGCTGGAGCCGATACCACTTCCGGGATGTATATTTTTGAATATTTCTATTTCTATGCCAACTTCAGGGTTTTCATATTTCTGTAGTAATGCCTGCACAGCGACGCCGGCCACGTTTTTTAGCGGGTCCAGTGGCAGGTCAGCGCCGTGAACGGCGGTAATACGGATGCCGGGTTCATTGCTCCTGCGCAGGATCATTTCATCGCCTGGTGCGTCCATAGCCAGTCCTATTACATCAAAGCCGCAGGCAACATTAGCAACAGTGCCGGGAGCAAATACTTTTATAGAATCCATATGCTTAATTTAATATAATGAAATTTAGGAACAGTGAATGCAGTGAGAAGGATAATGAAAAATTAATCCTATCTCGCCGTTCTGATGATGTCCGCAAATATCCCGGATGCTGTCACATCTGCGCCCGCACCTGCTCCTTTCACGATCAGTGGCTGTTCCTTGTATCTGCTGGTAGTATATAATACGATATTGTCTTTTCCTTCCAGGTTGTAGAACGGATGTTCCGGCGCTACCTGCTGTAAGCCTACAGATGCTTTTCCTTCTTCATAGCGGGCAACGAACTTCAGGCGTTTGCCCTGGCTGGCTGCATCGTGGAGCAGGCCGTTGAAATGACCGGCATGAACGTCCAGCTGCTCGTAGAAATCGGCCACAGAAGGGGCGTTCAGACAAGCATCCGGCAGGAAAAGATTGTTGGTGATATCGCCCATTTCCATTTTAGCGCCACTTTCACGGGCGAGGATCAGGATCTTACGCATAACATCGGTGCCGCTCAGGTCTATACGTGGGTCTGGTTCGGTGTAACCTTCGTCCTGTGCGGCTTTCACCACCTTGCGGAAGTCGGCACCGTTCACGAAATTGTTGAACACGAAATTCAGACTGCCGCTCAGTACCGCTTCGATGCTGTGTACACGGTCGCCGCTGCGGATCAGGTCATTAAGCGTATTGATAACTGGCAAACCTGCACCCACATTGGTTTCGAACAGGAAAGAAGCGTCATATTTTCGTGCCAGTTCTTTCAGTTCTTTATAATATTGGAAGTCTGAAGAGCAGGCAATTTTGTTGCAGGTAACCACAGAAATTCCATGTTGCAGGAATTCGCGGTATACCTTGGCTACATCAGCACTGGCGGTATTATCAACAAATACACTGTTGCGAAGGTTGAGTGCTTTTATCTGTGCGATATACTGTTGCAGGTCGTTGGTATCGCCCTGTGGCAGCTGTTCGCGCCAGTCGCTCAGCTTAATGCCGTATTCACTCAGCAGCATATTCTTGCTGTTGGCAAGTCCTGTTACACGGATTTGCAGTCCCAGTTCATTCTGGAGGAAGCTTTGTTGTTGCTGCAGTTGTTCCAGCAGTTTGCTGCCTACGTTGCCGGCGCCGGCGATGAAGAGGTTCACCTGTTTCAGCGGCTGCTCAAAGAATGTTTCGTGTATCAGGTTGAGGGCTTTCTTCACGTCTGCTTTATTGATAACTGCGGAGATATTTTTTTCGGTAGATCCCTGCGCGATCGCTCGTACGTTCACTCCATTGCGACCCAGTGTGCCAAACAGTTTACCGCTGGTGCCGTGATGGTTCTTCATTTTATCACCTACTACCGCTACGATGCAGAGGTCTTTTTCAACCAGCAGCGGTTCTATTTTCTTTTCGTGTATCTCTGTCGCAAACTCTTCATCTACGGTGGCTTTGGCGGCCAGCATCTCATTTTCATGGATACCTACGGTGATGGAGTGTTCGGAAGAACTCTGTGTGATGAGGATAACGTTTATCCGTTCCCGTGAGAGTGCTTCAAACAATCGTTTGGAGAATCCGGGGATGCCCACCATGCCGCTACCTTCGAGGGTTAGCAGGGCGATGTGCTGTATGCCGGAGATACCGGTAACAGGGAAGTTGCGGTCGGTGCCGTCGTGGATCAGGGTGCCGTAGTCGTTAGGAGCGAAGGTGTTTTTGATCCAAACGGGGATACGCTTGTCCATTACGGGTTGTATGGTAGGCGGATAAATTACTTTGGCGCCGAAGTGCGACAGCTCCATGGCTTCTTCGTAGGAGATGTGTGCAATCGGGATGGCTTGTGATACCATGCGTGGGTCGGCGGTCATCATGCCGCTGACGTCTGTCCAGATATCGAGCAGGTCTGCGTTTACAGCTGCTGCGATGATGGCGGCAGTATAGTCGGAGCCACCGCGGCCAAGTGTGGTGGTTTCTCCTTCGGGAGTGGAGGCTACAAAGCCGGGTAATACGGTGTAGTCGGCCTGCTGCTGCTCGAAGAAGGATTTGATATTGTGATTGGTCGCTGCGAAGTTAACGGCAGCATGTCCAAAGTTGTTGTCGGTAACGATAAGTTCGCGGCTGTCTTTCCAGGTGGCGTTGAGGCCCTGTTGTTTCAGTTTTTCCGCTACGAACACGCAGGAGATCAGTTCACCGAAGCTCATGATTTTATCCAGGCTCCTTCTGCTGAGTTCACCTATCTGGAAGATGCCGTCGCAGAGGTTTTCCAGGGCGTTCAATTTCTTTTTCAGCTGGCTGATAAGGCTGCTTTGTGCAGTGATGGGGAATAACTCACGGATGGCGGTAAGGTGGCGGGTTTCAATTTCTTCCAGTACTGATTTATATTGATCGTTGCCGGCGCTGGCGAGCTGCCCGCAGCTGATCAGTTTATCGGTGATACCTCCCATGGCAGATACTACGATGGCGTATTTTCCAGCGGGCTTATTTTCTTTCAGTATGAGGCAAACTTGTTCTATGGCTTTAGCACTGCCTACGGATGTACCGCCGAATTTTAAAACTTGCATATTAAATAAAGTTTATACGTATGGATTTTCCGGTTCCTCCCGGGTAGTTACCGCTCATTGCGGTCGTTGGATGATATGTGAAAATTAACCCCGCGATGGGGTAATAATTGTGGTCGTAATAATAGTGCTCATGCATTCCCCTGAGGAGGGAGTGAAGGAGAGGTGATATGTGGAGAGGTGTTGCACTATTACTTTATTGTGACGATTGTGTTACAAAAGTCTATATTTCCGATGGTAAATTAAAGTGCAGTGGCGATATTTTGAAATATTTCAATGTTTGGCATTTTAGATTGTAAATGTTTAATAATTTATTGTTTTATTAGAAATTGTTATTGTTAAATGCGGTATTTGTGTAGATCTTGCATTTGCGTTTAGTCGGGAAGGTAAGATGGGATTGTTGTTTGTGTGACAATTACATGACTTTGTGAGTCGTTTTGCATACCGATTATAGATGAGTGCCGTGATTGGATGACTTTTATTGTATGAAGAAGATTCATTATACTTGCCTTAGTTAATGAATGTTCCATGAAATCATTGCGGATCTGCTTACTCCTCATTTCCATTGCTGTGCTGATAACTATTACCCGAAGTACCGCACAAACATCCCCGGCTGCATATTTCGGGAACCATCACTACGCCTTCGATCCGGTAAGCGGATTTGATGCACCAGCAGCAGTAGCCAGCCGGCTTCAACCTTATAAGGTGATATTATTAGGTCAGGGAGGCTCTCATTTTCTCCCTGCTTATGATGAACTGCGGGTGCCGTTATTGCAATTTCTGCATCAGCAATTGCAGGTAAATGATATCTTCCTGGAGTTTGGGAGCACCGCAGCATTGTTGTACAACGATTACCTGACTACCGGCAATCTTTCACTGATAAAACCGGTTAAAATGCCTTCCTGGCAAATGTGCTGGGAAAAGCTGCATGACTGGCGGCAGACAGATAAAGTGCCTTTGCATGTGTATGGCATCGATTTCGAACGGCCTTCACCTTACCTCAAAGCACTTAGAACAGATTTTCCGGAATTGATGACAGCCATCCCGGAACTTAAAGCGCTACCGGATACACTGCAGCAATTAGCATGTCAGGATATAGCCCACATAAATAAAGTATTGCAAAAATCATCTTCCGCAAAATCAGCAAAAGATATCTGGCTCCGCCTCATCATCGAAAACCCCGGCAGTTGCAACGACAAGATGAAAAACAGGAACCGCAATATGTACAGGCAGTTCCTTAGAATTGACAGCATTACAAAAGCAAGCCGGTATTTCGGTGAGTTAGGGAATGCACATACGGTTAAAAGTGCCAGAAATTTTTCCTGGCAGCTGGACCATGCCCCCGGTTATGAAAATCAGGTAGCCGTTATAAATACATGGTGTCAGGGCTGCACGACTGAGGTGGAGCCTGTATCTAACTGGCAACTGGCCGGTATTGAAAAATTGATTCCTTTACTGATGCCATGGTGCACTTCTAAGTATACTTTTTTTGACTTCACCTCCGAAACAGACCTGCCCGAAGTGAAAAAATTACGGACATCCGGCGAATTTCTGCTGATCGTAAGATGCGATCTGCCAAATCATTAAAAAATCTCCCTAAATCTTTATAAGAGGTAAGGAAATACCAATAATTTATCGTTAACTTTAGCCAGTAAACAAATACAGGCATTGTCTGAATCGTTAAAATACACATCCAATAGTCAGCTTCGCTACTATTTTCTCATGGCCACCCTCGCCATGGATTCGGCTTTGTCATAACCCACTCATCTTACCCTTATAGGGTCTTTTCCTGTAATTATAGCGTAACTTTGCAGTAGCGGATAAACCTGCTTCATCGTTATATCACTACTTCAGCTTTTGCTGTCAGTCCGGCTATTCTTACACGAATGGTTTTCAACAACCAGCAATACAAACTGGTTATCATCTCAGGAACTATTTTTAATCGATCAGCTATTATGCAGGTATCTGCCTGATTATCTATCTATATAAAAATTATACACCAGAACAATATCATACACCAACACAATCCTATTCATATTTCAATATTCCTGTTATGCCACATTATCATAAACTAGGACAAGTGCCACATAAGCGCCATACCCAGTTCCGCAAGCCGGACGGAGGCCTCTATTCTGAGCAGCTGTTCTCTACGGAAGGGTTTTCTTCCCACTCCACATTACTATACCATTGTCATCCGCCTACCGAAATAGTAAAAGTGGATGAACCTTATAATGTGGCGCCACAGGTGGCAGAAGAAAAAATGCTGAAACACCGCAGCTTCCAGGGTTTTAACATCCAGCCGGAAGACGATTTCCTTAAAAGCCGCAAAGCGGTATTAGTTAATAACGACCTCCATATCGTACTGGCCGCTCCACGCAAAAGCATGAGCGACTACTTCTATAAAAACGCCGATGCCGATGAAATGATCTTCGTTCATGAAGGCTCCGGTACGCTCAAAACCCAGTACGGACAATTGAAATTCGGTTACGGCGATTACCTCGTCATTCCAAGAGGTACCATCTACCAGATTTCTTTTGATACAGAAAATAACAGGCTGTTCATTGTGGAATCGTTTAGCCCTATCCGTTATCCCAAACGGTACCTCAGCAAATATGGCCAGCTGCTGGAACATTCTCCTTACTGCGAAAGGGATATCAGACAGCCGGAAAACCTCCAGACAATCGACCTGGAAGGCGACTTCCTCATCAATATCAAAAAGAAAGGAGTTATGTACCCGATCCACTACAAACATCATCCGTTTGATGTGATCGGCTGGGATGGCTGCGAATATCCGTTTGCCTTTTCTATCCACGACTTCGAACCGATTACGGGCCGCGTGCACCAGCCACCACCGGTTCACCAGACATTTGAAGGTTCCAACTTTGTGGTATGCTCCTTCTGTCCGCGGCTGTTCGATTACCATCCACAGGCCATCCCTGCTCCTTACAATCACAGCAATATCGATAGCGATGAAGTTTTATACTATGTAGATGGCGATTTTATGAGCCGTAAACATGTTACGCGCGGCATGATCACACTACATCCTGCCGGTATACCGCATGGTCCGCATCCCGGCGCTGTGGAAAAAAGCATCGGCGCAAAAGAAACAAAAGAACTGGCAGTGATGGTAGATACCTTCCACCCGCTACAGATAACAGCAGCAGCACTCGGTATAGAAGATGGCTCCTATACCATGAGCTGGGCAGAATAAAATTAAAACCTGCTCAAAAACCAACCAACCACATTACAACAAAATCTTTAAACAAATTAATGTTATGGAAACAGCTACCAGGAACACCACTACAACTACCGGTCAGCAAGACTTTTTACCACTCAACGGTACAGACTATGTTGAGTTTTATGTAGGTAACGCAAAACAGGCAGCTAACTTTTATAAAACAGCTTTCGGCTTTCAGTCTGCCGCTTATGCAGGCCCTGAAACCGGCATCAGAGACCGTGTTTCTTATGTGCTGACACAAAATAAACTCCGCTTCGTATTTACGTCTGCGTTACATCCGGAAGGTCCTATCGCAGAACATGTAAAAGCACACGGTGATGGTATCAAAGTGCTGGCCCTCTGGGTAGATGATGCACGTTCGGCATACGAAGAAACCATTAAACGTGGCGCTAAATCATACATGGAGCCTACCGTGGAAAAAGATGAATTCGGCGAAGTAGTACGCAGTGGTATCCATACCTACGGTGATACCGTTCACATCTTTGTAGAACGTAAAAATTACAAAGGCGCTTTCATGCCAGGCTACCGCGAATGGAAAACCGTTTACAACCCGGCTGATGCAGGTTTACAATATGTAGACCATTGCGTAGGTAACGTAGGCTGGAACGAAATGAATACCTGGGTAGATTTCTACGAACAGGTAATGGGTTTCCGCAACCTGCTCTCCTTCGATGATAAAGATATCTCTACCGAATACTCTGCACTCATGAGTAAAGTAATGAGTAACGGTAACGGACGTGTGAAATTTCCTATCAATGAACCTGCAGAAGGTAAAAAGAAATCTCAGATCGAAGAGTACCTCGACTTCTATGGCGGCCCTGGTGTACAACACGTAGCCATTGCTACCAACGATATCGTAAAAACTGTAACTGAACTGCAATCCCGCGGTGTGGAATTCCTCACCGTTCCTTCTTCTTACTATGAAACACTGCTGGACAGAGTAGGTAAGATAGATGAAGAAATTGCGCCGCTGCAGAAACTGGGGATCCTCGTAGACCGCGATGATGAAGGATACCTGTTACAGATCTTCACCAAACCGGTGCAGGACCGCCCTACCGTATTCTTTGAAATCATTCAGCGTAAAGGTGCGCAATCCTTTGGTAAAGGGAACTTTAAGGCACTGTTCGAATCTATCGAAAGAGAACAGGCGCTGAGAGGAAACCTGTAATCATACTGCAAAACAACAAGGTTTACCTGCTGGTCCGCTTCGGGAATTTCCGGGGCGGGCCTTTTTATTCGCCCATAACATCGCGGAAAGTAACGGGGTTTGTGGGGGTGCTCTTATAGAAGTTTTTGAACTCTTTGATCATATGTGCCTGATCAAAGAAATTGTATTTTAGTGCAAGGTCTTGCCAGTCGGGCGTATTACTCTTCCTGATATCTCCCAGTAAACTATTGAAGCGTACAATGCGATTGTATAATTTGGGAGAGACACCCACCTGTTGCTGAAAACGGTATTCCAGCGTTCTTTTGGAAAGATATACCTGCTGCGCCAGCTGGTCGATGCGTATCAGTCCGTTGCTTTTTTCTATTAATGTACAGGCTAGCCGGATATGATTGGTGTCCGTTGCTTTAGGTTGTGAAACCTGCTGTAGTAGCCAGTTGTCGAGTAATTTAATGATTAGGTTGATGTCTGCCCCTGCGTCTTCCATTCTTTTTAAAAATGCATTTGCTTTCTTGTCCAGCAGGTCTTCCATGGCTGTTCCGGCTTTACCGAATTGCAGGTGCTGCGGTACCTGCAATAGCCTGAAAGCCCCGTAGGGCTTGAATATTACATGTAATACCCTCGAAGGCCAGGAGGTGGTATGGAAGAGTGTTGTTGATTTCAGAAAAGGTATAAAACTGAATTTCGGGTGCTGCAATAATTCAGGATCATCGTTCATACTACCCTGGAAAGTGCCGTCCAGACTCAGGCACAGCGTGGCGTGTCCTTTGGGATAGCCGGCAACAATGGCTGCGCCGCCGCCGTCATAATCCGTTAAAACATATCCGGAAACATAATCCTGCAGCAGGGGCGATGGGGGATAATATAATGCAGACATAGCTTTCAGAGTTTTCTGCTATTACTTAAAGTTACATCATTTGCGCATTTTTACAATGTAGCCTGCAGGGGGGTGGTTAATTTTGCAGAGAGGCGTTCACAAAGAATGCTGATAAACAAATGCCCACATGAAACCGGTACCTTTCATTGTATTACCCTGTCTGCTTATTATGCTGCTGATGAATAGCAGTTGCAGTAAAAAGGCAGATAATATTGCTCCTGTTGTTACACCACCGCCTGCGCAAACCAACTTCTTCGCAAATACAGCATGGTCAGGCACTTACCATACACAGGCACAGAATTATGATGCTCCCTGTGTGCTATTTTTCAGGGGAGATACAGTTGTTGTTATTTATGGTATGCTGCATTTCGCAGTGAATGGAAACCCTGTTGCAGCCAACCTCTTCACAAAGGATAGTATCCAGGGGAAAATAACTAAGATCGATAATTTATCTGCCACGCAAGCTACAATAACCGTCCAGTTTGATGTTATAAATGAACAGCAGATGTTAAGCATTTCCCAGACAAACTATTTAACAGGCGGGCCTTCCGATCCGTCTAAGTTTGGATATAATTCCATGCAAACCAGTTTGCGGCTGTGTCCCAACACCGGCGCCATGACCATAAAAAATACTACCTGGAATACGCCAGTGATCACGTATTCTGGCCCTGCCAACGGTATGCACATGTACCCGGACCTTAGCGCCATCAGTTTCGATGAAACCAATGAAACATTTCTCCGCAATGGTGCGGCCATTGCCGGGATTGGTTTTAAATACAAGCAGGTGGGGCCTATGGTGAATCTCGCAGGGTATAATGATGATCCTACCATCAAACAGATTATTCCATATTTCGGTGCGTTGTCGCCCAATGCCGACACGATGTGGGTGACCGCTGATTTTGGTACTTACTACCCAAGGCTGCCGAATCCGGTGGAAACGATCCACTGGTATGGTTTGCCCGGCGTGACGCCACTGATTTTCAAAACTTCCAATTAAATAGCATTACCATGAAATATTTCATTCTTCCTTCGATAGGTCTGCTGGCAGCTGGTTTGATGCTGTCCTGCGGCGGTAGTCATGATAAAACCGGTACTAATGCAGCACAGGTTGCCAGTGAGATTCAATCGGCTGAAAAGGCGCATACGCCAGGTGCTATCGCTACTAGTGCCAGTGGCTATTACATGAAGGCCAAACTGGACAGCAAAGACTGGAGTGCAGCGGAAATGCTGCCGGTAGCGGGTACAGACAGAGTATTGGGTAAAAACAATGGTGAATCTATCAGTATTCCCGTAGATACGCGGCAGTTAAAGTCGGGTGCTGTTATTTCCTTTGGGGAAGGAAATGCCGTTGATCTCTCCACAAACGATGATGTAGGGATATGGGCCGGAAAAAGCGGTGAGATGACCATAACAAAAATGGACAAGGACTGGATAGAAGGAACTTTTCACTTTACGGCCACCAGTAGCCGTTCTTCGCGGCAGCTGGCCGTAACGGATGGCGTTTTCCGGGTAGCCATGCCCGCCTCCGGAAACGAATAGGGATTAGCCAGGTAACCTATCTTGATAAAAAATAGTAAAAAATCGCATCACCGCTGAAGTGCACAATGGCAGTGGGTCTTTTTTTGAAAATAGTAAAATATCGCAGGGGTGGCTGGCAACGTTAGTGAATTTGAATAGCTTTGTATGAGAAGTTGTAATCCCCAATTTCCGCCCCTGCTATGGTACTCACAACTGAAGCATTGCCTGCACTGCCTCTCCGAGATTTTATCAGTAGTTATTGCCTTCGGGAAATAGATACTAATGGTACAGACCTGGTAAAAGCGATCCATGCTATTGATCAGTCATTTATGACCTTCTGGATATCTAAAACCCCTTTATTGTATACTACCGGTAAGGGAGTAGAAAACCTTAATATTAAAGAGCGGCAACTGCTTTGTATTCCCAGCAGGTTTCAGGGATACCAGACCTACAACGGCCGTTACAGCTTTTTCTCTGTTAATCTTAAAGCGAACGGTTTCTACCGGATTTTTAATGTGCCGATGCAGTTACTGAGTGATTCCGTCGTAAATAGTGACGATGTAATAGGGAAGGAGGTGAGTTTCCTGCAGGAGCAATTGGAAGAGTCTGCTAATCTCCAGGAGATGAAAGCTGCTGCGGATGCATTTTTCCTTAGCAAGCTCATTCGTAATACAACTTCCGGGACTGGTGACCGCATTACGGCGGCTGCACTGGCTATCAATGCCAGCCCGGAATCCTTGAATGTCAGGCAGCTGGCTTCCAGCGTAAATATGAGTCTCCGCGCCCTGGAACAGCATTTCCTGGCCCAGGTAGGCATGCCGCCCAAGTTGTATGCCAGGGTCTCCCGGTTTATGAGGGCTATGGGTATGAAGATGTCTGATGCGAATATCCACTGGACCACCATCGCCCATTCCTGTGGTTATTTCGACCAGATGCACCTGGTCAAAGACTTTAAAGCCTTTACCGGACAATCTCCCCGGGCCTTCATGCAAGGCTCTCCCCCGCCAGCAGAACTTTTCGGCCCTGTTTTAGAATAATTCCCACTGCCATTAAATAGCAGTCCTTACCGCTAACTTTCATAGTAGCAAAAAAATAATATGTATTTTTTGTTACGCCAAATCCGTGTGCCGGGTTACATTCGTATTTATTATGCCAACGTTCTGATCTGTTGGTTTACTCATCATATTGAAGCCATATTTACTTTAGCGTACTATTAACCGTTATATAATTTAATTTTTTAACCTATGCACAACACAACGATTGCCCAAAGGGTAAGCCATGTCCTTTTATTGTCTGCATGCGTGCTGACGACCGCTTTTGCCAAAGCTGGCCAGCCGGAACCTACTTACCTCCAAAAAGTAAGCTCTCCACAGGGCCAGACAGTCATTTCCTATAATAGCGACCGCACCATCAATAAGCTGGTGGTATTGCACAAAGGCGAGAATGCCGACTATCAGGAGGTGATTGTACCAGTTTACGAGAACGGCCATATTGTTAAAACGCTTTCCGGCGATGATCCTGGCGCAGCTCCTGCTGACCTGAACACCACCCTGGAATATAACGAAGCCGGCAAGGTGACGAAGATCAGCTATTACCGCTCCAACGACGTATATGCCTGGGATTCACTGGCGTATAATCAGTCCGGACAGCTCACTACCCGCTACCTGTACACGAAGCAGGCGGGAAAAAACACCTGGGAAAACAGCGGTTACCAAACCTGGACCTGGGAGAACGGCAACGTAACCCGCCAGGAGAATTTCGGAAAACAGCCAGGGTACTCGAAGTTTATCGCGCTTTCAGCTATCAGTTACCGTTATGACAACAAAAATAACCCACAGCAGCAGGCAGACCTGGCCTGGCTGACAGACTTCCGTCCGGCTCAGTTTTCTGCCAACAATGTGGTCGCTGAAACCCTTACCAGTATGAACGCTTCCAGGGCTGTTACCAACACCTTTGTATACACGTATAATGCAGGTAAATTCCCGGTAAAGGCTACCCAAACTTCAGATATCGATCCGGTAACTGTTAAAATGGAGTGGACAAGGTTGTAATAACCCGGACAATAACTTAACTTTACAACAATATTTAGAGTAATTGTTTCGTTGTCTATGAGCATTCAGACGCTTTTCGGAGTTTTATTTCTTTTAGGTGGGATTTTTCAGGCTTTTACAGTCATTCTGATCTATCAGGGTCATAAACATTATATCCTTCGGTTCATGAATAAGAAAGTGGCCATGGTTATATATTCACTTATTGCCCTGTTTTTGTTTTTTCTGGCTTATATTAATCTGGTATAATTAAAATTTTTGTTGAACTTGTATGAAGCGACTTATCGTACTCGCACTGATGTTGTTGGCAGGGGGCACTTTGTTTGCCCAGCAATCTTTTCTTGAGAACCAGAAAATGTATCCTAAAGTAGGAGAAGCATACCGTCAGAAAGAAGAATTGCTTAGAAAGGAATTTGAAAAGAAAGGACTGGCCTATCCGGCCAGGTATATTTTTATTCGCTCTTTCAAGCTCGACAGTGAAATGGAAATCTGGGTGAAAAACAATCCCCAGGACACTTTCCGCCTGTTCAAATCCTACAGGGTATGTACCTTGTCCGGAAAAATGGGGCCTAAAAGAAAAGAAGGCGACCGTCAGGTACCGGAAGGGTTCTACTATATTAATGATTTCAACCCCAACAGCAACTACCATCTGTCGCTGGGTATAAATTATCCTAACTTTTCAGACCGTATCCTGAGCGATCAGAAACAGCCTGGAAAAGAAATCTATATCCATGGTAACTGTATTACCGTTGGATGTATCCCGTTAACAGACGAGTTCATCGACGAAGTATACATCCTCGCGGTAAACGCCAAGAATGCCGGCCAGGACTTTATTCCTGTTCACGTATTCCCGGTGAAGTTCAGCAATAACCGCTCTGTTGAGTACCTGGGCAATTTCCCGGTAGGCGATTCCATCAGCCGTCCTTTCTGGGCCAATCTCAAATCGGCCTACGAATATTTTGAACAGCACCACAAATTGCCGGTAGTAATGATCGACGACAAAGGAAAATACATTATGTAAGTATTGTATTAAGATAATATTTAAGAAAAGGTCTGGCTTTTTGCCGGACCTTTTCGCTTTTATAACCAAATACATGCGTTTATCAATCATAATTTGGATTTTAAAATATTTTTTTCAAACTTACCAGTCGGTCAAATCAATATTTACTTATGCACAGAAGAGACGCAATAAGGAATGTGGCGATTTTGTTGGGGACTGCCATTTCCGCTTCCACGTTATCAGCCTTAGAAGGTTGTACAGGCTCCGCTCCTAAAAATTATGATCTCACCAAGCCACAAACGAAAAACATGGTGGCTGAGGTCGCGGAAACCATCATTCCTACCACCGACACACCAGGCGCTAAAGCCGGTAAGGTAGATGAATTCATCATCACCATGATGAACGATTGTTACAAGAAAGAAGATCAGGCACTGTTCCTGGAAGGGTTGACTAAAATCGACGAAGCCAGCAACAAGAAATTCAAAAAAGCATTTCTTGACCTGACTCCTGAACAACGCACCGAAGTACTTACCGATATCGATAAGGAACGCGTTGCCTACAATAAGGACAAGAAGAAAGATGACAAAGCACACTACTTCCAGTTTATGAAAGAACTGACGCTGCTGGGCTATTTCACCTCTGAGCCTGGTGCTACCAAAGCACTGCGTTATGTTGCCGTTCCTGGTCACTACGATGGCTGTATCCCTTACAAAAAAGGTGACAAAGCCTGGGCTACCTGATCCTGATTTATTTAGGAATCTTATGCTGACTTTCAGTATGGTCGGGTTCTGACCACTGAACTTTCCTGTCTTCTTAAATTGTCGAAAATGAACTTAAATACAAAAGCACAGGCTCAGAATACATATGATGCTATTGTGATCGGTTCCGGTGTGAGCGGTGGCTGGGCTGCCAAAGAGCTGACCGAAAAAGGACTAAAGGTATTAATGCTGGATCGTGGTAAACAACTGGAACATGTGAAAGACTACGAAACCGCTACCAAAGATCCGTGGGAATTCCCTCACCGTGGCCGCCTGACAGTTGATCAGCGCGAAACACATCCTAAGCTGAGCCGCGATTATCCATATAGTGAGCACAACGAAAAATACTGGATCAACGATTCCCAGTCGCCATACAATGAAGTAAAACGCTTTGACTGGTACCGTCCGGATATCGTTGGTGGTAAATCGATCATGTGGGGCCGCCAGTCGTACCGCTGGAGTGATCTCGATTTCGAAGCCAACCTGAAAGACGGCATCGCCGTTGACTGGCCTATCCGTTACAAAGATCTCGCACCATGGTATGATTATGTAGAGAAATTTGCCGGTATCAGCGGTACCCGCGAAGGACTGCCTCAGCTCCCTGATGGCCAGTTCATGCCAGCAATGCCAATGAACTGCGTTGAGCTGGACGTTAAAAAAAGCATTGAAAACAAATATAAAGGCCGTATCCTGACAATGGGTCGTGTGGCAAACATCACCGAACCACTGCCAGGCCGCGAAAAATGCCAGTTCCGTAACCTCTGCAGCCGTGGCTGTCCGTTCGGTGCATACTTTAGCACCCAGTCATCCACACTGCCGGCAGCAATGGCTACGGGTAACCTGACACTTCGCCCTGACTCCATCGTTAACTCCATCATCTATGATGAGAAACTGGGTAAGGCAACAGGTGTACGTGTTATCGACAAGCATTCCAAAGACATGGTGGAATACTACGCTAAAATCATCTTCGTAAATGGATCTACCTTAGGTACCACTTTCGTACTGATGAACTCTACCTCCAACCGCTTCCAGAACGGTTTAGGTAATGATAGCGGCGTATTGGGTAAATACCTCATGGACCACCACTTCCGCACAGGTGCTTCCGGTACTGCTGAAGGCTACGATGATAAATACTTCTACGGTCGCCGTGCAAACGGTATCTATATTCCTCGTTACCGCAACGTAGGCAGCGATAAACGTGACTACCTCCGTGGCTTCGGCTACCAGGGTGGCGCTAGTCGTGGTTCCCTGTGGAGCAAAGGTATCGCTGAAATGGGCGTAGGTAAAGACTTCAAGGATTCACTGGTTGAACCAGGTACCTGGTCCATGGGATTAGGTGGCTTCGGAGAATGCTTACCTTATGAAGATAACATGGTAACGCTCGACCACTCTGTGAAAGATGCATGGGGCCAGCCAGTGCTGAAGTTCGATGTTGAATTCAAAGAGAATGAAAAGAAAATGCGCGTAGATATGATGAACGATGCTGCCGAAATGCTCGAAGCTGCCGGTATGAAAAACATCAAAACCTACGACAACGGCTCCTGGCCAGGTATGGCGATCCATGAAATGGGTACCGCTCGTATGGGCCGCGATCCTAAAACTTCCATTCTCAACGGAAACAACCAGCTCCATGCTGTGCCTAACGTCTTCGTAACAGACGGCGCCAGCATGACATCTGCTGCATGCGTGAACCCTTCTCTGACTTACATGGCCATGACTGCACGCGCAGCCGATTTCGCCGTGAAAGAACTGAAGAAAGGTAATCTCTGATTGATCTGACCATCATATTAATCACAGGGCCGACTGGAAGTAGCAAAGCGACTGTTTCACTCCATAAAACGTAGTGGCATTCCCGTTAGCAGCTTTTAGCCGGCCTTTTTAATGCTGTTATTAATGAACCTGAATATAAAAGCTCAGAAAGAAAATACCTACGACGCCATCGTTGTAGGCTCCGGCATCAGTGGCGGCTGGGCAGCAAAAGAGCTCAGTGAGAAAGGCCTCAAAACATTGGTACTCGAAAGAGGTCGCAATGTGGAGCATATCAAGGATTACACTACTGCAATGATGGCTCCGTGGGAGTTTAAACATCACCTGCAACATACCAACGAGATGCGTGAAAAGCATCCTATCCAGAGCCAGTGCTATGCCTTTGATGAAGGTACACAGCAGTTCTGGGTAAACGATCTGGAAAATCCCTACAACCAGGTGAAGCCGTTTAACTGGCTCCGTGGCTACCATGTTGGTGGCCGCTCACTCATGTGGGGCCGCCAGGTATACCGCTGGAGCGATCTCGATTTTGAAGCCAATGCAAAAGACGGTCATGGTGTAGACTGGCCTATCCGTTATAAAGATATTGCACCATGGTATGAGTATGTAGAACGCTATATCGGTGTGAGCGGACAGGCAGAAGGCCTCCCGCAGCTGCCGGATGGTATCTTCATGCCGGCAATGGATATGAACTGCCTGGAGAAAGACGTGGCAGCTCGTATCAAACAACACTTCACCGATCGTATCATGACCATCGGCCGTGTGGCACACGTAACACAGAAACATCACGACAGAGGTCCCTGCCAGTCAAGAAACCTTTGTGCACGCGGATGTCCGTTTACAGGCTATTTCAGCAGCAACGGCGTAACACTGCCTGCAGCAGCAGCTACCGGTAATATGACCTTACGCCCTGATTCTATCGTGCTGGAAGTACTCTATGATAAGGATACATCCAAAGCAACCGGCGTCAGAATCATGGATGCCCATACCAAACAGACCATCGAGTATTATGCTAAAATCATCTTCCTCAATGGTTCTACACTGGGTACCACCTCCATCATGCTCAACTCCGTTTCCGACCGCTTCCCTAACGGTTTCGGTAACGACAGCGGTCAGCTGGGCCATAACCTGATGGACCATCATTTCGGTGTCGGCGCATATGGTGATACAGAGGACTTCCAGGACCAGTACTACAACGCTGGCCGTCGCCCTAACGGTATCTATATTCCACGCTTCCGTAACGTGAACGCAGCAACGGCACAGAAAGATTATGTGCGTGGCTTCGGTTACCAGGGCGGTGCAGGCAGAGGTAGAGGAACCGGCTTTGATGGCATCGGCGTTGAACTGAAAGAAGCACAGAGCATTCCTGGCAAATGGAGCATGGGCATTGGTTCATGGGGTGAACATCTGCCTTACTTTGAAAATAAAGTATCGCTCAATAAAGAGAAGAAAGATAAGTACGGACTGCCAACCCTCGACATCGACTGCGAATTCAAAGAGAATGAAAAAGCGATGAGGAAGGATATGCAGCAAAGTGCTGTTGAAATGCTGGAAGCTGCCGGTCTGAAAAATGTAGGCAGTTATGATGGTGCTCCACCTCCGGGCCACTGTATCCATGAAATGGGTACTGCCCGCATGGGACGCGATCCGAAAACTTCTGTGCTCAATGGTTTCAACCAGGTACATGCTGCGCAGAACGTATTCGTAACTGATGGCGCATGTATGGCTTCTTCTTCCTGCGTGAACCCGTCTATTACCTATATGGCGCTCACCGCACGCGCATGCGATCATGCCGTGTCTGAACTGAAGAAAGGTAATATCTGATAATCATCTTTATAAAAGAAGACGGGTCTCTGTAAAATAGAGGCCCGTTTTTTTATGTCCGTAGTTATCAATTTATATAGCGCGCCTCAACTTGTCAGGCTGTTCAAATTGCTTGCTGATCCGCTGTGGAATGGGTATATTAGATGATTGTATTATTGTCACATGTTATCCCGTAAATATTATGAAAAGAAAAAAACTAGGTTTTACCCTGAACATATTCTTTATAGGCTTTGGCTTTTTTCGATTGATTAACATGCAGGAAAGTGATCTGCTCTGGAAAAAAATTGCAGTAGTAACAGGTTTGATGATCTTCCTGGGGCTGGCGGTTATGGGGTTAATGCAGAGAAAGCAGGCAGTATAACAGGTGCTATCTTCTTATAAAAAAATAGCGGGAGCAAAATTGTTCCCGCTATTTTTTTATTTATCTTTTCCCTGAGTTCAAAAAAATGTATTTTGTACCCTTAATCAAACCGTCAGTTAAATAAATATCAGAACAATGAAAAAGGTGATACTGAGTGGGATGCTCGCATTATCCTGCTGGATGGGCCAGGGCGCAATGGCGCAAGGCAAACATTCCTTTGAGTTAAGTAAAACGGATTTTCTGCTGGATGGCAAACCATTTCAGATTATCAGTGGTGAAATGCATCCGGCCCGTATCCCGCATGAATACTGGCGTCACCGCATTCAGATGGCGAAAGCAATGGGGTGTAATACAATAGCAGCCTATGTTTTCTGGAACTATCATGAAACGGAGAAAGGAAAATTTGACTTCTCTACTACCAATCATAACATCGCGGAATTTATTAAAATAGCGCAGCAGGAAGGGATGTGGGTGATGCTCAGACCAGGCCCTTATGTTTGTGCAGAATGGGAATTTGGTGGCTTGCCATCCTATCTCCTGCAAACGCCGGATATCAAAGTACGTTGTTCCGATCCGCGTTACCTGGAAAATGTACAACGCTATGTAGATGCATTGTCTGCTGAAATCAAACCTTTGCTGGTAACCAATGGCGGCCCTGTCGTAATGGTGCAGGTAGAAAATGAATATGGCAGCTATGGCAACGATAAACAATATTTATATGCCTTGAAAGATATGTGGGTGAAAAACGGTATCAACGTACCTTTTTATACCGCTGACGGACCTACGCCGTTTATGCTGGAAGCAGGCGGAGTGCCGGGAGCAGCCATAGGACTGGATTCTGGTGGCTCTGAGGCTGATTTCGAACAGGCAAAGAAACAAAACCCAAATGTACCTTCCTTCAGTAGTGAATCCTATCCTGGCTGGCTGACACATTGGGGTGAGCAATGGCAACGCCCGGGCACCGAAGGCATCGCCAAAGAGGTGAAATTCCTGATGGATACCAAACGCTCATTCAACCTCTATGTTATCCACGGTGGTACCAACTTCGGTTATATGGCCGGCGCCAACTCAGGCGGTAAAGGCGGTTATGAACCCGATGTTACCAGCTACGATTACGACGCGCCTATCAACGAACAGGGAGATACTACCGCCAAATATATGGCACTGCGCAACCTGATTGGTTCCTATCTTCCTAAAGGAAAAAAATTACCTGCCATCCCTAAGGCTATTCCAACTACTACCTTTGCTGCTGTTACATTGCAGCCAATGACTACCGTATGGGATCAGCTGCCGGAGCCGGTACATACACCGCAGCCGGTGCCTTTCGAGGCTTTAGGGCAGGATTATGGCTTCATGGTTTATAAAACCAAACTGATTGGTCATAAGAGCGGTAAACTCACTATTAAAGACCTGCACGACTATGCAACAGTTTTCCTCAATGGTAAATTCGTAGGTAAGCTGGACCGCAGGTTGGGAGAGAAGACCATCGACCTGCCTAAGTCGGATGTACAAGACCCTATATTGGAAATCCTGGTAGAAGGCATGGGCCGTATCAATTTCGCCGAGGCGATGATCGACCGCAAAGGTATTACCGACAGGGTAGTGCTCAACGGCATGACCCTCATGCAATGGGAGCAATACAAACTACCTATGAATGAGCAGTTTATTCAGCAGCTGCAGCCAAAACATGGCGGCAACGACAGCAGAGAAGGTAAGTTCTTTAAAGCCAGCTTCGAACTGCCGGCAGCAAATGATACCTATATCGATATGTCAGCCTTTAAAAAAGGTATTGTATGGGTAAATGGTCATAACCTCGGCCGTTACTGGGAAATCGGGCCTCAAAAGCACCTGTATTGCCCTGCTTCCTGGCTGAAGAAAGGCAGCAACGACATCGTTGTGTTTGACCTGTTACAGCAGGAACCGGCGAGTGTGCAGGGTGTGCGTACACTGGAATAATAATAGCTTAAAATAGTAGGAAACCTGCATTCGAAAGGAGGCAGGTTTTTCTTTTTTATCAAAGACTTGAAATTGATATGTATCGTGATCCTTTTGTAAAGTATAGCGTTATAATAATTAGATATTAATATTCATTTGTATATCTTGCTTCATACAAATATTTAAATGATGGGATTGCTAGATTTCTTCAGGAATAAAAAAGCAAATATTAAGATCAGCGAATCTGCTGATACAAGTGAAAGAGCTGCAGCTATAGCTACCCAACTGGAAGATCTTGGGTACTTCAAATATGCAGCTGCTGGTAATTTGCAACAGCTGAAATCTGAAATAGGCAAAGAGTTGGTGGACAAGCATTTTTTAAGTTTCGTTACAATGGAGGAATCTCCCTACACGCCCTTAGATCCCAGGCACTTTTCCCTCGATGGGGAGGATTTATTTGAACAAGGTGGGATCACGAATGCTTTAAAAGAAATGCAGCCATTATTTAAGCAGATGAATATTTCTATGGAAATAACTGCTCATGTGGAAGAATGTGATTCCAGCAACCAAGGGCTCAATCACGAAATAACCATTAACGGGAAGGCATATACTATATTTCATGAATTCGTTGAAGGGTACGGTTGGGATCAGGCAGGCCAGCGATTTGCGGACATGATAAACGATCAGTTGCAGCTGCAGGGTTCTGATGAGCGCATTTACCTCATTTCAGGCGGCAACGACGGAAGAGCCGTTTTTTTAACGGAACAGCAGTTTAATCTGCTGGATTCCCTTATCACCGATTTATATGAAAAACCATTGAAGGTCGCGGATTGGTGTGCCCTGATGAAGGTGGAACGGGTGTCTGTAATGTGAAAACGAGCGTAAAGACCAACAATTAGCTATACGACGGGCCCGAAAACTCCACGAGCAACATAACGGGAGCCAGGATTTTGCAAAACAATGTCCATGCACAACCGTGTATCTACTGGTAGAAGAACTGAATAAGTATCTCAAATAACTTCTAATAGCTAGTTTCTGCCCGGGCCTGCTGCTTTTATTTCTCACCAAAATTGCTTATCTTAGGTAAGAGTCGGTTTTTCATTTCTTAACTTCAAAAGGCTTACCATGGGAAAAGTTCGTAACATCCTGGAAGCCAAGGGTCTTGCGGTTTACTCCATACGCCCGGATAATACAGTATTAGAAGGTATTCAGATGCTCGTCGATCGTAACGTAGGGGCACTGACAGTGGTAGACCACAACGGCAACTTCCTTGGTATTTTCTCCGAACGCGATTATGCCCGTCGTGTCATTCTTAAAGGAAGGGCATCTAAAGACACGCTTATCAGCGAAATCATGACCGAAAACCCAATTACGGTCACTCCTGACAATTCAATTGAAGACTGTATGGTAATGATGACTGAAAAACACATCCGTCATCTCCCGGTTGTAGACAATCAACACCAACTGATCGGACTTATCTCTATTGGCGACGTAGTAAAGTATATCATCGACGACCAGAAACACATCATCTCCAGCCTCGAACTCTACATCAGCGGTAGTCATTCCTGAATTTCCACCAAACAAAAATTACTTTTCCGAAAAGACACATTGCTGGCTAAAAATACCGCGATCATACACTTATCCGGAGCTTTCACGTTAGCGGCCATTTCAGGCCGGGTAGCATAAAGCCAACTTTTTTCCAGCTCACTTTTCCACAAAAGAAAAGGGTTGGTTGCTCATCTGAACAGCCAACCCTTTTGTTATTGGTGAAGGAGAAAGAATCAACCAGCGCGTTTAGACTCAGCACTGGTGCCTGTTTGCCGGTCACGGGCGGCTTTAATGGTGTTACTACCGAATTTATAGCTGAAGTAGATTCCAAATTGTTTATACTGCCAGGTATTGTCGATACTCATATTCAGGTTCTGATACTTTGCCACACCCTGGAACACCTGGTTGCGCAACAGGTTGTTGGCATTCAGCTTAATGGTGGCACGCTTATCCCAGAAGGCTTTCTGAATACCCACATTCATATTATACTGTGGCTTACCGGTGAAAATCCCAAAAATGAATGGTGATTGATAATAGCCAGTCACTTCTATTTTGTAGTCCTTAGGTAAGGTAAAGGTCTGGGTAGTATTAAAGTCATAGTTCCAGTTACTCCTGGTTTCCAGCGGTCCTGTTCCGGCCTGTACCAGGTAGGAAGTATATCCGAAGTTACCGTTGTTATCCATATGCCACCATTTGGTTACGTCCACAGGTACTGTAGCAGCCAGGTGCACGAAGTCGGCATGCGGATAGTTAAGGTCCGTGCTGAGCGTGGTTTTCGTACTGTCGTTCTGCTTCAGGAACTCTTCAATGATATTTTTGATTCTGCTATAACCAAGGGTGAAGATGTATTTGTCTTTCAACACATAGGAGAACTCAAGGTTATTGGTGTACTGTGGCTTCAGGAAAGGATTTCCCTGGCGGAATGTATACCTGTCCAGGTACCAGAGGAATGGATTCAGCTGGCCATAGTCCGGGCGATCGATTCTCCTGGTAAAGGCTAAGCTGATTTTATTTTTATCATTGAGTTTTTGTTCAATATTAATGTTCGGGAAGAAGTTCAGGTAGTTATTTTCCACTACACTATCCATGGTGTGAGAATAGCCATGGGAGCGGGTATATTCAAATCTTCCGCCAACGGTGAAACTGGTTTTCTGGATCGTCTTTTTATAACTGCCGTAAGCTGCGTACACATCTTCCTGGTAATCAAATTCATCACTCTGCGTGAAGGCGCGTACATATTTGCCCTGTAATAAAGAGTCATACAACATCTTGTTATTGGTCGTTACAAAAGATGCCTTCACACCGGTTTCCAGCTTGCCCTGTTTGCCCAGTGGCCATACCAGGTCAGCTTTCAGACTCTTAATGGTAATATTTGTTTTTGTATTGTTCTGAATGCCGTTCATGTTGTGGAACTGCCCGGTATGATTATCTAACATACTATCGTTCAGTAACATATGACGGCGGTTGGTGAAGGTCGCATAATCCGCATCTACACTGATTTCCTTGCCGCTGGTATCCAGTACCCCTTTATAGTTGAGGTTTACAGAATAGTTATCGAAATTATTGTTGTTTTTTGTCATGGAGCTCAGGGTAGAATCCGGTGGCATATTAGGTCTGTAGAGCTTCGTGGTGGTAGGTATCTCTGATCTGAAAGCGTTGTTGTAGCCATTAAAGAGAACGCCTACTGTATGCTTTTCGGTCAGGAAATAGTCCAGCCCAACTTTGTAGCTGTTGTCATCGAATCTGTTGCGCTGGGTAATATCCTGGCGGAGTGCAGATGCGCCGGTACTGTCTTCAAAGGTGCGGTGGAAAACGCGGTCTACGTGGTTCCTGTAACGGCCAAGGTTTCCATTGCCATAGAGGTTGAATTTCTCTGTACGCCAGTTGAAATTCGCGCCAACATTCCCGGAAGGATAATAGGCCTGGGTATAGGTACCATTAACGCTACCATTTATCCCGGTCAGTTTTCCTTTTTTTGTTTTTATGTTGATGATACCCCCATTACCGGCAGCATCATACTTAGCCGGAGGAGTAGTCATTAGTTCGATTTGTGCGATATTCTCTGCCGGTGTGGTTTTCAACAGGTTGGTAAGTTGCTCGCCGGAAAGATAGGTGAGCTTACCATCTATCATTACCTGTACTGATTTACCTTGCAGGATAACGTTTTCGTTATTGTCCAGGTGTACACCAGGAGCTCTTTTAATCAGGTCCAGTGCGGTGTTGCCGGCAGCGGTGGGGCTGCTCTCCACGTTGAGGACTGTTTTGCCAGGTTCGTGTTCAATAAATGGTTTCTGTGCAGTAACATTTACGGTCTGTAATGTCTTATTGAGCGGGGCAAGGGAGATACTGTCTATATTGATGCTTTTATGGGCAGCATCTATGGTAAAGGCTTGGGAAAGAAAGGTATTATAGCCCATCTGGGAGGCCTGGATATAATAGGATCCATTGGCAACTTCGGAGAAATTGCAGGCGCCTGTTTCGGTGCTTAATTCACCTTTAATAAGGGAAGAATCTTTAGAATTACGTAAAAGGACGTTTGCGAATGGTAATGGTTTCCCTTTGTTGTCGCTGATCTTAACTGATATTTTTCCGTTTCTGGCTGCTGACTGCTGAGCATACGAAGCCACCATCAGGAACATTAGCATTCCCAACGCTATCATGAACTTTTTCATACTATCGAGGTAATTATTTGTCTCTTAGCAAAAACTTGGGCGCAACGCCCACTATTATTTAATCTCTTTTGTAAAAATTTCTGGTAACAATACCTGCAGACCTTTTACTGCGGTTTCCGTTCTAAGATGAGTGATATTGTCTGGGTGGGTCGACTTGGTTTCCTTGGTACTACTAGCACTTATCAAACAAAAGGGAACAACATCCGGGGCAGTCGCTGACCGGTGGCCTGACAAATAATTGCCCCAGCATGCCACGGTCAGCAACCCAGCGAAGAACATACTATATAAAAAAACAACCTTTTTCATACCTGCATTTTTCTAAAGACGTACAGGCATGAAAAAAGTTGCACAAGGGGTTAAAAATATTATCAGGTAGATAAAATTATTTCTTCCACAGACGTTGAATCGTTGCAGGAGAACGCTGTTCCAACAGAATCGGATGTCCGTTACTGAGTTCTTCCAGCAATCCGTCCTGGTAATACCTGACAGTCAGCAGTTCCAGCCCTTCGTTATAATTGATTTTAAAATCGTTGTGCAAGGTTTTTATCAGGAGCTCTATCTTTTCCGGGTTGTTATCGATACAGCAGGAGAAGCTGATGGCGCCATTCTGCATCAGGTTGATCTTGATTTTCAATCCGTGGAAGATCTCATAAATGCCACTGATCTTCGCTTCTGTGATGAAGGAATAATCTTTGGAAGTTATATGTAGCAACACCTGATTTTTTTTCAGGACAATAAGCGGCGGTAGCTGGCGTACATCTGCCACTTCACGGATAACGGTACCTGGCAGGTTTTTGTCCAGGAAGCATTTCACATACAGCGGTATCTGCTTGTTCTGTAATGGTTTAATGGTTTTTGGGTGGATAACCTGTGCACCATAAAACGCCATTTCAATTACCTCGCCATAGGTGATTTCAGGAATATTAACTGTATTCGGGAAGATTTTAGGGTCGGCATTTTTAAGGCCTTCCACATCCTTCCAGATGGTCTGGCTTTCTGCGTCCAGCATGTTGGCAAATACGGCGGCAGAGTAATCACTGCCTTCACGGCCAAGGGTCACGCTTTCGTTCTGGTCAGTACTGCCGATGAAACCCTGTGCTACCACAATGCTGGCAGTATTGAACAGCGGGAGTACCCTTTCTGTCACCTGGCGCTGGGTAACGTCCCAGTCGATATTGGCATCTCTGAAGTTATCGTCGGTACGGAAAACGTCTCTTACGTCCAGCCAGTGGTTACGGATGCCTACTGTATTGAAATAGGCACTCACGATGGCAGTACTGAGTAACTCACCCAGACTAACCAGCTGGTCATAATAGTAATCATAATTACGCATAGGTTTTTCACCCAATGTCCACTCCGCCTCAGTGAAAAACTGTTGCAGCTGGGTAAACAGCGGGTTGTCGCGGGTGCCAAGCAGCTCCTCTGCTACCTGCATATGGTAGCGCTCGAGGTTAAACAGCAGCTGTGCAGCTATTTCCCGCTTGCGAAGAAAGAAGTTCTGTGCCACCTTCTCCAGCTCATTCGTGGTTTTACCCATCGCTGAAATTACGATCAGCAGTTTATCCTCAGGGAAAGACTGTACGATCTGCCCTACCTGGCGAATACGTTCAACACTTTCTAAACTTGCGCCTCCGAACTTGAAAACCTTCATATGATAGTTTGTCTTCTTTAAAAAAATTGTTTGGCAAAGTACGGCAAGTTTAGAATTGTTTTAAAATCTGTTTACAGTAAAATGACATTTTTATTAAAATAACTGATTTGGCGTAATTTTGCAGGAGAACATCATCGTTAGCGTTATGAATCACAAGCAAAGAGTAATGACTCTGGATGAATTTACCATCCAGGAATTACGCAATTATCCTGGTGCAACCGGGCAGCTGTCCGGACTTTTACGTGATATTGGTCTCGCGGCCAAAAGAGTCAATGTGGAAGTAAACAAAGCTGGGATCGCCGATATCCTCGGCGAAGCAGGAAAAACCAACGTTCAGGGCGAATCTGTTAAGAAACTGGACGAATTTGCAAATGACCAGTTCATCGCCTCTCTTCAAAGCAGTATCTATTGCTGCGGCGTCGCTTCTGAAGAAAATGAAAACTTCATCGCATTCACCGATGAACATTCCATGAAATCAAAATATGTAGTATTGATGGACCCGCTGGATGGTTCCAGCAATATCGACGTGAATGTATCCATCGGTACTATTTTCTCCGTTTACCGTCGTTTATCGCCGGAAGGAGAGGAGTGTAACCTGGAAGACTTCCTGCAGCCAGGTACCCAGCAGATCGCAGCCGGTTATATCATCTATGGTTCTTCTACCATGATGGTGTACGCCACCCGCAGAAGCGTACAGGGCTTCACCCTGGACCCATCCATCGGGGAGTTCTGCCTGTCGCACCCTAACCTGAAATGCCCGCCGGACAGCGATATCTTCTCTGTAAACATTGGATATTACCATCTCTACGAAAAAAACATACGCGAATCAATAGACCATTTTATGGCGAGGAATGAGAACGACCGCATTTACCGTCACCGCTTCGTAGGTTGTATGGTAGCGGAAATCCATCGTACGCTGATCCAGGGAGGTATATTTATGTATCCGGCATTTGGGAAATATTCATCCGGCCGCCTGCGCCTCTGTTATGAGTGTAACCCTATGTCATTCCTCGTGGAAAAGGCTGGTGGCGTAGCAATGGCCAATGGTCGCCAACGCCTGCTGGAACTGAAGCCAGTACAGCTGCACCAACGCGTTCCTATCTTCATCGGTTCTAAAGATATGATGGAAACCTGGAAGGATATCGTCAACAAACACTAATCATCTTTACAGATAAAAATGAAACGGTCTATACTTAGTATAGGCCGTTTTTCGTTATTAATACCACAATTTGCAGAAATTTTTCAGCGGAAGTCTAAAAAATAAACCTTGGCACAATTTTTAAGTCAGTGTTATATACATTAATCATTTTTTATTATTAACCATTATTACTTTATGTACGTATTGAAAAGCCGCCGCATCCTAACCTTTCTGGTAGTCATCTTCAGCGCTCTCCAGGTGAGTGCAGGTTGTAAAACTACGGCACGTCACGAAGGCGGCGACGCTAGCGGTACCATGGCAGAGCAAATCCTGTATTACACTAACAAGTTCAGAGCGTCAAAAGGATTGAAACCACTCCAGCTGGATCCATTATGCAGCCAGCAGGCCTTACAGCACAGCCGTGATATGGCGGATGGCAGCACCGGTTTCGGACACGAAGGCTTTGAAGACAGGGTCGCGTTCATTTCCAAGAAAATGGGCAGAGTAGGAGCAGCAGCAGAAAATGTGGCCTACGGTACCCTCGACGCACAACAGGTTGTACAAGGCTGGATCGATAGCCCCGGACACCGTAAAAACATGCTGGGCGACTATAACCTCATCGGCATCGGCGCCGCTAAAGGTAATGGCCGCATTACTTTCTTTACACAGGTATTTATTAAGCACTAATCTATAACTGCTTGAAAAAACAAAAAGGCTGATCTCTATAGCTTAGAGATCGGCCTTTTTTTGATTATTTATTTATAATTTGGCACCATGGAAAATAGGAAGATCATCGAGGTGACTAACCTGGTGAAGAATTACGGAGAGTTTACCGCTGTAAAAGGAATCAGCTTTGACGTGTATGAAGGTGAAATCTTCGGGCTGCTGGGTCCCAACGGTGCAGGAAAATCAACTACACTGGAAATCATTGAAACACTCCGCGAAAAATCTGGCGGAACGGTTAATGTTGGCGGATATGATCTCGACAAAAATCCAAATGAAATAAAAAAAATTATTGGCGTACAGCTGCAAAGCTCCGGCTATTATCCCGGACTTACCCTCGTGGAACTGATTGAAATGTTCGGCGGACTGTACAATCAACCGGTAGAACCACTGAAATTACTGGCCATGTTCAACCTGGAAGATAAAGCCAAAGCAAAATACAAGGAGTTGTCCGGTGGACAGAAACAAAGGTTTTCCATCGCTACCACGCTGATCAACAAACCAAGGATCATCTTCCTGGATGAACCTACCACCGGCCTCGATCCGCAGGCCCGCCGCAGTCTCTGGGACCTTATCCTCGAAGTACGCGCACAGGGAACCACCGTTGTCATTACCACGCATTACATGGATGAAGCCGAATTCCTCTGCGACCGCTGCGCCATCGTAGACGCAGGCGAAATCATCGCACTGGATTCCCCTGATGGCCTCATCGATAAACTCGTTTCCCAGGGCTTTGAAAGAAAGAAAGAAGTGAAAAAGGCCAACCTGGAAGACGTATTTATTCATATGACCGGAAAAGAACTCAGAGAAGACTAAATACCATCCGTCAATGGAAGCGCTTAAATACCCCATCGGGCGATTTCAGTCTCAGGCCAGCTATACGCAGGAAGAAGTGAAACGCTTTGTAAATGATATCAGACGCCTGCCCGCTCTGCTGGAGATGACCGTGCAAAATCTTGATCAGGCACAGCTGAACACACCATACCGCCCGGAAGGCTGGACGGTTACACAATTGGTGCACCATGTGGCCGACAGCCATATGAACGCCTATATCCGCCTGAAACTGACGCTGACAGAAGATAAGCCTACTATAAAACCATACGAGGAAGCCGAATGGGCCAAACTGCCCGACACAGCAGCGAATCCCATTAATGTTTCGCTTACCCTGCTGCACGCACTGCATCGCCGCTGGGTATCCATCTTCGATAATATGGAACCGGAACAGTGGGAACGCTCCTTTATCCATCCTGCTACAGGAGAAGAAATAAATCTTAAAAAACTCGCTGCCCTCTATTCATGGCATGGTATGCACCACCTGACGCATATCAGGAAACTGAAAGAACGCATGAACTGGCAGTAAAACATACGACAGGCAATGAATAACATGGAATGGAAAATCGTTTCTTCAGAGTATCTGCATAGAGACCACTGGCTGACAGCAAGAAAAGATACCTGCCTCACACCCGATGGCAAAACAGTTTCTCCCTATTATGTGCTGGAATACAGTGACTGGGTAAATGGACTGGCATTCACAGAAGATGGCCAGGCTATCATGATACGCCAGTACAGGCACGGCCTCGGACGTACCCTCATCGAGATTCCCGCAGGCACCATGGATGATACCGATCCTGACCCGAAATTCGCCATGGAAAGAGAATTACTGGAAGAAACAGGCTATGCCTTTAAAGAGATTATCTCCCTGGGAAGTGTTTCTGCAAACCCCGGTTCTACCAATAATCTTACCCATATGTTTCTGGCTACCGGCGGCGTAAAGGTGAAAGAACAACAGCTGGATGATAATGAGGAAATAGAAATAGTGCTGATGTCTGTTGAGGAATTGCAGCAACTGATCAGAGATAACCAGCTGCTGCAAAGCTTACACGTTACTTGTGTAATGTATGCTTTATTACATCTTGGTCGTATGGAGATGAAATAGCTTTATCGGTTATAAGGCATCTGCCACTATAAAACAACTACCACATACCAATATCATATCATCGGGCTGCGCATGTTGTTTAGCTGCCTGCAATGCAAGCTGAACAGTCGAAAAAGGTTTTCCTTCCAGGCCATGCGCAGCTGCCATTTCTGTCAGCGCAACCTCGTCCAGTGCACGTGGAATCTGTGCCTTACTAAAGTAGTAACTCGCATTGGATGGAAATAAAGGCAATACTTTATCTACTTCTTTATCTTTTACAAAACCGGTAACGATATGCAGATGTGTATAGGTCATATGCCTTAACTGCTGCATGATTTCAGTAATCCCGGCTTCGTTATGCCCTACATCATAAACCGTTAATGGATGTTCGTTTACGACTTCCCAGCGGCCACGGAGTCCGGTCAGTTTTTTCACGTGTGATAAAGCGGTGGTGATATGCTCCTGTGTGATGTTCCAGCCTTTCTCCTGCATAATACCAGCAACCGTCAGCACACCCATTACATTCTTTTCCTGGTATTGCCCGTTGAGGTCCAGTTTGTAATGATGGGTCTGGTTCTGACGTATATTCAGTAATGTTAGTTCGAGATGTGTATTGGTAATATTGGTACCTGTGGCAGAACCCATCCAGCGTTCATCTGCAAAGGCCAGCGGCGCCTGCACGGCGGCGGCTTTTTCAATGAATACCTCTTTGGTTTCTATTTGTCTTTCGCTGATCACGGCCGGTATACCTGGTTTGATGATGCCTGCCTTTTCGCCTGCTATCAGGGCAAGTGTATCTCCCAGCAGATTTTTATGATCATAGCTGATATTGGTGATAAGGGAAACTTCCGGTGTGATAACGTTGGTGCTGTCTATCCGGCCGCCCAGTCCCACTTCTATGATGGCGATATCTACCTGCTCCTGTGCAAAGTACTCAAAGGCCATTGCCACGGTCAGTTCAAAAAAAGACGGTTGAATCGCTGCAATCTGCGGCTTCATCTTCTCAGTAAAATCAACCACGAAATCTTCGCTGATCATTTTACCATCTATCTTAATTCTTTCTCTGAAATCGAGCAGGTGGGGAGAAGTATATAAGCCTGTTTTGTAGCCGGCCTGCTGGAAAATCGCTGCCAGCATATGACTGGAGCTGCCTTTGCCATTGGTGCCGGCTACGTGTATAGACTTGAACCGCTGATGCGGATTGTTGATGATATTAAGAAGTGCTATTGTGTTGTCCAGGTCTTTCTTGAAGGCGCTTTCTCCCAGTTTGGTAAACATGGGCAGCTGTGCAAAAAGAAAGTCCAGTGTCTCCTGATATTTTTGCATGGTATTACATTCTTCTGAGCGAAGATAGATATTCCTGCAATTCCCACGATTTTTCCTTCTTAATTACTGTTTGCCGGACAACGGAGCTGACGTTTGCGCATGTGAAAAATACCACCGCCATTAGGATCATTTTTCCCAAAAGGAATAAAGCGGAGGGCTACGTAAGCATCCGCATGATCAAGATTATGACGGAACAGGTTGGTAAAGAGGCTGTAGGAGCCAAAGATCAACGGTCCTAAACGGAATCCTGCACCCAGATCTGCCTGCCCGTTATGATTCAATACGAATGGCATATAGGCGCCAAAGTATTCCTTTTCATAACGTGGTGTGATCATGAACTGTGTCATGCCATAGGTTTTGTAAATATTGTTTGGACCAGCATTTAGGGAGAGATCCAGATTTGCTGCAACAAAGAATTTATCGTTGATATTATAATCTCCGGTGAGATGCAGCATGGTAGGCAGACTCATTTTAAAATGCGGATCGGTAGGCAGTGGTGTAAACAGGCTGTTCAGCTGCCTGGTATATTGTTTAATGCTCTGGTTCTTTTTATACAGCAGCGCATATGGATCGATGGATTCGGAGGCCAGCGCAAGATCTGTATTGGTAGGGGCTTTGGAGTAGCCTATCCGACCGATATCCGTAATAGAAAAGCCGATACGGAACTGGTAATCATCGGAGGCAGGGTTCCAGTGGTCGCCTACATAGTCGCCAAAGCCGTCGTTATCAGGTCTGTATTCGTATATGAGTCCGATGTCGGCGCCGATGCCACTGTTGCCATTAGGTTTCAGGTTGCTGAGAGAAGGTTTGTTCCAGTGTTCTATATTCTCGGTATAGGCATAACGCATAACGCCACTGCTCACGCTGCCGCTGCGGTTCGTGTTAAGGGTGAAGCGCGCATTGTCTACCGAACCGTACCCGGCAGCAACACCGGCAAGATATTTAATGGTAATGCCACCTTTCCAGATGCCGCCATAGGCATTGCGTAATACGCGGGCATAGCTGAGGGAGAATTCGTGCCAGATGTTGGTGGCAGCGGCGGCATGATTTATAGCGAAGGATTGGTTTTTATATTCGGGATTAGGGAAGTTATTTCCGAAGAAGTTGACTTGTTCTGTTGGGACATTTCCGCCATTGCTGCTGCTTCGTATGCGCCAGATGAAGGAGATGGTTTGTTTTTCGTCGATGGAATACATGACAGATGGCATCATGATTTCGGCCATTTCCCAGGCGTTCTGTCTTCTTCTTGCGGCGGTATCAAGGAAATAGTCCTGGTTTCTCCGAAACGTATCCGGCGGATGGAATAGCGCCTGCTTTGTAATTTTCATGTAGGTGTTGCCTGCTTTGGCGTCAACACCAAAGATGTTGAGGTCCCATTTGTACCTGGTGGCAGCGGCGCTGGCCGGATTGGATAGGATACCGTATACACCGGCATAATTGCTTTGGTGAAACCCGGCAAAAGTCTGGGCCGATGCGGATATACCGCACGACGAGGCCAAAACAGCAGCAAATAGGATCTTTCTAACAGTAGTCATTTGTTGGCTCTGAAATAAAAAACGATGAATTATTGCGCATGAATGCTGCGCGTTCCTGTCATTGGTTCATAGGTCTGGTTACAAGGACTGCAACAGGTTACAGCTTGATAACAAGATTCGGTTTCTCAATAGATATGCGCTCTTCACGATTCTTTGCTTACAAGATATGCTGCTATATTACTCTGCTTTGAAATAAAAGCGTATCGGACCAAACTGTACTTCAGGTGCATCCGGGTTAGCGTTATATTTCATTTGCATTGCTGCTTTACGTGCGATTTCGATAAGACGGTCGTTGCTGATGGTAGATCCGCTCATGGTATAATTGGCTGCTATCACATTTCCCTGCCTGTCTACCTTGATATTGATGGCGACGTAGCCGGTCTCATCGCTGTCGTAGGTTACACTTGGTTTACCTACCAGGCTTCTTCCTTTCAGTGCAAAGTCAGAACGGCCGCCGCCGAGTCCGCCGCCACCCGTATATCCCTTAGCGTTAGGATCTCCGTTGATCTGGCCTCTGTCGCCGGGTTTGCCGGTATTGCCCTCACCAGGAGAGTTGTTGGAGCCATTGGCGCCATTACCGCTATGTGCGTTATTGGTGGCTACACCACCGAACACTGCTTTAGGCTTGGCCACAGGTGCAGGAGGTGCAGGTTTTTCTGCAGGAGGAGTTGGAGCAGGTTTTTTTACTGGTTTTGCAGGTTTCTCCGGTTTTGGTTCCAGTGTTTTAGGCAGTTCTTTAGGAGGCTTTACAACTGGTTTCTCTGGTTTCTTCACTTCAGGCGCGTCGGCGTCATTATCTGTCGCGATGTCCTGTGGAGGTGTTGCATTGTCTTTGGCGACTTCCTGCTGCGGTACCGCTTCAGGTGCCGGTGTTTCAGCAGCCGGAGGATTAGGGTCAAGCGGTTGAACCTCTCCCATACCATCATCGGAAGTACCGAGGTTCACTTCCATGCCAAGGTCCTGATTGGGTGGGGGAGGAGGTGCTGAAAAGCCTGCGAATAACAGTGCTACTAACAGTAACGCATGTACGCCGATTGTTACACCTAAGGCCTGTATATTTTTCTTCCCGTTTTTTTCCTCCATTGGTAGCTACTTATAAACGCTTCAAAGTTAAGAATTACGCATTATGTTATGCTAATATCTGATTAATATTTTATTTTTGTGTCCCTTCATGAAACCGCTCCATCATACAATCTCGTTATACCGTAATGCCTATTCCGGACTAGCTCCTGCTACATGGTGGCTTTCACTGGTTTTGCTGATCAACCGTAGTGGTACTATGGTAATACCGTTTATGACGGTTTATCTTACACAGCACCTTCATTTTTCCATTGGCCAGGCCGGCATGGTGATGGCCTGTTTCGGAACAGGCGCCATCGTTGGTGCAACGCTTGGCGGCTGGCTGTCGGACCGTATCGGGTTTTACCAGGTACAGTTCTGGAGCCTATTCCTTAACGGATTATTATTCATTTTATTGGGTCAGATGCATACCTTTCCGCAAATCTGCGCCTGTGTATTTGTGCTGAGTTCTGTCGGTGATGCCTTCCGGCCCGCCAACAGTGTGGCTATTGCAGCCTACAGCAAACCCGAAAACAGGACCCGTTCCTATGCGCTGAATCGTTTAGCCGTTAACTTAGGATGGTCCGTCGGGCCGGCTATAGGTGGTATCCTGGCCAGTTTCAGCTATAACCTGCTGTTCTGGGTGGACGGTGCTACCTGTATGTTCGCTGCCATTCTCATGCGCGTGTTCCTGCCGCCGGTACCCGCTCCCGCCAAAAGTCATGCCGATAAAACCGAAAATAAGGATTCAGTCTGGTCAGATAAAATCTATATCCGGTTTTTATTTTTTGCGATGATCAACGCGATCTGTCTCTTCCAGTTTAATAGCATTGTGCCCCTGTTTTTCAAAGAGGTACTCCATATGCAGGAATGGGCCATCGGGTTGAACATGTCTATCAACGGCATCATGATCGCCGTGATAGAAATGGTGATGATCTATCACCTGGAAGGACGATATCCTAACCTGATCTTCATTACCCGTGGGGCACTGATGGTTTGTGCTGCCTATATCTTCCTGGCAGTAATGCCACCGGTATGGGCCTGTGCTTCTGCGTTTATGGTTATTATCACCTTCGGTGAGATGTTCAGCCTTCCTTTTATGAACAGTTTCTGGATACAACGAAGTAAAGACCATAGCCGCGGACAATACGCGGCACTATACACGATTTCCTATTCTGTCGCCAATATCGTTTCGCCTACTTCCGGCGCTTTTGTAGTAGGCCACCTGGGATTTCGTTTATGGTGGATCATTACCGCAGGTGGTTGTATTTTGTCTGCCGCAGGCTTTTATTGGTTGCAGAAGAAAATGGTGAAATCATAGTCATTAACTGCCTATGTATCTCTCCGGCGAAGAATCCGGGTCGCCATTGGCGACCCGGATTCTTCGCTTTTGCGGCTGCCGAAGGCAGCCGCAAAAGCGAATTAACAAATAGAAGAAAAACAAAAATTGTTAAACGATATACAAATATTGTCCTGATCTTGACAAATTCGGCAAAAAATGAGTAAAATTGGTAAATGAAAGTTATCCAATTTACCGTTCCGGTCGCTGATGAAGGCTCCGTTGTAGTACAGGAGGACATCTTACCATATTTCTACCATTACCTGCACCGCCACAAGGAGGCGCAGATCACCCTTATCATCAAAGGGGAAGGTACCCTTATCACCGGTAACTATACGCAGCCATTCAAGGCCGGAGAGATATATGTTATCGGCGCTAACCAGCCGCATATGTTTAAGGGCGATGCCAAATACTTCGAAAATCAGCAGGAGAAAAATATACACGCCATACATATCTTCTTTGACCATGAACATGCGCTGCAAGGTCTGCTGGCGCTGCCTGAAATGGAGGGCGTCCGTAAGTTCCTGCAACAGTCAAAGTTCAGCCTGCAACTGCCGGCCATGTTCGAAGAGCGATTTGGACCGGATATAGTACGTATCTCCAGACTGACAGGTGCCGAAAGGCTCCTGGCCTTTATGCAGCTGCTTCTGCAAATGACTAAACAGGTGAAGGAATGGAAGTCATTATCTACCGGCTTCTCCCGCTACGCTTACAGTGAATCGGAAGGTTTGCGCATGAATGATATCTACCAGTATACACTGGAACATTATGCAGAAAATATCACCCTGGGGAAAATTGCTTCTGTGGCTCATCTTACCACATATGCCTTCTGCAAATACTTTAAAAAACATACGCGTAAAACATACCTGGAATTCCTCAACGAAATCCGTATCAATATAGCCTGTAAAAAGATTATCAGCGGGGAATACGACAGCATTGCTTCGGTTGCCTATGCTACCGGTTATAACAATCCTATTACCTTCAACAGGGTATTCAGGAAGATTACCGGCATGTCGCCTTCCACCTACGCCCGGCAATACCGATTCGGTATGGAAACCGCTGCCAGAGACGGTGTGCTGTTATCATTAGAATCCTGACACAACAAAATCTAGATAAAAAAAATCCCGTCTCTATTGAGTAGAGGCGGGATTTATATTTTTAGAGAATATCGTACAATTAATGTGCGAAATCTTCCATGTAATCTCCTTTAATACGCTCCATCGGCGGATTGAAGTAACCATATTTCAGATCAGGGAATTCCTCCTGGATCATTTCCAGCAGCTGCTTCATACCGTAACAGTCGCCCGTTTCAGTAATATTCATTCTGCCCATGTACCAGTCCGGATCAATGTTGAAGTTACGCCACTGGATCATATTCAGGCCTGTTTCACGTATCAGTTTACGCAGGGCCTGGTATTCATCTTCGCTATCGGTAATGCCAGGGAATACGAAGTAGTTGATGGATGTCCAGCCACCGAATTCACGTACCACTTTCAGGCTCTCCACGATATCTTCAAACTGGTAGTTGTTAGGACGATAGTATGGTGTATAGTATTTCTCCTGTGCGGAGTTCATACTTACACGGATACTGTTGAGTCCGGCCTCACACAATGCGCGCACTGCATCAGGCTTGCTACCGTTGGTGTTGATATTGATGCTGCCTTTAGGCGTATGTTTTCTTATTTCGATAATAGATTCGCGGATGGTTTCCCACATTAGCAGTGGCTCGCCTTCGCAACCCTGTCCGAAGCTAACGATAGGGAAAGGTGCTGTTTCCAGGTGAGGAACCGTATATTCAACGATCTCTTCTGCCGTAGGCTTGAAACGCAGACGGTCCTGGGTAGATACGATGCTTTCTTCTTCCGGCTGGAAGGAGATACAACCTACACAGTTGGCATTACATGCAGGAGAGGAAGGAATAGGACATTCCCATCTTCCCATAAAATAATTACGGGCAGCAGGACAATGATAGGTCAGCGCGCAGTTTTCTGCGAGATGCTGTACCAGTCTGTTATGCGGATAGGCTTCCAGCAGTTGGTTTACGCCCTGTTTTACTTTTTTGTCGTCGAAGCCGGCACATTCCTGACGGATATCCGCTTCGATACGGGTAGCAGGTACATAGAACTTACCATCGAGCCAGCCTACTGCGGTATAGCAGAAGAGCGGCAGGGTAGGTGCGTCTGGCATGGTTTCATATGCAGCCAGGTAAAAGCCGGTATGCGCAGGTGGAATAAAAGCGGCTACTGCCCAGCCTTTATCACACAGCTGCATTTCTCCGTTTTCCACGCTGATACCGATACCACGACGGCCGGGAAGTTCATATAAATTTCCGCCTTCGGGTAATTCTATCCACTCATCGGCTTCAACAGGCCATGCATCCCAGCCACTGCGGCCGGTTACGGTCATTGAAGTGTCTTCAAAGATATTACCGTTCCCGTCGGAATAAAGTATATAAGGTGTTTGCTTTAATACCGCCATAATTCTTATTAATAATGATACAGGCTTCTTTATGAAAGCCTGCTTTTGCAAAATGCGTTAACTGCTTCCTGTTCTTCCTTACCAGGCAGATCGATGGTTTCTAACTGCAGGATCTTGTTTGTTCTGAAATCTATTGTAAACAGGTCGTTACGCAAAATTACATTATTCAGCTCGTTCCAGCCAATCTGCCTCGGAGTGAAGGTTCCTGGCACTTCTATGCCATTCTCATCCATCCTCAGCCACGTTGGCTGCAATATTTTATATTCTGCCCATCCGATGAAACCCAGGCCCAAACCGATGATAATCAGCTGTAAAGCGCCCAGTGGCTGCAGGTGCGACAGGAAATACAAACTGCCGGTCAGACTTACAAATACCTGTAAAAGTCTGGTAAAAGTATTGGCAGAGGCAAAATTGCGGAACTTCTTGGCCAGGAAGGGGAACAGCACGCTGAAAAGCCCTACCAGCAAAAAGGCAACCGCCAGTAACCAACTCGGATGTTCGCTCCTGGTAACAGCGATGGCATTTACCAGTAACACCACCCCGGCCACACCATGCATGACAGGCAATAAGCGCAATCTGCTGTTGGCATTGGGATGAATGATTCGCAGTCTGTACATAGATATATTATTGATTAGCGCTTACCAGCAGGTTACAGAGTTTGAACAGTACACGTGCACCTACGTTGGCATCCCATTCGTCGTGGGAAGCAGCTACTTCGTTCAGATCGAAACCGATCAGCTGACGGCCACTCGCGATAACACGTTTGAACAGGTAATAGATCTGCTCTGTTTCAAAACCGCCACTCACCGGTGTACCGGTATGCGGACATAATTTAGGATCCAGTCCGTCAATGTCGAAGCTGATATAAACCTGCTGCGGTAAAGTTGCAACGATGCTGTCGCAGATGGCTTTCCAGGTTTCACCCTCGAATTGTCTTTCCTTGATGTCTTTATCGAAGAAAGTCACCACACGGCCTTCACTATTGTTGATATAGTCCACTTCTTCTTCACAATAGTCACGGATACCTACCTGTACCAGCTTTTTCAGCTGTGGTACTTCGGCCAGTGCATTGAACATGATAGAAGCGTGAGAATATTTGAATCCTTCGTAGGCATCACGGAGGTCGCAGTGTGCATCGATCTGGAGGATACCGAAATCGCCTTTGTGTTCACCGATAGCTTTGAAGAAGCCAAGCGGCGTACTGTGGTCACCACCTACCAGGCCAACCAGCTTGCCGTTTGCCAGCAGTTCACGGGTTTGGGTATACACCCATTCGTTCATTGCTTTGGTGCCGCTGTTAACATCCACTACGGTTTTTTTCAGAAATTCATTTTCTGAAATATCTCCGCCTTCTGTCAGGAATTTCAGATAAAGTTCTGCTTCTTTACGCAGATAATCAGAGCGTAATAACAGGTGTTTGTCTGGTTCACGCATGAAAAAGCCTGCTTTCCAGCCATCTTTTACATCTGCATCGTACAGGTCTACCTGGAAGGAAGCCCTGAAAATATGCTCAGGACCACGGGCGGTACCATTGCTATAAGATACAGTTACTTCCCATGGAACTGGTAATAATACCAGTTTCGCATCTTCTTCCTGAAAGGGAAGTCCGAAAATGTTGTTCGACAGGAGGCCCACTGAGTTGGGGTCAAATTGAGATAAATCAGCCATGATAAAATCTTACATTTCTAAATTCCGCGCAAAGATACTATTATGTTTACTTACAGCCCGATTTCATTAAAAAAGAATTGCCTTTTATATAAATTTTGTCGTCGGCAAGTCATTTTGCGTTAATTTTGCGCAATTAATCTGGAGTAGATAAGATCAGGTACATTGCAATGGATTTGAAATATAGAATGGTAAAGGGTTTTGCGCTTGTATCAATACAATAGGGAAGATAATTTTTATATGAAAAAAACAAATATTATCCTGCTGGTGGTTATTGCAGTGGCAATAGGAGTAATCATAACGATGGTTGGTGATTTCAGTACCTATGAAACATTTGCGACCGCGCGTCAGAAAGAAGGGAAGGAGTTTCATGTAATCGGCACACTCGATACACTCCAGACAATGTCATACGATCCTTTAAAGGATGCTAACTTGTTCAGCTTTTTTGTGAAAGATAAAAAAGGAGAGACCCGTAAAGTGGTATTCTATGGTGCTAAACCGACCGACTTTGAGAAGGCCGAATCCGTTGTGCTCACTGGCAAAATGGATGGTACTGAGTTTCATTGCAGTAAAATACTGATGAAATGTCCGTCAAAGTATAAAAACGATCAGGTTGCCATGGGTAATCAGTCTCTTTAATTTTTATCTGTAGATTTATGAAGTTTGTAGGGGAACATTTATTACCAGGTCAGCTGGGTCATTTCTTTGCCGTACTGGCGTTTGTAGCATCTTTAGTAGCGACTGTTTCCTACTATTGCGCCGTGGTAAACAAGGAAGACCTGTTGAAAGATTCCTGGAAGAAGATAGCAAGATGGGGTTTCTTTATTCAATCCATAGCGGTTGTAGCCGTATTTATCTGTCTTTACCATATTCTGTATAATCATTATTTTGAATATAAATATGCATGGCGCAATACCTCCCGCGACCTGCCTGTTCAATACCTCTTATCCAGTCTCTGGTCCGATCAGGAAGGTAGCTTCCTGCTCTGGAGTATCTGGAACAGCATACTCGGTATCGTCCTGATCCGCACCAGCGGTAAATGGGAAAACCCGGTGATGTCTGTGATCTCCCTGTCTCAGTTTATGATGAGCAGCATGCTGCTAGGTATCTATATCCTTGGTTATAAGGTCGGTAGCAATCCATTTATGTTGCTGCGCCAGGCACAGGAAAACCAGGCAGCGCCAATTTTCCAGCAAGCCGAATACCTCAGCTTCATCAAAGACGGTAATGGCCTGAACCTTACCCTCCAGAACTACTGGATGGTAATTCACCCGCCAATTCTGTTCCTGGGCTTTGCCTCTATGACCGTTCCTTTTGCCTTCGCTTTTGCAGGTATCTGGACCCGCGACTATACCGGCTGGACTAAACCTGTGTTGCCATGGGCGCTCTTTGCAGTAATGCTCCTGGGTACCGGTATCATGATGGGTGCCGCATGGGCGTATGAATCACTGAACTTCGGTGGCTACTGGTCATGGGACCCTGTAGAAAACGCCTCGCTTGTACCTTGGCTCCTCATGGTAGCCGGTGTTCATACCTGCCTGGCCTATAAATCCACAGGTCATGCCCTGAAATCTACTGTATTCTTCTTCTTCATGGCCTATATCACCATTCTGTATTCCACCTTCCTCACCAGAAGTGGTATCCTGGGTGATTCCTCTGTTCACTCCTTCACCGACCTTGGTATGAGCGGACAGCTGCTGATCTTCATGGCGGCATTCACCATCCCGTCTGTAGCACTGATGATCATACGCCGTAAAGAAATTCCTAACATTAATAAAGAAGAAAGTACTTATTCCCGCGAATTCTGGCTGTTTGTAGGTTCCCTGGTGCTGCTGATCGCAGGTATCCAGATCACCTTCACTACCTCTATTCCGGTTTGGAATAAACTACTTGACCTGACTGGCATCAGAGGGCTCCTCAAAATAGACCAGATGGCGCCTCCGTCAGATCCACTCTTCCATTATAATAAGATCCAGATATGGCTGGCCATGATCCTCGGTATACTCACCGCCGTGGTTCAGTTCATGAAATATAAAGACACGCCTCGCGGTCAGCTGACCAAAAAACTGCTGGTACCAACCGGTATCTCCCTGGTGGCTACCCTGGCGATCATCTTCTCCGGTGGCGTACACTACACCGATTATGGCGCAGGCTTCCTCGCAGCGATCTACTTTATGCTGTTTGCCAGCATCTATGCCATCGTGGGTAACCTGATGTACATTTTTACCGGTCTTAATGGTAAACTCAAAGCTGCCGGCGCTTCCATCGCTCACGTTGGCTTTGGTATGGTGTTACTGGGTATCTTGCTGTCATCTGCCAAAAAAGAAGTGATTTCCATCGATAAGATGAAAATGCTCAGCCAGGACCTCTTCCGTAAGGAAGCTAAACAGGTGGCACGTGAAAATATCATGCTGCCTAAGAATATCCCGGTAGAAATGGGTGATTACCACGCCACCTATATCGGTGACTCCACCGCTTCCGGTGATGCGAAAGTATATTTCAAGGTAGATTATGAACGTAAGGATAAAGCAGGCAACGTCGTAGAACGCTTCCGCCTGTACCCTAACTCATTCGTCAATGCCAAGGAAAATGCCCTGACGTCTAACCCGTCATCAAAGCATTACCTGACAAAAGATATCTTCACCTATATCACCGCAACACCGCCGATTAAGAGCAAAACCGCTCCGGCAAACGATACTGCAGACTATGTTTCCCATGACGTGAAGCCAGGTGATTCCATCTTCTTCTCCAAAGGGTTCATGATCCTGAAAGATATCAATACCAAACCTTCCAATAAGAACTATCAGGCCCAGATCGGCGATCTGGCCGTTGGTGCCGACCTGGAAGTTTATACCCAGACAGACGACCACTTCAATCTGCAACCGGTATACCTCATCCGCGACAGCTCTTACCAGTACAGTATCGAAGATACCCTGGCGCCGCTGGCACTGCAGGTACGCTTCAGCAAAATCATGCCTGCTGAAAATAAAGTGCAGATCAGAGTGAAAGAAGTAGACGACAGCACTGATTACGTGATCATGAAAGCACTTGTATTCCCATATATCAACGTATTATGGTTGGGTGTAATCGTAATGGTAGCCGGTACCTTTATTAGTATTGTCTACAGAGTACGCCTGAACAGAGGCAGTGATAAAAAAGGCACGGTGAAATCAGTACCGCCTTTGAAAGAACGTGTATAATGTGTTATAGTAATCTGTATAAAAAGAAATGGCGCATCAATCGATGCGCCATTTCTTTTTATACTCAATTATTGTTGTTTTATAAAGCCCTGCCGTAGATACGGCCGGGCATTTTTTTCTGATTTTGATTAATAACTAATTTGATTCATAGGTATAGTATAATAGAGGCCCTGCGTGGAAACGAAGGGCATGGCTCAAATGTGGCTTACGTCGGTATGAAGTAAACCGTAGGATCTTCAGGATGGCTCCACGTGCTGACGGGCGCCCGATAATACAGTTGTATTTAAAATGTGCTCCATTTCTTTCTTACAGTACTCAGCTCCAATTCGAGGATAAAGCACATCATAGGCTTCGTATAAAAGATCAGCATAACATATACAGTTAATACCTTTCTTTTTTAATTGACATACCAGTTGTTTGCCGTATAGCCAGTGAGTGCCTCCGACATTATATATCACAATAGATATGTTGTAATGCTGTATTACCTGGTGAAATTGATGGGTAGCGTCGGTAGTGATTACCTGGAAGTGAGGTGATAGCTTTGCTGATAGGACCTGGGTAAAAAGGTGGTCCTGGTCGTAAATTAATACATACATGACGGCAGGGTCTTTGAGGTAATAAAATGCTGCCGCGCATTAAGTTTGAAAAAAATAATGCGCGGGACTCAATTCAACGCTTCCAGGCAGCGAACCAAGGAAAGCGAAGAAAAGAGCCCGCGCATAAGATGTACGCGGGCCTCGTACCCAGCTTTTAAATAGTTCTTGGTTTCGCTGCCTAACTATCTAAAACGGTGTAACGATGCCTTGCAATCAATTTTTGGGATCGCAAAGATAGGCTAATATAGTCTTTTTTTTAAAAAGTTAGCCGTACGGCTAAGAAAATTTCGTCGCGGTTCAGGCATTTTGGATCGTGGACTATAAAACTATCATACTGGTAAATTTAGGCGAAGCAATCCGCAGGCGCCGCAAAGCAATGGGGCTTACCTTGTTGGAACTCGAAGTTGCAACTGGCATAGCTGAGGGCGATTTGTCCAAGATTGAAAGGGGAAAGACAAATGTTGAATTTACTACCATTATCCGTATTGCCTTTGCACTGGGTGTGCAGGTATCTGATCTTTACCGGATAACCTGGCCTGATAATAAAACTAAATAATTTAGTAATTTAGAAAGATGGTTGACAATGTCCATCTGTAAGTTTTAAGGCATTAATAAATGATTAAATGGTGCCGGATAATTATCCGGCACCATTTTTTTATGCGATTTTTGATCACTATATCTTCCTAAATTTATCTTCCAAAACCCTGATTATGAAACGTAGATGGTTTCGTATTTTTTTAATAATTGTATCCTCCCTGTTTATCCTGTTCCTGTTGGGTCCAAAACCACCAGAACCGGTTTATAGAAATATATTGCCGGCAGTGCCGCTACAGCCGGATGCACTGGATGCGTACATACGTGCCGGCGAAGATTCATTACCTGTTAAGCCGGATAATGAAGCCCGCATTGTATGGGCAGACAGTCTCCATCATAAAACACCATACGCCATTGTGTATCTCCATGGCTTTTCCGGTAGCCAGGAAGAAGGAAATCCGGTACACCGCGATTTCGCGAAAAAGTTTGGCTGCAACCTCTACCTGTCACGCCTGAACGAACATGGTCTCGTTTCTCAGGACCCGCTCCTGCATATGACCGCCGAAGGCCTCTGGAATGATGCCTGTAAAGCATTAAGCATCGGAAAGGCGCTGGGTGAAAAAGTAATTATCATGAGTACCTCCACCGGTGGTACCCTCGCGCTGCGACTGGCAGCAAAATTCCCGAACGATGTATATGCGCTGCTGAATATGTCGCCCAATATTGCCATCAATGATAAATATGCCTTCCTGGCGAATGACCACTGGGGATTGCAGCTGGCACGCCTTATCTCCAAAGGAAACTACCGGGTAGGAAAGGATACCAATACCGTGCATCATCAGTACTGGAATAATACCTATCGCCTCGAAGCCGTGGTACAGCTCGAAGAACTGCTGGAAACGACCATGCTGCCGTCTACTTTTGAGCAAGTGCACCAGCCATCACTTACCATGTATTATTATAAAGATAAAGACCACCAGGACCCCACCGTGAAGGTATCCGCTATCCTGGCCATGAACCGCGATCTTGGTACACCAGCTGATCAGAAAATAGCGGTGCCGATTCCGGGGGCAGGCGCCCATGTGCTGGGCAGTAACCTGACCAGCAAGGCAGTACCGAGGGTGGAAGAAGTAATGGATAGCTTTGCCATACACACCTTGCATATGAGACCTTTGGGAGGTATGTATTAAATCTCAAATCTTTGTTTAACTTGTGGTAACATTCCGATAGTAAGGAGCGTTTATTGCATATGCGTCCGCTGAAAAAAATCGTTTTATTCCTTTCCCTGATAGTGGGTAGTTTACTCTGTAGCAACCGTGCTGCAGCGCAGCAGCCCCATGGCGCAGACAGTATCGCATTGCACGCAGTGGTAGTAGGTACCGATACTATACCGGTTATTACACTGGCCATTTTTGATGTAGTTGATAAGTTGCCCAAAGCCCTGCGGAAAGAAAGAGAACGCTGGACAAGATTACGCAACGCCGTATATGTTACCTATCCATACGCCAAATCTGCTGCCCGTATCCTCAAAGATGTAAACATCGAGCTGGCAAAATTACCGAATGGCCGCGCCAGAAAAGCCTACCTGGCCAGCAAGGAAAAAGAACTCAAGGCCCAGTTTGGGGATAAGCTCACCAACCTCTCCGTTTACCAGGGTAAGGTGCTGATGAAGCTGATAGACCGCGAAACAGGACAAAACTGCTTTGAGATCATTAAAGAGCTGAAAGGCGGCTTTAATGCCCGTGTATGGCAAACCGTGGCATTCTTCTTCGGGGGGAACCTCAAAAGCGATTACGATAAACAGGAAGATAAAGACATTGAAGTCATCGTCCAGGAGCTGGAGATGTACCAACATTATCGCGCCTTTAACTAACCCGCACGAATAGTTTCCCTATCTTCGTCTGCATGAGATTTAAATTATTTTTTATTGCGATCTTATTGTTACCCACTGCTTTATTTGCACAGGAAGCAGATGATGATCCTGTATATGTAGTTGATTCAGTAAGAGTTTCTTCTTCAGCCGCCAACAATTTTACACCAGATCAGATAGGGTTGATCACCATTGCCAAAGGAAGGAAAGCCGTACTGCTGTATGGTAACCAGGCGGAGAACGGAGTGGTATATATAGAAACCAAACCTTTCGCACGGAAAAGGGTGGACCAGTTACTACGGACATCGTCGCCGTCGTACGACAGTCTGCGCAGGGTGCAGCCGCTGGACAGCAACCTGGTATATATTGTCAATGACAAAATAGTTACGCCCACGGATGAGGCCAGGTTATTTACCGTCGACAGGCGTACGTTTCAGTCGCTGCAAATCCTTAGCAGTAAAGAGCTGGAAGATAAATACCATCTTACTGGCAAGAAAGCAGGTGTTGCCATTCTCAGTACAGAAGATTGATCCGTATCTTTGCGTCACAATTTTTAGCACATGAAACTGGATATACTCGCAATAGCGGTGCACCCCGACGATGTGGAGCTGGGGTGTTCCGGGACACTGATGATGCATGCAGCCAAAGGTATGAAAACCGGTGTGGTAGACCTTACCCGCGGTGAACTGGGTACCCGTGGCACGCCGGAAGGCAGGGTACTGGAAGCAGAAGCCGCCGGACGCATAATGGGACTGGAAGTACGTGAAAATTTAGGATTGGCCGATGGCTTCTTCCGTAACGACACGATGGAGCAAATGGCGATCATCACCGCCATCAGGAAATATCAGCCTGAAATAGTGCTGGCCAACGCCATCGACGACCGCCATCCCGACCATGGCCGCGCTGCCAAACTGATTGCAGATAGCTGTTTTCTGGCAGGACTGCGTAAAATCAGTACACAGTTCAACGGAGAAGAGCAGGCCGCCTGGCGACCTAAGCAGGTATTTCATTTCCTGCAGGACAGGTATCACGAGCCTGATTTCGTATTGGATATCAGCCCGGTGATGGAACGCAAACTGGACGCCATCAAGGCTTTCAGCTCCCAGTTCCTGGCGCCGAAGGATAATGAGCCACAAACCTACATCTCCTCTTCGGGCTTCTTCGACAGCGTGATCTACCGCGCCAGAATGCTCGGAAAAATGGTAGGAGTAGAGTATGCCGAAGGTTATACCACTGCCAAAAAGATAGGCATACGAAACTTTGCAGACCTGATCAATGAAGTTACCTGATATATAATCCCTCGCAACCGCGGGGGATTTTTTTTATCTTATCCCTATGAAACGATTAGCCACCACCCTCATTTGCTGCCTGCTTTTCGTAGCAGCCTTTTCCCAGAAAACAGATAAAAAACTGGAAGCCATACTGGCACCGATGTTAAAGGATTTCCATGGCCAGGTGGGCATCTATGTACATCATCTGAAAAAAAATAAAATAGTCGCGATTGATGCTGATACGCTGTTTCCTACTGCCAGTATGATCAAAACCACGATCCAGGCAGGGATATTTAATAAGATAGCAGCGGGAGAATTGAAATATAACCAGGAGCTGATTTACAAAGATTCCCTCTTGTATGCCGGGGAGGATATCCTGGGTTCTTTTAAGAATGGAGAAAAGATCTACCTGGATAAAGTATTGATGCTGATGCTGACGATGAGTGATAATACTGCGAGTTTATGGTTACAGGGGTTGGCAGGAGGAGGATTGACCATTAACAGCTGGCTGGAGGCCAATGGTTTCAAGCAGTTGCGGGTGAATTCAAGAACACCGGGAAGGGAAGTCAACAGGAAGCAGTATGGCTGGGGGCAGACAACACCTTATGAGATGGCGAGGTTAATGGAGATGATTTACAGGGGAGTCGTGATTGATAAGAATAGTAGCGAGCGTATGTACAGGAATTTAACGCGCAATTACTGGGATGGGCAGGGATTATTGCAGGTCCCGGAGAATGTCAGAACAGCGTCTAAGAATGGGGCGGTGGATGAATCCAGGTCGGAGGTCATTATGGTAAATGCACCTCACGGCGATTATGTATACTGCATTGCAACAAAGAATAATGCAGATCAAAGCTGGAACCGGGATAATGAAGCCTGGCAGTTACTGAGAAGGGTGGGTTATGCGATTTGGAAGCACTACGAACCTAATAGCAAATGGAAGCCTGACCCCGGCGTGGGGAAGTTCTGAAAGTACAACGGGACCCGCTAAACATTAGATGAACAGATCTCTGGTAGCGTCGAATTCATCTTGTTTTATGATACTGTTTTTGATAAACGGAATCAGGGCAAGTCCAATCGTAAGAACAACGAGTACAAAATATTTCTTTTTCATTTCCATGCTAATTTTAATTAAGTCCGATTATATAACTAAATAACGTGCCAAAAAGTTACAGAAATCCCATAATAATGTTATTCGGGAGGTTATTTTTTTGTTTATAGGAGAAAAGCAGGAGGAAACTAGCTGTTATAGGTTGGAAAGCCTAATATATAAGCAATCTCTATGTCACATTTTTAAAATCTATTTGATTAATAATGAATGTAAAGTGATCTTTGCGCCCGGAAAAAATACAATCGCTATAATCTGCAAATCAAAAATCGAAATAGAATTATGAAAAATGTTATCTTATCCGTTGGGTCAGAATTTCCTGAGTTCAAAAAAACGGCTGTAGTTTCTATCGAAAAGGGTAAAGAATTTTACGAACTGTCTTCTGAAGAACTGAAAGCTTCTGGCAAATGGATGGTGATGTTCTGGTGGCCTAAAGATTTTACTTTTGTTTGTCCTACCGAGATTGCTGAATTCAACAAACATGCACAGGATTTCGCTGACCGTGATGCGGTACTGATTGGTGCTTCAACTGACAGTGAGTTCGTACATGCTGCATGGAGAAGAGATCACGAAGATCTGCGTGGTCTGCAGTTCCCAATGCTGGCTGATACTTCTAAATCTCTGGCAGAAGAGCTGGGTATTCTGGAAGCAAACGAAAAAGTTGCATACCGTGCTACTTACATTGTAGATCCACAAGGTATTGTTCGTTGGGTATCTCTGTACGATCTGTCTGTAGGTCGTAGCGTGAAAGAAGTACTGCGTGTACTGGATGCACTGCAAACAGATGAGCTGTGCCCTTGCAACTGGCAGAAAGGTGAAGCTACCCTCGCTTAATCGGCAATAATTACATTACAATAAAGCGGGGAAACAGGAAATGCGGTAGCATGGTCTGTTTCCCCAGGTTTTAACAGAATACACAAAACATATATGTTCGCAACAACAAATCAGGATACCGCTATTCAATTGTTAGAAGCTGTTGGTTTAGCAGAGCAGCCGGTATCAGAAAAGCTGCAGGCTTTAGTGAATGCAGATGCCCGTTACCTGAAGGATCTGAAAATTAACGTAACCAATTCGCTGGGAGCTGCGTCTCTGAGCAAGAAGGAAGCCTATCTGATAGGTCTGTCTGTTGCGGTAAACGAGAGAAATGCGGCTTTAGAGGCTTCATTTGCGCGAATGGCAGCAGCAGAAGGTGCGAGTGAGAAGGAGATAGCAGAAGCGATCAGCTGTACTTCGCTGATGAGTGCCAATAACGTGTACTATCGTTTCAGACATTTTGTAAATAAGGAGTTTTATACGGCCACCTCTGCAGGTATCCGTATGAGTATTATGGCTAACCCTGTGCTGGGGAAAGAGTTTTTCGAGCTGTTAAGCCTGGTGATTTCTGCGCTGAATGGTTGTGAAATGTGTGTAACTTCGCATGAAGAAGCGGTGGTGAAGCATGGTACTGAACCACAGCGTGTTTTGGATGCTGTCAGACTTGGAGCTGTGCTGAAGAGTCTGATTGTATTATTATAATAAATATTTGAATCGGGGGACAGATGAAAATTTGCTCCATAAAAAATTGATTATTAATCATTTGCGTAGTTGTTTTTCGTGTTGGCGCTGCCATTATAATCATGAATTTTCGAATTTGTTAATAAATTCATGTAATTATATTTGCAAAATCCACATAAAAATTCGACTTTTGCATTCCTAAATTTTAAGAATCATGGCAAGAGTATGTCAGGTGACAGGAAAGAAGCCGATTACAGGTCACCATGTTTCCTTCTCCAATATCAAGACAAAGAGAAGGTTTCTGCCTAACCTGCAGAAAAAACGTTTTTTCCTGGCGGAAGAAGACAAATGGATATCTTTGAAAGTATCTGCTGACGGTTTAAGAACCATCAATAAAAGAGGTTTGTATGCAGTAGTGAAGGAATTGCGTGCAGCTGGTCAGGAAATCTAATTCGTGGACTCACTTAATTTGTATACAAAATGGCAAAAAAAGGTAATAGAGTGCAGGTAATCCTGGAATGCACTGAGCATAAAAACTCAGGTCTCGCAGGTACTTCCCGCTACATCTCTGTAAAAAATAAGAAAAACACTCCTGAACGTCTGGAGCTGAAAAAGTACAACCCTATCATGAGAAAGGTGACTGTACACAAAGAAATTAAATAGTTAATTGTTGATGGTTGATGGTTGTTTTGCATACCAGCCATATAACCATTAGTCCATAAAAACAATATAATACCATGGCAAAAGCAGCTTCAAAGAACTCGAAAGTAAAGGATTTAAAAGCAGCAGCTGACGCGAAAGTTTGGACCAAAGTGGTGAAAGCAGTGCGTTCTCCTAAAACTGGTGCTTATACTTTCAAAGAGGCTATCGTGCACAAAGATAAAGTGCAGGAACACATCAACGCAAAGTAATTCGGCTTTACTAATCATACTAAAAAAGCTGTCCCTCTTGGGACGGCTTTTTGTGTTTCTATGCGCCTTCGAGACTTTTTCTTTTTCTCGCAAAGAAGCAAAGCAGCAAAGGATTATGTTTTGCTGTTTTCCTTTGCAGATAGTAGTGTTTGCAGAAACAATATTGAAGTTGTGCAAACAAGAAATTGTGGGTCTTTGCTGCTTAGCTCCTTATGCTGCTTTGCGTGAGGCAAGCGCCGCAGGCGTCATCCCCACTGCCATTTTGCTAGAAAAACCCTGCTGGCGTAATCTTTGCACAAGAAGAAACCGGGAAAAACCCGTAATTTAGCGACCTGTTTGAATTGCAAAAATGACAGGAACTGCATTACAGACCTATTATAACTAATATGAGCTTTTTCAAAAATCTATTTTCCAGAGAGAAAAAGGAAAGCCTGGACCAGGGCCTCCAGAAAACAAAAGAAAGTTTCCTCTCCAGGATCGGCCGTGCTATTGCTGGTAAGTCTACTGTTGATACCGAAGTATTGGATAACCTTGAAGATGCCCTCGTTTCTGCTGACGTTGGTGTTGATACGACCGTAAAAATCATTGACAGAATTGAGCAACGCGTTGCTAAAGATAAATACTTGGGAACCAGTGAATTGAACCGTTTACTGCAAGAAGAAATTGCAGCATTGCTGGTAGATGCACCTGATAGCGGCTTCCGCGATTTTGATGTTCCTGCCGGTAAAAAACCTTATGTTATTATGGTGGTAGGCGTGAATGGTGTAGGTAAAACTACTACCATCGGTAAACTCGCCTATAACTTTAAGAAAGCAGGTAAATCTGTACTCCTCGGCGCTGCTGATACCTTCCGCGCAGCAGCGGTAGATCAGCTGACTATCTGGAGTGAAAGAGTAGGGGTGCCTATCGTGAAACAGGCCATGGGTTCCGATCCGGGTGCTGTTGCATTCGATACCGTACAGAGCGGTGCAGCCAAGGATGTAGACGTAATTATTATTGATACTGCCGGCCGACTGCATAACAAACTCCACCTCATGGACGAGCTGAGTAAAATCAAGCGCGTAATGAAAAAGGTAATACCGGATGCACCGCATGAAGTATTGCTGGTGCTGGATGGTTCCACCGGACAAAATGCCGTTGAACAGGCCCGTCAGTTTACCGCTGCCACTGAAGTAACTTCCCTCGCCATTACCAAATTAGATGGTACTGCCAAAGGTGGCGTTGTACTGGCCATTGCCAATCAGTTCAAAATCCCGGTAAAATATATCGGCATCGGCGAAAAAATGGAAGATTTGCAGGTATTCGATAAAAATGCCTTCGTAGATTCTCTGTTTAGCGCAAATGACTGAGACCTATAAGATTATAAAATCTATCTCATTATTTGAATAATAATCTGCTTAAATATTTACTTTAAGTGGTATTCTACTAATCAGCAGATAAACAAATACGTTATATTCGCAATAGCTTAATTGTTGCCTGCTGGTTAGTACCAATCCCAATAATTTCTTACTGACTAGTTTAGCTGCTTCGTAACCCTGCCATTCATTAAATTAGAGTTGTCGTTTTTTTGGAACAATTAATTACAATTCGCGATTATGAATATAAAAAGCATAGATCGAGTTGATAAGATCACGCCGGAAGACTTCAGAAAGCACTACTATGAACCCAGGAAACCTGTTGTAATAACAGGAATAAGTAACGATTGGATAGCAAAGGACAAATGGACCTGGGATTATTTCAAGTCTATCGTAGGTGATAAAACAGTAGGTGTATATAATAATACACGTGCTGATGCCAATACCCCCGTTAACGGCGCCGATGACTACATTAAATTCGGCGATTACCTGGATATGATCCAGAAAGGACCTGTAGCCCTGAGAATTTTCCTCTTCAACATTTTCCAGCATGCCCCGGAGCTTACGCAAGACTTCGTCTGGCCGGATATTTATGCGAAAGGGTTATTGAAAAAATACCCGATGTTGTTTGTAGGAGGTGCAGGTTCGGTGGCGCATATGCATTATGATATCGATCTCTCCCATATTTTTCATACACAGTTTGTAGGCCGTAAGCGTGTATTATTGCTGGAGAATGACCAGTCGCCCTACATTTACCGTATGCCATTTACGGTAGAGAGTGCTGCAAGTTTTGTTAACTGGCATGAGCAGCTGAATACGACAGAATATCCTGCGCTGAACTATGCGAGTGGTTATACCACTATCCTGGAGCATGGCGATACACTCTTCATGCCTGGCGGTTACTGGCATCATATGGAGTATATGGATGGCGGATTTGCCATGAGTTTAAGGGCACTGGACCAATCATTGGCGGGAAAGCTGAACGGGCTCTATCATATCGTAGGTTTAAGAGGAATGAATAACATACTGATCAGGCTGGCACCGCAGTGGTGGTACCATAAAAAGCGGGAACTGGCACAGGGTAGGGCTAATAAAGTATTAAAATTAATTGAAGTCTGAAGCGCGGGAAAGCGGTTGTAAAAAATTGACTTGCAATCGTTTATCTTTAATTTCATAATTAACAATTCTTTTGTTAACTTTGCACCTTCCAAATTCAACCCCCACTAAGGCTCAAAGTCACGTACAGTAAGTCTGCTGTTTTATTATGTTAGTGTCTGTGTGTCTTCGTGGCGGTAGCGGAACAGGAAAATTCTGGTCCGCATGCTCTAAAACATTCGCCCTTGAAGACGAAAACTTTAAAGAAAGACAAGGTTAATATTATTACGCTTGGTTGTTCCAAGAACATGGTTGATTCGGAAGTATTGAGCGGTCAGCTCGCTGCTAACGAAATTGACGTTGTACATGAGAGTACAAAAAGAGACCACAACATTGTAGTTGTGAATACCTGCGGTTTTATCGACAAAGCCAAGGAAGAATCCATCAACACCATCCTGGAACAAGTAGAACTCAAAGAAAGAGGTAAACTGGACAAAGTTTATGTTACCGGCTGTTTGAGCGAGCGTTACCGTGGTGATCTCGAAGCTGAGATCGCAGGTGTGGATGCGTGGTTCGGCACAATGGAATTGCCGCTGATCCTCAAGAAATTTGATGCTGATTATAAGGCTGAGCTGATAGGAGAGCGTTTACTTAGTACTCCTTCCCATTATGCTTACCTGAAAATTGCAGAAGGATGTAACCGTACCTGTGCATTTTGTGCTATTCCACTGATGCGCGGACAACACGTTTCCAAACCAATTGAAGAGCTGGTTGCGGAAGCGGAGAAACTGGTTAAATCTGGTGTAAGGGAAATCATGCTGATTGCACAGGAGCTGACCTATTACGGTCTGGACCTTTACAAAAAGCGTCGCCTAGGTGATCTGATGCGTGCACTGGCACAGGTAGAAGGATTGGAATGGATACGTCTGCATTATGCTTATCCTACCAAATTCCCGCTGGAAGTGCTGGATGTAATGAATGAGTTTCCGAATATCTGCAAATACCTGGATATGCCTTTACAACATGCCTCCAATGGTATGCTGAAAGCCATGAAACGCCAGATAACCCGCGAAGAAATTGAAGAGCTCGTTCAGGCTATCCGTGAAAAAGTACCAGGCATTGCGCTGCGTACCACACTGATTGCCGGCTTCCCTGGTGAAACCGAGGAAGATGTGGAAGAACTCAAAAGTTTCCTCGAAAGAATGCGCTTCGACCGTGTAGGCGTATTCACCTACAGCCATGAAGAAGGTACCAGTGCCTACGAACTGGAAGACAATATCCCGGCTGAGGAAAAAGAAAGAAGAGCACAGGATATTATGGCTGTGCAACAGGAGATCTCCCTGGAAAAGAACCAGGAAATGGTTGGGAAGATCTTCAAAGTAATCGTAGACAAGAAAGAGTCCGGCAGGTATCTAGCCCGCACTGAATTTGACTCTGTGGAAGTAGATAATGAAGTGATAATAAATACCACCAAACGCCTTAAACCCGGCGACTTCGTGGAGGTTCGTATCACGAAAGCATTTGACTACGACCTCGAAGGAGAACTGGTGTAAGCAGCGCGCTGAAAAACCTGCGTTGCCTCTTTGCTTCAGGCAAAAGGCCTGAAGTAACAGAAAAAATATTTCAAAAGTCCCCGCAATAAACGGGCACTGTTACTAAGGCTCCCGACGGAGCCGGATCAATGTAAATCAATGACAACATTTGAATCACTGGGCTTAAAAGAGTCCATTTTAAAGGGAATTACAGACTTGGGCTTTGTTGCTCCAACCCCTATTCAGGAAAAAGCAATTCCCGTTTTATTGAGTGGTGACCGCGACTTCGTGGGTCTTGCCCAGACGGGCACTGGTAAAACGGCAGCATTTGGCCTGCCGCTGCTTCAGCAAATTGATGTAAACCTGCACAAACCTCAGGGTCTGGTATTATGCCCTACCCGTGAGCTCTGTCTTCAGATCACCAACGATCTGAAAAACTTCAGCAAACACCTGGGCGATGTTAGCATCGTAGCTGTTTATGGTGGTTCCAGCATTGTTCAACAACTGCGCGAACTGAAAAGGGGCGTTCATATCGTAGTAGCGACCCCGGGCCGTTTACTCGATATCATCGACCGTGGTGCCATCAACTTCGATAATGTACGCTATGCTGTACTGGATGAAGCTGATGAAATGCTGAACATGGGATTCCAGGAAGATATCAACAGTATCCTCTCCAACACCCCTGAAGAAAAAACTACCTGGTTGTTCTCCGCTACCATGCCACAGGAAGTGCGTCGTATCGCACAGAAGTACATGGAAGATCCATTTGAACTGACCGTAGGTAATAAAAACAGCGGTAACGCTAATATCGAACACGAATACTACGTGGTACGCCCACGTGAAAAATATGCAGCCCTGAAACGCCTGGTTGACTACAACCCGGATATCTTCGGTATCGTTTTCACCCGTACCAAGATCGAATCTCAGGAAATTGCAGAATCACTGATCAAAGATGGTTACAATGCAGATGCACTCCACGGCGACCTTACCCAGCAACAGCGTGACAAGGTGATGAAACGCTTCCGTGAAAGAGCCCTGCAGGTACTGGTAGCTACCGACGTTGCTGCCCGTGGTATCGACGTTGACAACGTTACGCACGTTATCAACTACGAACTGCCTGACGACGTGGAAAACTACACTCACCGTTCCGGCCGTACCGCCAGAGCTGGTAAATCCGGTACTTCCATCGCTATCATCAGCAGCCGTGATATCGGTAAAATCCGTCAGATCGAAAGAGTAATCGGTAAGAAATTCACCAAAGGTGATGTTCCTGATGGGTTCGCAGTTTGCGAAAAACAACTCTTCGGACTCGTTCACAGAGTACATAACGTAGTGGTAAATGAAGAACAGATCGAGCCATACCTGGAGCGTATCAACGAAGAATTTGCCAATATGACCAAAGAAGAACTCATCAAACGTTTCGCTTCTCTGGAATTCAATCAGTTCCTGGAATACTACCAGGATGCAGCTGACCTGAACGTGAAAGAAGAAAAACGTACGTTCGGTGAAGATCGTGGCGGACGTCGTGATAACAGTAAGTTCACCCGTCTGTTCATCAACCTGGGTTCTGTAGACGATTTCAACCGTGGTGATATGCTGCGTTATCTCTGCGATAACACCGGCGTTCGCGGTAACAAAATCGGTCGTATCGACCTGAAAGGTGTTTATTCCTTCTTCGAAGTAGAAAATGATGTGGTTGATAAAGTAACCCAGAGCTTCAAGAAAGTGGAATACAATGGCCGTTCTGTAAGGATCGAAATGTCGCAGGATGGTGATAAGCGCCGTGGTGGCGGCGGTGGCGGTGGTCGCAGAGAAGAAGGCGGCCCTCGTAAACGCTGGAACAACGACGGTGAAAGCCGTGGTGGTGAAAGCCGTGGTAAAAGAGAATTCTCCGGTGGCGGTGGAAGACCTCCGTTCAAACGTAAATTCTCCAAAGACTAAGCAATACCTGAAACAGTATAGGAAAGGGTCTCTCTACTAAACAGAGAGACCCTTTTTTCGTTTTAACAGATGTCCTGCCGGCGGCTGCTACTGGCTGCAAATCTGTTTTCATATAGCCACTCCCGTGAGATAGCAGTAGATATCTGATCAACAGAATTTTATTTGTCAATTTCCCAAAAATTAAACTATCTTGGTTGATACCACATTCAACCAGCAGTCTTATGACCGGAGATTCCTATAACGTAGAACAGGCCGTTATCCCCTTTTCCCTTTTTACATCCGCAGACATTGCATTATTTCAGGCTGGTTCACATTACCGGCTGTACGAAAAGTTTGGTGCCCGACCCGCTACCTGCGACGGTATGCAGGGAACTTATTTTGCCGTATGGGCACCTGATGCTGCCTATGTATCCGTAACCGGAGATTTTAATGAGTGGGACAGATACAGTCATACCCTTTTACCACGCTGGGACAGCTCCGGCATATGGGAAGGCTTTATCCCCGATATCGGTAATGGCAACCTCTATAAATATTTCATACGCTCCAATAGTGGTGAAGAACTGTTTAAGGGAGACCCCTACGCCACCATGTGGGAAGTAAGGCCCAAAACAGCTTCTGTTGTTCATTCACTGGATTATCAATGGAAAGATAAATCCTGGATGGAAGAACGAAAAAAACATAACTCGCTCAAACGACCTTTTAGTGTATATGAACTGCATCTGGGTTCCTGGCGCAAACCAGATCCTCTGAATGAAGAAAAATTTTATTCCTACCCGGAGATTACCCGTATGCTGGTACCCTATGTAAAGGAAATGGGCTTCACGCATGTGGAATTCATGCCGGTAATGGAACATCCTTTCGATGGTTCCTGGGGATATCAGCTGACAGGTTATTACGCACCTACTTCCCGCTATGGTACACCACAGCAGTTTATGGAAATGGTAGATACACTGCACCAGGCAGGCATTGGTGTGATCCTGGACTGGGTACCCTCACACTTTCCTTACGATGCCCACGGTCTGTTCCGTTTCGATGGCTCGCATACCTATGAATATGCGGATATGCGTAAAGGATATCATCCGGACTGGAACAGTTATATTTTTAACTATGCCAGAAGTGAAGTGCGCTCTTTCCTGTTGAGCAATGCCGTTTACTGGCTCGACAAATACCATGCAGATGGTCTGCGGGTAGACGCTGTTGCCTCAATGATTCACCTGGATTATAGCAGGGAGCGTGGTGGCTGGGAGCCTAACGAGCATGGCGGTAATGAAAACCTGGAAGCTATCAGCTTTGTAAAAAAACTGAACGAAACGGTATATGCCCTGTTTCCGGATGTACAGACCATTGCTGAGGAATCGACTTCTTTCTATGGTGTTTCCCGACCTACCTTCCTCGGTGGATTAGGTTTTGGTATGAAGTGGATGATGGGATGGATGAACGATACCCTGGATTATTTCAAAAAAGACCCGGTATACAGGAAGTGGTACCAGAATGACCTTACCTTCAGTCTGGTATATGCCTTCAGCGAAAACTTCATGCTGCCGCTCAGTCATGATGAGGTAGTACATGGAAAATCTCCTATGTTATACAAGATGCCGGGAGATGACTGGCAGAAATTTGCCAACCTGCGTTTGATGTACAGTTATATGTTTACGCACCCGGGTACGAAATTATTATTTATGGGAGATGAATTTGGTCAGACGTCCGAATGGAGTTATAAAACCGAGCTGGACTGGCATCTGCTGAAATTCAGGCCCCATGAAGGATTGAAGGCCTATGTAAAAGCATTGAATCACTTATATACCAGTTCCACTGCCTTGTATGAGCAGCAATTTGATGGTGCAACATTTGAATGGATCACCGTGAATGATTATGATAATTGTGTGCTGGTATATATAAGAAAAGGCGTGAAGCCGGATGATATGTTGATGGTGGCGTTGAATATGACGCCGGTGCCGAGGGAGAATTATCTTATTGGCGTGCCTGTTCCCGGCAACTGGAACGAAGTACTTAACAGTGACGCTGCTGCCTATTATGGCAGTAATGTGGTGAATACCGGCACAGTGGAAGCAACAAAGCAGACTTATAATGGTAAGGAATATACCATTAGTTTAAGACTTCCGCCGCTGGGTGCAGCGATACTTCGTTATTCGGCGCCTGGCAGATAATAAACTGATCGTTTTTGGAGTTATATAATGGCTTACCTTACCCAGGTGAGCCATTTTTTTTGCCGTTTTAAACCCTGAGGAATTTTAACAATCTATTTAAGCGGGCCGAAAATTGCGGTGATCAGAAAGAGAGTGCCCCCAAAGGTAGACAGACAGGCCAGTTGTCAACTAATCAGAATTTTTCAACCAAGTTTTTGCATCCATAATTTTTATTGATTTAAAACCATTTATTTATGAAGAACTATCTCCGTAAAGCCGGGTTAGTATTTGCAGTGCTTGTTACAGCAGGAGCCATATTTTTCACAGCATGTAACAAGGATAACTCCACTTCTAGCCAGCCCCAGCCCACTGCTAATCAGCAGAAAGTAAATCTCTTCCTTTCGGACGATCCTGGTTATTTTGACAAGGTAAATCTGGATATCCGCAAAGTGGAAGTGCTGGTAGACACCTGCGGAAATCTTGGTAACGAAAGCTGGAACGATCGCGATCGTTGCGGCTGGGATAATGACCTTGGCAAAAAAACAGACAGTTGCCAGGTTTGGGATTCGCTGGCCATTCATCCAGGTGTTTACGACCTGTTGACCCTGCGTAACGGTACAGATACCCTGCTTGCCGGAGGTAATGTTCACAAAGGTACTATGGAACGTATCCGCATCACTATCGGTAGTAACAATTCATTGGTTAAAAACGGTGTTACCTATCCTGTAACTTCCCTTACAGGCCAGAGCAAGATCATCATCCGTGTAAGACATACCGAATGGGATCAGCTCAGCAGCAGTAACCTTCAGTTATGGCTGGATTTTGACGTACAACGTTCTATTATCAAAACCAGAGATGGTAAATTTATTCTGAGTCCGTTCATTAACGTATTCACTATCCTGAAAATGGGCAGTCTGTCAGGTCGCGTTACCCCGATGGATGCTTACCCTGTTATCTCCGTATACGATAACAACAACGACACCCTTTATGCACTGCCATGGAATGATGGTTCTTTCAAAGTGCGCGGATTGAAACCAGGCAACTGGAATGTATTCATCAATGCGTCTGCACCTTACAAGGATACCACTATCACAAACGTGAGCGTGGGTAAAGGCCAGGATACCCCACTGGGCCAGATCAAACTTAGCAAACAGTAACGCAACATTTATCAAAAAAGCCTCTCCCCATAACCGGGAGAGGCTTTTTTGTTAATATATATATCTTTTCTTTAACTTGTGAAAAACTATTTTATGCGTCGGTTATTATTTGTTTGCACGCTGCTATGTCTGGCTACCGGAGCTTTTGCCCAGCAATTGGTTTATAAGGTTCCCAAGCATAACCAGAAAGATGAGAAGGGAAGGAAGCAGGGATTATGGATGGAAGAAGTGGGAGAGATCAGGGGAGAGCCCGGATTTACCTGGGAAGGGGTCTATAAAAATGACAGAAAGGAAGGAAAATGGACCAAAAGTACCCATGGCGGCATTCTGCTGGCGGAGGAAACCTATAAAAACAATGCATTGAATGGTTATTGCAAATATTTCTATCCTGATGGGAAAAGAAGTGCGGAAGGAATGATTGTATCATCGGAAATTCCCGGGCAGAAGGATACGATTTTTGTTGTAGACCTGGATACTGGTGCCGAGAAGCCAATGGAAATAGTGCGGGAAGGTAATCCGGTACGACAGGGCCTCTGGAAGGTTTATGATGAAGATTCCGGTAAGATGACCAAGCAGTATTATAGTTTAGGAGAGGAGATCTCAGCGGCGGAAGCGGGCGATAATGATTCTATTCCTGCAGCTGTAACGCCGAAGGCGCCGGTGTCGCATTTGCCACATGAAGATGCTGTTAACGGCAAGAAAAAGCACTAAACAGAAAATGAACAACCTATAAGCTAAAATGAACAAAAAGATTTGTCCATTTCAGCTTTTTTTGTTGTACTTTCAATTTATCCGGGTATTAAGCTATATCAACCTATTGAAATACAGTTGTTTTTTGTATTTCCTGATTCCATTATCCTATTAAATTGTTTGTATGAAAAGCCTGATTTTACACCACGCGAAGCGTCACGCAGAAATGAATCAATATGAGTTTAGTGTAGACAAAATTGAATTGATGTTTAGAGCAGTCTTTATTTTCCTGATCTTTTGTGCATTAATGTCTATTTGTTTCCTATCTATATATTATTAACACTATTGGGATGCTAATCCTGATGGCTGGCAAAGTATTTCGCCGGTAAACTCTCCTGAAAAGGGGAGTTTGTTTTTTTATGGATGTTTCGAATGATAAGATAAACCTATAACGCAAAGCAGTATAGTATTTGCCTGGATGTGGCTGTATGCAAAATTGATTTTTTCTTTGTAATCCAGTGTGGACGCTGGTTTGGGAGGTATGAACAAAATGAACAGCAGGTAATGCTGTTCATTTTGTTCATTATGGCCGTTTTCCGGCAATGAATTTTGAAGTGTCTAAATGACGCTTTAATTTTGAATCTCTAAAGTTGGCATAGGTTAGGACAAAGGGCATTAGATATCTATCTATTGTGCCTGCTTTTTAAAAAACCTTTTGCTCCTTCACGATCAAAATCTCTCGAAAGAACTACTATAAAAATTGCTATTATCAGGGTCTGATAATAATATTTTCAAATCCCTTATCGGTAAAGAACTCCGTCACATTAGCCATAGTACTCAGTTCCGGCTGGATTACCTTTCCATCTGCGAGGATAGTTCCGGCAGCAAATGGCAGTCCGTGTACCCGGATACGGTAACGGTTATAGGAGGTCTGGTAGTTTACGAAATACTTTTTCTTCAGGAAGAACTGTGTTGGGTCGGACAGCTGTTTAAATCGGATGATATTGTATTGTCCGTTTTTATAGCCGTAATGATCACCTGCATCTTCATAAAGCGTGCTCTTCGTCACTTCTTCGCCGTAATAGATATCGAGGATCATTTCTTCCGGCTGATGCTGGCTGGTATACTGCATCAGCGGGTAAGAAGAGATTACGCTGCCGGCTTTTGCGAACAGAGGCATTTCTTCCAGCGGCGTAGGCACGGTTACATGTTGTCCGCCGGTATACAACTGGTCGTTCCAGTAGGAATACCATTTTCCTTTTGGTAGATAAACATCCTTTTCCTGCATGTTGGCCTCATTCACAAAACTGATCAGCAGGCTGTCGCCGAACATAAACTCATGTGAGCAGTTCCATGTATCAGGCTCATCCTGTGCAACAAAAGCCAGTGGCCTGATCATAGGCGTGCCATTTTGTGCGTACTGCCAGAATGTGGTATAGAAATATGGCAGCAGCTGATATCTCAGGCTGATGAATTTTTTAGTAACGGCTTCATATTTTTCACCGAAGCTCCATGGCTCCTGGTTGAAGCCTGTTTCGTTGCTGGCACTGTGGGTACGCATCAACGGGTGGAAAGTAGCCAGCTGTATCCAGCGGGTATACAATTCGCCATCAGGTTCCCCGATGAAGCCGCCGATATCACTACCAGTGAAAGACAATCCGGAAACTGCCAGTCGCTGACACTGAACAGCAGCCAGCCATAGATGTTCCCAGCTGGAAACATTGTCGCCGGTCCATACGGATGACCAGCGCTGTGCACCTGCATAGGCGGAGCGGGTAATCACGAACGGACGGTTGGGCATCAGGTATTTTTTTAATCCTGCTGCGGTAGATTTACTCATCAGGTGCCCGTAGATGTTATGTGCTTTTCTGTGGCTGACTTCTTCTCCATCATAATCATGGCGTACATCTTCGGGGAAGCTGCCCATTTCAAATACGGCAGGTTCGTTCATATCGTTCCATACGCCACGGACGCCAGTTTCAGCCAGGCCCTTGAATAAGCTGGCCCACCAGTCGCGGACTTCAGGGTTGGTGAAGTCGGGGAACACACATTTGCCAGGCCATACGTCTCCTTCCATGAGTGCGCCATCGGCGCGTTTACAGAAGTAGTTGTTTTTAAGACCTTCCAGATAGATATTATATTCCGGATCTACTTTTATGCCCGGGTCTATGATGACTACCACTTTAAAACCTTGTGACTCCAGATCGGCGATCATTTTAGCCGGATCGGGGAAGTACTCGTTGTTCCAGGTAAAGCAGCGGAAGCCGTCCATGTAGTCGATATCCAGGTAGATTACGTCGCAGGGGATCTGGCGTTGACGGAATTCGGCAGCGATTTCCCGGACGCGTTTTTCCGGGTAGTACGACCAGCGGCATTGATGATAGCCCAATGCCCACATTGGCGGGAGTTCCGGCGTGCCGGTAATGCGGGTATATGCTTCTGCCACTTCCATCAGTTCAGGCCCGTAGATGAAATAGTAGTTCATCTCACCGCCCCTGGCCCAGAAGCTGCAAACGTTATCTCTTTCTTTTCCGAAGTCGAAAATGGTACGGAAGGTATTATCGAAGAAAATACCGTAGCCGATATTGTTGTGCAGCCCGTAATAGAATGGGATATTGCGGTAAAGCGGGTCCGTATCCTTCTGGTAGCCATAGGCATCGGTGCCGTAATTTTCCAGTCGCTTGCCGCGAAGGTTGAGGTCAGTAGGCTTATCGCCGAGGCCGTAGAATACTTCACCTTCCGGGATGAGCTTACTGCAGTAAACGATTTTGCCGCCTTTCTGGAGATAGTGCTGCCAGTGAAAGCCCATTTCGTCCTGGTTGATCACTTTTCCATCCAGGTCGGTGATGGTAATGCGCAGGTTATCTCTGGCAATCAATACCTTGATACAGTTGGTATATATTTCGAAGTTTTCGTCAAACTCACGGATGCCAAAAGCGATAGGGGATTCTTCCAGTGTGTCGCTGGTAGCGTAGGAGAAATCCCGTTGAAAGGTGCCATCTGAAGCGTACCGGAAGCGGATGATCTTATCGGAGATAACCCGTATTTCGAGAATGGTTTCAGAAGTATAAAAAGAAAAATAGTTACCTTCTTTTTTCCAGGACCTGACCGCGTCCGGGTAATGTTTTTCAGAATATTTGCTGGATGAGGTTTCGACTTGCATAAACTCTAATTCAATATGTTGGATTTCCCGGGCTTAAATTACACAAAAAAAATTGTGGTTTACGGCTTTGCGTTTAGAATGTATATTCCGGCGTTTACGATAAAAAATATTCAATTGACAAAAAAGACACAAAAAAGTATAAATATCTTATTAACTTCAGAGCAATAAATGTACTTTTTGCTTTAACCTATTCCAGCGGTGCGCCTTTCCAGGAGCACCTTTTTGATTAGCAGCAGGCCCGTCTCTTTCTTACTCTATTGTAATTACTGCAATATCCTTTCCTGCAAGAAAAATTTTCTTCTTATATATTGCGCAGGTTACTACGTTGAAGCCTTTTCCGATTTTTTGCCAGTCCAGGCCACCATTAAAAGAAATATCCGTACCACTGGTTCCGGTGGCGACGAGGGTGTTTTTATTCAGCCAGGTTACGCCTGATTTATAACCGGAAGGCGCTGTATGTGGTGCTTTCCAGGATTTGCCGCCATCGGTGGTGATAAAGCAGTTACGATAGCGGAGGGTATCCTGTTTGTAGTTTCCGCCAACCACAATACCGTTTTGCTGGTCGCGGAAGGCTACGGAGAAGGCGCCTGTGCCGGATTCGCCCTGGATGACAGGTAGCGTATAGGCATTCCAGTTATTTCCTTTTCTTTTGTAGATAGCAGATTTCGTGCCGCCGGTAACGAAGCAGGGAGTACCATCCGGGAGGATGATCAGGCTGGTATTGCTGGCGGCAAATATGGCTTCTCCGGTGGCGGCGATGGGCCTCGCCGCATCGGGGAGTGATTGCCATTGGCTACCATGGCTGGTTTGCAGCATTACAAAACGCGGTGTCCCGTTGGCATCGGGGAGGGGGTCGCCTATGGCGAAGCCTTCTCCGGATTTTGAGAATGCGAGTCCGTCGATAAAAATACCTGCCGTATCGATGGAGAGGGTATTGGTCCAGGTTTTTCCGCCATCTTGTGTCAGGTAGGCTTTTGCGGGTTGTCCTATACGAATAGCTACGGCTTTGTTGCGGTTGAAGGCATGGAGAGAGCGAAAGTCGCAGCTATCGCAGTTGGGGTCTGGCATAAACCATTCCCAGGTATTGCCATCGTTCAGGGAGCGGCCTACCTTGCCATTGGTCCCGGATACCCATATAGCACTGTCGGTAGTGGTGGCGAGTGCCCGGATACTGGCAGCTTCGGGTTTGGAACAGACAATACTGACCTGATATTTTGATTGGGCAGACAATGATAACATGTTTGTCAGGAGTACGAGGAGGAGCAGTCCGATACGGTCTCCTGCGGCTGAAAGCAGCCACTGTAAAGTGTAACGTTTATGGGCAGTACCAGATAAAAGGCCAGCGAGCATATATTATGATATTTATTTCCAATCTGTTAGCGGGAAGAAAATTACAAAATTGCTATAAAGTGTGGAGCAGATTTATATATTTGCAATAAAGCCTTAACCTGCTTACTGTCATTAACACTAAAACCATCGTGCACTTACCGCGTAAAATGAAAGTACTTGTCCTGCTAAGCCTATGCATTTTATGTGCTATTACTACACATGCGCAGGAGAAGCCATATATATTTGACAGCTATAGTGTAAATGAAGGACTTTCTCAAAGTTCCATATTTGATATTGCCCAGGACGACCAGGGCTTTATGTGGTTTGCGACCAGGGATGGTATTAACCGCTTCGATGGTTATCTTTTCAACGAATACAGGTATAAACCGAATATATCCATCAAACCGGGAGATGGCAAGGGAGAGCTGGTACCGCGTACTACCAGTGGCAACAGGGCGGTTATCAACCGTTTCGACCTCAGTGGTTATAAGGGATATTCCTTTTATAAAGACAGCCGTAACCAGTTATTACTTGCCCATAACAACGGGGTGAGCATCTACAATAAATACCTCAATAATTTCACGCCGGTATTGTTTGATACTTCTATTGTCAATGCTGCAGAGCGCGACAACAATGTAAAGTTCAAGGTACTGGGAGAAGATACCCTTACACATACCTACTGGATCTGGCGTCCGATGAAGGGATTGTATGTGGTAGACAGGGATACCTATTCCAGGAAGCGTATCATTGCGTATCCGCGACAGTTTACTTCTGCCGGTATTATTCCTCAGTTTGCCTACAAGGATAACGACCTGATCTGGATGTCGTACCAGACGGGGGAGTTGCTGGCTCTGAACATACATACCTTACAGCTGCAAACCTTCTGTTTACCGAATGTCGGTATCAATCCGGTGATGCGCAGGCTGAATGAGGATTCGCTTATTATCGCGAGCGACGGGCATATTATCATCTTCAATAAAAAAAGAAACAAATTCAGTGACCGGGCATATGAAATCCGTAATGAAAGGAATGAACCTTTCATTCCGCGAACGATGGAGCTGGACCATGATGGGAATGCCTGGATTGGCGGAAATGACGGGGTGCTGATCTATAGTATTGCGCGAAATGATGTTATCCGGCATATTGTCAGCTTTAATACTTTCGAAACGCATTCCTTTAACCTGGTTACTTACCTGTACAGGGATGCATCGGATAATATGTGGGTAGGAACAGATGGCGATGGCATCAAAAAATATTCTCCTCACAGAAAAATATTTAATCTCTACAGATCTCCCTTTATCACACATAATATGGTGGAGTCGGTGTACAAGCACGACGACGGGCGATTATATGTGGGGCTGATGAATGACGGGCTCAATGTTTATGAAGAGGGGGGAAGATTTCTGGAAAGGATCAGCAACGAAACATATCCGGGTAAATTTCCGGCAAGCAGTCTGGCAGCCATTTGCAGAGAAGATTACGAGCATATCTGGTTAAGTTTTAACGGGATGCATATTGGATTATACAATGTGATCAATCGTAATTTCACTGACCTGACGAAATATATTCAGCCGCTGGGCTTACCGAAAGATCCGGGGCAGTTTCCGTTTTTATTTAAGCGTTCCAATGGGGAGCTATATTTTAATTACGGGCATTACCTGTTAATGTTTACCTCAGAGGAGGGAAAGTATAAGGTGTCGCTGGTGCATGATTTCGGAGACGAGTTGCTGACTACCTATTACGAAGATATGATGGGGACGCAGTATGTGGGTACGAAGTCGGCGGTGTACGTGCATCATGCCGGCCAGAGCCACTGGAACCGTGTTAATCTGCCGGAGGGTTCCGCGGTAAAATCCATCACCAAAAACAGTCATAAGCAGGCGCTGATTGCCGGCACCAAAGGGTTGTTTGTATTAAATGAGCAGGACCAGGTGGTGCAGCATTTCAATAGTTATGATAATCCGAAGCTGATCAATGATTATCTGTATGGCGTATTGCTGGATGATAAAGACAAGATCTGGGTGAGTCATAACAAGGGGCTTTCGCAGATCAATATGGTCACTAATGAGATTACGACCTTTGATCATGAAGATGGGCTGCAATCTAATGAATTCAATACCGGCGCCAGTTTCAAATCGGTAGACGGAGAATTGTTTTTTGGTGGTATCCGTGGGGTGAATGGTTTTTATCCGAAGAATTTCCGGAACAATCCATATTATCCAAAGGTGGTGATCAGGCGGATGGAAGTGCTGGATAAGCCATACGAGTCGGACACAGCTGTGTCTTTACTGAAGCGCGTAGAGCTACCTTATAATCAGAATACGATTGCGTTGGAGTTTGTGCCGCTGGAATATACGAATCCGCCGAAGAACCGGGTGCAGTATAAGCTGGAGGGTGCGGATGAAGACTGGGTGGATGGCGGAACGTTCAGGATGGCGAGGTATACGAATTTGCATCCGGGGAAATATACTTTTAAAGTGCGGGCATCCAATAATGATGATATCTGGAATACAACGCCTACCACGCTGGAGATTCTGATCAGAATTCCGTTCTGGCAATCGTTGTGGTTTAGATTTTTATTGCTTTTGTTGTTGTTAGGCATTGCATATTATTTTTCTACATTGTATCTTGACTATAAGATTCGTCATGAGAAATTAAAATTAGAGAAGGAGCAGGCGGTGGATCAGGAGCGTGCGCGTATTTCAAGTGATATGCACGATGACCTGGGGTCGGGGCTTTCCACTATCCGGTTGCTGAGTGAAATAGCGAAGCGAAAGATACAGGATCCTTCACAAACCAAGGAAATCGAGCGTATATCTGAGACTGCGGGAGAGATGGTGGATAAGATGAGTGAGATCATCTGGGCGATGAATTCATCCAATGATTCGCTGGCTAACCTGATCGCCTATATGAGAAGTTTCGCTGCTGATTTTCTGGAGCATGCGCATATCACACATCAGTTTTATTTTCCTGAAACCATACCAAACATTAAGTTGAGCGGGGGCACGAGAAGAAATATTTACCTGGCAGTGAAGGAGTCGCTGCATAATGTGGTGAAGCATGCGAAGGCGACGGAGGTGGTGATAGAGGTGAAGATGAACAATAAAAACATGACCATTATGATCAAAGACAATGGAAAGGGATTTGATCAGGAAAAGGTAAGATTATTCGGAAACGGCTTAAAAAATATACAGAAGAGAGCGCAGGCAGTAGGGGGAAATGCTGAAATTACGTCTAATAACGGAACAATAGTTTTTCTCGATATCCCACTAAATTGACATACATTTGTTACTATAACATCTAAGTGTTAGAATTACTAAAAACATGACGGTATACTCAAAGAAGAAGTCCCAGGATAACATGGATATTATCTCTATTGCGATAGTAGAGGATAACCATGATATTCGCACGGCTATGGAATTGCTGATTAATGGTTCTGACGGATATGCCTGTGTTGGCACTTTCAATAATGCAGAAACCGCTGTGGAACAGATCCCTCATTTATTGCCCAATGTGGTGCTGATGGATTTCAACCTGCCGGGAGGTATGAACGGTATTGAATGTATTGCGCGACTGAAGTCAGAATACCAGGATATGCAATTTATGATGTTAACGGTTTATGAAGATGACGACAAGATCTTCAATGCGCTGGAGGCTGGTGCCAGTGGTTACATCCTGAAGAAAACCTCTCCGGGCGAGTTGCTGGAGGCTATCCGTGATTTGCATGAAGGTGGCTCACCAATGAGTTCACAGATTGCGAGGAGGGTGGTAGCATTTTTCCAGAAGCAGGCTAAGCCGAATCCGGCGCTGGAAGCGCTGACGACGCGTGAAAAGGAAATCCTGGATCAGTTGTCTAAAGGCTTCCTGTATAAGGAAATTGCGAGCAACTTATTTATCAGTATAGAAACTGTCAGAAGGCATGTTCACAATATTTATGAAAAGCTGCATGTGCGCAGCAGAACAGATGCTGTTAACAAGTATTACAACCGATAATTATTTTCTTACATAAGAATGAAGCAATTGAAAGGCATTGATTATTCAATGCCTTTCAGTTTTTAACCAATTACGTAACTGGTGGACCAGTAAAACCATTGCAGCAATCAACAGACAAGCCAGTTTAAACAATAAACCAGTTTTCATAGGAACAGGATTAAAGATGAATGGAATCTTAAATCTGTCAAAGCCATGCTGGCGGCCCCAGGATCAATTCAATAGGTAAAGCCGGTTAATCGGAAGATTTTTTTATAAAAATCAGCGCATCATCTGCCATTTGTCGAACTTGCGGATGAGTCTGAGCAGTTTATTTCCTACGTTATTTTCCTCTTCTTTGCGGATATATCGGCTGGCAATGAAGGCTGCACCGATGAGCAGCACGGATAGGATCAGGCATAGTGTTTTCATAAGGACATTGGCTAGGATTTCAAAAAATAGGTATATTGTAAAGGTATCTTTCTGAGAAACTAATGATTGTAGATGATTGTTTTATTAAATAATAGATCATCTGCAGTAAGAATTACCAGAAAAGGGTATCTTTTGTAAATATAATAATATATGTTATATAATCAATATATCGCATGCATTTTTTTATTTATTTAAGTTTGACTTGGGTTGATTCGCTGAATCCATTATTTTTGCCAGTAATCTGGTTTTGCTAAAAGATTTAGTAGAGTGGATGGCCAGATCTGAGAAGAAACAGTATAAGTATAAGGAAACTTTAATATATTATGGCAAATACGGATAAAACGGATAATAAGGATCTATTTGCTTCCTATACGGAAGACTCCATACGGTCGCTGGACTGGCGGGAGCATATCCGCCTTCGTCCGGGTATGTATATCGGTAAGCTGGGCGATGGTTCCAGTATGGACGACGGTATTTACATCCTGTTGAAGGAGGTGACCGACAACTGTATCGATGAGCATACGATGGGCTTTGGTAAGCAGGTAGATATTAAGGTAACGGAGCATAGTGTAACGATCAGGGACTATGGACGTGGTATTCCATTAGGTAAGGTAGTGGACGTAGTGAGTAAGATCAATACCGGTGCTAAATATGATAGCAAAGCGTTTCAGAAGTCGGTGGGTTTGAATGGTGTGGGTACCAAGGCGGTAAATGCCTTGTCCAGCTATTTCCGGGTACAATCCGTTCGTGAGGGAAGGATGAAGGTCGCCGAATTTGAACGCGGCGTACTGATAAAGGAGCATAAAGAAACGGCTACCAATGAAGAGAATGGTACACTGGTGACTTTTACACCGGACGACACTGTATTCAAGAACTACCGCTATATTCCGGAATTCCTGGAAAACCAGATCTGGAATTATTGCTTCCTGAATGCGGGGCTGACTATCAGCTTCAACGGTAAAAAATATATTTCCAAAAATGGTTTGCTGGATTTATTACAGCGTAAAACCAATGAAGATGATCTGCGTTATCCGATCATCCACCTGAAAGGGGAAGATATTGAAGTAGCGATTACCCACGAAAACCAGTATGGGGAAGAGTATTATTCCTTTGTGAACGGTCAGCATACGACACAGGGCGGTACGCACCTGGCGGCTTTCCGTGAGGCTTTCGTGAAAACGGTACGTGACTTTTACAAGAAAGATTATGATGCAACAGATATCCGTGCTTCCATTTGCGCTGCCATTGCGGTACGCGTGCAGGAGCCGGTATTTGAATCGCAGACCAAAACCAAACTGGGTTCCCTGACAATATATGAAGGTGGTCCTTCCATGAAGGCTTTTGTGCTGGATTTCTTCTCCAAACACCTGGACGATTTCCTGCATAAAAACTCAGCGGTAGCAGATGCGTTGAAGAAACGTATCGAGCAGAGTGAAAGAGAGCGTAAGGAACTGGCTGGTATTAAAAAACTGGCGAATGAGCGCGCTAAAAAAGCAAACCTGCACAACCGTAAACTGCGTGACTGCCGCATACACCTGAATGAAGAAGTTAGCGGTAAAGACAAGGCAGAGCAGGAAGCACGCCGACTGAACACCACCATATTTATTACGGAAGGTGACTCTGCAAGTGGTTCCATCACCAAATCACGTAATGTGGAAACGCAGGCGGTATTCAGCTTACGTGGTAAACCGCTGAACAGCTTCGGGCTGACGAAAAAAATCGTTTACGAAAACGAGGAATTCAACCTGCTGCAACATGCATTGAATATAGAAGAAGGACTGGAAGGACTGCGCTACAACAATATTGTGGTAGCTACCGATGCCGATGTGGACGGTATGCACATTCGTTTGCTGATCCTGACGTTCTTCCTGCAGTTTTTCCCTGACCTGGTGAAAAACGGGCACGTATACATCCTGGAAACACCTTTGTTCCGTGTACGTAACAAGCAGGAAACGATTTATTGCTATAATGAGGAAGAGAAGCAGAAGGCAATTAAGAAGCTGACCGGTAAACCGGAAATTACCCGATTTAAAGGACTGGGTGAGATTTCCCCTGAAGAGTTTGGCCGATTTATTGGCGATGACATGCATATTGACCCCATTATCCTCTCCAAGGATATCCATATTCAGAAACTGCTGGAATACTATATGGGTAAGAATACGCAGGCAAGACAGGAATTTATTATTAATAACCTCCGTTACGAGAAAGATCTCGTGGAAGAATAGTTTGTCAGGTAATTCAGCTTTTGTATGAGCTTAAAGCATATTGTGTTTGGTCAGACGTCCGTGCCGGTATTGGCAGAAGCCATTGGAATGGACGAAAAAATGCAGGGAGATGTGTTGTGTTTTGAAGAAGATCTGTCTGTAGGGCCTTTGTTTATTCTTGACACCAAAGAAGGGCAGGCAGGCCGTTTTCAGTGGTGGCAGCAAATGCAGGGCATAGCGCCGGCAGCAGCCACAAACGCTGATATGTTTGAGGAAGCAGCACCTGCATCCACGCCGGAACCTGAGCCGGAGATATCAGGCGACCATGACCGGTTCCGTGCGTTAAAAGGTATGCTGAAAGAGGATCCTGAACTGGAGATATGGATCTGGGCAGGACAGAATTCACGTGATGTTGCCGGCTATTACTGGCTGGTGAGTCAGTTGTATGATTTTGCTGGTCGTGTGCATATCATCTACCTGAACAATCTTCCTTTCCTCAACGAAAAAGGCGCAGTATTCTATCCTACTCATCTGCACCAGATTCTTCCAAAAGAATTCCTGAAAGCAAAGAAGCTCGCCCGCCCGGTTTCACTGGCGGAGTTTGAGCTGGATGGCGATGAGTGGCACAGACTGATGAATGAGAATGCAGGTATTCGCATACTGGAAGGTGGTAAAAAACTGAAAGGTGAACCTGCTACTTTATATGATAAAGATTTGGTGGCGCAGGCGGGCAAAGATTTTGTAAAAGCCTGGCGTGTTGCCAATCAGGTGGGTGGAAAGCTGAAATATCCGCTGCCGGAGCATTTCCTGGGATGGCGATTGAAAGAGCTTATCCGTGAGGGAAAACTCGACAGCAGAGGTGAGCTCAAAACACCGAAAGATTTTGAAGTGAAGCTACCTGGTGGTGGAGGCGAAGAAGCTACCACTGCCCCGGTACAGGAGAATGCCTGAGTGAAGGCTCAGGGTAATTAAAAACATGAAGCCAGCTTTATTACTATGATCTATGTAACACCGATATCCCTTCAGGGAGAAGATGAAAGAGGCAGTAACTATATGTGGAACTGCCAGCGTACCGGAGATTTCATGTTGTGTTACCGGAATGCGGGCAGTAGCAGCGGCCAGCATTATCATGAAGGTCATAGTGATAATAAGAATCCGGAGGTCATGTACCTCTTCAGTGGAAAGGCCGAAATACATTGGTGTCCGCTGGATGGGAATGAAATTGTGACCACGGAAATTACGGCGCCTTGCAGGGTAGAAATACCTGTGCTGATCTGGCATCAGCTGATTGCCGTAACAGACTGCTGTTTTATAGAACTCAACTCCATGGATGATGTACGGAAAGATAGTATACGTGTATGGAGAGAGGATTTTGAAAAAATGATAAAAGTAAAATCGTAAGAGTAATAAATGGATATGGAAAATCAAACAACAGACGAATCTCTGCATAATGTCACGCATGTTGGCGGAATGTATGAGAGCTGGTTTCTGGATTATGCTTCCTACGTAATCCTGGAACGCGCGGTCCCCAGCATTGAAGATGGGTTGAAACCCGTTCAGCGCCGTATCCTGCACGCCATGAAGGAAATGGATGATGGCCGCTTTAATAAGGTGGCTAACGTCATCGGACAAACGATGCAGTACCATCCGCATGGTGATGCTTCCATCAGTGATGCAATTGTAAACCTTGGACAAAAAGACCTGCTGATAGAAACACAGGGTAACTGGGGAGATGTAAGGACCGGTGATGATGCAGCAGCAGCGAGATATATTGAGGCACGCCTCTCTAAATTTGCACTGGATATCGCATTCAATCCTAAAACCACCACCTGGCAATTAAGCTACGACGGCCGTAAAAACGAACCGCTGGCATTACCCATGAAGTTCCCGCTGCTGCTGGCACAAGGAGCAGAAGGTATCGCCGTAGGTCTGTCTACCAAAATATTACCACATAACTTCAACGAACTGCTGGATGCTTCCATCAAATACCTGAGAGGGAAGAAATTTGAGCTGTTCCCAGACTTCCCCACTACCGGTGGTATGGTCGATGTAGGTAACTACAACGATGGTAAACGTGGTGGTAAAGTTCGTGTTCGTGCACATATCGAAGAGAAAGACAAGAAAACCCTGCTGGTAAAGGATGTACCGTATGGTATTACCACTACACAGCTGATGGAATCAATCGTTAAAGCCAACGACAGCGGCAAAATCAAAGTGCGTAAGGTGGTAGATAATACCGCAGCGGATGTAGAAATTGAAGTGCAGCTGGCGCCGGGTATCTCTCCTGATATCACCATCGATGCATTATATGCATTTACAGATTGTGAAATTTCTATCTCTCCGAATGCCTGCGTTATCGTAAACGATAAACCACAGTTTATCACCGCATCCGATCTTTTACGTTCTTCTGTAGATTATACCAAAGACCTGCTGAAACAGGAACTGGAGATCAAACTGGCTGAACTGGAAGATAAATGGCATTATACCTCTCTCGAAAAAATCTTCTTTGAGAAAGGTATTTACAAGGAACTTGAACAGAAGCACAAAGACTGGGAAGCTGTACTCACAGCCATCGACAAGGCTTTTGCTCCGTATAAGAAAAACCTGAAACGTGCCATTGTTAAGGAAGATATCGTCAAATTAACGGAGAAGCCTGTACGTAGAATTTACCGCCTCGATATCAATGAGCTGAACGAACAGATCAAAGGTATTGAAGGTGAAATCAAACAGGTAAAACATCACCTGGCTAACCTCGTTGATTATACCGTTGAATACTTCGAAGGACTCCTGAAGAAATATGGTAAAGGCCGTGAGCGTAAAACTGAAATCAAAACCTTCGATACCATTCAGGTGCAGCAGGTGGCGATTGCCAATACCAAAATATATGTGAACCGTGCAGACGGCTTCATCGGTACTTCCCTGAAGAAAGATGAGTTCGTAGCTGACTGTTCTGACCTCGACAACATCATCGTATTCCGTAAAGATGGTAAGATGCTGGTGACCAAGGTTGCTGATAAAACCTTTGTGGGCAAGGATATCATTCACGTGGATGTATTCCGCAAAAATGACGAACGTACTACCTACAACATGATCTATGTGGAAGGTAAAACAGGCGTCAGCTATGCCAAACGTTTCAATGTTACCGGTGTAACCCGCGACAAGGAATATGATCTGGCGCATAAAGGTGAAAAGAACTCCAAAGTGCATTACTTCTCTGCCAATCCAAATGGTGAAGCAGAAGTGGTAACCATCAAGCTGAGCCCTAACTGTTCTGCAAGAAATAAAGAGTTTGATCTGTTCTTCGAAACCATCGCGATCAAAGGACGTAACTCCATGGGTAACCAGGTTACAAAATATCCTATCCGCGGCGTGAAATTCAAGGAAAAAGGTGTTAGCACACTGGCAGGACAAAAGATCTGGTATGATCCTGAAACCGGTCGTCTGAACACAGAAGAGAGAGGCGTGTATATCGGTAGTTTTGAAGGAGAAGACAAGATCTTCGTTGCCTTCAAGAACGGTACCTATGAGCTGACCAACTATGAACTGACGAACCGCTATGAATCAAATGACGTAGTATATATCGAAAAGTTCAATCCTGATAAGATCGTTACTGCGATTTATTATGATGCAGATAAGAAACAGTTCAACGTGAAACGTTTCCGTATCGAAACACAAACGCTGAACAACAAGTTTGTCTTCATCAAAGAAGGGCAGGGCAACTACCTGGAAATGGTTACCACGCACACCCAACCGGTGGTACTGCTGAAAACAGGTAAGAAGCGTAATCCTGAAGAGGAAGAGATCAACCTGGCTGAGTTTATTGAGGTGACAGGCTGGAAGGCTGTAGGAACAAGAATTGCCGGCGATGATCTGATCAGTGCGGAGTTACTCTCTGAAGATGAAGATCCGGACCCGGAAGATGATAGTAATGTGCAGGGAGAATTATTCTCTTAATTCTTTTCTCTTGAAAGATATAAAAAAGCTGATCAGTATGTGCTGATCAGCTTTTTTTGATTTTATAACGGCCGCGAAGCTGGCGTTATAAAATCAAAAGAGCGGATGGCCGAAGGCCATCCGCTCTTTTGATAAAAGATAAAAAAGATTATGATTTAGTCGTTTTCTTCTTCTGCGGAACCGTAGCCGGAGCAGCAGTACCCGTTCCCGTTGCCTCATCATAGCTTTGCGGATTGGTCATGCTTTTCTTCTTCACGTCCATTGGCGCCGGTACTGGCGGTCCCTGGCCGATTGGAATTGCATCGTGGAAGATTTTTTCTACGTGCATCCATTTACCCATCATCCATTTAAAGCCTTCGTAATCCATATCGGAGACATAGGTGAACTTTTTTTCAGGCTCATTGGATTCAGAAATCAGGTGATCGAAGATGATCATTTCCTTTTCCTTATTAAAATTGAGGCTGATACTGCTTTCCTTCTTATACTCCAGGATAAAGCGGTTTCTGACAGGCTTTGGCGTACTATCCTGCGAGAAACTGAAGAACGGACCACCAAAGACAGGCTGCCCATTTTTGAATGTCAGCATATCCACGATTTTCTTTTGGCTGCGTGGATTGTTGGCATCCCATCCGAAGAGGGTATAAAATTCCTGGTTAAAATAGTGGCGTTGTTCTATATGATAATACAGGCAACCGTACCAGGATTTGTTATCCGTGATGGTGTCGGTATTGGTCATGTAGTCAGAGTTATCGAATAGCGGAAACAGCTTTAGCTGTCCGTCCGGTGTATTCATCTGAATGGCGCCATAGTGGCGATAGAAGCCGTTTTCGCGTTCAAGTGCCCAGGAGAAGATGCGGAAACTGCTGTCGGCCGGATATTGGATGGAAATGGTACGAAGTGAGTCGAACGGAAAGCGGAATGAATTTTTATTTTTCAGGGCTTTCACGAGCATGGGAATGAACGCATCACATGCATGCTGACGACCGTCGTCACCTTTTCCCAGGAATATTTCCTGGCTGAGCTGTTTCAGTGTATCCTGGTAATGTCTGAGGCTGGAGCGGGCCGCAGGGTCCAGTCCTGCTGTGGCAGGAGCGGAAGCTGGCACGCGGGTCTGCGCCTGGCTGGTATAGGTGGCGCTGCAGAGCAGCAGGAATAATATCAGTTTTTTTACCATACTTATTATACGGATATACGCTTAAATTATTGTATGGACCTGGCATAATCGAGCAGGGTATCAAAGCGCTCGTCTATGAGTGGGTGCGGCAAGGTGATTTCAGGATGGGTGGAGGCGATGAAAATGGTTTTCATGCCCAGGTTTCTGCCAAACTGCATATCACTCATGGAGTTACCTACGATGACGGATTCTGTAAAAGAGATGTCGGGATGGTCCATGAGTGCCATGTAGGCCATGCCGGTTTGTGGTTTACGGCAGGGGCTATCATTGTTGACTTCCGGGCAATAGTAGATTTTATCGATATGACCGCCTGCTTTTTTAATTTCGGCCATCATTTTAGAGTGGATGCCTTCTAACCCGCTATGGGTAAGGAGTCCGCGACCTATACAGCGTTGATTGGTAACGATGATGATACGATCGAAGGCTTTAGTGAGCATTGGCATAGCTTCCAGTGCGCCATCGCTGAAGCGGAACATATCCCAGCCAAGCACGTACCCGTCTGTAATTTCATCGTTGATGACACCGTCTCTGTCAAGGAATAAAGTCATAATGCTGATTTATGGCTGCTGGGCTTTTACGAAAGCATAGTAATCTTCCGGGATACCGATATCGATGAAATAGATATCGCTTATAAAGCCGAATAGTTGTTGTGATGCTGCCATTGGCTCCAGTACTTCTTTTTCGAAGGAGAACTTTGCAGGCAGGGCCAGACTTTTCAGGTAGCTGGCGCTGGTGAGGTAGATGCCTCCGTTGATCAGGCCTGCTTCCATGAATTGTTTTTCACGGAAGGCGGTAATCTGTTGCTGGTCGTTGAGCGTTACAGTTCCATACCTGTCGAAATTTGTCATTGGCTTGAGTGCCAGTGATAAATTGCTGTGGTGGCTGGTATGGAAGGCATCAAATGCTGGCAGGCTGATATCGAAATAGGTATCTCCGTTGACAATAAAAATATTATCTCTCTCTACCTTATCCAGCGCATATACAATACCACCGCCGGTTCCCAGCGGTTCCGGTTCTGTGGCAAATGAAATACGAAGTGGTTGCGGGTTGTTATTACACCAGTCAATTACCTGATCTGCCAGATATCCAAGGGAGAGAATTACATGTGTAACTCCTTGTTGGTGAAGGTATTGGATGAGATAATACAGAAAAGGTTGGTCGCCAACAGGGGCCATGCATTTAGGTTTGTCGGCCACTGCGTCGCGGAGCCTGGTACCCAGGCCTCCTGCCAGTACAATACATTCGGTTGTCATCAGGCGAAGAGATTATTTTCTACTATTTCGCAGATAATATGTCCGACGGTGATATGTGCTTCCTGGATGCGCGGGGTATCCGTAGAAGGCATATTGAGGAGGAAGTCGGAGCCTTCCTTCATTTTGCCGCCCGTTTGCCCGGTCATGCTGACAACGATCATTCCTTGTTCTCTGGCTACTTTCATCGCTTCGATAATGTTGGAAGAGTTGCCGGAGGTGGAGATGCCGACGAGGACATCACCAGGGCGGCCGATTCCGCGAAGGATTCGGGCGTAAACCTGGTCGTAGCCGTAGTCGTTGCCAACGGCGGTCATATAGGAAGAATTGCAATGCAATGCTTCTGCGTAAAGGGGAGTACGGTCTTTGTAGAACCTGCCGGAGAATTCAGCGGCGAGGTGTTGTGCATCGGCAGCGCTGCCACCGTTGCCACAGAAGAGAATTTTATGATCAGCTTTGAGGCTGTTGGTGATTGTTTCTGCCACCTGGTGTATGGTTTCCAGCAGTTGTTCGTCCTGGCATATAGCCTCTTTCACGGAGATGCTGGCTTTCAGTCTGTTCGCTATTTCTTGCTTCATCTGCTAAAGTTAAGTTAGATGCTCCAGGTTTGAACACCGTTATTGGTAAAATGGTAACGTTTAACATCTCCGCCGAATTTGTTAAGGGCGTCTACTACAGGGAACCTGGTATTTTTCGGGCAGTAGAAGATCATGAAACCGCCACCGCCTGCACCGGAGATTTTGCCTCCGCTGGCGCCGGCTTTGCGGGCAGCTTCGTAGATTTCGTCCAGTTGTGGGTTGGAGATACCGTGTGCCATTTTCTTTTTCTGTTCGAAGCCATAGTCGAGGATTTCACCGATTTTATCGATGGTGCCTCTGAGGAGGGCTTCTTTCATCATTACTGATTGTTCTTTCAGATGATGCATGGCAGCGATGCTGTCGTCTTTCTTTTCGTTGACGTTTTTCTGTTGTTCGGAGATGATCGTGGAAGACAGGCGGCTGGTGCTGGTGTAGAAGAGCACGAGGTTATTTTCCAGTTCATGCAGGTAAACGTCTTTGATGCGGAGTGGGTTGACGATGACTTTGTCGCCGTAGAATTCCATGAAGTTGACCCCACCAAATGTGGCGGCGTATTGGTCTTGTTTACCGCCGGCCTGTTGGAGGTCTTCTCTTTCGATGGAATAGGCGAGGTGAGCCATGTCATATTCACCCAGCGGGAGTTTGAGCCATTCGGCGAAAGCGCCGAGAACGGCTACCACCAGGGTGGAGGAAGTGCCGAGGCCGGAGCCCGGAGGAGCGTCTACGTAGGTGGTGAGTCTGAACCCGGAAGGAAGTTTACCATAGTCTTTGAAGATACGGTTCACGACACCTTTCAGTATATCCAGTTTACCATCTAACGGCAATGGGTATACGGCGTCGTAGGAGAGGGATTCTCTTCTGTCGGCCGATTCAAAGATGACTTTATTTTCTGTCAGCGGTTCGATGGAAGCGCGGGCATATAAAGAGATGGTGGCATTGAGGATAGCGCCGCCGTATAAGTCCGAATAAGGACTTACATCAGTGCCGCCACCGGCAAGGCCTATACGTAGAGGAGCTTTACTTCTGTAAATCACGCCTGGTTTGGGTTTAGATATTTGTGTTTAGATTTCGCCGGCTAATTTATGAATTTCTGAGGCGAGGCGGTGCCAGGAGTACTTTAATTTTTCTTCCTTGACGGCTTCGGTCATATCAGCTTCATGGTTGCCGGTATAATATTTTTCGATGGCAGCAGCGATGCTTGCTGGCTCAGGATCGGCCTGAAAGCCAACGATACCATCGGGCACCATTTCTGTGAGTCCGCCTACTTTCGTAACTACCATTGGTTTGTTGAAGTGGTAGGCGATCTGTGAGATACCGCTCTGGGTGGCACTTTTATAAGGTTGTACTACCAGGTCGGCGGCACAGAAGTAGTTTTTAACTGCTTCAGTAGGAATGAAGTCGGTGTGCATGATGACACGGTCGCCGAGTTGCAGTTCCTGCAGTAATTGCTGGTAGGGGGCTGCATCTTCAAAAAATTCGCCGGCAACGATGGCATGTACGTCCATGTTCTTCATCTTTTCATCTGCCATGGCTTTGAGCAGGAGATCCAGGCCTTTGTAGGCGCGGATGAATCCAAAGAAGAGGATATATTTTTTTTCTGGTTGCAATCCAAGGTTTGCTCTGGCGGCTTCTTTAGAGATATGCTCCCCATAATTATCGTAGATAGGATGGGGGATGAGAGAAGCAGGTTTTGTTGGTTCAAACACGCGGAGATCGTTGAGCACAGACTGGCTCATGGCGATAAAGGCATCCACGGGTTTGAGGAAGTATTTGGTGAAAGGTACGTCACCGGGACGTTTTTCGTGTGGTACTACGTTGTCGAGGATAGAAATAACCTTGGTATGGTTTTTCTTTTTTCCCATGCGTAATATGGTGCCAAAAGCAGGTCCCATGATGGGCAACCAGAATTTGATCAGGATATAGTCCGGGTTCATTTTACGGATCATTCGGGCTACTTTGATCCAGTTAAGTGGATTCACAGAGTTGAGTACCCGTTTGATATGTAAGTGAGCCGGTGCGGGATCGGTTGAGAACTGGCTTTTTCCTGGATAGAGGAATTCAGGGTATTGCACGGTGAACGTGAATATTTCCACGTCATGGCCTTCCTGTTGCAGTTCTTCGGCGAGGCGTTCGTTATAAGCAGCCAGCCCACCCCGGAAAGGGTAGGCTGTGCCGACAATAAGTATTTTCTTTTTCTGAGCCATTGTTATATATCGTTCGCGGCCTTTACTGGTGGCCGTGTGGCATTATTTAGCGTTGTTCATTCTTTCCTCAACGAGGTAGTGGTTGCGTTCGCTGGCGTTTCTGGTAACCAGTTCGCCGATAAATCCGGTCAGGAACAGCTGTGAACCTATGATCATGCTCAGGAGGGCGAGGAAGAAGATAGGTCTGTCTGTCATGTTGTATTTATCGTAGAAGATTTTAGCTAAGCTGAGATAGCCTGCGATGATAAATCCGACGAAGAAGAACAGGGAACCGAGTGCACCGAAGAAGTGCATGGGTCTTTTCCCGAACTTGCTGATAAACATGATAGTAGCGAGGTCGAGGAAGCCATTTACGAAGCGTTCCAGGCCGAATTTGCTGGTACCATATTTACGGGCGCGGTGTTCTACTACTTTCTCGCCGATGTTACGGAAACCGTTCCATTTGGCGATAACAGGAATATATCGGTGCATTTCCCCATAAACCTCTATGGACTTCACGACTTTTTTGCGGTAGGATTTGAGGCCGCAGTTCATGTCATGGAGTTTTACGCCACTCATACGGGTGGTGGTGTAGTTATAGAGTTTGGAGGGCAGATTTTTGGTAACGGCGTTATCGTAGCGTTTCTTTTTCCAGCCGCTGACGAGGTCGTAGCCGTCTTCTACAATCATTTTGTAGAGTTCGGGGATTTCGTCGGGGCTATCCTGGAGGTCGGCGTCCATGGTGATGACAACATCGCCCTGGGCGGCGGCGAAGCCTTCGTTGAGGGCTGCGGATTTGCCGTAGTTGCGTTGGAATTTGATGCCTTTGATGTTAGGGTTTTCGGTACCGAGTTGCTGGATTACCTGCCAGGAGGTGTCGGTGCTGCCATCATCCACCATCCATACCTCGTAGGTATAGTTGTTGGCTTGCATGACGCGATCTATCCAGGCTGCCAGCTCCGGTAATGATTCTTCTTCGTTTTTTAAAGGAACGATGACGGATATGTTCAGGCTCATTATTATTTTCTCCTTGAAATAGAATATTGCTGTATTGAGCGTATAATTATTTTTTTCTTGATGCCACCGCTGCGCCGACCAATGCAAAAACAGCTCCGAATACCAGTGGATAGAAGATACCGGTGCCGATCATCACGGGGAAGAAGCTTTTCCTGTTCATCTCCAGTTGTTCATCTATCTGGCTTTGGGACATGTGCTGTGCAATCATATCCTGCCGGGCCAGTTCCAGGTTATGTTCCCTGGCAGCCGGGTTGACGATATACACGAGCGCTGTGCCCATTACGGTAATCAAAGCTACTACTACAGCGGTTCTGAAGCCGGTGGCAAATATAGTCCCAAAGGTGGCTGTTTTATCTTGTTTTGCATAGGCAATACATGACACGATCACTCCGATGAGGAGGATGGGCATTCCGATCATTTTGGCCCAGCTTTGGGTATCCAGGTGTAAGATAACCAGAATTAAAGAAAGAACGATAATAACGAGGGCTGTAATCAACCCATATTTAACATGTTTTTTTTCCATCAGGTATTAATTAGGTGATGACCGGGGGCTATTTAAACAGCTGGCCGTTGTTTACTACAGCTACAGGTTTACCTTTCAGCTCGCTTCCGATAAAGGCTGAGTTTTTAGACCTGGAGGCGATGTCTGCTTCGGTGAATGTCCATTGCTGGTCAGGATTGAAAACGGTCAGGTTAGCGACGGCACCTTCCTGGATAGCAGGCTGGGTGAGGCCGAAGATCTGACGTGGTTTTTCGGAGAGCATAGCCAGCAGCTGTTCGAGCGGTACTTCCGGCAGGTGCTTGCGCAGTACGCCGAAGGTGCTTTCGAGGCCGATCATACCATTTTTTGCATATTCGAACTCCAGTACTTTAGCGTCCCAGTCCTGTGGCAGGTGATGTGTGGCGAAGCAGTCGATAATACCGTCTTTAACGGCGTCCTGCAGGGCTTTAACATCATCATCGGTACGCAGCGGAGGATTTACTTTAAAATTGGAATCGTAGTCCATCAGGGCAGCCTCGGTAAGGGAAAGGTGGTAAGGTGCTACGGAGCAGGTAACCTTGATACCTTCTGCTTTGGCCCTGGCAATGAGTTCTACAGATTTACGTGTAGAGATGCCCGTTATGTGGAGGCGGGAATCGGTATACTTTGTCAGTTCAAGATCGCGCTGGATAATGAGTTCTTCGGCGAGGGCCGGTTTGCCGGGCATACCCAGTCTGGTAGAGTAGATACCTTCGTTCATCAGGCCATGGGCAGATATGCTGGTATCATCCGGGAGCTGGATTAGCGTGCCGTTAAAGGCTTTGATATACTGGAGGGCTTTCAGGAGCAGGCCGGGAGACTGAATAGGTTTCCAGCCGTCGGAGAAAGCTACAGCACCGGCTTCATGCATTTCGTACATTTCTGCGATGCCAGTGCCTTCCAGGTTTTTGGTAGCGGCGCCGATAGGGAGTACATTGACTACGCTGTGGCGCGATTTACTGAGTACATATTCGACTTGTGGTTTGGTATGAAGCGCTGGCTGGGTGTTAGGAACCACCATGACAGTAGTATAACCACCTTTAGCAGCTGCCTGAATACCGGAATTGAGATCTTCCTTATGTTCCTGGCCGGGATCGCAGAAATGAGAGAAAATATCCATCCAGCCGGCGGAAACATGCAGGTTGTCGCCCGAAATTACCGAGGCATGGCTGTCTTCCAGGTGATTAGCGATCTGTTGGATGACACCGTTATGAATGGAAATGTCTTTTTGCTGCCCGTGGAAAGGAGAAGAAGGCGCTAAAATCTTTACGTTTTTGAGTAATATGTGCATCTGTATGTACTGAGCTTTATATCGAAACCGATCCAAAAATACAGTCGCAAATGTATGATAAAACTGTTAATCGGAGAGGGCCAACTATACAAATAAGCCGATACATCCATGTTGGTATGGTTCTTGAAAATGTTAAGACAGCAGATCAAAAATCAATAGCGATGGATTATTTAACAAACCTAATCAACAGGATATGCGACCGCTCAGATCAGCTTCACGATTCTCAGACTATCAGCTGGCAGGCACTCAGAGAGGCAGAACAACTGGCCAACCACGCCTATATTCCGACCTTATATCAGTTTATTGAAAATGAACCAGATAAAGAAAAACGCCGGGCCGCAGGTTATATCATTGCCCAGTTAGCCCGTAATACCAATGAACCGGAAGTAATACGATTTCTTATCGACCGCCTGCGGATGGAGCAGGATGCCGATATGGTCACCGGTATTCAGCAGGACCTCGAACGTGGGTTGCCTATCCCCGGATATATCAATATTCAGCCATTACTGAATAATACCCTCAGCAATAACGCCAATGTGAGAAGGTCCGCCCTGCTGGCGCTGCGCCAGACGAAAAACCCGGCGGTGGAAGAATGGGCACTACAGGTTTTGCAACGTACTGTAAATGAGTATGATATATATTATATAGCGCTTTTGTTGCATAAAATAGCCACCCGTAAGAGCCTGCAGGCGCTGAAAAGGCTGCTGGAGCATTCCAGGCAGGATATCCGTAGTATGGCTTTCGCCACCATTGCAGATATAGAAAGAGAGAAAGAAGTGATGTTTTATACCCGTAACCTGATGCGCGGCCAGCTGAAAACAGAAGCGATGGAGGCTATTTACAAATACGGGGATGAAAATGCTATTCATGCGGTGATCAACCGCGTTACCGACCTTCTATCAAAAAAACGCACCAACGTACCTCACCTCAATATAGACGCAGTAAAAAGCGGTTTCACTGATCTTATGCTGGGTATGGAATATCTCTGGAAATTCAGGACAGTAAAGGCGGAAGTAAGAAAAACCTTCTCCTGGATCAGAGAAAAACGCTCCGAATATTTACTGCCGGAAGAGCAGGAATGGATGCAACGCAACTGGCAGATGACCTGATTTCGCGTGGTAAACACTACCGTTTTGGTTACATTCGCATCCTAAAACTCAAAAAAGGATGAAAAAAGCGTTCCTGGTGCTTTTGACCGGATGTTTAGTGAATGCCTGGCAAAACACCTATGCCCAGCAGCGGATGTATACCATGTCGGAAGCTACTAACGGCCTTCGTATGGAGCTGGCTCCTGAAAGACTGAAACTCTTTGAATGGGTACCCGACGAACAAGCCTATACAAGAGCCATCACCGGCAACGGAATCAATGCCTGGGTGAAATACAGCGTTCCTTCCATGAAAGCAGACACCCTGCTTACTGCCGCTACACTTAACCAGCAGCTCTCCGGCTCCAGAACGTTTAACAGTCTGCCTGCCCTCCACTGGATCAATAGTACTACTGCCTGGTTTGCATTAGGCACACAGCTATATACCGTTACACCGCAAAATGGCAAATGGACAGCCGCCACCTGGTGTGAGCTGCCAGCCGGCGCCGAAAACATCAGCGTAAACAATAAATCCCGCCAGATCGCCTGGACCGTTAACAACAACCTTTTCCTGCGTACCGCTGATGGTCAGACACATAACGTTACCAGCGACAGCGATATCAACATTGTGAACGGCAAAAGCGTACACCGCGATGAATTTGGTATCAATGGCGGTATTTTCTTCTCGCCAAATGGCGATCTGCTGGCATTCTACCGCATGGACCAGCGCATGGTAAATGATTACCCGATTACCGACTGGTCGGTTACGCCTGCCAAAGCAAATATTATCAAATATCCCATGGCCGGTGGCACTTCTCATGAAGTAACACTGGGGGTATATCAGCCTTCTACCCAAAAAACAGTATTCCTGAAAACAGGCCTGCCTGCAGATCATTACCTGACCTGTGTTACCTGGGCCCCTGATCAGCAGTCCGTATACATCGCGATACTGAACCGCGAACAGAACCACCTCTGGTTAAATCAATACAGTGCCACTACCGGTGAGCTGGTAAAAACACTGTTTGAAGAAACCGATCCAAAATATGTGCACCCCAGCCATGCGCTGGCCTTTGTGCCTGGAAAAAATGACCAGTTTATCTGGTATTCTGACAGAGACGGCTATACGCACCTATATCTCTATAACACCAATGGCCAGTTACAGCGTCAGCTGACAAAAGGCAACTGGGTAGTAAACGATATCCTGGGATTCCAGGCGGCCTCCAATGAAGTAATTGTAAGCACTGCCAAGGAAAGTCCGATGGAAAAACACCTGTATGCTGTGAACCTGAAAACCGCTGCCATGCGTCGTATCGATGATGCTGCCGGCTGGCACGAAGCACAGGTAAGCACCGACGGTAATTATGTACTGGATACCTACAGTTCCGCCAATGTGCCTGCTGTGGCACAGGTGCTGGGTGTTAAAACAAAATTCAAACAACAACTGATCGAAAGCGCAGACCCGCTGAAAGCCTTTAATCGCCCGGAGATCAGAAACGTTACGCTTAAAGCCGACGATGGTACTCCGTTGTATGGCAAACTGATCCTGCCAACCGATTTTGATTCTACCAAAAAATACCCGGTGATTGTATATCTCTATAACGGACCTAATGTACAACTCATCAAAAATACCTATCCTGCCAGTGGTAACCTCTGGTATGAATACATGGCCCAGCATGGTTATGTCGTATTTACCATGGATGGCCGAGGCAGTGCCAACAGAGGAATGGCTTTTGAACAGGCTACTTTCCGTCAGTTGGGAACAATGGAAATGAATGATCAGCTGCAGGGTGTCGCCTATCTGAAATCATTGCCATATGTAAATGCTGATAAGATGGGTGTACATGGATGGAGCTTCGGTGGTTTCATGACTACTTCCCTGATGTTGCGTCATCCGGATGTTTTTAAAGTGGGAGTTGCCGGTGGTCCGGTGATCGACTGGAGCATGTATGAGGTGATGTATACAGAACGTTACATGGATACGCCGCAGGAAAATCCGCAGGGTTATGCCGATAATAACCTGCTGACCAAAACAAAAAATCTGAAAGGGCACCTGTTGTTAATTCATGGTACCAATGATGATGTGGTGGTTTGGCAGCATTCCATTAAGTTCGTGAAATCCTGTGTAGACACAGGTACGCAGATGGACTACTTCGTATATCCGGGACATTTACATAATGTGCTTGGAAAAGACAGGGTACACCTGATGCAGAAGATTACAGATTATTTCGATTTATATCTGAAATAAGATAATTATATCAGGAGATATTAAAAGCAGGTCATCACGACCTGCTTTTTTTGTTTTATACAGCTGTATTTCTCTTTAAAATCCACTGCTTTTGTGCGTAGGGAAAAATTTTTTAAAAAAATAATGATTTGCCTTCACCCTTTTTTGCCATTTCGTTGCCTATAGCATCGGTCAGCATCCAAGACAGGTTTTTATCCGTAGCAGACCTTATGAAGCTATAGTCAGGAGTCATGTGTAACAACTATTTTATTGAGATAGGGAGTGGTAACTATGTCAATCATGCATAAAGCAGAAAAAGCTGATGATAGAAATTAACCGGGATTTATTTCTACTTTGCGGGCATATAAACAGAGGTGGAAAGTGGATTATGTATCAACCAAATACAGGTGAAGCCGTTTCATTTGAAGAACAGTTCAGGCTACACTATCGACTCCTATGCACAGCCGCTTATTATGTAGTGAACGATGCAGAAGCTGCCAGAGATATAGTACAGGACTTCTTTCTCTATTGCTGGAAAAAACGGGATACCATTCAGCTGACACACGATTTCAGGAGCTATGCCTTGAAAGCCATCAGAAATGCTTCGCTGAATTACATAAAGCAGTCGGATAAAATGACACTGGAGGAAACCCATGTGATGGAGCGGCTATTGCATAAATTTCCTTCGACGGATGTGGAGGAAGAAGAGCGGCGGAATGCAGCCTTATGGGCCGCCATATCGAAAATGCCGGAACAGCGGCGGCGGATTTTCCTGATGAGTACCCAGGAGGGAAAGAAATATAAAGAAGTGGCAGCCGCACTGGACATTTCTATCAATACAGTAAAAACGCAAATTAAATTGTCTTTGCAGTTTTTGAGAAAAGAATGTGCCTGGATGGCAAAATTAATCACCATACTGATAACCTTGTGGATATGAATAGTAAGGATAATGAAATGGGGATAGACTGGGATAAGATCCTGGATGGGATGGATGACAACCATATCCCTGCACGCCTTACGCCGGAAGAGCTGGAGCTATTGGCTTCGGCAAGGGAAATGCAGGCCAGGCTGGGGGCGGACCAATTTGCGCCGGAAGACGGCTGGGCATTGTTTGAACAACAGCGTAAACAAAAGAAAGTAAAAATATTCAACCTGTTGAAAGTGGCTGCAGCGGTGTTGTTACTGATTGCTGGCGCCGGCTGCTGGTGGATGATGAGCGGATCCGGACATGCCAATAAAAAAGTACAGCTGGCAGACCAGCTGCCAACAACAAAGGTACAGCTGAAGCTGGGAGACGGAAAAGTGATCACCATAGATAAAGATACACAGCTGCTGCAAAGCAGTATGGTAAAAGTAGATGCCGGAAAGAACGCCATCATTTATGAAGCGGGGAATACCGCAGCTGCCGCCACCATCGATACGCTTGATATTCCTCGTGGTGCCCAGTTTTTTTTGCAACTGGCAGATGGAACAAAAGTATGGTTAAATGCAGCTTCCCGGCTGATTTACCCGGCAACTTTCGATCAGCATACAAGAGAGGTATATGTTAAGGGAGAGGCCTATTTTGATGTAGCACCTGATAAGAATCATCCGTTTATAGTACATGCAGGTGATGTAGATATGAAGGTTTTGGGAACTGCTTTTAACGTGAACAACTATACGAAAGATGTGGTGGCTACTTTGGCTAGCGGAAGAATAGCGGTACAGAAAAAAACGGGAAGCGTTTTGCTGGAGCCGGGACAACAGGCCGTTTACAGTGGAACACATGGTGGAATTGGTACACAGTGGGTAGAGGTAAGCACTTATACTGCCTGGAAGGATGGGGAGTTGTTTTTTGATGATGCCACTTTAGCAGATATCACTACTGTTTTAGCAAGAACCTATGACTATGATTTTCATTTTGAAAATCCGGCGGTGGCAAACATCAGGTTCACACTGGATATGAACCATACAGCGTTGTTGCAGGATGTATTAAATAAAATCAATCAGAGCGACCGTAAAGTGAAATTTGAGGTTAATGACAGAGTTGTAACTGTAATATATCAACCATAATACCAGCATTTAACAATGCAATAGCAACGTATAGTTGCCTCGAAACATCTTAATACCATACTAATGAGTAAAATTTCCGGCTTGTCCTTCCAACGGAGGGGGTGGGCGTTGTATGCCTGCTGGGCACCTATTCTATTAATTTTCCTGCTGCTCCATGGTACTGTAGTATCTGCACAATCCAATTATGTTTTGTCGCAAAAGGTTTCCTATAAGGTTACCAACCTGCCTATGGGAAAGGCTTTGAAGGAACTTCGTACTAAAGCAAAGCTGAAGCTTTCGTATAACACAGCGCTGATCAGTCAACAGCCATCTGTAACCATTGATGTGAAAGACGTTTCACTGGGTGAGTTGTTAAAGAAACTTTTATCTAACACTAACCTTGTATATGAGCTGGACCCGACAGGTGGTATTACCATTTATGAAAAGGAAACGCCATCAGCGGCTAATATTTTGAAGGATAGCCGGGAAACGAGAACCTCGGTGGTGTTAATGGGAAGGGTGACAGATCCGAGCGGCAACCCGTTGTCCGGCGTCAGTATCCGGGCCAATGCCTCTAAGTTAATGACGGTAACTCAGCCAGACGGTCTTTTTACCCTGGTGCCTTATCCGAATGAAGAAATCATTTTTTCCAGGCTCGGGATGAAATCGCTGGTATACAATGTAAAGGCTGGTGTTGAAGGTTTGGTCGAATTTAAAATGGATACCGTTGCCAGGGAAATCAAAGAGGTAGTGGTAAATGGATACCAGAAAATTGATCCACGTTTGGCGACGGGTTCTGTTTTTAAATTGAAGGCAGCAGATATTATACAACCGGGAGTTGCCAGTGTAGATCAGATGTTGCAGGGAAAAGTACCCGGTATGATGATCGTGAATACAACGGGTAGCGTAAATGGAAAACCTACCATCAGGTTGCGTGGTACGTCTACGTTGCTGGGAAATGCTCAGCCTTTATGGGTGATAGACGGTATGGTTCGCCCTGACCCGGTAGACATCTCTTCTGCAGTATTAAATAATATGATCAGCAGTGCTTCTCAATCGAATTTCGAATTGATGGGCAATGCGATCAGTGGATTAAATCCTTATGATATTGAGAGTATTACAGTACTGAAAGATGCGGCAGCTACTGCTATTTATGGGACCAGTGCTGCGAATGGCGTCATTGTGGTGACTACCAAACGTGGTAAATCGGGGCCTGCACAAGTGTCATATAATACCAGTGTAAGTTATACCGGGCGGCCTTCTTACAATAGATTGAATTTGATGAATTCCAAAGAGCGCCTGGAATTTTCAAAGCAGATGCAGGAAGATGGAATTATAAATAGTGGCGTCACGACAGGTGTAAAAGAAAATATTTCCTACGAAGGTTTGTTGCAGGATTTGTATGCAAGAAATATTGATGAGGCAACTTTTAACCAAAAAGTGGCTGCCATGGAAACCCGTAATACAGACTGGTTTAAGCTTCTATTCAGAAGCCAGCTGAGTATGCAGCATTCATTGAGCGTAAGTGGAGGAAATGATAAAACCACTTATTATGCCTCATTGAACTATACCAACTTTTACGGCGCTGCTACCAATGATAGTAAAAAAACCTATGGTGCAAATGTCAATCTTCATTCCCGTTTGAGTAAGCGGCTGACTTTGGATGTTACGCTCAACAGTAACTTCAGTAATTCCACTGGTTATTACAGGTCGGCTAATCCATTGGGATATGCTTTACAAACCAACAGGGGATATAGTCCGGATGCTTTTTATCCGCAGAGAATGTCAGTTAATGGGGATTCTTATGGCTACCTGGATATCAGGAAGCAGTTAAATGCATTGAATTTTAATATCCTGAATGAGATAGCGCATACAGAAAATACCAGCGCTACCAATTCAACCAGTTTGAATGTGCAGTTAGATTATAAGATTGGCCATGGCTGGTTTTTCCGTAACAGTTCGAGTGCTATCATTAATAATGCCAGTGGCATGTCTGCGGCTGATGATAAATCTTATTACATCGCCAATCTGAGAGGATGGAATTATGGAGAGACCCCGGATATCAAGAGTATTTTTTTTATGGGTTCAGTCATTCCTTATGGTGGGATTGCTGATATGATTACCTCTTCCAGCAGAATGTTGAGGATGGTCAATACACTGGAATATAGCACCAGTGTATTTAATAACAGGGACCAGGTCAATTTTTCCATTGCTAATGAAGTAAGCAGCCAGCAAGGTAATAGTATCTATTCTACACAGCCTGGTTATTTTCCTGACAGAGGCAAGGCATTCTTTCCTGCAGATGTATCCAGGAAGCAGATAAGTAATACTACTATTATGAATGATCTGCAAAACACCGTTTCATTATTCAGCACGGCAGCGTATAATCTGATGAACCGCTACATTTTTAGTGGAACGATCAGAAGTGATGGCTCTAACCGATTCGGTCAATATTCAAACGGAAAATTTTTACCTAACTACAGTATTTCCGGACGTTGGAACGCCGCAGCAGAAAAGTGGTTCCCGGTTGGTGCTGTTATCAGTGATTTAGGATTCACCGTATCTTATGGTACACAAGGAAATGTGGTGAGTGCGGTAGGACCTGAGCTCATTGCTACTTATGCGTCAAATGGATCGGCGGATAGCTATACCAATGTTCCATATCTCCGTATCAAAACATTGCCATATCCTAATCTGCGCTGGGAAAAAACCGGCCAGTGGAACTTTGGTACCAATGCATTCTTTCTGGATGGGCGCCTGACATTATCAGTTGAATACTTCCGGAAAAAAACGGTAGACGTACTGGATAATATAGATATACCACTGGAATACGGGAGAAGAATGATGTATCGGAATGGCAGTGATTTATTCAATAGTGGTGTGGATGTTTCCATCAATGCTACGCTTATCAGAAGAAAGTATGCCAGATTTTCGATGAATTTTATCGCTGGTAAGGTCATTAACCGGGTATCTGATCAGGCCTATCTCAGTAATTATGCTTATTTATTTACCGGAACCGGGCACCTTGCAGGCAAGGCGGTATCAGGATTCTATTCCTATATTTTCAAAGGGTTAGATCATAATACCGGATTGCCAACTTTTGATAAAATAAACCAGGCTAAAGCCAGTATACCGGATTCATTCCTGGTGTATTCCGGACAGACCTTTCCGAAATTCTCCGGTAGTATCACACCTACCTTCACCTACAAATCTTTTTCTATCAGTGCATCGCTCTATGTTAGCCTTGGAAGTAGCAAACGCCTGAATGATCCTTATCTGAAGGCAATGGAGGTAGGCGTTCTTCCTGCACCTTATACCAATGTGACACGTGATTATTTTAATCGCTGGAGAAAGCCTGGTGATGAGCAACATACCAATGTTCCCGCGATGATGGGTATGGCGCCATATGAAGACTATTTAATAATACCATATGCTACGTTGGACGCGCAGGGATTGCCATTAATCAATAAGGTTAATCCTTATACCGCGTATAATTTATCGGATATAAGAGTGGTGCGTAATGATTATCTCCGCTGTAATGCCATCAATATCAATTACGGTATTCCGGCGTCTATGCTGGCGAAATATTACATAAAAGGTGCTACTGCCGGATTTTCAGTAAATAATGTATTTACCATTGCCAACAAACAGCTGCATGGTCAGGATCCTGAAATTGACGGCGTTGGCAGTTCTGCACTGCCAAAGATGAGACAATACGCCTTTTCATTGAGCGCGACATTCTAATAAAAATATTTAATCCTTCAGTATGAAGAAACTGATATTGCTACTTCTGGGAACTTTAAGTTTAATGTCGTGTAAAAAATTCCTGCGGGAATATTCACAAACAGAAGTTACTCCTAAAACTGCGGCCGACTTTGGAGAGATCCTCTATACAGAAGGATATCCGGTAGGAAGTCAGCTCTTACAACCATGGATGGTTTATCTGACAGATGATGTGCAATGTTATTATGCGCCCTTTATAGCTGGTGAAGCGGGCACAGCACGCGATTTCTATCAGTGGCAACCCAACTTCGATAACACGGCTCCTTCAAAAGGATATCCCACTGTAGATACCTGGGAAGCGTATTACAGGGTATTGCTGGGCACCAACGTTGCATTGCAGTACCTCGATAAATCAATCGGTACACAGGCAGAGAAAGATCAGTATAAAGGGGAAGCCTATACGTTAAGGGCATTTTATCATTTTATGCTCGTAAATATTTATGGCAAACCCTATAACGATTCTACTACTACCCCTGACAAGAGCCCGGGTGTTCCGTTAAGATTATCCGCCAATTTATCTGATCAGTACCTGGCAAGGAGTACCGTGAAAGAAGTCTATGAGCAGGTCGAAAAGGACCTGGATAGTGCCATATATCTGATGGAGCTGCATAAAAGTAAAGTAGAAGCCTATAGGATCTCCTACCTGGCAGCTCATCTCCTGGCGAGCAGGGTATATCTCTATGAAGAAAAATGGGATCAGGCAATCAGCCATGCAGCGGTGGTTATCAAAGACCATCCGCAGCTGATGGATTATAATGAATGGATTGGCATAGACGATATATTCGCCAAGCCATTAACAGGAAGAGCTAATATAGAAACGATATGGTGTTATGGAAATGTAAATGAACAGAGCCTGCCGCCATATGGTACCTGCTATAATATTTCGCATGATCTGGCTAATTGTTTTGAGCCAGCTGATTTGAGAGCCCAGGTATCCATTATGCAGACGCCGGATGAATTGAAGTCTATTTTTGCCTTTGACTATTCCTCCCAGAAAAATCTGACGGGTGGGTTAACTGGTGATAATGGTCTCACAAATACCTGGAGAAGTTCAGAAGCCTACCTGAATATTGCAGAGGCTTACATACAGATGTACCGCATGAAGGGAGATGCAACAGCGGGTAGTAAAGGTTTGCAGGCTTTGAATACGCTGCGACAGGGCAGGTTTATGCCGGCAGACTTTAAACCATGGACATTATTGCCTGCCACTGAAATGCTGGATAGCTGCAGATCGGAGAGACGCCGGGAACTGTATGCAGAGGAATGTCACCGCTGGTTTGATCTGAGAAGATACGGCATGCCATCTATCACACATGCTTATCTGCCTGCCGCAGGCGTTACCGAATATTACAAATTGCAACGCCGCGATCCGCAGTATATCATGTCCATACCGCAAAGCGCTATGACCAGAAACCCTGCATTAACACCAAACCCGACTATCTCAGGATTGAGAAAAGCAGAATAATCTTCAATAATACTGTTTATGAAAATATTTTATTTGCTGACAGCAGTTGTTTTACTGACAGCGTGTAACAAAAAAGAAGACCTGACGGCCAGTCCGGCAGCACCGTTATACAAAATTCCTCAGGGGACAGCAGCATACGACGATACCATTTTTTCTATATACAAGAAGTATGATACCTATATCCTGTATAAGTTTTCGCAGGTAGATTATGCTTACAATTATACCGACAAATTATCCGACAGTGCTTTTGCGGCAAACCCGGCGTATATCCCTGCGGTGCTTGACCTTTTTAAGAAGGAGGTGCTGAACCGGTACCCGGATTCAATATTGAGAAAAACTTTGCCTATAAAGGTTTTACTGGCTTCGTATATAGGTACAGGCGGCAACCGTAATGTAAAAGGGTTTTCCAATACGAGAAGTATGCTCTGCATTGGCTGGGCAGATAGCACGCTGGTGTCTAAAAGTCCTGCTGAATTAAGAAAGATCAGAGGAAGCCTGCACCGGAATTATTTTGACAGGGCATTTAAGGCAGTTACCCTGACAATTCCTCCGTCATTTGTGGCTTTGTGTCCGCCTGATTATAATGCGATGATTGCCACTACACAATACTCCTTTGGCATTATAGAGCCAATATTACCAGGACAAATCAGCAATATGATGGTGGATTTCCTGGGATATGTAGAGTATATCGCCAGTCATTCAGAGGCTGAAGCTACAGCTGAAATATTCACTCCAAAGGTAGATTCGAGGGGGCTCATTAAAAAGAAATATGCAGCTGTCGTTGATTACTTCAATAGCATGGGCATTGACTTACAGGCAATTGGTGCAGCGCAGTAAGTTATATCAGAAGATCTTCTTTAAAATATTTGAGATTATATGAAAATTTTTGACCGAAATAAAAGACTGCTATTCATTGGTGCTACCCTGACAGGTTTTGCAGCGCATGCGCAGATACCTTCCAGTTCAGCAGAGATACCGGCTTTTAGAAAAGGAACCGTTGCAGCGACCATTTCTAAAGTAAAAAAAATGCATTATCATCTGAGGGCGATTGATAATGTCTATAGTGAAAATGTCTGGAACAGTTTTATCCAGACATTAGATGTAAACAGAAATATTTTTCTCCAGGAAGATCTGGATAGTCTGGCCGGATTTAAACAACGTATTGACGAGGATTTTAATGAAGGACAGACAGCTTTCTTCGATGCAACGTACGCTATATACAATCGCAGACTGAAAGAATGCAATGATCTCTATAAAAAAATCTTAGCTAACCCTTTTGACTATACGATTCAGGAATCAGCCATTCTGAACAGAAAAAAACTTCCTGCTCCAACCTCGTTGAAGGAGCGGGAAGATCTCTGGCGGAAAAGGCTGAAGTATACTACCCTGAATAATTACCTGGAACTGGAAGCTGCAGGAGGAGAGGGAGCTAAGCAACTGAATAAAGTGGATCCGGTACTGGAAGCAAAATCCAGGGAGAAAACGCGCAAGGCGCTGGAATTATTTTTCAAGAGAGTGCTGACGGAGAAGTATGCTAATGAATTGTTTACCCAGTATATGGCAGTAGCCATGATGGAAATAGATCCGCATACAACATTTGCCGGGCCTAAGGATGATAAACTGGACCAGCAGCTTAACAAAATGTATTATGGTCTGGGAATGGAGTTAGGTGTAAAGGAGGCTGATTACTTCGTTAAACGGATGCTTCCTGGCGGGGCTGCTTTAAAAAGCGGTGTGGTAAAAGAGAACGATAATATCATTGCAATTTCTGATGTAAACGGACAAATGCAGTATGTGAGCGGACTGGAGTCCACGGAAGTGTCGAACATGATCCGTGGTGATAAGGATACGGAGGTAAAGCTCACGCTTCAGCAGCCGGGCGAAACTGCCAGAACGGTTACTGTCAGACGTGCACAGGTAAATGATACAGAAAGCAGGGCAAAAAGTGCCATTATTGAACAAAATGGCAAGAAATTCGGCTATATCTACCTGCCAATTTTTTATATGGACCAGTCTGGCGGTGCGGGTAATGGTTCTGCTGCTGATATTATAAAGGAAGTAGAAAAACTGAAAGCGCAGGAAGTAGATGGGATGATCATGGACCTGCGTGGCAATGGTGGCGGAGCGCTTGACCAGGTGGTGAAAATGTCTACCGCCTTTTTGCCTGGCGGACCTGTGTCGTGGCTTCGTAACCAGAATAGTATCGATTGCTATTCGATGACTGCTACCAAAGCCAATTATGAAGGTCCGCTGACGGTGATGGTAGATGAAAACAGCGCTTCTGCATCAGAAATATTTGCAGCTGTCATGCAAGACCGTGGCCGTGCTATTATTGTAGGCTCTTCTTCTTCCTATGGAAAAGGAACTGCACAGAGAACATTGAACATTGGAAAAATGGGTGACCCAGCACTTGGTACTAAAGATGTGAACTATGGAAATATGCGGCTGACAGTAGAGAAATTTTACAGGGTTACCGGTAGTGCCACACAGCTAAAAGGCGTTATACCGGATATCGTTTTGCAGGATCGTATCAGCTTCCAGGGAAGCAGGGAGAAAGACTTTCCTTCCGCGCTGCCATTTGATTCTGTCATCCTTAAGCCATTTGAAAAACTGGCATTCCCATTCAATTATGACAGCGTTGTAGCAAAGGCAAAAGAAAGAATAAAGCATAACACAGCTTTCAGCAATATATCCTCCAATTCAGAAAAGCTGAATACTTTCCCTGACCAGCCAATGTCTTTGGAGTTCGTGGCATTCCGGCAGCAGTATAAGCAGATGGAAAAATACAAAAAGGATATTCAGGTTAACAGAGAGCTTCCTGCAGCACATTTACTGCATATCTCTCCTTCCATTTACCGTAACCTGAATCCGGCATTCAAATCACCTGAGAATGAGGTATCTCCCAATTATTCAATTATGCTGGATCGCCTGGCAAAAGATGTATACCTGGCTGAAACCATTGCAGTGTTGGCGGATATGGTCAACGAAACAAATAAATAGCAATCACCCGTAACAAGATATTTAAATCGTCTACCTAAAAAATTTAAAAATGAATAAAAAATTTCTGACACTAGTATTGAGTGTGAGCGGCTTTACAGCTTATGCACAAAAAGGCGCCATTATTACAGGTGAGCTTAAGAAAGCTACTGATGGCATGAAAGCGGTGTTATACGAACCTTATTCCGGTGAGGTAGATTCGAGTATCGTAAAAAATCACAAATTTAGTTTTACGATGCCGATGCCGAAAGGAGGTAGCGTATATCTTATACAGATCGGCGATGCGAAGGATTCGCTGAATAGTGTTTTTTACCTGGAAGATGGTAAAATGCAGATAAAGGGTAATGACTTTAATGATGCGAAATATACAGGTGCTCCATGGGTGGCGGAATGGCAGGAGATAGATAACAGGCTGAATATCGCGGTGGGTGAAGGTAAAAAGCTGGAGGACCTGGAAGCTTCCTATCATAAAGCCATGGAAATAGGAGATGAAGATAAGGCAGATCTCTACCTGAAAGAAGCCACGGCCCTGACCATGAAAAGACATGAATTTTTTAAGGACTGGATTTCCAGACATAAGAACTCAGGTGTATCTGGCTATATTCTGACCTGTTATTACCAGGCGAAGAATGAAAGAGATTCTACGATCGCAACACTTGGTGAACATGCGGTGAACAGTCGCATTGTGCAGCGTTATCTGCATCCTGGTAAAATAGACCCAAGTCCTTTAAGTTTAAAAATTGGCGACGGTGGTGCGGATGTACCTGGAGTGCCTCATAACCTGAAAGTGGGCGAAGTGGCGCCGGCCTTCACTATCCCGGATGTAAACGGAAAAATGATCTCACTGGCCGATTTTAAGGGCAGATATGTATTCCTGGATTTCTGGGCCAGCTGGTGCGCGCCTTGTGTGGCACAGGTGCCTGCACTGAAATCAATGTATGCAAAGTATAAGAGCCCTGCTTTTGAAATATTGGGCATTTCCCTGGATTCCAAACGTGAAGGCTGGCTGCATGGTATAGAAAAACATGAACTGCCATGGATAAATGTTTCTTCCCTGAAAGGCTGGAGTGAGCCTGCTGCAGGCGCTTATGGTGTATCTGCTATTCCGCAGAACGTATTGATTGGCCCCGATGGTAAAGTGGTGGCGAAGAATTTATATGGTGAAGACCTGGATAAGAAAATCGGTGAAATCTTAGGAAAAGAAAATACGCCTTCGGCTAAAAATATCACTTCTTCCAAATAATCAAATTCATTACTACATGAAATATTTTCTCAGGCTTGTTGTGTTGCTGCTGGCGCCATTGGTAACGTTTGCAGACGATGGCTTTGTCATAAAAGGTAAGGTCAGTGGTATTATCAGTGGTTCGGCTTCTGTACAACTACGGGAGGAAGGACCTGATGGTTCCATGAATACGGTAGTTTCACCGAAAGTGAAAATTGAAAATGGTGTATTCACTTACAGCGGAAAACTGGACCATCCGCAGCAGGTAATTCTGAAGATTAGTACAAAGAGTTTCCTGGTCTTTCTGGAAAATGTCAGCTATACCATTGATGGGGATTTCAGCACACTTACTGCCGATAGTTTGAAAGGTGGTGTCGCAAACGCTGCATACCTGAAATGGAAGAAAAGTGAGCTGTCGGCAAAGGAATACCTGAAAGCTAACCGGGGAGAGGTTGTGGCGCCGTTTATTGCCAGAATGTTAGCCTTCGATTATGATAACACCGCAGAAGTTTATAACCTGCTTACGGCTGAAGGTAAGCAATCCTATTACGGCAAACAGTTAAAAGAAAAACTGAATGACTATGAGAAGGTGAGTGCTGGTAAGCCTATGAAGGACTTCAAAATGACTGATCCTTCCGGTAAACCTGTTTCTATGAAAGATTTCTCCGGTAAAATCGTCGTGATGGATTTCTGGGCATCCTGGTGTGCACCTTGTCTGGCCTACATTCCAAAGATGCGTGAGCATTATAATAATTTCAAAGATGCAGGCGTCGTATTTCTGAGTGTGTCTATAGATGAAGATGTGAAAAAATGGAAAGAAGCGATGGCAGCGCAGCATATGGAATGGGGGCAGGTTGTCACTCCCGGCGGACTTTCACCAAAAGAGGGTGTTACACCGCTATTCAGCATCACCAGTATTCCACATGTCATGATCGTTGGCAAGGATGGAATGATTGCTGCCAATCTGGATTTCTCGCATAAGGAAGAAATCGAAACTATTTTGAAGCGATTAACAGGTAAATGATTAACTGAGTTTTCCCCGGAATAATGAATAGGCTGGCCAGCAGTAGTATACTGTCTGGTCAGCCTTTTTTTATGATAGCAGTAATGGTGCTTTTGCCGAAGAAATCCGATCATTTACCGGGATTTTATATTTGTCAGCCGATGGCAGATTGTCCGGAAGATGCTGTCTGCCTAGTTTTGAAGCATGAAAACGACCAAAACCATTCTGATATCAGGCGCCAGTATCGCAGGGCCTGCACTTGCCTTCTGGCTGCATAAATATGGATTTGATGTTACTATCGTTGAGCAGGCGCCTGCCATCAGGCCAGGGGGCTATGCTGTTGATTTTCGCGGGGTAGCATTATCTGTATTAAAAGAAATGGAACTCCTGGAGGAAATTAAGAAATTTGAAACACGTGCCGGTAAGATTAATATAGTAGATAAGCATAATGCTAAAGTAGGGAGCTTTCCTGATGCATTTACCAGTGGTGAGCTGGAAATAATGCGTGGAGACCTGGCCAATATCTTGTATGAAGCCACCAGGGAAAATGTCCGGTATATTTTTAATGATAGCATTACATCGCTGACAGAGCATAACGATTGTGTAACGGTGACTTTTAAACAACAGCTGCCATGTGATTTTGACCTGGTAATAGGGGCCGACGGATTACATTCCAAAGTGCGTACGATCGCCTTTGGAAGTGAAGCGAAATGTGTATCGCACCTGGGGCTGTATGTGGCCATCTTCACTACGCCCGACTTCCTGAAATTAAATATGGATGGTGTTTTCTATAGCACATTGGGTAAACGTGTAGGCGTATTTGGTGCGAAAGAAGGTACAGAGGCGCGGGCATCTTTCTATTTTGCAGATAAGGATATTCCCTATAATTATCGGGATATCAGTCAGCAAAAGCAGATAGTAAGAGAGAAGTTTGCGCGGGAAGAATGGAAGGTGCCGGCATTGCTGGAGATGATGGACAATGCGCCGGACTTCTATTTTGATGCGATCAGTCAGGTTAAAATTGACAGCTGGTCGAAGGGTAGGGTGGCGCTTTTGGGGGATGCGGCACATTGTGCTTCTCCTATGTCGGGCATGGGGACGAGTCTGGCGGTATTGGGTGCTTATATTCTGGCAGGAGAACTGAAGGAAGCTAATGGTGATTATCAGCAGGCATTTGCCAGTTATGAAACGCAACTGAGGCCAATGGCAGAGCGTTGCCAGCAGATGGCTGACGGCGCCGAATGGTTTGTACCCAGCACCTGGTTGAAATATTGGATGAGCCAGCTGATGTGGAAGATATTACCATATACCCCCTGGAAGAATATGATGATAGAAATGCCCAACAGGATTGCCAATTCGATCACATTGAAGCAATACGCATAAAATATATCCATAACGAAGAAAGCTGCCCCAAAAGCCTTCTTTTGCTTTTTGGGCAGCCTTTATCAAAATTGCGCCACCATTATTTTATTTCGCCGGTATTACCGTTTTTAAAGCCTACAGGCGCATATTGTATATTTTCAAAAGCAGTTTCACAGGTAGCGCTGAGCGGCGCCTGTGAAGAGAAGCCTACCCTGATGTTTCCACCAGGATTAAAGCGTACCATTCTTGCGCAGAACCATTCTTTCCCATCCAGGGAATAGAAAAGCCCGTATACAGGCCCATTTTTACTCAGTCGCATATAGACTTCATTTTTCGCAGCAACGGCGTTGTTGCAATCATCTGTTACTCCATCTGTAACCCCTGAGCATACGGCATACTTGCCGTAATGGCTGAATTCAAACAGGAATTTGATGTAATGCGTGGTGTCTGCATATACGAAGATAGCGCCGCCGTCATAGGTTTTTCCAAAAGCTACTTTTGTTTTAGTAGTGATGGTGAAATTAGAATCTGGCTGAAACAGCAGGATAGAAGCAGAGGTGGCTTTGAAGCCGCCATTGGGTGCATGATAGAAATCTGTTTCTTTCGGTGCAAATAAATGCAGATTATTTCCTTTGATAATCGTTTTAGCAGGCTGGTTTATCCAGCTGCCTTTGCCAGGCATACCTGCAATTTGTATAGAATCAGAAAAGTTGGTAGCCTTTGCACCAAGCACGGTAAAAAGGAATAGTAACGTGAAAGCATAAACGCTTTTCATAAAAAGTGGGTTTGAAATAAAAGATGGCAAGGCGTTGCGAAGGATGCGGTCCTCTGCAACGTGTGCGTTATTAAGGCTGACCTTTGGTCAGTTTTTGCAGTATTGGCAATATATGATCTGCGAAGGCTTTCATGCCTAAATCGGAGGGGTGTATACCGTCTACAGTGCCTTCATGGTCAGTACCGATAAAGTTTTCAGCAGTTTTGTAATAGAGATGTTTAACCCCCGATTTTATCAGCTCATCATAGGCTTTTTTCAGTTCGGCCTGTTTTTTAACAGCGATATCCATGATAGCTGGCTGGAAGAAAGCTGCCTCATAAATATAGTTCTCTACCAGCAGTACCGGTACATCGGGTTTTTTAGCGCGGAGCTGTTGCACGAGTTTTACGGCACGTTCGTGGATCAGTTCCGGTGCGGTATTGGGGCAGCAGTCTATCACGTACAGGGCGGGATCTGTTTCGAGCAGGATTTCGCCTACAGCTGCTTCAAACATACCATTGCCGCTGAAGCCGAAGTTGATGATAGGGCGTTGCATTTCACGCACCAGCATATTGGTGTAGGCCAGTCCGGGGCGGGAGGCACAGCCACCTTGTGCGATACTGCTGCCGTAGTAAACAATAGGTTTTTTATTGAGCAGATGTTGCGTGGCAGGCTGGGTAATTTCTGCTTCCTTGTTGATGCCGATGGATAAGGAATCTACGCCATCATATAAGGGGAGGAAGAGCAGGTATTCGCGGTATTCGGGTTTGCCGCCGCTGAAGAGTGTTTTCTGGTTGTTGGCGGTAGCCTCCGGAACGCCGCTATTTACGAACTGCCATTTTTCGCCAACGAGTGCATAGAGATCGAGCCCGCGCACACCGGTAGCGTTCATGTTTTGCAGGTTTCCTATGTTTTTCACTTTCCATTTGCAGGTGATATTGGAGGCATTGGAGCGGAAGCGGATGGCAATCCCGGCGGAGTTGAGGCCCAGTGACCATATCTCCGGACGCACCGTGGTTTTGAATTTTTCTGGTATCCTGTTGTAGTTGGCTTCGTGGTGGTATTTATCTATGACCGGAAATTCAAGGGCATCGTGAAATACCAGGTCTTTGGCGGCTTCCTTGTTCTGTGCCTGCAGCATGGTTGATAATAGTACCGCCGGAATCAAGGGCTTTAGCCAGCGTAGGAATTTTCTTTTCATTATTGAAAGGATGTCTGATAGAATAATGGGAACAAGGATAATAAAAATAGCTGAGATTTTTTTTGAAGAACCGCGACAATACTGTGTATGGTTTACACAAATCAAGATACGTTTACGCAAGCGTTTGCGCTGGAATTACGCAAACGCTTGCGTTGATAGCGCAAGCGTTTGCGTAAAGAAATTGTTAAAACATTTGCGTAAAATAGTGGAGCAATTAATACAGAGGGTAAAACTTCTGACGTAAGAAAAGCAGTTTATTTAGACAGTGAACAGAAAGGCGCATAACAGTGAACAATTAAGCGCCATCAGTTAGAAGAGACCGCATCTTTTCAGGTGCGTACAGTGAACAATGAAGCGTGGTAAGTTACGCAACAGTGAACAATTTTATTTAGAACAATGAACAGTAAGTCAGGTAGCCTTTGCCATGGTAACGCAACTATGGCAGGGTTATCGGCAGTTATGCCCACCACAATATAATCATTTATTTTTTTAGTGAGATACCAGTTTTGATTCGATGATCATTTTTTGATAATCGTTGAGCGCATGTTTTCCGTTGAGAATATCCAGCAGCATGTTGGTGGCTGCCTGTCCCTGCTGATAGGGGAACTGCTCTACGGATGCAGCAGGCGGGAAGGCGGTATATCCGCTTACCGGTGTATTGGCATATGAAACGAAGGTAATGTCCTTGTTTATCTCCAGGTTTTGTTTGAGTGCATATTGAACGGCATCCATGGCTACATAGTCGTTGAAGGTAACCACTGCGGTTACTTTTCTTTTGAGCGACAGCAGGTGTTGCATGGCAGTAGTGGTGCCGGCTGCGGTAAGGTCTGAGTTGACGATCAGTTCAGGGTCATACTTCAGGCGATGTTTGCTGAGTGCCTGTATATAGCCGTTGGTGCGGTCTTTATTGGCCACCATCTGTTCCGGGCCGTTGATCATGCCGATCACGCGATGCCCTTTTTTCAGGAGGAAATCCACTGCTTCTACGGTACCTGATTCCAGGTTGCAGGAAACGCTGTTGATATCGGCGAGGTTGGGGATACGATCGAAGAATACGACCGGGATCCTGGCCTGGCGCAGCATTTCAAAATGTTCGTAGTTGCGGGTGTTTTTGGCGACAGACACAATAATACCATCTACCCGATGGTGTTTCATGCTCTGGATAATTTGTTTTTCACGGGCTTCATCGTCGTGCGACTGCCCGAGGAGTACTGTGTAGTTGTTGCTGTAGGCAGCATCTTCAATACCACTAATAGCACTGGCAAAAAATGCCTCCGAGAGTTCGGGTAGCAAAATACCAATCGTAAAGGTCTTGCCCTGCTGGAAGAAAATCGCTGTCTGATTGCGCTCATATCCCAGTTCTGCGGCCAGTTCCTGCACCCTTGCCTTGGTCCTTAACCCGATACTGTGATGATCGTGTAATGCCCTTGATACGGTAGATACAGAGATATTCAGCCGCTTAGCAATTTCCTTTATTGTCGGTTGACCCGAAGAAACCACCTTTCTCATACATTTCAGCAATTAATGGAAAATAGTTACAGTGAACAAGCTGGCTACTAAGTTCTTATAAATTATAAAAGTTTCCTGCTTATTTGATAATACGCTAAAGTTAGTGAACAGTATTTTAACGAAAATAGTAATAGTTTATAGAACTTGACATATGCCTAAAGCTTTTTATTTAATTGACATCTACTGAAAAATCAGCCACTGAATACTTCAGGCTTCTTATAAATGATCCGGTAAAAGGCGGAAAGAATGAGGTTGTTCCAGCGAGATCTAATACAGTAATTTAGACAGATATATAAATGCAATAATATTTATTTCTTTGCTACTAATCAAAAATTAATGACATTTTAAGAAGATTTTGTTAAGATTAGCCCGCTTCGGCCTGTTATTTGCATATGGAGCATTACCTTCGGGATACCTATAGTCAACGTATTAAGTAAAATTATCAGATTATTTAAAAGTGCATTTTATGAAAATAGAACGTTTTGTCCTGCCTGTGCTTGCAATCAGTACCGTACTGGCATCCTGTTCAGCTCCACGCAAGCTGAGGGAATCTGAGGCAAGAAATGCCCGCCTGGACAGTTTATACCGCAGCACAGCAGCACAACTGAAGAAATGTGATGAAGATGCAGCTCGTGCAGCTGCTGCTTATAAGGATCGTGTTCAAAATATGACCGATCAGCAAGACCAGCTGAAAGCTAACAACAGCCAGATGCTGGAACACCTCAAAGAACTCTCTGTTATCTCCAGCTCTCAGGCAGAAAGCATCAAAAAATCACTGGATAATATCGGTGCAAAAGATGCATACATCAAAGATCTTCAAGGTGCTATCGCCCGCAAAGATTCGCTGAACATGCAGCTGGTACTCAACCTGAAAGGCGCCATCGGTAACCTGGATGATAAAGACATCAACATCAAAGTAGAAAAAGGTGTGGTTTACATCGATATCTCTGATAAACTGCTGTTTAAAAGCGGTAGCTATGATGTAACTGACCGTGCAAAAGATGTACTGGGTAAAGTAGCCAAAGTACTGCTGAACCAGCCTGACATCGAGTTCATGGTGGAAGGTCATACCGATAACGTGCCTTACCGCCCGAACGTACTGCTCGACAACTGGGATCTGTCCGTAAAACGTGCTACTTCCGTTGTTCGTATCCTCCAGAACCAATACGGTATTCCTCCTGCAAGGATGACTGCTGCCGGCCGTTCTGAATTCGTTCCTGTGGCATCCAACGATACACCGGAAGGTAAAGCTGCCAACCGCAGAACCAGAATCGTGATCCTGCCTCAGCTCGACCAGTTCTTCAAACTGCTGGAAAAACCAGGTAACTAATTCAACCCGAACTTCTCTATAAAAAAAGACGTCTGCACATTTGTGCAGACGTCTTTTTTTATATATGTTGAATGAAATCCCGCTATTTAAGCGATTTAATAAATTCATCTGCGTAGGCAATTAATTCTACCAATGCCTTTTCTTCCATCGGATAATGCCCGCCGCCTTCCAGGATTTTTACGGTATATGGCGCCTTAATCCCTTTCATCGATAGCTCACTGAGCTCCAGCGGCGTCCACCTGTCCAGCTCAGGCTGCGTCAATAAAATCGGGCATTTATCATATGCTTCAACGGGTATTGGTAACTTGTAGGTCATATAATCAGCCAGAAACTGCAGTTGCACTTTTGCACCTGCGGATGCATAATCTTTCAGGAAAATTTGCAGGGCTGCCTCGTTATTACACAGGCAATCCATTTTAGAAACATCTTTCATGGCAATGAGCGCTGTCCTGGCTTTGGTTTTGGATAATTTTTCCATGACAGGAATAACCAGCCAGTTGGTGCCATGAAACTTAGCTGTTTTATTGCCCACATATTTATTGTCATTCTGCAGAAAACACATGCCAATCATGCCATGTACTTCATTCATAAAGCAGGAAGCGTTATAGATCAGCATACCGCCTGCGCTGAGCCCGTAAAGAACCGGCTTTTTATAATCCCGCTTTGTTTCTGCATTAACGAAGTCTGCAAACGAATGGACCCAGTCGTTATAGGTGATATCTTTCTGGTTGACTTCCGTCATACCGTAACCGAGGTTGTCCATAGCCACCACATCATAGCCTAATGCAGCCATTTTATGACCGAAAATCATATTAAGCTGCCTTCCGTTGGTACCAACGCCGTGATGCAGGAAAATCCTGTATTCAGCACCTGGATTGGGATAACGGTCGAGGTGCATCTGATTACCATGCCATTCCCAGGTTTCTTCCAGCGGAAGATTGTCCGGCTTGATCTGAAATGCTTCGGGAAGCAATGCATTCAGTGCTGACCATGCTTTATTTGATTGGTAGGATTTCATTTTACTAATATTTATTGCTTGCTAAATGAATTAACAACACAAAGCTATTTTAGGTAAAAATGAAACGGCTTAAATTAATTTAAGAAATGAGTTTTGCCTTTAATTTACTGAGCCAGACAGGGGTAATACCCATAAAACTGGCAATGCTTTGGGCAGGGAAACGCTTGAAAAGAAAGGGGTAATTATGGTAGAGCCAATCCAGGTATTCTTCGCTGGTAAGCCCTAATTGAAAGTTTCGGAATAAATCAATGGTAACAAATAATGCTTCTGTTTTTTCATTATAAAACTGCAGCAGTTTTAAATTGTTTTTCATGACGTTCATCAGTATATCAAAATGGATGGCTATTACGACAGCTGCCTCATTGGCAATAATTTCATAGTTGGTTTTGCTGTGAAGATATACGGTATCGTAGGATTTAAAGAACTCGCAGAAGCTTTCTGTATGGAACATGACGGTTTTTTCTTCCCCGCGGGAAGTAATGATGTTGCGAATAAAGCTTCCTGTCGCAATCCAGTAAATTTTTCTGTTGGAAGATTGAAATGCAATGAGCGTTTCTCCTTTCTTCAGCGTTAGTACTTCACATTTTTCTCTCAGAAGCAGCGAGAGTTGCTGATCATCCGCAGCCAGCATTTGTATAAGTGCATCTACGTAATCGCTATCTTTCATGAGATCATACTTTAACCATTATGAGCTACGATGCCGCGCAGCATACCGGGAAAAATAAAACCATGAAATGGCCAGACGCTGGCCCAGTATATATCTCCGAAAACAGACCCCGGCACATATATTGCCGTTTGTACTATTTTATTGTCTTTCAGCTGAAAGTGCAGCCAGGCTTCACCGGGCATCTTCATTTCGGCTTTCAGCAACAATATATCTGACGCTTTATTTGCTTCCAGTACCCGCCATACATCTACATGATCACCTGCCTGTAAAGCAGTAGGATGGACCCTTCCGCGTTTCAGTCCGGGGCCGCCGGCCAGCTGGTCCATCCAGCCGCGGAGCTGCCATAGCCAGTCGCCATAGTACCATCCCTGGTGGCCGCCGATTGCAAAAAAATTGGCGCTAACCCTTTCCCTGTCTGTATCCGCGATGGTCATCTCCCGGATATCTTTATAAAATCTTCTTTGACGGATATATGTATCCCAGTATTTTAAATCCATTTGCACCAGCTGCCTGTTTTTGCAGGCGCAAGTTAAGAAATACCGGCCTATCCGTGCCATACGCCCAGGAGCCGGCGTAATGCAACAATTTCTCCTACATGATAGCTATTATGATCGATGATCAGCAGGGCTTCCCGGAAGAGGTGCTGTCCGTCGCCATGGGCAAAGGGTTCAAAGAGTTTTGCGTCAGGGGCTTCCAGCAGGGCAATAAATGCATGGAGGTCTTCTTTGATCTCGTGAATACATTTTTTCCAGGCATCTTCATTTTTGGGCGCCCGTTCTTTTGGCCAGTAGTCGTGCGGCCAGCTGAGTTCTTTGTAATGCGGGTTCCTGGAGAAATCCAGGATGTCCCACTGTGTCATACGGATATGGCCTACCAGCTGCCAGATGCTGTAGGGCATATTTTCCGGCACTTCGCCGCGTTTTTCTGCCGGAAGGTTACGTATGGCTTCTTCAAAGGTTACATGTGCATTGCCTTTCAGCAGTTCGTCGCGGAGCGATTGTACTATCAGTTTAGTATCGTACATAGTTGTTGGATTTTTATTGCTCGCAAAGATGCAAAGGAAGGCCTTCGGCCTTAAAGTTCGCCTGCGGCGGGCTTTCTCGCCAAGCAGCATAAGCAGCAGAGCAGCAAATACCTGCGTTTTGTTGTTTATAAGGCCTGTGTTTTATTGTTTGGGTCTCTATAGAAGTACCATAATTAATAAAACATAATCCTTTGCTTCTTTGCCGCTTATGCTGCTTTGCGAGAGAAAAAACGCCGAAGGCGAGTTTGCGAAAAACTGCTTGCTTTGCATGAAAAACGTCAAACAGCCTGCCACAGACAATCGGAGAACCAGTTACGCTGGTCGCGGAATTCCGCTACAGGAGCAAATCCACCAAAAGCCGCCAGCTGATTGATTTCTACAGGATCATATTTTTGTGAAATCTCCATGTAGATAGGTTCATTTTCCCGGAAGGGAATGGTAACGTCGTCGCCTATATGAACCTGTTGTGCGCATAAGCTGATCAGGTAACTTTTGCAGGAACCTGATTGCGGATCATAAGTAGGGAAATGTTCGAATTTACTGGTGTCGAAATCGGCCTGCAATTCTCTGTTGATGCGTCTTAGCAGGTTGAAGTTGAATTCTCTGGTGATTCCTGCGCTGTCATTATATGCATGCAGAATTAATTGCGGGTGTTTCTTCAGGTCGAAACCTGTGAGCAGTAAATCGCCGCTTTGCAGGTGCTGCCGCAATTGCTGACAGAAGCTGCGTGCCGCTGCGGGTGAGAAGTTACCGATATTGCCTCCCATGAATAACAGGATTTTTCTCCTGGAAGATATGGTGGAAGCATATTTCAACATCTCGAAATATTCTCCTTGCAATCCGCGGAAACTGAGCTGTGGCAGTTGTTGCGGCAAACTGCTGTTGAGGAGCTGAATAACATTTCCTGAAATGTCTATAGGATAGTACGTATAGTCGGTGCCGTTATCTATCAGCTGTTGCAGCAGGTGTATAGATTTAGATGCATCGCCGGCACCCAGTTCGATGACATCGTAATCGGCGGCGTACTTGCTGAAAGCCGCTGCTATGGCGGCAGACTGCTGTGTCATAATCTCCATTTCACAGCCTGTCAGGTAATATTCAGGACATTGCATGATTTGCTGAAATAGTTCATCGCCGGCGGCATCATAGAAGTATTTCGGGTCCAGGTATTTTTGTTGTGCCCGTAGTCCCTGTACTACATCGTGGTAGAAGGAGCTTGCGGGACGTGTCCGGAAAACGTTTGCTGGTGTGGAAATTACAGTTAATTGTGCCATAAATCATGTTTGAAATCATGAATGAAATAATTAGCCTTTTGCAAGTCTTATTCCTGTAAACTGCCACCGTAGCGGTGGATGAAAAAAGTTGCGGTATGTAATCCTGCTATGATCAGGAGGTGTTACCTCAGAGGCGCCTCTCAGCACCATCTGATTTACCATGAATTTTCCGTTGTATTCTCCGATGGCACCAGGTGCCTTGGTGAAGCCAGGGTAGGGGAGGTACGCGCTTTCTGTCCATTCCCAGCGGCGTCCCCATTCGAATTTGTCAGCTGCTACTTCCCATTCAGCTTCTGTTGGAAGCCGTAACCCTTTCCAGGCGGCATATGCGGTGGCCTCGTAATAGCTGATATGACATACGGGCGTCTCCGGGTCCAGTGGCTGCAAGCCTTGCCAGGTGTAACAATGCCACTTTTCATCTATCTGGTACCAGTACATCGGGCACCTGATTTCATTGTGTTTTACCCAGTCCCAGCCCTCTGCATGCCAGTATTTAAAGTCCTGGTAACCGCCACTGTTAATGAATTCCAGGTATTCGGCATTGGTCACCAGCGCTGAGCTGATGGCGTATTCATGCAGGTAGACTTTATGTCTGCCTAACTCATTATCAAAACAAAATCCATCTCCCTGGAAACCTATTTCGTATATCCCTGCGGGTATGGTAATCCAGTTGGCCGGAGTGGCCGGGATACCCTGGCTGTTCCTCGTTTCATCATACGGGGGCATCAGTGGATTGTGGCCGAGTATATATTTGATATCGGTGTACAGTAATTCCTGGTGTTGTTCCTCATGATTAAGACCCAGCGTAATCAAAGCTTTGAGATCTGCTTCCAGTGGCCCGCTCAGGAATTTTTCCATGGCGGCATCCACATGGCGGCGGTACCGCATTACGTCTTCTACGGCGGGGCGGCTCAGATTACCACGGTCTGTACGGATAACGCGGGCGCCCACAGATTCGTAGTAACTGTTGAAAACAAAATTGTACTGCGGATCGAATTCCGTGTAGCCGGGAGCATTAGGAAGCAGGATGAAAGTCTCAAAAAACCAGGTGGTATGGCCCAGGTGCCACTTCGGCGGACTCACATCTACAACGGGTTGTACTACGTAGTCCTCCGTTTTCAGCGGCCGGCAGATATATTCAGAACGTGATCTTACAGTTTTATATTTTTCGAGCAAAGCCATACAGATTATTTTTTCATATAACGAGATAAATCGGAAATAGTGTGAATATTCAGTTTATCAGCCTGTTCCTTGCGCATCATCAAAGCATATGTATTATTGAAGCCGATCGGTTTTAACCATTTGATCTGGTATTTTTTCTCAAATTCGCTGCTTACATAATCAAATACCTGCTGACTGCTGCTGATAATCCGGTCGGTAACGGTGTCGGGCGCCTGAAGGATAACCAGCAAACCTGTACCGCTATATTCCGGATACAAGTCAAGCTGATTATTGTTCAATGCTTCGAAACAAATTTTTGTGCCGCCGAGTCCCAGTTTGGTACTTACTTCCAGGTCGGTATTTCCTTCTATCAGCATTTTGTACATATTGGCAAGGATATAGCCGTCGCCGAATATTTTACAGCCGATGGTGATAGTGCCTTTATTGCCTTTGCGGGCGGGTTTCCAGAGATTTTTAGCCGTAAGGAAATCCTTTGCCACTTTTTCCGGACTATATTTCAGGAAATCCACCTGATAGTTCAATGCCGTCATTATGCTATCATTAATTGTACCAGCCAGTTGATCGAGTACGGGTTCCAGTTCCGGGTATTGCTGTAAGGTGGCATTGCGCACGATGGGTGCGGCATAATAGGGCGGGAAGATATGTTTATCATCTTCCAGTACGGCCAGATTAAAAGCTTTTACCCGCCCATCGGTGCTACTTCCGCTGATAACGTCCACCTTTTTTTCATAGGCGGCATTGTACATGATCATGTCGCTGATGACAAGTGTGTGTATGTGTAGCCCGTAAATTGCTTTAAGCCCGATGTCGCCGTCGCGGCGTCCCATGAATTCCGGCGTGAAACCTGCTGTCAGCTTGCTGTCTGTAGATGGTATAAGATAGAAAGATGATAGGCCGAATATCAGCAGGGGTAAAGCGTATAGTCGCCACCGTGAACCGCTGATCCTTGATTTTTGTAACAGGGAAATGAGCCAGTCGAACAGGATGGCCAGTAATGCGGCTGGTATGGCGCCGGCAAGGATCATATTGGTATTGTTCAGTGCGATACCGCCAAATATGAATTCGCCGAGTCCGCCGGCAGCGATGTAAGCCGCCAGGGTGGCTACGCCCACGTTGATTACCGTAGCGGTGCGGATGCCTGCGAGGATAACAGGCATGGCCAGTGGCAGCTGTACTTTCAGTAACAGCTGGCGGTCGCTCATACCCATGCCGGTAGCGGCTTCCGTGACGGCTGGGTCCACTCCTTTAATGCCGGTATAGGTATTGCGGATGATGGGTAGTAAAGCATATAGGAATAACGCCACTATGGCCGGTTTGGGGCCTATTCCCAGCAGCGGTATCATAAAACCGAGCAGTGCAATGCTGGGAATGGTTTGTAGTACGCCGGCAATACCCAGCACAGGCGCTGCCAGTCGCTTCCGGCGGGTGATCAGGATGCCGGCCGGCAGGCCGATGGCGATGGCTATCAGCACGGATATGAAGGTGAGTCCGGTATGCGTGATGGTTTGTTCCAGCAGCTTACCTGATTCCTGTTGTATGAAGGAGAAAAATCCTGGTGTTGCTTCCATGGCCATTAATGTTTTTTAAATGAGTGAAGGCCATCCATGATGCTGCTGGCGGTGATAGGTTTGGAAAGAGTGCCGGAACGTGCTACCACATTGCCTTTACCGAGTAGCGACAAGGCCTCCCAGCAGTTGGTGCTGGCAGGAACTTCGCGGTAGCTGTCGGGGATATCCGTCAGTGGAATAAATTGCCAGATATCCTGGAGGTGCAGCACGGAAAGCTCCAGCTGTAGCCGCTGACCATCGAAGAAGTTACGTACAAAATCGTTGTGTGGCCGGAAAAGCAACTCAATAGGAGAGCCGATCTGCTGGATACGTCCTTCGTTCATCAGGCAGATGCGATGGCCTAGTTCAAGGGCTTCTTCAATGTCGTGGGTCACCAGGACAACCGTTTTTTTATGTAGTTCGTCCAGTGTTTTAAATTCTTTTCGTACACCCGATCGCGTGAGTGGGTCCAAGGCGCCGAAGGGTTCGTCCATCAGGAGTACCGGTGGGTCTGCGGCGAGTGCCCTTGCCAGTCCGACGCGTTGTTGCTGGCCACCGCTGAGTTGTGCTGGGTATACGTCTGCATAGGTATCCGGATTTAATTTCAGTTTATGCATGAGGGAGATACAGCGTTCCCGGGTTTTGTCGTCGTCCCATCCCAGTAGCTGTGGTACGGTGCTGATATTTTCCAGTACGGTATAATGTGGGAAGAGGCCATTGTTTTGCATGACATAACCCATGCCCTTGCGTAGGGTGGTAGGCGGGATGGTGCTGGTGTCGGCACCATCAATGAAAATGTTGCCGGCAGAGGGTTCCAGGAGTCGGTTGATCATGCGGAGGGTAGTGGTTTTACCACAGCCGCTGGTGCCTAACAGTACCAGGATTTCACCTGCCTGTACTTCAAAGGAAATATCGTCTACTGCATTTTTTCCGTTATCAAAAATTTTGCTGACATGTGTTAATTGGATCATCCGGACAATAGGATTGATGAGGAATTATTTACCCAAAGCGGGTTTTATTTTTCCAGTGTTAAGAACAGGTTATTTAAAGATTCGGCATATAGTGGATGGGCGAAAATCATCTGGCTCAGCTGGCGTGCGGTGATGTCGCCTGCCATGGCCAGTTGCAGCATAGACATGATTTCTCCGCCCTGGTCGCCGATGACGGCGGCGCCGAGGATTTTGTCTGTAGCCGCATGTACGATGGCTTTCATAAAACCTGTTGTCAGTCCGGTTTCTATGGCCCTGGCTACTTTGTTCATGCCTAATTTGGCTACTTTAATAGGGTAGCCTGCCTGTACGGCTTCTTTTTCGGACAGGCCGATGCGGCCCAGCTGCGGGTCGGTAAACATGCAGTAGGGAATGGGCCTTGTACGGATAGATTCATGTTTGTTTTCGAAGATATTATGGTATACAATCAGATGATCATTGTACGACATATGTGTAAATGCGGGGCCGGGTTTTACATCGCCGAGGGCGTAGATGCCCGGGCAGGTGGTTTCCAGGAAATCATTTACCTGTATGAAGCCGTGATCATCTGTGGTGACATTGGTTTTACTGAGCTGAAGGCCGGCAGATTGCGGCTTGCGGCCGGTGGCTACCAGCAGATGCGTGCCGGTAATAGTTTTCCGGGTATTGCCGGCAATGATATTCAGGCTGATGGTACCGTTGTCATAGCTGATGCTATCGGGATGGGCAGAGAGGTGGATATCCAGGCCTTCCGTTTCCAGGAATTTTTTCACGGTAGCGGCTACATCTTCGTCTTCCCTTGACATCAGGTGTATGCCGGGTTCTACGATGGTAACGTTACTGCCTAAACGATGATAGAGCTGCCCCAGTTCCAGGCCTATATAGCTGCCTCCCAGCACAATCAGTTCTTCCGGTACTTCCATCTGGTCGAGAATAGTGGTGGAGGTCAGGAAGGGAACGGTGTCTATACCCGGAATATCAGGAATGATGGTGGTAGCGCCGGTATTGATAAAGATTTTGTCTGCTTCAATTTCTACATTACCGCCATCCAGCTTGTTGATCATGACTTTTTTAAGACCGGAGAAAGCAGCGGTACCCATGAAGAGCTTTATTTCCGGTTTGTTATCGAAACCACGTAGTATGGAATTCCTGAAGTTTTGTACGATTTCATTTTTGCGGTGTACGATAAACGGCAGGTCTATTTCCATGGAGCTATGATCTACGGAGATACCCCAGCGCTGACTGTTCCGGATGGCTTCTGCTACTTTTGCGCAGGCAATCATGGCTTTGGTGGGGGTACAGCCGTCGTTGATACAGGTACCGCCCAGGGCACGCTTTTCAATAATGGCAGTTTTCAGTCCTTTTGCGGCAAGCTTGCTTGCCAGCGGATTTCCAGCCTGGCCTGATCCTATAATGATAGCGTCAAATTTTTCCATGGCTAATTTTTTTCCCGCTAAGCGGCATAAACAGTCTCTACTCAGTAGAGACAAAGGATGATGTTATGTCGTTTATACGTTATTGTTATTCGTTAGTTAGAGAAAACAGAATAAGTTCGAAAATGTTGGAAAGCGTGATTCAGGATTAATCAAAAAGCATACGAAAGTTATATAAAACAGGTCAGAATCTCTTATTAAATCTCCTAAACACAAAATAAGCATCTACACAGGCGTTTAACGGTGTTTTGCGAGAAAAAGCCTAACTTTGCACCCTCAAAAATTCAGCATTCTGGTGAAAATTGATAACATAACGCTCCCTGATTTTCCGCTGTTACTGGCTCCTATGGAGGATGTCAGTGACCCGCCATTCCGTGTGGTATGCAAAGAAAACGGGGCTGATCTGATGTATACGGAATTTATTTCAAGTGATGGACTGATCCGTGATGCCATCAAGTGTCGCCGCAAGCTGGATTTCTTTGAATTTGAACGACCTATAGGTATTCAGATATTTGGAGGTGATGAAGACAGTCTGGCCATGGCGGCTAAGATTGTGGATGTCACTAATCCGGACCTGCTGGACATCAATTTCGGTTGTCCGGTGAAAAAAGTAGCAGGCAGGGGTGCCGGTGCAGGTGTATTGAAAGATTTAGACCTGATGGTAAAGCTTACGGAGGCTTGCGTAAAGGCCACAAAGCTGCCCGTTACGGTCAAAACCCGCCTGGGATGGGATGATGATACCAAAAATATAGAAGAGGTGGCAGAAAGGCTGCAGGATGTCGGGATTAAAGCCCTGGCTATCCACGGCCGCACCCGTTGCCAGATGTACAAAGGAGAAGCAGACTGGACGCTGATCGGAAAAGTGAAGAATAACCCACGTATCCATATCCCGATTATCGGAAATGGCGATATCAATACACCGCAAAAAGCGCTGGAGTATAAAAACCGCTACGGTGTTGACGGCATCATGATTGGCCGTGCTGCCATTCACTACCCGTGGATATTCCGTGAGATCAAACATTATATACAAACAGGTGAACTGATGGCAGGTCCGACACTGGAAGAACGTATCGCCGTAAGTAAAAAGCACCTGCACGAATCTATAAAGTGGAAAGGTCCGGTACAAGGTATCAATGAAATGCGTGGCTGCTATGCCGGCTATCTGAAAGGACTGCCGGAAATAAAACAGTTCAGAAGCAGGCTGGTAACCCTGAAAACGGAAGAAGAAGTGGTGGCCGTACTGGACGAAATTGAAGCCTACTACAAAGGCATTGAGCTGCAACGCCAGGAAATAGAGCTGATAGACTACCATCAGAATTGCCCTTTATAGGCAGATACAGGTAAATCTTAATTTTAGAAATAAATGGAATGGATCAGGGAACAAGCCTTGGTCCATTTTTGTTATATTCGTAATAAGGTTGTCCGTGTGCGATTTGTCTACCATTAAATTCCCCCTACGCATGTTTAGATTTAAGACCCTGATGGTTGCAGCTGTATGTATAGCAGCAGTTTCCTGTACTTATCCTTCTGAAAAGCACGACCCGCTTACCAATAGCAGTACCCAGATCCCCGATAGTACCTTCCGGTATGAAGTCCGCTTCCGTGATCAGCAACAGATAGAAAAAGTCATTTATAGTTTTGCAGAAAATTTTGATAATGTGAAACTGGAGAGATGCCTGGAATATATGGACGATAGCATCAGCGGTGAAATAGACGGCGTGGTACTCCATGGTAAAACACATTTCTCTGACCGTATCTTTGACCTGGCCGCCAGTGTGAAAGATGCACATTTTCAGCAACGTCACCTGCTGTCGAATATGCAGTTCGAAGCCACCACCAACGATACCGTAAAAGTAAGTATGTATTGTGCCAATGTCTGGACAGACCTCAAAAGCGGTGAGATAGACCTGCTCAGTGTAGGTTATTATAAAGGCAAGATGGTAAAGAAAAACGACAAATGGCTGATCGCCACTTTGAATTCATTACCCGATAGCAGACTGGTAAAGCGTTTTTATAACCTTCCACTGGATTCTGTCAACAAAAAACAGCCACTATAGCGCGTTATTATTTTTCTGATAATGCCTATTATATCAGGAATAATACATTTAAAAAACCGGAACTATCTTTGTAGTGAGTGCGCAATTATTAATTGTGGAGATTTTAAGAAGCAAAAGAAAATTTTATGAAAATTACAGACATTAAAGGAACAGTACAACTTGCAAACGGTGTTCAGATGCCATATTTCGGATTGGGCGTATGGAGAACCAACGAAGGACAAGAGGTGATTGATGCAGTGAAGTATGCACTGAACGCAGGTTACCGTCATATTGATACAGCAGCGGTTTATGGCAATGAAGAAGGTGTAGGTACCGCTATTGCCAATCATGCAACAGACAGAAAAGATATCTTCATCACTACGAAAGTTTGGAATGCCGACCAGGGATATGATACTACCATCAAAGCATTCGAAACATCTTTATCTAAACTGAAAACAGATTACCTGGATCTTTACCTGATCCACTGGCCGGTAAAAGGAAAGTATAAAGAAACCTGGCGCGCACTGGAAACACTGTATGCTGAAGGTCGTGTAAAAGCAATTGGTGTCAGCAACTTCCTGCAACATCAGCTGGAAGACCTGATGCAGGGCGCTAAAGTAATACCAATGGTAGACCAGCTGGAATTCCATCCACGTTTGGTGCAGCCATCCTTACTGGATTTCACCAGACAACACAACATCCAGTATGAGGCCTGGAGCCCGCTGATGCAGGGTGGTATCTTCGATATTCCTGAGCTGAAAGAACTGGCGCAGAAATATGCAGTTTCTGTTGCACAGCTGGTATTAAGATGGGACCTGCAGAAAGGCGTGGTGACCATTCCAAAAAGCATTCAGCAGAAAAGAATTGCAGACAATGCCAATGTCTTCGGATTTGAAATTTCTGCGGAAGATATAGCAGCGATTGATGCGCTGGACAAAGGTACCCGCGTAGGTCCTGATCCGGATAACTTCAATTTCTAGTGCTATAAAGATCAATGATTTGCAGGCCGGTCTCTACCCAGTAGAGACCGGCTTTTTTTATGGTATCATCGCGTTTATTAATGCTGCATTAACCGAATACAGCCATGCAAGGAAACTATACGGAATTATTGATATCTTGAGGATAAGATATTATTTAGCCAACAGATTTTTCGTACGAAATGATGAAAAAAAGCATCTTTACTATTACCCTGTCTTTCCTGGGACTGGCGCAGGTTTATGCCCAGGAGCCGGTGTTCAGGCGGGCGGATCTGCCCAATGAAACAAGGGTTCAGGACCTGTTAAAAACCCTGACCCTGCAGGAAAAGATCTCTTTACTGGGCTATAACAGCCCGGCGATAGAGCGCCTGCAAATTCCTGCCTATAACTGGTGGAATGAAGCCCTGCACGGCATTGCCCGTGGTGGTGAATCTACCGTGTATCCGCAGGCGATAGGTTTATCGGCCACCTTTGATCCGCAGCTGGCAAAGGCCGTTTCCGGTACTATTTCCACGGAGGCCCGCGCCAAATACAACCTGGCAGTAGCACAGGGCAGGCATGTACAATACATGGGGCTTAATTTCTGGACCCCGAATATCAATATCTTCCGTGACCCACGCTGGGGCAGGGGACAGGAAACCTATGGGGAAGATCCCTACCTGACAGCTACCATGGCTGGTTCCTTCGTCAATGGCTTACAGGGAGATGATCCGCAGCACCTGAAAACAGCTGCCTGCGCGAAACACTTCGCAGTGCATAGCGGCCCTGAGGCCGACCGTCACCAATTCAATGCCATCGTAGACGAGAAAGACCTTCGTGAAACCTATCTCTACGCCTTCAAAAAATTGGTAGACGGCAATGTGGAATCTATCATGTGTGCCTATAACCGCGTTAACAGTCAGCCATGCTGCACCGGCAACACACTCCTGCAGGATATCCTGCGCAGAGAATGGAGATTTACCGGGCAGGTAGTGACCGACTGCTGGGCCTTGGAAGATATCTGGACACGACATAAAACGATTCCTACAAGAGTAGAAGTGGCAGCAGCAGCTATTAAGGCAGGTGTAAACCTCGACTGCGCCAACATCCTCCAGGATGATGTACAGAAAGCTATGGATAATGGCTGGCTGACAATGGCAGATGTAGACAGCGCACTGATACATTCGCTACGTACACAAATGAAGCTGGGACTGTACAACGATGCCGCGCACCGCCCATATGCAGGCTATGGTGCAGACAGCGTCAATAACAACTGGCATAAAGAACTGGCGCGCCAGGCAGCCCGCGAAAGCATGGTACTGCTGAAAAATGACGGCGTATTGCCACTGAATAAGGAGAAATTATCCTCCATGCTGGTTACCGGTTCCAACTCCGCTTCACTGGAAGCCCTCATGGGCAACTATCATGGACTCTCCGGTGATATGGTCACCTTCGTAGAAGGACTGACCAAAGCTGCCGGTGCAGGCATGGCCGTGCAATACGACCAGGGCTGCGACTTCACCGATACCCTTCATTTTGGAGGCATCTGGGCTTCTGAAAACTGCGACGTAACCGTGGCTGTTATCGGCCTGACCGCTTTGCAGGAAGGTGAAGACGGTGATGCATTCCTCGCTGCACATGGTGGCGATAAAAATTCATTGAGTCTGCCCCGCAGCCAGGTGATATTCATGCAGAAACTCCGTGCGGCACATAAGAAGCCTATCATCGCCGTAATTACCTCCGGTAGCGCCGTAGATGTGGCCGAAATTGCTCCCTATGCGGATGCCGTTATCATGGCCTGGTACCCGGGTGAGCAGGGAGGCAACGCACTCGCGGATATCATCTTCGGAAAATATTCCCCTTCCGGCAAACTCCCGCTGACATTCTACAAATCTATCAGCGATTTACCGGACTATAAGGATTACAGCATGAAAAACCGTACCTACCGCTATTTCAAAGGGCAAACAGCGTGGCCTTTTGGCTTCGGTATGAGTTATGCCAGCTTTGACTATTCCTGGAAACAGGAGCCAGTGGCTAATTATAAAGCCGGTGATACCATCCGTGTAGCCGTCAACGTAAGCAATAGCAGCCAGATAGCGGCTGATGAAGTAGTACAGGCTTATATCAGCTATCCTGCTGTAGACCGTATGCCGGTAAAAGAACTGAAAGCCTTTGCACGTGTTCGCACGGATAAAGGTGGCAGCAAAGTAGCTGAACTGAGTATCCCTGTAAGTGAATTGCAGAAATGGGATATGCAGCAACGCCAGTGGAAGCTCTATAAAGGCAACTATACCATTCATGTAGGACCGGATTCAGAACATTTCAAACTGTCGAAACCGTTCAACATAAAAGGTTAAGGATTTGTGGCGGGAATGATTATCTTATAGAAAATATTCCCGCCCATGCCCTTTTCACTATCCTTCAGACATTTGTTTGTATGCTGTCTGCTACCCCTGGCAGTAAGTTCACAGAACGTTCGCGTAGTCACCAATCATGTAGGCTACGAAACCACCCAACAGAAATCAGCGATGCTGGTTTCAGACCGGCCGGTTAAGCCTTCCGGCTGGACACTGATAGATGATGCCACCAACCAGGTTAGTGCCAGTGGCCAGCTGGCCGACAAGGGCACCGTCGATAAATGGCGAAACCTTTATTTCTGGCGCATCGATTTCTCCTCTTTTACCACTCCCGGAAAATACAGGCTGGTAGTAGCATTGCCCGATCATCAATACAGTTCCTATGCCTTTAGTGTAGGCGCGCACGTACTGGAGCGTCAGACGATCTCCGATGTTATATACTATTTCAAAGGACAGCGTAGCTCCGGGCTGCTGGACCAGGCAGACCGCCACACCGGCCTGCTCGGAACCAAAGATACCATTGATGCCCATGGCGGCTGGTACGATGCTACCGGTGATTATGGTAAACATCTTTCTCACCTGTCTTTCTCTACTTACTTCAATCCGCAACAGATATCACTCACGGTTTGGAGTCTGATCAATACCTACGACCTGCTCACCCATAAGCCGGGAACAGATTACAGGCAGTTTAACCGTCGTCTGCTGGACGAAGCCATGTATGGTGCGGATTATCTTACGCGTATGCAGGCGAAAAATGGTTCCTTTTACAGAAGTGTGAGTGCACCAGGGCCAGGAAAGCGTGCCGTAGACAGGATCGTGCGGCCCGAAGAGAAAAATTACAAAATCAAGGTTAGTAAAGACCAGACAGCTTTTACCACTGGTAAGGATGATAACAGCTGGCAGAGTTTTCAGGCGAGTTACCGCTCTGGTGGCGGTATTGCCATTGCTGCCCTGGCGAAGGCCTCTATGTATGATACCAGTGGAGAATATAGTAATAAGGCCTATTTACAGGCCGCCATCCGTGCATTTAACTACCTGGAAGCACATAATAAAGAGATGACCAATGATGGCAAAGAGAATATTGTAGATGATTATTGCGCATTGTCTGCCGCCGCAGGCTTACTGGAAGCTACCGGTGATGTGCGTTATAAAGCTGCCGCAGAAAAGCGCGCAAACAGTTTGCTGTCAAGGCTTTCCAGCTGGGGTAGGTATCGCGGCTACTGGCGCGCAGATGATAGGGACAGGCCCTTTTTCCATCCCAGCGATGCAGGATTGCCTGTGGTGGCCTTGCTGAAGTATTATCCCTATGCAGATGTTAAAACGCAGACGGCTATACGAAATGGCATAGCAGCCTCTCTGCGTTTTGAGCTGGCTGTAACCAATGAAGTCAATAACCCGTTTGGATATAGCCGGCAGCTGGTGCAGGATACACTGGGTAACAGGAGAAGCAGTTTCTTTTTTCCGCATGGTAGCGAGGCAGCGCCCTGGTGGCAGGGAGAAAATGCCAGGCTAGGCTCGCTTGCTACGGCAGCACGTATGGCAGCGCGGTTATTTGCAGCAGATAAACCATTCGCTGATAGTCTGCGCAATTTTGCCGGTGACCAGCTGAACTGGATACTGGGGTTGAATCCCTATGATGCCTGCATGTTACAGGGGACAGGGCATAATAACCCTGCCTACGGCTTCTTTGGTACATTTGAATATACCAATGCACCTGGCGGTATCGTGAATGGTATTACTTCCGGTTTTGAAGACGAAAATGATATCGCTTTTAATATCCCTTATGCGGTTACCGGCAAGGATGCCGACTGGCGCTGGGCCGAACAGTGGCTGCCCCATACTGCATGGTACCTCTGGGCAGTGGCGATGGGAGAATAAACTATTGTGAAAATCCTTCCTCCTGGTTAATCAGGTTTTCCTCGAGATAGGCGGCGTCTCCCCGCAGGAAAGCCTGCAGGCAGGTGAGTGCGAATGGTGATTCTACACCATCCATTTGCGTAGCGAATCTGGGATTAAGGACATCCTTTTTCTTAAAAAAGCCTTTGCGTTCCATTTTAGGCCGCATATACCCAACGCCTACACGCCCGTATAAGCAGCCGGAGATGCAAAGCATTTCGTTTTCTCCGAGGTTGTTCCGGCGGTTTATCTCGTAAAAATAAAATGGGTTCTCAGGGCTGTCGCCGGAGGCTTCTATCTGGCTATACAGCTCTTCCCAATCGATCGCCTGGTATAAAGCAAGTGCTTTTTCATTATTGCAATCAGGATAGGCGTCGGGGTGCCGGGTAAACGGAGACTGTACTTTGATTTCGTACATAATAGTGATTTTTTCAGGAATATGGGTTAGTGTAAATACAGTACATTTTATTATTCTGCCGACCAAACGGCCAGTTCATAACCATCGGGGTCTGCAAAGTGAAAACGACTTCCGCCGGGAAATTTGAAAACATCTTTTACAATAGTGCCACCAGCAGCGATCACCTTCTTTTTAGTAGCTTTCAGGTCGGTGGAATAAAGGATGACAAGCACAGTACCATTTACTGGTTTGCCTTGCGCGAAGCCGCCATCTACATAGTCACCCTCAAATCCAATGTATCCGGGGCCGTAGCTGGTGAACTCCCAACCAAAACTGCTGGAATAAAATGCGGCGGCACGGTCAAGGTTTTCAGAAAGAAATTCGATGTACTGTACCTGCTCGTTTTTGTATTTACTTTTGGATGAAGTGGTTGACATAAAACATGGTTTCTGTGAAGATATCATTTTTACGGATCTTCCTGAAATCCAAAAAAATCTAAAAGTTGTTTGACTGGCGGTAGTTTACCGCGCGCAGCGCGGAACACACCAACCGATACCGAAGGTATCGGTTGGGAATTCATCAAACATAATCTTTAATGCAATTGCTTCTCAGAAATCCTCTTCTATTATACAAATGCAATTATTCTGCTTTCAGACTTTTTGCCGGATCAGCGATAGAAGCTTTGATAGATTGGAAGGAGATAGTAGCCATGGTAATAATCAGCGCAGTGAGGCCTGCAACAATGAATACCATTGGCCCTATGCTGATGTGGTAAGGGAAACGCAGCAACCAGTGACTCATCAGCCACCACGATACAGGGAAGGAGATTAGTATGCTGAGCAATATCAGTTTAAGGAAATCTACCGATAGCATAGTGGTGATGCCAAAGGAACTTGCGCCCAGCACCTTGCGGATACCTATTTCCCTGGTACGGCGTTCAGCAGTATAGGCAGATAAACCGAAGAGGCCGAGGCAGCTGATCAGGATCGCGATGGTGGCGAAAATGCGGCTGAGTTTCTGTAGCATAATTTCCGTATTGAACATGGCATTAAACTGATCATTTGTAAAGCTATACCGGAAAGGATATGCCGGATTGTGGGTAGTAATGACCGTTCCTATTTTTTTGAGTGCAGACTCCAGGTCATTTACCGGCAAGAGTTTCAGGTAGATCCTGTTGGCTTCGGAAGGGAAATTGAAGAATACGACCGGGTCCGGATTGCCGTACACATCGCCATAAACATAATCTTTAACGACACCGGCTACACGTAAATTCATTTGAGCTTTACCTTCTCCTATGAACAGATTTTTCCCTACTACACTACCGCTTCCCATCTGTTTCGCCATTGCCTCATTGATGATGACGTTGGTACTATCTGTACCTTCCGCAAGGAAATTATTGCCGTCGATGATTTTCATGCCTGCAGTAGCAATGAAATCCTTATTAATACAACGGATGGAAGTAATAGTTCTGTTGGTGGTTGGTTTTCCTTCCCAGTAGAATTCATCTGTATTATTGCCACCATTAAGTGGGTTGTAATCAGCCAGGGCAACGCTTTTCACCACGCCGGTATTCAGCAGGTCCTGACGGATCACATCGAATTGTTTTACGTCTTCTTTTTCGACGGTGATAGACATCAGTTGCTCCATGTTTAATCCGATATCCCTTGTTTTAGCATGTTTTATTTGCTGGTAGATGATGATAGTGGCAATGATCAGTGATATGGAAATGGTGAACTGTGTAACCACCAGGCCTTTTCGTATGAACGTAGCACCGGCTGTATTGACCTTTGATCCTTTCAGGATGGCTAATGGCTGAAACCCTGACAGGTAAAGGGCCGGATAGCTGCCAGCCAGTAAACCCGATACCAGGATAATAGCCGTAAAGATCAGCAGATGTTGAGGTTGCAGCAAATTAAGCAACAGCGTTTTTCCCACCAATGCGTTGAATGCCGGCAGTACCAGTGCGATAATGCATATGGCAATGATACCTGCCAGTGCAGCCTGTAACAGCGATTCAATGAGGAATTGTACCACCAGTTTGCCTTTGGGGGCGCCTAAAGCTTTGCGCACGCCCACTTCTTTGGAGCGCTGTTCACTTCGGGCAGTGGCCATATTCATGAAGTTGATGCAGGCGATGAGCAGAATAATACCAGCGATGATACTCAGCAGCTGTACGAACTCTATGGTGCCACCTGTCTGTTTACCATTTTTAAAAACGTTGCGCAGGTGCCAGTCGTTCGCATTGAGCAGTACCGTACTGTTGATACTGTTAGGCATTTTGCTGCGCATGATGGCTGACAAGCCATCGTTAATTTTATTAAGATCTGCACCAGGTGTGGTTTGCAGGTATGTTTCGAGTCCGCAGTTAGTCCAGCTGCTCAGGTACTGCTGGGGGTTGGGGTAAAAGTTTTCCAATGGGGCGAGCCATTCATATTTTACAGTGGCATTATCCGGGAGATCATTGACCAGACCAGAAATCGTATAGGTGGTGGCGTTATTCACCAGGATGGTTTTTCCCAGCACATTTTGTTTTGTATGGAAGAATTTCTCTGCGGTACGGGGAGTGATAACAAGGCTGTTGGGCTGACTGAAAGCCGTTTGTGGATTGCCTTCCAGGAAGTGGCACTGGAATATGGAGAAGAAGGTATTGTCTACATATTTGCCATTGGCATATGTGGGTTTGTTCTGAAAGTTGAAGAGTGCCTGCACCTGGTCTTCCGTGCTGCGGCAATAGGAAACGATGCCGGGAATAGTGGCGAGGGCGGTTGCGCCCAGTGGGCCGGGAGTGGAGGTAAAGGTGCGCAGGCTGTTGTTCTGGTTCCAGTTGAGTTCTATCTGCTGGATATTTTCCTTATGTGTAATGTTGGCGTTATAGGTCAGTTCATTTTCCACCCAGAGTAGAATAAGTCCGGCGCAAACGATACCGATACTTAGTCCGAAGATATTCAGCAGGCTGAAAGTTTTATGTTTCAGCAGATTACGCAGTGCTGTTTTCAGGTAGTTCTTAAGCATAATACAAATATTGTAACGAATAGGAAACTAACAATATGCCATAGTGTGAAAGTACTGAAAACAGGGCGTTTACGGTATCTGAGCATAAAAAAAGCGTCCACTTCCGGACATATTTGTCGCAAAAGTGGACGCTTGATATTGTAAGACAATAGTTAGTGTAGTACAACGTTATTGCCGGCAGATTGTATGGTTCCCGACTTAATAAACCTTCTGCCGATGAGGAGGGCTGCCAGTGCTGTGATGCCGCATGCCGCCAGTGTGATGGCCATTGGCATGGCATCCGGCGTTTTTACAGCACTTACGGCTGCGGAAGTGATGGCGCCAATACCCAGTTGCAGTGCACCCATGACGGCAGATGCACTACCTGCATTTTTGGAAAACGGCGCCAGGCAAAGGGCGGCAGTATTGGGATTGACAAATCCAAGGCAGCAGAGATATCCAAACAGCAATACAATGAGTACCGGCAGCGTAAGCAGGTGCAGCATGGCTGTTGCCGCGATCAGGATACCGAATACAGACTGGAAGGTCAGTGCATAGGGGAGTATCTGTGTACTTTGGAACCTGCGGAGCAAAATACTGTTTACCTGACTGCAGCCGATAAAACCTACGGAAAGCCCGGCGAAAATCCAGCCGTACACTTTGGCGCTTACACTGAATAGTTCCATGAATACTTTCGGAGAGCCGGAAACGTAGGCGAATATGCCGGCAAAGCTGCAGGCGCCTGCGAGGGCGTAAGTAGTAAACTGTGCATTCCCCAGTACCGCGAGGAAGTTGGTGATGATGGGCCTGGGTTTCAGGGAGATGCTGTGATCGGGCTGGTAGCTTTCCGGGAGCCATAACAGGCTGGAAACCAGTATCAATATGCCCAATACTGTCAGTATCAGGAATACGGTATGCCAGCCAAAAGCAGCAGTGATATAGCCGCCAACAGCGGGAGCTACCATGGGAGAGGCACCCACTACCAGCATTAACAGGGCAAATACCCTGGCGTTGTCCTGCACGGGAAATATATCTCTTACCATGGCTACAGCGGCTACTGTGGCCGCGCAGCTACCGATGGCCTGAAAAAACCTAAGAATAATAAGGCTTTGAATCGAATGGCTGTAGATGCAGCCGATGGAGGCAGCAATGTAAAGAATCAGTCCGGCATACAGCGGGCGTTTACGGCCATATCGGTCCAGTAGTGGGCCGTAGAGCAGCTGTCCGGCGGATATGCCAATGAAGAAGCTGGTGAGAGAAAAGCCAATCGTAGTGACGTCGGTGCCAAAATCTTTTGCTATGGCCGGGAATCCCGGGAGGTACATGTCTATGGAAAATGGTCCGAGCGCTGTCAGTGCTCCTAAAATTAAAATCAAAAAAAAGAACCGCGAGGGCGATATCGTTGTTGTAGTCAATGGGTATTTGTTTTTATGGTTTTCGCTTAACGTGCCAAAGATAGTATAGAAATGCCCAGTGTCCATGCCCGGGAGCTATTGATAATAATTATACAATGATATATACACTTTATAACTATCGATAAATTATATTTTTTTGTTTTATGTGTGCTTGCAGAAAGAGTGGGGTAGCAATTGTCTAACGTTAATGTATATACGAATTTTATTTTCTCTCGCTGTGATTTTATTTTTTTTGTAGATATATTTTTTGGTTATATCATTGGGGTGAAATTTTGTAGCCCGTAAAAACAGAAAAGTAATGAACACGGTAACCTATCTCCGCACCAACAATGAACAACGGGACTTTGAATCATTGACCAGCGCACTGGATGATGATCTTCGTGACCGCTACCATGAGTTGCAGGAACTTTATGATGAGCACAACGTAATTGATGCCATTGAAACGGTATTGATTGCGTATGCAGCCGGAGCGGCTGTAGGGTGTGCCTGTTTCCGTGAGTTCAATGATCATACGATAGAAATCAAGCGTATGTTTGTAATGCCTGACCTTCGCGGACAGGGTATTGCAATGGGCATTTTACAGGAGCTGGAAAACTGGGCAAGAGAATTGAATTACGGATATGCCATCCTGGAAACAGGCAAGCGTCAGCCGGAAGCCATCAGTTTGTACCAGAAGAGCGGATATACGATCATGGATAATTATGGTCAGTATATCGGGATGGACAACAGTATTTGTATGCGTAAGCGATTAGGTTAGTATCGCTGATCACCGTCATTGTTCGATCATGAAAAAAATACTAAACTGCTTCTACCTGGTAGGAGCAGTTTTTTTTATGTGCATAAAAAAGAGGCCGCTCCATTACGGAGACGACCTCTTTGCCTTTCACACCTGTTCTTCATAAGCAAAACCTACATATCCTGAGGGACTTGTTCTCTTTTCATAGCACCTGTGCTTTCCATCCGCTGATGCCAGCTCAGTGCCTCCTGTAGCAGATGTGGCGTGTGTCCGCCTTTTTTGCATGCTGCCAGGAAATAATCATTTAATTCATCTCTGTAAGCAGGATCAGCACAGTTGCTGATAATTAGTTTAGCTCTTTCGCGTGGCGCGAGTCCGCGCAGATCCGCGAGTCCGAAATCAGTGACGAGGATATCGACATCATGTTCACTGTTATCGACGTGCGAAGCCATTGGTACAATGTGGGAGATGGCACCTGCCTTGGAGGATCCCTGTGTCACGAATACGCTCATATAGGCGTTGCGTGCAAAGTCGTTGGAACCACCGATGCCATTCATCATCTTCGTACCTGCGATATGCGTAGAGTTTACGTTGCCGTAAATATCAAATTCTATGGCAGTATTGATACTGATAACACCCAGTCTGCGTATTACTTCCGCGGCATTGCTGATATCCTGCGGACGCAGTACGATATTGGGTTTGTACCTTTCGATATCGTTCATCAGCCTGTTGTAGCAGGGCTGTGATACGGTGATGCTACTCGCGGATGCAAAATCCATTTTTCCGGCATCTATTAAACTGAAAGTACTGTCCTGCAGTACTTCAGAGTACATGGTCAGGTTATGGAAGTTGCCGTCTATAAAGCCTTCCAGCACTGCGTTGGCTACTTTTCCTATGCCTGATTGCAAAGGACGCAGGGAAGGAGTGAGCCGGCCTCTTTTTATTTCATGTTCGAAAAACTGTAGCAGATGCCCGGCAATGGCGCGTGTTTTATCATCGCGCTCATTGATTTGTGCCGGACTATCGGTTGTTTCAGTTATAACGATTGCAATAATTTTTTCAGGATCTACCGGTATGGAAGTACGTCCGATACGGGTACCTGCACTGGTGATAGGGATGATTTTTCTGTCGGGCCAGGTGCCGGCGGAGAAAATATCATGCACGCCATGCAGTGTCAGTGGTACAGAAATATTGATCTCTACAATGATCCTGGATGCTGCCGCAGCAAAGCTGGCGGTATTACCTACGGAAGTTGTCGGAACGATGCTGCCATCTTCTTCTATCATCAGTGCTTCAATGACTGCGATATCGGGTGTGATGATGCCTTCGTTGATTAACTCGGCACTTTCTCCGAGGTGTTGATCCATAAATAAAACATCACCGCTGTTGATGTTACTGCGCAATACAGGATCTACCTGGAAGGGCATGCGTTTTTTCAAGGCGTGGGCTTCTGCCAGTAGTCCGTCTGTGCCGTGGCCGAGAGATGCGCCGGTGAGCAGCGTGATCTTCATCGGGTGGTCCTGTACATGAGCAGCCAGCGCTTTCAGTACGGCCTTACTGTCGCCCGCTTTGGTAAAACCACTGCTGGCAACTACCATACCGTCCTTAATAAAAGAGGCGGCATCGGCTGCACTGGTGATCTTTCCCTGCAGGCCAGATCTCTTTATTCTATCTTCGTACATTGTTTTGATGATGGTTAATTGCATTTTTAATGCAGCCCTAAAATTACGATCTTACCAGGTGGCTCAAAGACGATAAAGGGTCAAAATGTTGCTTAAACCGGCCAGAAATCTCCTGAGATTGTCAGCCAACCATTTCCCCGCCTTTTTGTTATAACATACCTGGTAATCATCTTCCTAAAATCATCTGAAAAATGAAAAAAATCCTTCTGCTCGCTGCCACAGCAAGCCTGCTGGCCATTGGCGAAACCAAAGCACAAAACATCCTGGACGCAGCCAAAAAAGCCACCGGCACCACATCTTCCACGGGAAACCTTTCTAACCTCACCAGCGGTATCATGGGCCAACTGACTCCATCTTTAGGACTGAACAACACCCAACAACCAAAAGTGACAGACCTGGTATCCGGATTTCTGAAACAAAAAGCAGGGATCATGCCGTTGCAGCAAACTAACCCTACTGAATACACGTCGAAATTCAAAGGATTGCAGGGCGGACTGTTTAGTAAATTAAAAGGGGTATTCACCGCAGCACAGTATGCAAAGTTCCTGGGACTCAAACCTAAAGCTAGCGATGCTACCAACGTATTGTCACAGCTGTTTTTCTGATAACTGACTTTTAATTTTTTATGGCGTTTATACTAAACCGATAAAACGGTGATGTATAAACGTCCTTTTATTTTTTAATACGCCACTGCTTTGCAGGAACACGGGAAAATGATATCTTCGCGCGCTCGTAACCTGCACTATGCCAAAGAAAAAAAGTAAGAGTAGCAATAGTAGTCCATTTGTCATCATACTGGCTGTCGTAGCCGTTTTGGTGACATACTGCACCCGTAAGTTTACTTCGGAAAAAGAGAAAGATATTCCTAAGAAAACTGCACACAAGAAAACTTCCACCGCAAAGAAGAAACCGCCTTTACTTTATGAAGACTTTGAAACTGATGGTCCTGTAAAGGAAAATTACAACACGGAAACCATTACGCTTTCTTCAGGTAGCTGGACGCTGAAAGACGCCGTGATAGGGGCGAAAGACGAAGACCATAAGCAAGGCAGCCAGGCACTTCGTATACGCGGCGGCGGTAGTGCCACCATGAATTTTGATGTGAATGTCAGTGGTACGGTAACGGTTACACTGAAGCATGCGGCCTATGGCACTGATGCCGGCGGTAACTGGGAGCTCTGGGCCTCTGTCAACAAAGGACAACGTTTCCTCCAGGTAGGTAATGCGGTGAAAACCAGTTCTCCTACGCTGCAGACATCTACCTTTACCATCTCCACAGAAAAAACAGTACGTCTCCAGATTAGAAATCCGGACAAAGATAATGGCCGTATCAATTTCGATGCGCTCACAGTTGTATTCAGCAGCAATGCCACCACATCGCCGGATGCCGGTAGTGGCAGCAAAGGTGCTTCCACCGGTAATGAGGTAGCTGGAGATAATGACAATATCCTCCTGGGTAACCCAAGTAATGCACAAGCTGCGCTGGTGATGCCAGACAACTACCTGATGGATAAAGGCTACTACAAATTATCGTATAACCGTGAACGTGGTGGTCCTAACTGGGTGAGCTGGCATGTGGGTTCTGATGATCTGGGGCCGATGTCCAGGGCGAACGATTTCCGCCCGGATGCAGATATGCCTGATAACTGGTACCAGGTGACACAGTCGAGCTACATTGGTAGTGGGTTCGACAGGGGGCATAACTGCCCTTCCGGCGACAGGACGTTCTCCCGCGACGCCAACGAGGCCACCTTCCTGATGACGAATATGATCCCGCAGGCGCCGATGCATAACCAGCATCTCTGGGCTAACCTGGAAAACTATACCCGCAGCCTCGTAAAAGACGGTAATGAAGTATACATTATCATGGGTAGCTACGGCTCCGGTGGTATGGGCTCCAAAGGACTGCGCAAGAAAATTGACCGCGACAATATCACCGTGCCGGACCATATCTGGAAAGTGATTGTGGTGATACCGGAAGGTAATAATGACCTGAAACGTATCAATAAAAATACCCGCATTATTGCCGTGAATACGCCTAATAAAAACGATGTAAGTCCTAAGTGGAACGCTTATCTTACCTCTGTAGACGAAATTGAGAAAGCCACCAACCTCAAGCTCCTGAGTAAACTGCCGGAATCTGTCAGAGCAGAGCTGGTAAAAAAAATCGACTCGGGAGACTGATAAGTATTATTTTCGGGTATGCGGCAGCTGGTAGAAAAACTGGCTGCCGCTTATCAAAAAGGAAATAATATGTTGAAAGATAAGATCAGGCAGCTGGCCAGAGAGCTGCAACCTTCTACCATCGCTAATCGCAGGCACCTGCATACCTACCCCGAATTATCTTACAAGGAATATAATACCGCAAAATTTATTGAAGCGCAGCTTGATGCCTACGGCATCCGTCATGAGCGGATGGCAGATACCGGCGTTGTAGCACTGCTGAAGGGAGAAAAAGCGGATTCAAATGCTGTTATCGCCCTTCGGGCAGATATAGATGCACTACCGATTCAGGAGCTGAACGAGGTGGGGTATAAGTCGGTAAACCCTGGCGTGATGCATGCCTGCGGCCATGATGTACATACTTCTTCCTTGCTGGCTACAGCAGGCATATTGCAACAGCTGAAGCCGGATTTCAGCGGTACCGTGAAGCTGATCTTTCAGCCGGCGGAGGAGCTGATCCCTGGCGGCGCCAGTATGATGATTAAAGAAGGGGTGCTGCAAAACCCTAAGCCGGACCATATTTTCGGACAGCATACCATGCCGGAGCTGGCAGCAGGGAAGGTAGGTTTCCGTGGCGGCAGGTATATGGCCAGCAATGATGAAATTTTTATCACGGTACATGGTAAAGGAGGACATGGCGCCATGCCTTACCTGGGCATCGATCCTGTTGTTATCGGCTGTCATATCATCACGGCATTGCAGCAGATCGTGAGCAGGAGAGCCAATCCGTTACTGCCTTCTGTTTTATCTTTTGGAAAGATGATCGCCAATGGTGCCACCAATGTGATACCAGACGAAGTGAAGATCGAAGGAACGTTTCGTAGTCTGGATGAAGGCTGGCGTAAGGCAGCACACGAAAAAATCCGTAAGATGGCGGAATCTATTGCAGAAGGGATGGAAGCCCGGTGTACGGTCGACATTCAGCAGGGCTATCCTGTGCTGATCAACGATGAAGTACTCACTACGGTGGCGAAGCAGCATGCGATCGATTTTCTGGGTGTCGAAAATGTGGTGGACCTGGATATCTGGATGGCTGCGGAAGATTTTGCGTATTACTCCCAATCTGCCGAGGCCTGCTTCTACCGGCTGGGCGTGCGGAATGAAGCACGGGGGATTGTATCGGGGTTACATACGGCTACCTTTGATGCAGATGAGGTTTCCCTGGAAACCGGCGCCGGCCTGATGACTTACCTGGCGCTGAAAACCCTGGGTAACTAACCAGGGTGCATATACGTTTTTTTTAATAACAGATTCGCATAATAAAAATATTTACTATAACTTTGCGGCCTCAAAGATTGTCCTATGAAAGCCCGCATTATATTAAGTGCCGCATTATTGTCGGCATTCCTCTTCGCCTGCAATAAGGAGGTGATAGTTGAGCCAGGTATCAATGGCCCTGTGTCTTCCGGTAATAACGGAAACAATGGAAACAACAATAACAACGGTAATAACGGAAATACCGGCAACACAGGAAACACGGGTAATACCGGCAATGCAGATATTACCGGTACCTGGAAACTGGTGTATGTCGGGTCAGAGAATGCCGTACAGACATCCTACGATTTTATGGGTACCATTGCTTCTTCTTCAGTAGTGATGAACTTTACAGATAACAGTACGGCTGCGGGCCTCTATACTTTTGCGGCTGGTCATGCGGTGAGTAAGGGCGTAACCTTCCGTATCAAAACTACATACACCACTACTATTATTACATCCGGTATTACCGGGCAGCCGATAAAATATGACCTGGATTACACGGTGCCGGCAGCGGATAGTGAGGCAGACTACCAGCTGATAGGGAAGGATTCTATCAGTGTATCGCTGATGATGCCGGACCTTTCCGGTATGGGCGCTGATATTACGATGCCAGGTGTAAGTACTTATGGTTATGTGATCAGTGGTGATACCCTTACCATGGAAGGAAGGCTGCAGCAGAAAGATGTAACAATTGACCTGCAGGGGCTGGAAGGAAAGGTGAACAGTAATACTTATCAGAAACTGAAACTGGTACGGGTGAAATAATAAGTTTTTTTAGATATTATAAAGGCTGGTCTCTCAACAGGGATCAGCTTTTTTGTTGGCATACCTGCCTGTAGCGTCCTCGTCCGGGAGGTAGCGGTGGCTTATTTTTGAAATTATTCTTTATCTTCGTAAGCACATGGATTTTTGTTAAGTACCGTTGTGTAATTTCCTTGTAAAACTGGCATTAGCCCCGCGCCTGACCCCTGCTAACCATCGTTAATGATTGAATGCGAACCCTCAAAAAAGTATCAGGAGATGAAAGAATATCTCATCCATAATAATACAAAGGCTGTATTAGCCATCACGAGAGACTGGAGTGTTATCTTCCTGGTTGCATGGCTGAATATCCGCTATCCATCCATTTATCTTTACCTGCCATCTGTCTGGCTGATTGGTGCCTTTCAGTTTGCCATCGGTGAATCGCTGCTGCATGAAGCCTCCCATCATAACCTTTTCCGGCAAAAACGGCTGAACTATTATCTGGAATTTTTATATGCCCTGCCTTTTTTCAAAACTGTAGAACAGTTCCGGCATGAACACCTGGTACATCACAGCAGGCTGGGGAAAATGGAGGACCACCTGGTGGAGGATTATCGTAAGATGGGTTTATTCAATCCACGGTACCATTTTGCCTATATATGGTTCATTAAACCGTTGATCGGGCTGCCGGGCATACATTATATCCGTACCATCAGTTTAAGGCCTTTTAAAAGCGGCTGGAAGATTATCGCATTCTGGGCAGTCGTGGTGGCTTTGTTTGCTATCAGTGGTAAGTTGCTCTGGCTGGTGAAGTTCTGGCTGTTTCCCCTGTACTGGAGCGGTGCTGCTTATTTGTACTGGTCAGAGATTTCCGATCATTTTCATACGGTATCGGGTACCCGCACCAATATCAATGCATTCACCAACATGGTCACGCACAATAACGGTTATCACTATATTCATCATAAATACCCCACCATACCCTGGTTCCGCTTACCGGAGGCTTATGTAAAGCTGGCGCCTATCCAGAGTGATATTACCACCGGATTTTTTGAAACCTACCGGCAGATCGTCCGGAACAAATCTGCCCATATTCCCAATTACTTCAGCGAAAATCTGCAGGTATCGGAAGGATAACTTATTTCTACTCCGGCCAGGTACCGCTTATGTGTATACGAAAATTTTCCGGTATGGCAGCTGGTTTTCCTGTTTTTGAAGTGCTTTTAAATTTCTCTGTAATCCTTTGTGATGAAGGGTTTTAGAGAGAAGACGTACATCTTTTGCCTACTTTGTGATTGTTGTTCCCTTACAGCTGAAATTTTCCCGATTGCGTAAACAGCGGGAAAGAACTCCACGTACTTTTGCATTCCCTTACAGGAGAATAGTAATACTTAAAGTAGTTATTAATGGAAATACCAGCAGCGGGCGAATTGTGGGAGGGACTTTTGCAAGGCGATGAAGCCAGGTTTTTTGAATTATTCGATACCTGGTATCCGGGGCTGCTGGCTTATGGACTACGCATCACACAGGATAGAGAGCTGGTAAAAGACACGATCAACCAGACTTTTTTTTATTTCTGGGAGAAACGTGCCATACTCATAACTGTGGAGCACCCGGCAGCCTATACGTATACGTCCTTTCGCCGACGACTGATCAGTGCAGCCGCAAAAACAAATGCACTGCTGCAGTTTCCCGGCGACCTTGTCAATGAAGGGCTGGACCAGGTAGAAGCCTCCCATGAGCATTTGCTGATCAGTCAGATCAGGCTCCGGGAACTGGAAGAAATACTAAGCAGGGCTATCGGACGATTATCTGCCCGGAAACAGGAATTGATACGGATGAAGTATTATGAGGGATTAAGCTATAGTGAGATTGCAGACAAAACTAAACTGACAGAGCGAACGATATACAACAAAATTCATGAAGCCATAAAAACGCTCAGAGCCAACCTGACAGCGGATGGGCACTCAAAAGAAATCATCTCGGCGATACATCTTTTGTTACTGTAGAAAAAAAGTTGCAAACAGGCGGGTAAAAAATATAAGGTGCTGCTCTCTTATAATAAAGCACAGCGAAAATGCAGCCACCTTTAACGATAGTAAACCTCGCCACTGATGAGTCTTTCATCAATTATTGTCTGAACAGAAATACAGCAGATACTGCCCGCTGGAAACAATTTGCGGCAGATCATCCCGAACTCCGGCCAATGCTGGAGGAAGCCACTGTTTTTGTAATGGCATTGCACCATCATGGGCAGGTGGCCGAAAGTACCGTACAGAAAAAAAAGTTGCAGGAGCTGATGCGGCAAGGGCAGCATGATCCTTTACAGGTGCAGGTAGGTAGTAATAAATTACGACCACTGTTTATTCGTATAGCCGCAGCTGTTATATTAATGTTAATTGCTACCGGTACTTACTATCAATGGAATCTTTCCTATCCGACAAAGAAAATAATTGTCAGCACCCGCAAAGGGCAGCTGAAAAGATTTGTATTGCCTGATAGTTCGGTCGTGTGGCTGAATGCAGCTACTACCATACGTTTTAATGAGCCATTCGCGCGCAACAGGTCGCTTGAACTGTTGGATGGGGAAGCTTATTTCCAGGTAGTACATGACAGCAAACACCCTTTCTCTGTTATGACTGCTTCGGGAATGAAGGTTACTGACCTGGGAACAGCTTTTTCTGTAAAAAGCTATAACTCCTTTACTATGGAAAGAGTAGGCGTAATAGAAGGGGTGGTAACTGTCAGTAATAACAAATATAAAGCTGATAGTGTAAAAGCCGGACAGGCAACAATTTCGGATAAAACCACCGGTGCGCTTCGTATGGAAACATTTACAGCAGCAGATGGCAGGTGGATGAGCGGCACGGTAACGCTTACCAACGTCAGCTTTGAGGAACTTCGTCAGGACCTGGAGCGGTTATATAATATTCAGATAATTTTTGATACACCTGGCATAGCCAGCTGCCGGATTACTACCAGCTTTAGCAACATAGATCCGATTTCACAGATACTGGATGCATTACACATGATTTACGGTATTACTTACACGTATAACGGAAACGCCATACATATTAAAGGCCAGCCTTGTAAATAACAGAAAATAATATTTATCAGATGAAATTTTTATATGCACATATAAAACTGCCATTTCTATTGGTAATGCTGCTGTTTTCCTTGCAGACTACAGCACAACAGGTACCAGATACATACGTTTTCGTTGTACTGAAAGGAGGTTCACTTCCGGAAGTATTGCAGCAATTAAGTAAAGAAACATCTACCTCTTTTACCTACAACCCTGCTGTTCTCAGTCGTTTTCAAATAGGTGCGAGAAAATATAGTAAAGTCACCGTAACCTCGATCGTGGCAGACCTGCTGAAAGAAACTGGCTATGATTATAAATATAACGGTAAGGGATTTATCATCTTTCCGAAAAATAAGCATCATGCATTGCCTGATGCGGTGCTGCAGGCTTACGGTACGGTAGCGGTGCCAGGTTTGTTCACCGGCCTGATTGTGGATGAGAAGAATAAACCATTGAGCTTTGCCAGCGTAAAACTTGAAGAAACACAGGATCAGCAGACATCTGATGTAAACGGTAGTTTCTCTTTTAAAATTCCTGATACCAGGCAGGTAGCACACCTCACGATCAGCTATATGGGAAAACAAACCCGCGAGGTTTTACTTACAGCCGCCGATTATAAACAGACTCCTACCTATATGCTGAAAGAACTGAGTCTGACCCTGGAAGGTATCCATGTCAATGCGGTACAGAAAGGAACAAATTCCAATTCTTCCATCGTATTTGACAGAGAGGCAATAGAACAATCACAGGCCTTTTCCCTGGCGGACCTGCTAAGTGCATTACCAGGGAGGGAAGTGAAGGCGCCAGACCTGAAAAACGTACAGACCCTGACATTGAGAACAGCCAGTACAGATGTAGCATCCAACCTGAACGCTCTTGGGGTGACCTATATCGTTGATGGTATAGCACAATCCAACGACGCAAATATGCAATCTAAAAGCCTGTCCATGTTTGGACTGAGTACCTCCATGATAAGGCCTTACGGTGAGAGAGGATTTGACGTCCCCTTTACCGGATTTGACATGCGTGATATTCCGGTGAATAATATTGAACGTATTGAAATTGTTTCGGGTGTTCCATCTGCAAAGATCGGGAATGCAACTACTGGTGCAGTGATCATCGACAGACAGGCTGGTTACTCGCCCTGGGCTGTAAATGTGGGTATCAATGGATATACTACACAATACTCAATGGGAAAGGGTTTCGACCTTGGTAAAAAACTGGGTGCACTGAATATTGCTGTTAACCACCTTCGCTATAATGCAGATCCCCGTAACATGCTGCAATCATACGACAGAACAAATCTGAGTGTAATGTGGACTGATTATCTCACCAGTAAATTAAAAAATACTGTTGCTGTTTCCTATGTCTACAGAAATGATAATTTAAGATCAGATCCTGAAGATGACCGTGAACAGGCTGTTTACGCGAAAACAAATAATATCAGCTTTACCAACAGGATGAGTTATGAGGTGAATAGTAGCTTCTTGCGAAGGGTAAGTCTGAACCTGGGTTATTCGCATGCACGCCAGGAATCCTATTCACAGTACCTTATCAATGCACAGCCGAAAGCAATTGCAGATAAAGACACAACAGGAATTTATGAGGGCTACTATATTCCGGGAAACTATACGGCTATTGATCACGTACTGGGGCAGCCGAATAATGGTAGTGCGGATTTAAGTGCAGAAGGGGCCTGGCTTTCCGGAAACATAGAGCATACCTGGAGTATTGGATGGAACACCACCATTAGTTACAATAATGGGGAAGGGGTAATCGTGGACCCTGCTGCGCCCCGGTTTGTTAACCAGAGTTATCAGAATCAACGTCCCTACGCCTATGAGTTTTTGCCGGCATTGATCAATAGCGGATTTTATATTCAGGACCATTTTAATGTTTTTCTGGGGGATAAAAAACTGACCCTGGACCCCGGCCTGCGATATGATATCCAGAATGGATTTGGGACACTTCAACCCCGTATCAACACATCTTTAACGTTGAACAGGCACTTCACCACCACCCTGGGTTTTGGCACCTCTTCCAGGGCGCCGGGTATGGCCTACCGTTATCCTGCACCATCTTACTTTGATATCCCGGTGTTGCTGGTATACGACCAGCAGCCTGAAAAACGACTGGTATTGATGTACACGGAAAAGGTTACGCCGGACAACAGCTACCTGCGTCCAATCCGTTCTACGCAGGTAGAGTGGGGCTGGAAATACAGCGATAAAAAAATTGCCACCTCCTTATTTTTCTATTACAGAAATATGCGTGGTGGATTTAATACCACAGCTGACCAGAAAATGTACTCCCTTCCCGGTTATGATTATGATACAATTGGCGGGAAAATCCATTATTACCCCAACGGGAAAAGTAAGAACGTAACGGGAATGGCATTGAGTCGGGTGGTGAACGATGTAAACACGGATGATATTGGGGCAGACTGGTTGCTGAGTGTGGGGAGAATAAAACCTATTGCTACCACCTTTAGTTTTTCTGCCGGCATGGCTTACAGTAAATATGGAAGTCATTTAAACAGGATATACCTGGAAACGAGTTCTTTGGCGGTTTCCAATAATGTGTGGTATGGTTTGTTTTCTCCGGTGAATTATGAAGCCTGGGCTTTTAATGGGAGAATCAATGCCTCCACGCATATACCCAAACTAGGTTTCATTGTGAACCTTACTACCAACCTGTCGCTCTATAAACGACAAAGAAACTTCAATAACAGCAACAGGTTTCTCGGGTATACTGACCTGGACAACATATATCACCCTGCAGAAGAACTAAGTCCGGATAGTCCGATTTTCAGATTATGGAGTAGCCTGGATACCAGTGCATACGATAACGCTGAACCTTTTTATTTCACCTTCAACATGCAGGTAGTTAAAGAGATAAAGAAGAAGATCAGGTTTTCCGTCAATGCCTACAATGTTTTCAACTTACTAAATCAGAAATACTACGACAAGACCAATTTAGTGAAAACCTTTTCACAACCAGTGGTCTTGTCAGGAGAAATTGCATTGAAATTCTAAATAAACTTCTATGAGAAAAATTCTTTTTACACTGCTATCAGCTTTAGTTTTATCTGCCTGTCATAAAGATAAGGCAGCACCTTTGCAACCGGTGGATATTGCAGTGTCTTTACAGCTTTCTGCCGACAACAGTGTGAGCATCCCATATAAAGGAGCCGTTGTGACGCTTACTAATGCGACCAACAATAATAAGTATAAAGACAGTATCAGTACAGATACCAATACTGTATTTTTTCAGAAGATGATCCCGGGGACTTATAATGTTTCTGTAGAGCTGAAACTATCTCCGGAAGCATATCTGGCTGCAACGGGCCAGAAAGTGGCAGGAAGTGTCATTTACACGGGTACATTAACAGCAGCTGCTGTGTCGCCGGAGAATAATCTGAAAGTAGACATCAAAACAGGTGGTGGTTCCGACAGCTGGGTGATCAAGCAGATTTACTATGCAGGTTCGGATACAAAAGATGGTGCATTGTTCAGAGACCAGTTTTTTGAGATATACAATAATTCAGATCATGTACTGTATGCCGATAGTCTTTATTTCGCGCAGGTGGAAGGGGTTAGTACCGCTTCAAGCAGTCTGGATCTTTCAAAGGGGTATTACCTGAAAGCTACCGGTCAGTGGGATTGGTCGCTGTCTGCCGGTAATACCGTTGCCAATGCCAATACGGATTATGTTTATTCTTCGATGATTTTCCGTATTCCCGGCAACGGCAGCACCTATCCCGTACAGCCAGGAAAGAGCCTTATCATAGCGCAAACAGCCATCAACCACAAGGTACCGTTTACCGATATTAACGGAAAAGAAGTAGGCGTAAGAAATCCGGATCTTACTGTAGACCTGAGCAAGGCGGACTTTGATGTATATATGGGTAATTTCCCTGGTACAAATCCATTGGCATCTGACCTCAATACTTCCACTACACACGTTACCGTTATCGCTAATCCTAACCGCGATCTCATTCTTGATAACCTCGGCAGAGAAGGGCTGATAATATTTAAGACTACCGCTGATATTAAATCTACCTGGAAACTATTGCAGACACCTGACAACAATCCTAAAGATACCAGGTTGTATTTCCAGATTCCAAAAGCTGGTGCTCAGATTTTTGATGCAGTGGAAATGCAGCCGACAGATATAGCAAAGCACACGCCTAAGCGTCTTCCTGCTGATCTGGATGCGGGATTTGCGTATGTGCCCAATGGTGCATACAGTAGTCAGGCTATCCTGCGAAAAACACAGAATAAAGTTGATGGACGTATCGTATTGCAGGATACCAATAATTCTATCCTGGACTTTGTGGTCATCAAGGCAGACCCTTCCAAAAATGCATTTACCAGTAAATAAACGCCAATAAAAGATCGCATGAAGAAGATATCAATGTTGATGCCGGCGCTGTTATTGTCTGTGGTGACCTTTGGCCAAAAGGAAATCACAGCAGACAGTATCTTTAATTATGAACCAGCAATGAGCCGCTATCAATGGGCATCACAGTCTATTGCCAGTTTACAGTTTTACACAACCAGTGATGTGGGAATTGTGAAAACAGGCATCAGCAATACAGCAGGAGGGTTCAGGCTGGCACAGCTGCCACAGCAACATTCGGTGATATCTTTTGAGAGCGAAGGTATTCGTACACTTGGCCGCTTCAGGGTATACGGGAATTTTTCATATAGCCGTACCAGCGATGACAGTATCGTCTGGCAACTGCAGGGATTACCTGACCTGAACCGGCCATACTTTCTTGCCGCCAGAAAGGCTGGGAATTTCGAACGGCAGCAGTATCGCATCAACGGGAGAGTAGCCTACGAGGCCATACCCAACAAACTATTAATAGGCAGTGGCTTTTATTATCTTTACAATACTGCTTTCAGGGATATCGATCCCCGGCCGGGAGTGAAGGATTTTGAGCTGCGTGTAAGCCCGGAAGTAGCCATCATAGCAGGTAAGCATATTCTTGGGCTGCAACCTTCTGTAGGGTATGCATCTGAAAATACGCAAACATCCTACCGCAGCAAAAAATACCAGTACGGGTTAGACAGCTTTCCGGAGCGTCGTACCTATATGGTGATGGGAATGGGCTATCATATGCCACGGCCGGGCTCCGACCAGAATATCCGTACCACCTCTTCTTCCTCAGGACTGAAACTAACAGAAATGTACCAGCGCAATGACTGGACGCTACAGGCATCCCTGGCGTATGACTGGCGCAGATATAAAACAGGGACTTTCCTGGAAAGCTCGCTGAAACAATCGGTCTGGGGAACATATACGCTGGAGGCATACAACTTTAACCTGGGGATTTACAAAGGAAATCAACATAGCTTGCAGCTGAGTGCAAAAGTTTCTGCCGGAGAGGATATCAACCGTTATTCCAACGGTAATAATCAGCCTCCCCTGAATGGGAACAACTACGTATACCGGGCCACTGATGTTCAGTTATATTACGCTTATGCCGGAACGGCACAAAAAGGCTTATCTTTTGGCTTTGATGCCGGAGCAGAGCTACAGCATTCATCCAGGCAGGATTTCCTGAGTACGCAGCAATTAGATTATACCATTATTACACCAGCAGCAGGAGGTACGTTGAATGGCCAGCTAAAAAATAATGACCACTTTAAAGTTAAGCTGACTGCGGGTATGTATCTGCCATTGCAAACGACGGTAGCAGTGGCGCCATTACAGATCGATGAATTGGTAACGGATGTATTGTACCACGATTATTATTATTGGAAAAGTGTAGCAGGTAGTGTGGGAGCAAAAGTGGTTTATATTTCCCGTAGAATATTTAAGACAGTACCGGCTGGATTAAGTGCGGAAGTAAAGTATATAAAGAAGTTAAATACAGATAATTATCCCCTGGCAGAAATCAGGGAAGTGGGGCCGTACCGTTTACAGTATGGAGTTTCATTTAATATTTATCTATAAGGAAGCAGCATTATAAATCAATGAAACGAACGATCATTATTATTACCTGTTTGCTGATGCTGGTGTTTGCGTCGGCATTGACAACGGGTAGCAGCCACGTGCAACAGGAAGCAGATAGCCTGCGTGCTTTGTATGCGCGACCAGTGGCAATGTGGCCGATGCCGGTCATCGATTCCGGGGTACAATGGAAAGAGCTGGAAGCGATTTTACCGGATACAAATCTGCCGCGCTTATTGGAGCAACCGGATGTTAACCTGGGGAAGATGCTATTTTTTGACCCGCGATTGTCGGGTAGTAACCAGATCAGCTGCAGTAGCTGTCATGATCCGGACCTGGCATGGGCAGATGGCCGCAGGGTTTCCCTGGGTAATGATCATTTGCAGGGCAGCCGCAACACCCCTTCACTGCTCAATATTGGTGAGGCACACCGTACTTTTTTTTGGGATGGGAGGTCTGAAAGCCTGGAAGATCAGGCTATCAACCCTATTGCCACACATCATGAAATGAATATGGAGCCGCCGTTACTGGCAGAGAAACTTGGAAAAATTGCCGGATATAAAAATCTGTTTCAGCTGGCGTATGGTGCTGATAATATTACAATAGATAGAATTGTACAGGCCCTGGCTGCTTTTGAAGCAACGATAAAGAGTCGTACCAGCAGGTTCGATTTGTTTGTAATGGGTAATTATAAACGACTGAGCGATCAGGAGATACAGGGATTGCATTTATTCCGTACCAAGGCCAGGTGCATGAATTGTCATAATGGTAAATATTTTACGGATGATGCATTTCATAATATCGGGCTTACTTATTATCAGCGTAAGTATGAGGATCTGGGAAGATATACCATCACTGGCGATCCTGCAGATGTAGGACGTTTCAGGACGCCGTCGTTACGTGATGTGATGCTGACCAGGCCATGGATGCATAACGGGCTGTTTGATAATATCGAAGGAGTGATCAATATTTATAACAGTGGCATGCAGATGATGAAGCCCAAGCCTGGGCAGGAGCAGGACACTTTGTTTCCGCATACAGACAAACTGATGCAGCCTTTGCATCTTAGTACAGACGAAAAGCAGGCACTGATTGCATTTTTGCAGTCTATAACCGGAGCGCCTTATAAGATGAGAAGGCCGGAACATCTGCCACAGTAAATAGAAATTTTATTGCATAAGCTGTCTCAAAGCCAACCTTGAGGCGGCTTTTTTATTACACGTTTTCTTCCACAAAATGATGCGGGTATTTTAGCCAGTATTGCTGATAGACAAAATCGGAATTTTCGTCTAAGTTTAGCTGGTACATCCGGAAGATGACCAGCTTATTCTTAGGTTGCCACTGTTCCTCGTAGGAATAGCAATACTTCATGCCGAGATTTTTCATGACGTTGCCGCTCCTGGGATTGCTGACATCATGCGTGGCGGTAAGGTAGGGGATGCCGCTCTTGCGGATAGCTTCCACCACGGCCTTTGCTGCTTCTGTAACAATGCCTTTATGCCACCAGGACTGTTGTAAGGCATAGCCAAAATCGTGGCTGTCGTCCGGACTTACATTGACATACCCTATAGGGGTGTCATTTTCTTTCAAACATATGGCATACCGGAAGCCCAGGGGAGCGTCGTAGGTTTTCAGGTAATACTCCCGGAGGTAGTCCTGTGCTGCGGTCAATGTTTCAAACGGAAATACCGGAATGAAGGTATTTACCGCCGGATCATTCATGAGGTCCCGGAAAGCTACCACATCATTTTCAGTAAACCGCCTGAGTATCAGTCGTTCTGTATGGATAGTGGGGGTGTTATTATTCATATGCTGCAAAATTATGGGCTTCTTTATCCTATCTCTCTAAAAAAATAATTTTAAAATAAGCGATCGCTTACTTATTTTTGCGTCATGCGATATAGAGATGAAGATAAAATTCAGCGGATCAAGGAGAAAGCTATTGAAATGATAGCGAAGGAGGGGTATGAAAACTTCGGGATAAACCGGCTGGCGAAGGCGGCGGGGGTATCACCGGCAACGATCTATATCTATTACAAAGACAAGGACGACCTGATTGCGAATATTGTATCTGAGGCGAGTGATGGCATGGTGCAGGCGATTTTTCATGATTTTGACCCGGAAGCCAGTTTTGAGGAAGGGTTATGGAAGCAGTGGAAGAACAGGGCCAGCTACTGCCTGAAGGAGCCGTTACTGAACTGTTTTATGGAACGTATGCGTAATACAGATATAGGCAACATCCAGCAGGTACAGATCAATAACCAGATGAAGGAGTATTCCGCTGCATTTATGTCTAAGGCATATGAAAGGGGAGAGCTGACCCGTATGTCGCTGGAAGTATACTGGTCTGTGGCATTTGCGCCGCTGTATACCCTTATTCGTTTTCATCAGCAAGGCAAGAGCTTTGACAGGCGCCCATTCCAGCTTACTGATGACATATTGAGAGAAGCTTTTGATCGCGTCATAAAATCTTTTAAATAACATACAAAACCTTTCGTTATGTAACCGCTTCTTTTAAAATCCGCCGGAAACTGTATCTATTTTTTGTATTCTATAAATGAATGCTTGCTTATTAATAGTTGTATATGAAAAGAGAAATCCCCTTTAGTGGTGAGCAGAAGCTCATCGTATTAATGTTAGCCCTTACTCAGTTCACCGTAGTTTTAGATTTCATGGTATTGTCGCCATTGGGAGATATGCTGATGAAATCCATGCAGATAAAGCCTGATCATTTCGGGATTGTAGTGGCGGCCTACGCCTTCAGTGCCGGTGCTTCCGGCCTGCTCACGGCGGGCTTTGCAGATAAGTTTGACCGTAAGAAACTGCTGATATTCTTTTATGCCGGCTTTATGTTGGGCACATTATGCTGCGGCCTTTCTACAAATTATCCCATGTTGGTGGCATCGCGTACCATCACCGGTATTTTTGGTGGCGTAATAGGTTCTATTTCCATGGCTATTGTGACGGACCTGTTTCCGCTGGAGCAGCGTGGCCGCGTGATAGGCTTTGCCCAGATGGGTTTTGGTGCCAGCCAGGTATTAGGTATTCCTGTTAGTTTATATATCGCTAACCGCTGGGGCTGGGAATCACCTTTCTTTATGGTGGTGATACTGGCTGCGATTATAATGGGTATGATTGTATTCAAGTTGCCTCCTGTAACGGCACACCTGAAATTGCAGCACGACAGGTCTATTGTACAACACCTGTTAAACACCGTAAAGAAAAAGGATTATCGTATAGCCTTTACTGCTACTGCGTTGTTATCTATCGGTGGCTTTATGATGATGCCATTCGGAAGTACCTATGCGATCAACAATCTGCATGTAACACAGGAGCAATTGCCGATACTGTTTACGGCTTCCGGTTGTGCATCGCTGGTAATTATGCCGCTGATAGGTAAACTGAGCGACCGGGTAGATAAATTCGGACTGTACACCGTTGCCGCCTGCTGGCTGATGGTAATGGTGGTTATCTACACTAATATCAACCCACAACCTTTGTGGGTACTGATTATCATCAACATACTGATGCTGGGTGGTATCCTTGCACGTATGGTACCTGCCACCACCATGGTAACGGCTATTCCTGTCATGGAAGACAGAGGTGCGTTTATGAGTATCAACGCATCGCTGCAACAGATTGCCGGTGGTGTAGCCGCTGTATTGACCGGATGGATCGTAACACGAAAAGATAACTTTTCGCCACTAGAGCACTATGATACCGTTGGCTGGGTGGTCGTTGGTTTTAGTCTGGTCAGTATTGTACTGTTAGGCAGGGTAAGTAAAATGGTGAAGGCTAAGCAGGCCAGGTCCGAACAACCTCCTGTATCGCCGGAAGCTATTTCGGAAATCGCTTAATATTTAACACGCGTCTTTTTTAAAGGCAGCTCCGGACAATTTCCGGAGCTGCCTTTTTTAATTATTAATACAAATTTAAAGCGCCTGACACTTACGTGTAATCACACGGGTTATATAGCGAAGCCCGCCGTTGGCGGGCATTTCGCTGGCATCATTCTTGATGCCTACGGGCATAAAAATCTGCTGCTTATTAATGCAGTTTCTGTGTAACAGTTTTGTCGGGAATGCAGTAACAATGTGCAAAAATATATTCTGAACAGGGGCACTCGTCATCGTCGTATATGCGTTGTTACGGAATCCAGGAACCATCTTTATTTTAAAACCGGGGCATTAAAATTTTATGAAAAAGAAGGCGAGCATGTATATGTCTGTGCTATGTCTGCTGCTGGAGATACCCTCCATATACGCACAACAGGCCAGATATACCGTCAGTGGATACGTAAGAGATAAAAAGAACGGAGAGACGCTGATAGGCATATCTATTGGAAAACCAGGTACCAGCATCGGTACCGTTACCAATCAATATGGTTTTTATTCCCTGACATTGCCTGCCGGCGATCAGGAATTGCAATTCAGTTATATTGGTTACAATACTTTTAAAACAACCGTACACCTGCAGCAGCATGCCAAACTGGATGTTAGCCTGGAACCCGCCAGCAGCCAGCTAAACGAAGTTACCGTTAAAGGCAGCAGCGCAGAGAAAAGTATCAACTCACTCAACACCAGCGTCAACCGGCTGGATATTCAGCAGATGAAAAAATTACCCACTTTTCTGGGGGAAGTAGATGTGTTGCGTGCCATCCAGACTTTGCCCGGCGTGCAAACTGTTGGCGACGGCGCTTCCGGGTTTAATGTACGCGGAGGAAACAGCGACGAAAACCTGATCCTGCTGGATGAAGCGCCTGTGTACAACGCCACTCATATGCTGGGTTTCTTTTCGGTATTTAATCCCGATGCGGTGAAAAGCCTGGACCTCATCAAAGGCGGCTTCCCGGCGGCATATGGCGGAAGAACATCTTCCGTACTCGATATCCGCATGAAGGATGGTAATAATCAGCAGTTTAATATGAATGGTGGTATCGGCAATATCTTCAGCCGGTTATCTGTGGAAGCACCGATCGTAAAAGATAAATCGTCTTTTATTGTGGCAGCCAGAAGGTCGTATATTGATGTACTCATGAAACCCTTTACCTCAGGGGATATGAAAGATACCAAACTGAACTTTTATGATCTTACTGCAAAGGCGAACTTTAAATTCAATGATAATAATACCCTCTTTCTGAGTGGCTACCTGGGCAGGGATGTATTCGGACTGGGAAATGATATCAACATGAGCTGGGGTAATGCCACGGCCACTTTACGCTGGAACCATGTGTTCAATAATAAACTCTTTCTGAATCTTTCTACCTACTACAGCAAATATGATTATAGTCTGCGCTTTACCAACCTCAGCAACAAATCATCGAATGAACCGGAACAGGGTTACGACTGGACATCCAACATTATCAACTATGGGCTGAAGCCTTCGTTTACCTGGTTTATAAATGCACATAATACCATTCATTTTGGGGCACAAGGTGTTTACTATACCATAAAACCCGGCACTGGTGTAGGTATACAGGGAGACACCCGCAACGTGAAGCAGCTGGCCGATCAGCACGCACTGGAATCTGCTGTATACATCGACCATGAATATAAGCCCGACACACATTTCGGGATACAATACGGCGCCCGTGTTTCTGTCTATCAGCTACTGGGAGCAGGCACGGCCTACTACTATGCAGACACCACGCCCGGCGTGCGTAAGCGCCTCATTGCACAAAAAAATTATGGCGACTGGGCATTCATGAAAAGGTACCTCTACTTTGAACCGCGTATATCCATGCGTTATGCATTTACGGCCGAACATGCCGTAAAGCTGGCCTATAGCAGAACAACGCAGTTCATGCACCAGCTGTCCAATACCGCCTCTCCAACACCACTGGATATCTGGACGCCAAGTACCAATAATATTCAGCCAATGGTAGCTGACCAGTATACCGCAGGGTATTTTTATAATGCGCCGAATGATAAATATGAGTTTTCCGCAGAAGTATTTTATAAGTGGATAGATCACCAGGTAGATTATATCGATAATGCCAACCTGCAGTTAAATCCCCAGATAGAAGCGGATTTGCTGCCATCGAAAGGACGGGCATACGGGCTGGAGCTGTTTGCAAAGAAAGACATCGGGAACACGACGGGATGGATCAGTTATACACTTTCCCGCACCGAACGCAGAACGCCGGGTATCAGTCTGAGTGAATGGTTCCTGAACAGGTACGACCGTACACATAATGTAAACGTTACTGCTACACATAAGGTCAGCAAGCGTGTATCCGTTTCCGGTAATTTTGTTTTTGCCTCCGGAACACCGGCCACCTTCGCTGATAACCGCCTTGAATTCCAGGGTTGGGATATCCCTTACAATAGTACGGACAAGCGCAATGGCTATCGCCTGGCGCCTTACAACCGCCTGGACCTCTCGCTGACACTCCGTGGAAAGCAGCTACACCGCTGGAAAGGGGAATGGGTGTTCTCTGTCTATAATGTTTATGCCAGACGCAATGCCTATACCGTTTACTTCCGGCAGGATCCGGACGACCCGACAAAAAAAGAAGCCGTAAGGCTTTCCATCATCGGTACCATCATTCCTGGTATCACCTATAATTTCAGTTTCTGACAGCTATAAAATTGCTTGCTATGAGAAAAATAATCTGCTTTATATCGCTGGTATTGCTGGCAGGTTTTACGGCCTGTGAGGACAACATTGGCCTGGATGTACCTGAAGGGAAGTCGCTTCCCGTAGTGGACGCCTGGATTACCACGGAGCAGGGGATTCAAAGTATACGTATGACGATGTCGGTGCCTTATGCCGATCCCGATTCTGCGCCCGTTATAAGAGATGCGAAAATCATTTTAAATGACCTTACCACCGGCAGTAGTTATCCTTTTACGTTTAACAACGGTGCATATACCTACGATGCCAGCGCCAAACCTATTGGCTATGTAGGACACGTATATAAAATACATATTGAGTACCAGCACGAAATACTGGAAGGGGTGGACTCACTTAAAAGAGTACCACCGGTTGATTCTATTTTATTTGGTCATAAAACCAAGGAAGAAGCTGTATCCGGTGTAGAAGGCTTCTATGCTAAATTTTTTGCGGTAGACTTTCCCGGAGAAGGTGATTATTACTGGATCAGGTCGTACAGGAATGATACCCTGCACCGGGTGGAAGACCTGCTGTCTATTGATGGTTCACTGGCAGGAGGTATTTCAGATGGAACACCTTTTATTCTGCCGCTCACCCAGCGTATCACAGATTATGACCGTCCTTTCAAGCTGAATGAAACGGTCATTGTGCGTTTATCGGCGCTGAGTAAAAACAGTTATGATTTTTTGTGGCAGGTATATCAGCAGCTGAATGCGGGAGGTTTGTTTGCGAAGGTGCTGGAGAATGTGCCTACGAATATACAGAATACCGATCCTAAGGGTAAGGTAAAGGTACTCGGCTGGTTTGGTACATCTGCGGTAAGCAGGGGAGAAAGAAAAATTAAATAAAGCATTTTACCCTGTGTAGAAAATAATTCCGTGTTATGTTTATTTTTTATTGTTTTGTTCTGCTGTAAAGGTAGATGATTGTTCTTTTTTTCTTTATATTTTGTTTGGAAAGATATTTATTCTTAAAATTGCCCTCATAATATCTTTTTTTACTGTTTGATACAGAAATGGTTGCTGTTGTACGCAGCATTAAAAGGGAACGGTGTTAAAATCGCCGGCTGTCCCGCAACTGTAAGTAGTTACCTGAATCCTGTCCAGCTTTATGTTCATTGTCACCTGAAGACGAGAAGAACGGACACGGATACTACGAGCCAGGAGACCTGCCTTTTCTGCATGTTGACAATACTTTCGGGGATTGAAGTGGGTCAGCTTTCGGGTATACTTGCTATTACTGACGTACGCAGTGATAAGGCCGGGTATCCTGCCCACTATTCCCGCAGAAGGTATTGAAGTAAAGATGATCACCTGTCATCATTCACTTTAAAACCGACCGGGCACATGATTACGCATAACCTGGGCTATCCGAGAATGGGCGCCCACCGTGAATTGAAAAAAGCCAATGAAGCTTACTGGAGTGGTAAAATCACCGCCTTTCAGCTGGAACAAACGGCTAAGGATATACGCTTAAACAACTGGTATCTGCAGAAAGATGCCGGCATAGATATCATCCCCAGTAATGATTTTTCTTACTATGACCATGTGCTGGATACCTGTCTGATGGTAGGAGCGATCCCTACGCGTTATCACGACTTGCTGGTTGAAAAGCAGCTGCCACAGCTGGATTTGCAGTTTGCCATGGCACGCGGCTACCAGAAAGATGGCATGGATATTACTGCCATGGAGATGACCAAGTGGTTTGATACCAACTACCATTATATTGTTCCTGAATTTACACCCAACCAGCAGTTTACACTCTTCTCCGAAAAAATTATATCACAGTTCGCCGAAGCCAAACGTGCGGGCTTCCAGACCAAGCCGGTAATACTGGGGCCTGTTTCCTTCCTGTTACTGGGTAAGGAAAAGGGCAGGAGCTTTCACCGGTTGCAGTTGTTGAACCGCCTGCTGCCGGTATACCTGGAAGTACTCACGAAGCTCGATGAACTGGATGCACATTATATTCAGTTCGATGAACCTTGTCTTTCCCTCAATTTAAACAGAGTAGAACTGGATGCCATTGCAAACAGCTATGCTGCTATTCATAAGGCATTCCCGCACCTGCACCTGATCCTGGCTGCATACTTCGAATGTTATGGCGCCAACCTGGAAGCCGTACTGAAGCTGCCGGTACAAACACTCCACCTGGACCTGGTACGTTGCTCTATGCAGCTGGAAGATATTCTGGCTACAGATATACGCAAAACAAAACTGCGTTTATCCCTTGGCGTAGTCGATGGCCGCAACATCTGGAAGAATGATTTCCGCAAATCCCTGGAGCTGATCAACACCGCAAAAGCTGCGCTGGGTGAAGACCGCCTCCTGGTGGCGCCTTCCTGCTCCCTGCTGCATACTCCCTGTGATCTCGACCTGGAAACAGACGAAAAAAATCTGCCTGCTACCATTAAAAACTGGATGGCATTTGCAAAACAAAAGCTGGACGAAGTAAAAACACTGGCTGTTCTGGCGGGAGAAAATCCTACCGTCAATGCGCAACAGGAGCTGAAAGATAACGATGCCGCGATGGAATCGCGGAGAACATCTCCGCTCATCCACCGCAAAGCAGTAACCGACAGGGCTGCGGCGGTGACAGCAGCAGATGCAGAAAGAAAGCATGCTTTCCCGGTACGTAAGAAAGCACAGCAGCAGGTGCTGGGATTGCCTATGTTCCCGACCACTACTATTGGCAGTTTTCCGCAAACAGCTACTGTCCGCTCCTGGCGCAGTAAATGGAAGAAAGGAGCACTAAGTGCTGCGGAATATGATCAGCTGATCAAAGAAGAAACAGCGGCATCTATCCGGTGGCAGGAATCTATCGGTATGGATGTGCTGGTACATGGCGAGTTTGAGCGGAACGACATGGTAGAGTATTTCGGAGAACAGCTACAGGGCTTTGTATTTACCCAAAATGGCTGGGTACAGAGCTATGGCAGCCGTTGCGTAAAACCACCGGTTATTTTCGGTGATGTGGAGCGCAAGGAAGCCATGACTGTTTACTATACACAATATGCACAATCCCTGACTTCGTTGCCGGTGAAAGGTATGCTGACAGGCCCCGTTACTATTCTGCAATGGAGCTTTGTCCGGAACGACCAGCCAAGAGCGGCTACCTGCCTGCAAATTGCCCTGGCAATCCGGGATGAGGTGAAAGACCTGGAAGCAGCCGGTATTAAAGTGATTCAGATAGATGAGCCGGCCTTGAGAGAAGGTTTGCCGCTGCGCAAGGAAAACCGGGAAGCTTATCTGGATGGTGCCGTACGCGCATTTAAGGTAGCAGCTTCCGGTGTGGCAGATACCACGCAGATACATACGCATATGTGTTATGCAGAATTCAACGATATTTTTGAAAGCATCGCCGCACTGGACGCGGATGTGATCACGATAGAAACATCGCGTTCGCAGTCCGAGTTACTGGAAGGTTTTGCTAGTTTCAAATATCCTAACGATATTGGCCCGGGTGTTTATGATATTCACTCACCACGCATTCCTTCGGAAGAAGAAATGGTAAACCTGATGGAGCAGGCCATGGCAGTGATTCCTGCTGAGCAGTTATGGGTAAATCCTGATTGCGGCCTCAAAACCAGGGACTGGCCGGAAACCAAAGCTGCAGTGGCTGCCATGGTAGCAGCTGCTAAAACCCTGCGCAATAAGGTTCCTGCCTGATCCAATATGGTAAAAAATTGAAAATATTTTACAATGACGATAGAAGAACGCATACAGGCATCGGAAACACATATCTTCAAAGCGATATTTCCCGATAGTACCAATCACTACGATACGATGTTTGGTGGTACGGCCATGTATCTGATGGATGAAGTGGCTTTCATTACTGCCACGCGATTTACGCGGAAAAAAGTAGTAACTGTATCTTCAGATAAAATTGATTTTAACAAACCAATTCCTGCGGGCAGAATCATTGAACTCATTGGTCGCGTATCGAAAGTGGGTAACACCAGTATGAAAGTAACGGTGGAGATTTACACGGAAGAGATGTACTCTGATGCCCGGGAAATGGCTATCAACGGAACATTTACGTTTGTAGCCATCGACGATGAGAAACGTCCTGTGAGCGTGCTCTGATGTTAGCGTTTTAATTTTCTTGCCATCCCGTCTCTACTGCAGAGGCGGGATTTTTTTCTTAAAACAACCATTAATTGCCAGTTGTTATCGGATATATGTCTGGTACTAATTACAATATTGTCAACAATACGAAGGAGCTGCAGTTCGAGATCAGCGAAGGTGGGGAGAAGGCGATCCTCACATACCGGTTTTATAAGGAAGATATAGCCTTCATGCATACCACCGTGCCTGCAGGCCTAACCGGTAAGGGTATTGCCACCTTGTTAGCCCGTGCTGCCTTCGATTATGCGAAGTCTCTCAATAAGCCAGTGATGGTATACTGCCCCTTTGTGGCCAGCTTCTTAAAAAAGCACACGGAATACAGGGTACAGCTCGACCGTACTTTCCATCATTAACCTCCGGTTTCTGATAATTATTTTCATACATAAATATTTGTTTATAATTTATAAATATTTATTATTTGTTGTAGAATGATTATCTTCTGTTTTTAGGGATGGGTATTGCGTTTCACCCATTGATGGCTGTTTTACCATTGTTGCCGGCTTTGATTTATCGGGTGAAAGCGCTACTTTCGGAACCTGTAATACATCCAACTTTAGACTGCGGTAAACCCCTATACTGTTTATGGTTTTCAACTCATTCGAGTTTGCATTATTTCTGCCAATTGTTTTCCTGCTCTATTGGTTTGCGGCGCGAGGTTCGCTGATGGTTCAGAATTTAATATTGCTGGCAGCGAGTTTTGTCTTTTATGGCATGTGGGACTACCGTTTCCTGTTCCTGCTGTTCTTTTCTATTTTGCTGGACTATACTTCCGGGATAATGATACACCAGGCAGTGGGTACCCGGAAGAAAAAGATATGGCTGACGGCAAGTATCGGTATAAACTTAGGATTCCTATTCTTTTTCAAATACTATAATTTCTTTGTGGCTTCCTTTGCGGACCTCCTGCATGCGGGTGGTTTTCAGCCGCATCTCTGGACGCTGCGTATCATACTGCCGGTAGGGATCTCTTTTTATACCTTCCATGGCTTGTCTTACGTGATAGACGTGTATTACGGAAAAGTAACCCCTACAAGGAATTTTGTCAACTACGCGTTGTTTGTCAGCTTCTTTCCCTTGCTGGTAGCGGGGCCTATAGAACGTGCCACGCATCTGCTTCCGCAAATAGAGCGGACACGGGTATTTGATAGCAGCAAGGCCGCCGATGGCCTGCGGCAAATACTTTGGGGCCTGCTTAAAAAAATGGTTATCGCAGATGGCTGTGCCTTTTATGCCAACCAGATATTTAATCATTCCGCCGATTATAATGGCAGCACGTTGCTGACAGGGGCGGTACTGTTTGCGTTTCAGATCTATGGCGATTTCTCGGGTTACTCTGATATGGCTTTGGGCATAGCGCGGCTGTTTGGTTTTGAGTTGCTGCGCAATTTTGCCTATCCCTATTTCTCCCGCGACATTGCTGAGTTCTGGCGCCGCTGGCATATTTCGCTGTCATCCTGGTTTAAGGATTATGTGTATATACCGCTGGGAGGTAGCAGGGAAGGACGTTTCAAGGCAGTGCGAAATACCTTTGTCATCTTTTTGCTGAGTGGGTTCTGGCATGGCGCCAACTGGACATTTATCATCTGGGGGGCGATTCATGCAGTGTATTTCCTGCCATTGCTTTTATCTGACCGTAACAGGAAAAATATGGAAATAGTGGCACAGGGGCGGATATTACCTTCTCTGAAAGAAGGATTGCAAATGCTATCCACATTTCTGCTGGTAACACTGGCCTGGGTATTTTTCAGGGCAGAAAATGCAGGACATGCATTTGCCTACCTGCGGGAGATATTTTCGCTGAGCCTGTTGCAGAAGCCTGTCATATTCCCGATGACGATGTTGCTGCTGGTAGCATTGTTTATGCTGGTAGAATGGCAGGGAAGGGCCTATCCCTATGCATTGGCTAACATCAGTATAAGGATGGGGCGTCCGGTACGCTGGGCGGTATACCTGGTGCTGCTGTTTGTTATTATCCTGCTGAAGTCCGAACAACAACAATTCATTTATTTTCAGTTCTGATATGAAGTCGTTTATTCTCCGCATACTCTTATTTACGGCAATCTTCACCGGGTTGCTGCTATTGCTGGGACCACCGCTGGCGGTGCCTGGCGAGTTTGATTATGTTGGCGGTATTGTGGTGAAGCATGCCCGGCTGAATGCCTTGAAGGGCCATCGTGTTATTTTTGCCGGCGGCTCCAATGTGGCGTTCGGGCTGGATAGCAAAATGGTTGAAGATGCCATTCATCAGCCGGTGGTAAACCTGGGATTGCATGGCGGACTCGGACTGGATTTTATCTTACAGGAGCTTGAACATACCGTGCGTGCGGGAGACGTAGTGTTTTTGTCGGCAGAATATTTCCTGGAAAGCGGTCGCTACGACCTGGATTATGCCGCCGGAGAATTTTTGCCGGAGGCAGCTGATTATTATCAGCAGGATTATTATACGACTTTCAAACACCTGGTAGAAGCGAAGTTTGACCAGGTATGCTATAACCGGGATAAGCTGCTGTTGCGCTTTAAGCCCGTAGTGATCCGGGAAAGAAAGGCAGAACTGGAAAAAGTATATTCCCGTCATGCATTTAATAGTTATGGAGATGTAGTGGCACACCTGGACCTGCGTCCTGACGGGGCGCCAGCAACGCCGCTGAAGCTGCAGGCAGGTTACTGGGATGGTATTGCCAAAATCAACAAGGCGAATGAGATCATTAGTGCAAAAGGAGCGAAGCTGTATTTCCTGTTCCCGACATTTGCGCAATCCTCCTATGCTTTCAATAAAGCAGTGATCGATCAATACCAGGCTACCATACGCGCCGACCTGAAAGTGCCGGTAGTCAACAAGCCGGAAGATTTCGTATATCCGGATAGTTTATTTTTTGATTCTTACTATCATCTGACTAAAAAAACAAGAATTTTAAGGACAGAGAAGATGATCAGCCTTATACGTCCGTATGTGGCTACAGCAGCCGATCCCGGTGCACAACTGACTTATAGCAGTCATTAAAAAAATGGCATTCCGCTAAATAATTTTTACATTGCCTGCAAAAATAAGCACGGTATGGATAGGTTATTTACAGATGAAACCTTTAAGCAGCAAGACTTTGCAACGAATGGATTTCCGGCAGGTGAATATGAAAACTGTAAATTTCTGCATTGTGATTTTTCCAACGTCAGTTTTGCAGGATGCATTTTTGTGGAGTGCGCATTTAGCGATTGTAACCTGAGTATGGTACAGCTGAATAAGACAGCCATGCGGGACGTACGTTTTGTGGGTTGTAAGATGCTGGGACTTCATTTTGATACCTGCAACGACTTTGGTTTTGAAGTGAGTTTCGATGGCTGTAATCTGCAACATGCCTCTTTTTATAACCGCAACCTGAAGAAGCTCCAATGTAAAAACACCATCTTACGCGAGGTCGACTTTACACTGGCGGACCTGAGCCAGGCTGTATTACAGGACTGTGACCTTATTGGTGCCACCTTTGATAATACCAACCTCGAAAAAGCAGACTTGCGGAAGGCGACGGGTTATATTATTGATCCTGAGCGCAATAAGATCAAGAAAGCTAAGTTTTCCCTGGCAGATGTGGCAGGTTTGCTCATGAAGTATGATATTACCATTGAGTAATACGCTAGCTGTTTATCACAGTATTATACCTGGTTTCGCGCTTCATGTGGCAGGGTGTCTCCGGATAAATAAAATCTAAGTAAGCTATCTATTAGATGTCTCTGTTTAGATATTAATAGGCATAAAGTTTATTTTGTTAGATAAAATCTATAAAAAAGAAAAAATCGTTGAAAAATTTGGAATAAAAAGGCGGTATGTTGTATATTTGTATTGTTGAATGAGAAACACACAACATATTGTGGGGTGATGAAACTGGCAGACATGCCCCCTTGTCTCGGGGGTGAGGAAAACGGGATAAACAGCAGCGTAAACAGCTAACCACTAACTTTTTTTGCTTCTGCTAACTGCCTCGTGTAGGTTCGACTCCTACTCCTACAGCTACTAAACGACCTGGCACCGAGGTCGTTTTTTTATTTGATTTGGATATATGTAGTTAACTACGTAGTTTTATACTAAAATTGATAGTTATGTTACCGGAAATCAGGATAGAAAAGGTTTATAATGATTCCTCAGCAGCCGTAATAGATATTATTATTCCCATACAGACCAGGGAATTTGGCGTAAATGTAACCCTGGCGGATCAGCCGGACCTCCAGCAGATCGACAGTTTTTACCATGGTTCGGGTGGTGGATTCTGGGGGATATATGTGGGGGATACGCTGGCAGGAACAATTGCCCTGATCAATATCGGGCATGAGGCGGGCGCCATCAGGAAAATGTTCGTTAAAAAGGAGTACCGCGGCAAGGAATACGGGCTGGCACAACGGCTGCTGGAGCACCTGATTGCCTGGTGCCGGGAAATGGGCATTAAAGACCTTTATCTTGGCACGGTGAATATCCTGCATGCGGCCATTCGCTTCTATGAACGCAATCAGTTTCAAGTAATTGCCAAAGCCGACTTACCTTCGTATTTCCCCCTGATGAGTGCGGACAATGTATTTTACCATCTTGCTATATAAAAATAATTACTATGCGGAACGTAATAGACGAATCAGGTATCCTGGCCATTTCAACGCGGCTGCAGCGTGTTGCGGAACAGCTCCGGAAAGACGGGCAGCAGATCTATAAAGCGCATGGGATCGACTTTGAGCCGAAATGGTTTCCGGTAGTATTTAGTTTACATAAGAAAGGCACCATGAGTGTTACAGAGATCGCGCAGGAGATAGGTTATACGCATCCTTCTACCATTAGCCTGCTCAAGGAGCTGGAAAAGCAGAAGCTGATCCGTTCCAAAAAAGATAAACAGGATGAGCGCAAGCGGCTGTTATTACTCACAGACAAAGGCCAGGAGCTGGTAGCAGGGATGGTACCCATCTGGCATCGTATGGAACAGGCGTTGGCAGCACTGACAGCTACAGAACACAACCTGATGCTGGCGATAGGAGAAGTAGAGGCAGCAATGGCCACAAAAAGTTTTTTTGAAAGAGAGCAACAGCTGCCCTGAGGCAGCTGCTTTTATTAGTGTTTGGTTTCGTAAATCTCATCTATATTTTTCGCTTCCGTGTTATATCCCTGTTGGAAGTTGAACTGCCGGAACCCTTTCGTATCGGGGATTTTAACAGTATACCCCTCCAGTGGCTCCAGTTCCACGATTACATTCGACAATTCACTGTCGACCATATGTCCACCGCCTTTTTTATCAGCAGAGAGGAAATGAAAATGATAACCGGAGATATTGGTGTTATCCATATAAGCCGGCAGCCGGTATCCGACAAGGTCGCCGGAGACCTGCCTGAATTCGAAGAACTGCTGTTGCTTTGACCAGGTTTTGAAATCCGGATAGGGTGGCTGTGTGGCCACAGGTGGCAGTGCACGGGATTTTACATACGAAAACTTACCGCTGATATGGATGGCGTACATCCCGTTCTGATTGGGGAAGAGGCTGTCCAGGCGGCGGTATAGTTCCTGCTTGCTGATGGTTTCGTTTATACGTATACGTATGGTAGGCCGGAAATTATTCACCATGGCAAAAGGTACTTTGTAATTATCCGGGAGTTCGCTGGTTTTACCGTCGGAGGTGGTCTGGTAGGCCTTTCCGTTAAAGATTAGTAATTCGCCGTTGATTTTGTCTGGCGCACCAATGCCGAAATCTCCTTTGGTTTTTAGTTCTCCGATAGGATAAAAGCCGTCATAGAGTCCGCCGAGCAGGCCAATGGCAATGCCTACGGTATGTAATTCGTGTGGTTCGGACTGGCTATAGGCAAAGCTGGGGTAACACGTCATTACTAACATAAACAGGTATTTCATGAATCTTAATTTTTGGGTAGCGCCAAATTAGGCATTTTTCAGGTAGATTTTTTTAGGGAAGATGATAAATAATTATGAAGATAGCCGCTGTTGTGCAATGGCAGGGGAGGCAGGCCGGTAATATACCGCTGAACGACGTATTGTGGCGGTTTTAAGTACGTGCTGTGGTGTATTGGCAGTCGATTTTTTAGTGTGGTATCCTGATCGTCACTAACATTTTACAGTATGGGGAGATTATCCGAAAACTATCTCTCTTTAAAATTTATTCAGAATTGGGAAAAATATCACCTGCAAATTTTTCCCGATTTGAGAAATGATTGAAAATTCCGGCTGCTACCTTTGCGGAAATTTTTGATGAATGCCGACACTGCTGAGAAATATCCTGCTATTCTTATTTTTATCTTTCCCGGTCCTGACCTTTGCACAATCTGATGACAAAACTTTTGCCGGAGGCGTACTTACCGGTAAGGTCAGCTCCAATACCGGCCAGCCGCTGGAGCTCGTATCTGTTACCATTGTGCAGCTTGACAAGGGCACTTTAACGGATAATGATGGCCATTATAAATTTGAAGGCGTTCCCGCTGGTCACTATATTCTGCGTATTCAGCTGCTGGGAGCCGCTGAGAAAGACTTCCAGGTAGATATTGAAACCGGTAAAACGGTAACTTTAGACTACCGGCTGCCTAAAGAGAATATCCAGGCCCTGCAGGAAGTGCGTGTGGTCGGTAATGTGAATGGTCTTTCCAAGAAGGAAAGCTACTATATCTCCAGGCTTCCTTTAAAAAACCTCGAAAATCCGCAGGTATATAATATTGTTCCGAAGGAACTGATTCAGCAACAGATGGCGGTAGACCTGGGAAGCGTATCTAAAAACGTTCCTGGCGCCGGTATCCCGATGATTGCAAACCAGGGAAGGGTTACTTTCCGCTCCCGTGGCTTCGAAACAGAACCTAATGCCCGCAATGGGGTAGCCGGGCAGGCATTTTCGTCTATCGACAATGCCAACCTCGAAAGAATTGAAGCGATCAAGGGGCCTTCCGCTACCTTGTTTGGTACCAACGTTTCCAGCAGCTATGGCGGATTGTATAATCGCGTAACCAAGAAGCCATACAACGGCTTCGGTGGAGAGGTGGCCTATACCGGCGGCAGCTGGAACTTCAATCGTTTAACCTTAGACGTGAACACGCCGGTGAATAAAGAAAAGACCATGTTGTTCCGTGTAAATGGCGCCACTACCTTTGAACAGAGCTTCCAGGATATGGGCTTTACCAAAAGTCTGAGTCTTGCTCCAAGCTTCTCTTACCAGATCAATGACCGTTTGTCTTTATTACTGGATGTAGAATTCGGACAGGCAAAAGGTACGTCTGTAGTACGTTTTAATCCTTATACCGGTGGTACGAAAAATATCTCCATTGCCACTATGGGATTCCCTTACAACAAAATGTTCCTCAGCAATGATATTGCCTACAATACACAAATGCTGAACATCTTTGCACAGGTGAATTATAAAATATCAGAACACTGGACATCACAAACGATTGTTTCCCGTGCCAGGTCCTCTATAAATGGCTATATTACAGCGCTTAACGGCCGCACCGACTCTACGCTGCGTGCCAATGTCATGAAAGGTTATACCGCCTTTATTGCAACTGATATCCAGCAGAACTTTATCGGCGACTTCAAAATAGGTAATTTCCGTAACCGCCTGGTACTGGGGCTGGACTATTACAACAACTCCAACTCCTTCGACAGGATTGCAGTGAATGGCCCTACCGTCAACTTCATTCATCCCGGCACAGCGTATAAGGTATACAGTTACCAGATTGATTCCTTATTGCCTACCGGTACGCCACGTGCAGAGAATAACGGCGATAACAGCTATGCGGCTTATTTCTCCGATGTGTTCAATTTTACGGACAGGCTGATGGCCATGGTGAGTTTGCGTGTAGACCATTACCGTAACCAGGGTGTTTATAATATCGCGAAAGGTGTTACTACCGGCAACTACAACCAGACATCCCTGTCTCCAAAGCTGGGCCTGGTGTATGAAGTGGTAAAAGATCGTGTATCCGTGTTCGGTAACTATATGAACGGCTTTTTCAACAAAGCGGGTTCCGATGCACAGGGCAATAGCTTTAAACCGGAACAGGGCAACCAGCTGGAATACGGTGTGAAGGCGGATGTATGGGACCACAAGCTGGTGGGTACCGTGAGCGTATATGATATCCAGGTGAAGAATGTACTGCGTACAGACCCTAATGATGTCAACTACCAGATACAGGATGGAACACAACGTAGCAAAGGCGTTGAGGCCGAAGTTACCGCCAATCCCGTTGCAGGACTGAACATCGTGGCTGGTTACGCTTATAACGACAGTAAATACACGAAAGCTGATTCCACTGTGCAAGGGCTGCGTCCTGCATTGTCTGGCCCGGCTAATATGTGGAATTTCTGGGTAAGCTACCGCCTGACCAAAGGTAAGCTGAATGGCCTTGGCCTTGGCTTTGGAGGAAATGCGGGGAGCATGTCTTACCAGACCAATACACAGAAAGTGCAGATAACTATTCCGAGCTATGTAATGTTAGATGCGTCTATCTTCTATGAGCAGCCTAAATTCAGGGTAGGCGTTAAGGTAGATAATCTTACCAGTGAGCAGGCATGGTCGGTAAGGCTTACGCCGCAGCCTCCGGCAAGGTTCCTGGGTACCTTTGCATTGAAATTCTAATACCAGTTATTCTTAAATATCTTTGAATTGCAGGAGCGTGTCTGTTATACAGACGCGCTCCTGCCGTTTGTGGGGAAGAAGGGAAGTGTAATGCCGTTATTGCTGCGGTAAGGCATGCTATTTTGTATGGAATTTAAAATTTGAAGTAAGCCATGCAAGATTACCCATCTTTACACTATCCATTTGAGGAAAGGTCGAACCCTAATGAAGCGAGGCTGGAAGCTGTTGTCGCCGAGTGGATTGACAATTATAAATTTCTTGACAGCGAAAAGAAAGCATATTATAAACGCTGCAGCTTTGGTATGATCACGTCCTGTTTTTATCCAAATGCGCCATGGGAAACACTTTTGATAGGGGCGAGGTTAGTGGTGCTGTTATTTATTCATGATGATATAACAGACGAATTGAGTGTGGCGGCACTCAGGCCGTATTTATTTAAAAGTGAGTCCATTATGGCAGGCCATGATGTAAGCCATGACCCGGCAGGGATTTACCAGGAATTTTTATTGTTCAGGAATAGCATGCAAAATCTGGTAACTGTTGAATGGCTGCAGCGATGGAACAACGGTCTTTCCTATTTCTATGATGGCATTATAACGGAACGATATTTTATGGACAAAAAGGCGTGTCCGACAATTGATCATTACCTCTTTATACGGGAGCATCTCATTGGGATGTATATTTTCCAGGATCTCGTAGAATTGTACCTGCCGGAATTACTGCCTTATCAAATCATTTCTCACCCGCACACGCGGCAGATAAGGCAGGTAGCTGCACGTATCATTGCCTGGTGTAATGATTATTTTTCAGCGGCAAAAGAATTGGAAAGTGGCCAGCTGATGAATCTTGTCATCGTCATATTAAGAGAACGGAATTGTAGTCTTGAAGAAGCCTATTTTATTGCGGAGCAAATCCATGCGGCGGATGTCAGCAAGTTTTTGGCTTTGGAAGAAACAGCACCTGATTTTGGGCATTATAACGATAGTTATAAAATCTATATCAATGAGTTAAAGCTGATGTTTAAAGGCAATTACAGGTGGCATGCCTCTTCCGCACGCTATCAACCATCATAGGTAGAAATTAAGTTTTTCCCTGCGAATTGATTAATAATATGTTAGCTTTTTGAATCTATTTCAACAAAAAAATATTTTTAGATATTTAGATAAATGTCTAAATTAGTGTTTAGATAGTTGTCTAAATATCTTTTTTATGAACAACATTTTTAAGGCGCTGAATGACCAGACGCGCCGCGACATATTAGCCCTGCTGAAGCAGGGAGACCTCACCGCAGGCGAGATTGCGGACCATTTCGATTTTTCCAGGCCTACGATTTCCCATCACCTGGATTTGCTGAAGCAGGCAGAGTTGATCACGAGTGAGAAGAAGGGGCAGTTTATCACGTATTCGCTGAATACAACAGTGATGGATGAATTACTCAAGTGGATGATGCAGTTTTCGGACAGTTCCTTTTCTTTCAAACCAGCAAAAAAGGTAAAATATGAAGGGAAATAAATGGAGAAGCGAATGGCTTTCCCTGCTGATCATGGCTACGCCTTTCCTGGTATATCTCTGGCTTGCACCATCGTTGCCCCCGAAAATACCTGCGCATTACAGCTTTACCAGTCATGGACTGGTGGTAGACCGTTATTCGGCGCCGCTGACCAATCTGTTATCGATTTTTCCTGCGATGCTGTTGTTATGGGCATTGTTCACCTTTTTGCAACGCGGTATGTATACGCAGCTGATTAGTTTACCACAGTTCTTCCGCGCTAAATACGGGATCAAAATAGCAGTACTGTCACTGCTGGCGGCTATCCCTGTTTTAGAAATGCTGAGGGCGGCCAACATTATACCGCATGGTACTGGTGAAAAAAGTAATTACTGGATGGTTGGCATCGTGCTTTTACTGGCAAATGCATTGGTGTTTGCGGTATTTAAGATAGGCCAGCGCAGTATTTCCAATACTGCGATCCATTATAAATATTACAATATACTATGGGTGGGTTCACATGTGGTCATGTCTGCAGGACCTTTATGCGCCATCTTCGCGCCTGATCTTTTTAATATTGAAAAGCTGATACCGCAGCTGATGCTGGTATTCCTGGCGGTGATGGGTAATCTGCTGTATAGTGTGAAGCCCAACAGTATGCTGGGGATTCGCACCCCCTGGACATTCAGCAGTGAGGTGGTTTGGCGTAAAACGCATCACCTGGGCGGTGTATTGTTGTTTGCCGGCGGACTTACCGGCTTTGTACTATCGCTGTTTCTGGCGGCCTCCAGTACGAAATATCTATTTATTTCCATTGTACTGATTACTACTTTGATCCCCGTATTTTATTCCTGGTACCTCTATCGTCAACAAGTTAATTCCTGATTATGCGCTTACTGAAAATCCTCGTTTTAATTTTATTTACTACTAACGTTTATGCACAAACGAAAGATATAGCAGTTGATTTTTGTAATCAGTTGTCAAGAGAAAACTGGACAGCGGCCTATAACATGATGGATTCCAGGGCGATGGCGGGTGTTAATAGTGAGGTGTTGCGTACGGCCTGGAACAAAATAACGCAACAGTATGGAAAGTGGGAACAGTTGGGTGAAATACGTGAAATGGGCAGGCAGGGCCTTTTTGAGCAGGTACAGGTGACTAATATTTTCGAGCGCAACTCGCTGGTGATGAATATTGTTGTTACGCCGGAACGTAAAATAACCGGCTTCACTATCGCAAAGGTTTTGTCGAAGGTTTTACTGCGTGCAGGTGAAGTTATTGATACCGTACAGGCTATTGATGGTACTGTATTATATGGTACGTTACAGCAGCCGGCGGCAGCCGCTAAAGGGCCGGTGGTACTGATCATAGCAGGATCGGGCCCGGTGGATAGAAACGGAGATGTGGGACTGATGGAAGCCGCTTTTCAGCATTCCTATATGCAGCTGGCAGATGGATTGGCAGCCAATGGTATTGCTTCCCTGCGGTTCGATAAACGGGCAATAGGAGAGAGCGCAGCAACGAAAAAGTCGCTGACACAATTATCATTGGATGATTATGTCAGTGATGCTGCTGACTGGGTGCGGTATCTGCGTAATTCGGGGAAATATAGCAGTGTTATTATTGCCGGCCATAGTGAAGGTTCGCTGATAGGAATGGCAGTAGCTGCATTGCAGCCCTATGATGCGTTTATCTCTATATCCGGTGCTGGTGAACCTTTGACAGAGGTTGTTACCGCGCAGGTGAGTAAGTTAATTTCTCCCGAAAGTGCATTGAAGGCAAAGGGAATCTTTGCAGAGCTGAAGTACGGACAGACGCCTGCTACTGTTTCACCGGAGTTGCAAAGTATACTGAATCCTGCTACCTATGCCTATTGGCGTAGTTCATTTCACTATGTGCCCTGTGAACTTATCGGGCACCTGACGATGCCAGTGCTCATTATCAATGGTACCAAAGATACGCAGGTGCCACCAGAGCAGGCAACCTATCTGCATGACTGTTTGCCCGGTTCAAAGCTGCTGCTGATCAAAGACATGGTGCACCCCTTGAAAGATGCCGCAATGATCGGCGTTAATCAGAAAGAAGCATTGCCTTTACATGTTGACCTGATCCCTGCTATGGTGGCCTTTATCCGGCAGCAACCCTGATATTGTCAATCTGCGGCGAGCTGCAATAACGCCTGTAATTGCGGCGCCGCATTTTTCTTCTTCGCGATGGTGGCTAACTTTTCTTTGCTACCCCAGATCAATGAAATCACCTGTTCAACCTGGTAGGAAGGTACTTCCTGCAAGGCCTCCAGCATTGTGTTTAACGACTCTTCAGCAAGTGTTGCCAGTTGTTTGACGGGCTTCATATCCTGGCAAGCCAGCAGGCAGGCTGTGATAACGGGTATGATGGCCGGCGTTGTGCCATGCTTTTCAATAAATGCAATGGTGAAATGGTTTTGTACAGACTGATGCTCGCTGTCTACCAATGGCATATAGTCTTTCACCAGCGGGAAGAAGGCGGTGTCGGTAAGTCCCAGCCCAAATACTGCATAGGTGCCGGGCATGCAGCAATATTCTGCTTCCGCATCTTCATACCATTGAAAAGGCACGGACATGGCTAAACGCGCATAGGTTTCAAGGGAGGCGAATAATGCAGGGTATTGTAATGTATTGGCAAAAAAGCGGTGTGTACTGTTTTTTGCGAGTCCTTTTACAGGCAGGAAATGTTTTTGTTTAGACTTAAGTACAATGCTGTAGCTGCGTGGAAATCCGTTACTGAGCAGGTTTTGCAGATAGCTGAGACTCTCCATGTAGGCAGGTGCATCTTCCTGTAAAATCTGTATGTCTATGGTAGCAAAAACATCATTGGGTGTAATCTTCACTGCCGCGGAAGTGTGCGGCGTAAATTTGCCTGTGCCGGATTGCAGCAGGGTGGCGGCTTTGGTGCTGCCCAATTCTTTGGCCAGATTAACAAAGGTGATGCCACCGGGCCGGGAATAATTAGGTTCGTAGCGGATGATAGCCGTGGCGATATATAGCAGCATGTCCAGGGCCGCCGGCTCAGGCTTGGAATATTCCTGTTTCAGCTGGTAGGTGGGCGACTGGTAGCCAATTTTTGTAATGTCATAGAACTGCGGCAGGAAGTAATTTTCAGCCCAGTTGTTAAGTGCATTGTTGATATAATAACGATGCTGTTTTTGTTCTTCTTTATTATTTTTATTCTGATCGATGATCTGATCGAAGATACGGGTGATTTGTTGATAGTCCGGAGTTGGGTACAGTAGCGGGTCTACCAGGTGCCTTGCCAGAAAGAAAGTTTCCAGATTTTTCGTAGGGTATTTACCGTTATAAATTTTATTGTGCAGGTATTTTTCTATCTGCGTAAGCAAGTGCTGTTTTTTGGGCTCACTGATATGGATATACGGCGTTATTTTATAATGGTTTTTACCGATAATGATTTCCCCTGTGACCACAAATTTGAAATCAATGATAGGCAGGTTGTCGTACGGTGTGAGCGCGGCCTGTAACTGTGCCGGCAGCAGGGCTGAAATGGCCGCTACCTCTTTTTCGTCGGTGATGGCATCGGCGGGAGGCAGACCTTCATAATGCATGTCGGCATCACTGAAGTCATCATCTGAAGAGTAGAGGAACATTTCCCCGTTTTTATATACGAACCTTGCCAGGTCGTGAATGCCAGCCTGTAAGGTGGTTCTTTTAATAATACCGGCAGCGTCCTTCTTGCTGTTCAGTTGTGCTATCAGCGAGGCAAAGGCGTTGGCGATGTCTGCAGCTATGGTTTCCTGTTTACTCATTTTTTTTCTGTTGGGTTATACAATCGGAAAGGCAATATAAGCCTTTCGCTGATAGTGGTAAAATATAGCCATTATATCTATTCAATTAAATAATTGAATAGATGGGCAAATTTGTTTATCTTTATAAAGCATAACTGTGAAGATATGAACAAGAGAGATTTTAAGGATAAAGTATACGGTGAGTTAGCGAAAGTGACGAAGGCATTGGGTAATCCGCACCGGCTGGAGATCATTGATCTGCTGGCGCAGGGGCCTTTTACGGTGGAACAGATAGCGAATTATACAGGGATGACAGTAGCCAATGCGTCGCAGCACCTGCAAACACTGAAAGCGGCCAGGCTGGTAAGCATAACCCGCGAAGGGAATTTTATTAATTACAGTCTGGCAGGCGAAAATGTATACAATGCATGGTCGGGCCTGCGGGAGCTGGGGTTAGCCTATAACGGTGAAATCGGCAAAGTGGTGCATGATTTCCGCAAAGGCTACAGTAACCTTGAAAGCGTAGATGCTGTAACGCTGGCGCATATGATCCAGAAAGGCGAGGTGATATTGCTGGACGTGCGGCCGGAGGAAGAATACAACCGTGGGCATATACACCGGGCTATTTCGGCGCCTATTGAAGCGCTGGATAAATTGCTGAAAAAGCTGCCTAAAAGCAAGGCGGTAGTGGCTTATTGCCGTGGGCCATTTTGTGTGTATGCAGATGAAGCGGTACACCTGTTAAAGAAGAAAGGTTTTAAAGCAAAGCGGCTACAGGAGGGGTTTCCTGACTGGGTGCTGAAAGGATACCCGGTGTCAGATAAAAAAGATTGATATATATAGAAGCGCTGATCGCGCTTTTTTTTCGTTGTTTAATCTATTCAATGAAAATATTGAATAGATTTTTCTTTGTACATTTGCAGGATCAATAATTTATCTATAGTGGAGATTAAGTTAGGATTGAGAGAGAACTGGAAGCAATTCAGTTTGCTGGTACTGGTTAACAGTCTGGTAGGCGGTATGGTGGGCCTGGAACGTACGGTAGTGCCTTTGGTAGGAACCGAAGTGTTTAAGATCAATGCCGACCTGGTTGTTTTTTCCTTTATCATAGCCTTTGGGGTGGTAAAAGCCTTTACCAACCTGGTTTCAGGGCTGCTGGCAGACAAATACACCCGAAAGCGCGTGCTGATATGGGGATGGCTGATAGGTTTGCCGGTACCTTTCCTGCTAGGCTGGGGGCCTTCCTGGAACTGGATAATAGCTGCCAATATATTATTAGGGGTGAGCCAGGGTTTTGCATGGTCTATGACCGTAAACATGAAAATAGACCTGGTAGGGCCTAAGAAAAGAGGGCTCGCCATGGGACTGAACGAGGCCGCCGGTTATGGCGCCGTGGGACTTACCGCCCTGCTCACCGGTTACCTCGCTGCGCATTATGGGTTGCGTCCGCAACCGTTTTATATCGGTATCGCCTATACGATAATTGGCCTGTTGCTGTCTATATTTATTGTAAAAGATACGCGGCAGTTTGCGCGACTGGAAGCCGCTACCGTGAAAGTGACCACAGCAGGAGAGCAGGCGCATAAACCAAGCCTGTTATGGGTTTTTAAGGAAACTACCCTGAAAAATAAAAACCTCTTTGCCGTTTCTCAGGCAGGACTCATCAACAACCTGAATGATGGTATGTCGTGGGGCGTATTCCCGCTGCTTTTTATTGCTGCCGGCGTCGGACTGGAAGGGGTGGGCTGGATTAAAGCGATATACCCTGTAGTCTGGGGGCTGGGGCAGATCATCACGGGGCCGCTGGCAGACAGGATCGGCAGAAAACCCCTCATCGTCTGGGGGATGTTTGTACAGGTGCTGGGGCATATCGTGATCGGACTGGAACTATTACCACCACAAACTTCCGGGCTGGTAGGCTCTGTGTTTTTAGGCGCCGGTACAGCCATGGTATACCCGGCATTGCTGGCAGCAGTCAGTGATTCCGCGCATCCTTCCTGGAGGGCTTCTTCATTGGGCGTGTACCGGTTCTGGAGAGATATAGGCTATGCTGTTGGCGCACTCATGGCAGGCATCGTGGCACAGTTCGTAGGACTTATCTGGGCAGTACATATCGCGGGCATACTCACCTTTTTGTCCGGTGTACTGGTATGGGTAAGAATGAAAGAAACAAGGCCACAATAATTTTAATAAACAAATAAAAAAGGCTTACAACGGCAACGTTGTAAGCTTTTTTTTACCAGCCGATACAATAAACGTCTTGTCCGAGGATATTCAGCCGTATAGTTTTAACAGGCTTCTTCATCCACTGTTTCTTGTTCTTAGAAAAGAGTTTCCAGCTATTGTGGCCACCGTAGCATTTACCAGGGATGCCATATTCGTCCTTTATAAAACACTGGAACGGATATCGCTTGTCCAGGCATTTCCGGTAAAAATCTGTATGCCATGCGCGGCAGCGTGGACATATAGCATACAGCTCTTTTAAAACAAGATGGTAGGTTCGGCTGTCGGTTGTTTCTTTTAATGTTTTGTGGTATTTCATTTGTAACACTTATTGGTGCTACAATGCGTCGAATTTTTTCTTCATTTGAAGATGTTTAGATAGGTCAACTTCATTGCGGATCACGTTGCATTCAACAGATAATAATCACCATCCCAGACGATATATTCCCGTTGAAAACCTGGCATATCGTACAGTGAAAAATTTTTTTCTCATCCACTGTTTTCTCTTTTTGGAAACCAGTTTCCAGCTGTAATAGCCGCCCTGTATTTTTTTGACAGGTTGGCGGTTGTCATTACACTCATAAACGGAGTAACGTTCTGGAGCATTGGGACAGTACCGGTATAGATCTGTTTTTGCCCAGCCGCATATATGGCATGCCGTATATGGGTTTTTGCGAATCAGTTGATAGGTACGACGGTGATCCGTTTCATTTAGAATTTTGTGTTTTTTCACTTATGTCATGTTTTAGCATGACAGTGCATCGAATTTTTTCTTCAAGAAATGAGATTTGGTTGAGTTGTAAAGATAGATTTTTTAGATATGAAATTTACTTTATGTAGATGTAAATGTTATAACAATCTGTCTGTCTGCGTTGTATAGAAAGTCAAATCTATCTCTTATGGAATTCGTGACTTTAAATAACGGCGTGGAGATGCCTGTCCTGGGCTTCGGGGTATACCAGGTTACAGACCTGGAAGAGTGCGAAAGAAGCGTTTCCGACGCGCTCAGTACCGGTTACCGCCTGATTGATACAGCCTCGGCCTATGGCAACGAAACCGCCGTAGGAAAGGCCATTAAAAAGTCGGGCATCAAACGGGAGGACATTTTCCTGACAACTAAATTATGGGTACAGGATGCTGGTGAGGGTAAAACAAGGAATGCATTCAATAAATCCCTGAAAAACCTTGGACTGGAGTATATAGACCTCTACCTGATACACCAGCCATACGGCGATATTTACGGCGCCTGGCGCGATATGGAGGCCCTTTTGAAGGAAGGCCTGGTACGGGCTATCGGTGTCAGTAATTTTGAATCCGACAGGCTCATAGACCTCATCCTTCACAACGAAGTGAAGCCCGCTGTAAATCAGATAGAAACACATCCATTTAATCAACAGATTGCCGCGCATGATTTCATGAAGGAAAATGATGTACAACAGGAATCGTGGGGGCCCTTTGCCGAAGGTAAACATGACATCTTCACCAATGCATTGCTGGCAGGCATTGGTAAAAAATACAATAAATCAGTGGCGCAGGTGATATTGCGCTGGCTGATACAACGTAGCATCGTAGTAATTCCTAAATCTGTTAAAAAGGAGCGGATTGAGCAGAATTTTGATGTATTCGATTTTAGTTTGTCCGGTGAAGATATGGACCAGATTGTAAGCCTGGATTTGAAAACCAGCAGCTTCTTTGATCACAGGGATCCGGACATGGTAAAATGGCTGGGTACGAGAAAACTCACCTGATGAAATAGCTACCGGAAGGGCGAAAAATAAAAGTCCCGTCTCTACCCGGTAGAGACGGGACTTTATTTTAATATTCTGCAAAACTATCGTCTTCATAACAATATAACCAGCGTTCTCCGGGTTCGGCGGAGGAAATCACCGGGTGATGGGTATGGTGGTTATGCGCTGTCATATGCTGGTGTGGCGATTGGTCGCAACAGAGCGTTGCACCGCAGGTCTGGCAGGTACGGAGATGTACCCAGTCTGAACCTATTTTAACGCATTCTTCGCACTCATAGGTTTTAGCCTGTTTTAATTCCGTCAATGCCTTCATGTGTGGACAGATTTCTTCCTGAGCCATAATATGTTATGTTTTACAGTGATAAAGTAGATACCGGTTAAACAATAAACATTTGCTGGGATGCTTTTGTTGGCGGTTTACCGCAAGATTCGGGTTGCTGATAAAGCCATTTATATTGAAATTTAACGATAAATATTTTGGTATGCAACATCATGTCGGGTTAGGGGATACAGCCGCAGCAAGACAAAAAGCCTTATTCCGGCTGATTCATCAGGGTTTGGTGCAATGGGGAGGAAATAAAAAAGATAAAATTTATGGATTGCTTTCCTGTCGGGCTGGTCGTAGGATGAAGGTGGAGAACCGTGTGTTTTTTAGCAGTGAATCCGAGGCGATCGCCCATGGATACCGGCCTTGCGGCGCCTGTATGCGTACAGAATACGAGGAATGGAAACGCCATAAAAAAGACTGATCCGAAAAGTATGGATCAGTCTTTTTACGTATATACGTTACTGTTAAAGATTTTCTTTATAGAACGGTACTAATTTATCTACCGCCTGTGCCACGTATTCCGGGCCGTCATAGAGGTCATAGTGAGAAGCCCCTTCAATTACATACAGGTCTTTTTGTTTGCTGGCAGCACGTTCAAACAATTCCTGGCCATCTTTTGCAGAACCGAATGCACCGGCAACAGATCCGGTAATGATCTGGAGTGGTTGTGTCAGTAATTTTTCTGCCAGGTGAAAGGCGTCGAAGGTCATGATATTAGCCATGCTGATAAAGCGTAATTTATTACAGGCTGTAGGGTATTGTCCGCGTGGAGTTCTGTAATAATCAACTGCCTGCAATACGTCAATATCTTTCACGCCGGCAGCCTGTGCTTCTTCAGGTGTGTTGGGAATCCAGCTGGTGATCATTGGTTCAGCGCCACGTGCTTCGGCAGTGCGTTGCTGCGCGATGGCTTCCAGTGTCTGGATGGGATTACCTTCTCTGTAGAGGCGGCCGATATTGGCGCCGGCAACAGTACCCACTGCCTTGATGCGGCGTTCTGTCATGGCTGCATTGGCAGCATAGCCACCGCCTGCACATACACCGAGTACGCCTATACGATTTTCATCTATATAATGGAGTGTGGTCAGATAATCTACTGCTGCGTGGATGTCTTCTACGCGCATGGCCGGATCTTCGATGTAGCGGGGTTCTCCGCCGCTTTCTCCCTGGAATGATGCGTCGAAGGAGAGGGTTACAAAGCCTTCTGCGGCCAGTTTGGCTGCATATATACCTGCTGTTTGTTCTTTAACACTACTACCGGGATGTACACAAACGATGGCCGCGTATTTTTTAGTCTGGTCAAAGTTGGATGGTAAGAAGAGGTTTCCTGCCATATCCCAGGTCCTGTTTTTGAATTTTACTGCCTGTGCCATAACTACTATTTTTTGAATGATTAAATACTTGTTAATGATGGCACAAAATTAGGTCAGCCCGGACGGTGTGATATAAAGTTTTTCAAACAGATAAGTATGATTTTCAAACAATAGGTTGTTTTCGAAAGGCGTTAGGGGTAGTGCCTGTTACCCGTTTAAAGAAATTGTTAAAATAGGTGGGGTATTCAAATCCAAGCGCATAGGCGATATCCGCCACATTCCAGTTGGTATGAAGTAGCAGCGCCCTTGCTTCAGCCGTAATCCTGTCTGTAATATGGTCTTTTGTAGTTTTGCCTGTGGTTTGTTTTACAGCTCTGTTGAGATGATTGACGTGTATATTGAGCAGGGCGGCAAAGTCTTGCGGGTGCTTTGTTTCCAGCGATTGATGCGGTGTGTCTATCGGGAACTGCCGTTCCAGCAGCTCCAGGAACATAGCGGCGATGCGGCTGGCGGCATTGGAGGTATAAAACTCCTCAGAAGGCTGCAGCTTGTGCGCTTCATGAATGATCAGGTTGATATAGTTCCTGATCAGCTCATCTTTATACTGGTAGCTGGAATCCTGTTCTTCCAGCATCTTTTTAAAGATAGACCGGATAAAGTCATAGGTTTCTTTAGTCAGGCTGAATACAGGTGTGCCACCGATTTTAAAAATGGGCGATTCCTGCAGACTTTTCAGCCGTTCATTATTGTTGAGGAAGTCTTCCGTGAAGATGCAGCTGAAACTGTTATGCCTGGCGGACTCTACATGCCAGGAGTAGGGTATGTGCGGCGTGCCAAAGAAGAGGCTGTAGCCTTTCAGCGCCACGCTTTTATCAGCGTAGTGAATGGTGCTGCTGCCATGGTGCAGACATATCTTAAAGAAGTCTTTCCGTGAATATTCCGGCAAGCCTTCCATGGTATTCGCTACCTCATATATTTTGAAACCTTTCAGTCGCAGGTTGATATTTTTTATCTCGCCGGCTGTGGTCAGCAACTCATTTTTCATCTTACAAAATTAAGAAAATCAAACATAAATCCTGTAAATCTGAAAAATGCATAGTTGAATCGTTAATAGTATATGTTTTTATGAGATATTATTTTGAATAAATCCCCTGGATGATGTGCGTATCACGCTTTTCCGTGATTTATTGCAGTGCTGTTCCTATTATAAATGAATGTCTGTAATTTCAATATAGACATTTCCTTTTCACACAAAAAAGTTTTGGTTATGAAACCTGTAAATCCTAAAAAAATTAAACTGGGTGTAATTAAAATTGCCCCAATGAATGGCGCTCACCAGGGAGAAGCGCAAGGCATGAAAAGCAATTCCAGCTGTGGTCATGTTTGCCCGACTATCTGCTCTCAGAATTGCCCTACTTTCTTATGTTTCTAAAAAAAACAACAAGGGAGTCTCACCAAAGAGGCTCCTTTGGTTTGATACCCCGTTAATAGCAATTTGTTGGAGGATGCCTGTGGCTGAATGTTTCTGATCTCTCTACTAAATTATCCTGATCTGGAAATATCTGAAAAGAAAACCTATTTTTTTTATATTGTATCTGTAGAAGATCAACATCTTATATCCCTTTCATTACCAGTATTTATGAAGTTTTTGCGAGTAGCACGCAATTTTTGTATCCTTATTTTTAGCTGGGGCATGGCATCAGGACAGCAGTCTGTTGTTCATACATCGCCGGAAGCAGCGGTATTGACAACGTCAGTGAATGCTCCTGCTGTACAAGTTCAACCAATCATTTACAGGTTAGATAAGGAGATACTTGTTCAAATAGGCAAGTGTACCCGGAAAATGCACCTGAGCGATACGGTGAAACCCTTCGTATTATGGCTAAATACATTCGATACTACGGAGATTATGCTTGTCAGATATTGTTCTTCGTGTAAAGCAAGCCCGCAAACACGGATCATTGATAACTCAAATAGATTTGTCCGGATTAGCGATACGATGAGCATTCCGATTGTCCCGATATCGGACATGGTCTATACAGATAACCTTAATGTGGTTGCAGATGAAGGTACTTCCAGAGAAAATATTACGATAACTAGATATCAGTTTTCAGGATGGGTAATACGTTTTAAGGAAAATAATGGTAGAATGAAGGTATTGGATACTTTTTATTTCCAGCATTAGTAGCCTATAACAGGCAGATTCCTTCTGCCATAAGTAACAATGATTTACTAAATATAGATATGAATAGGATAGTATGTGTGCTGCCACTGATCACTGGTAGAAATTACCGCTTACTTATGTGGTTGAGGTGGTCTGGGCTGGTAATGCTAGGTCTGGCATTTTATTGTGTTAATTATGGCCCGAAATGCTGGTTTCTAATTTTGGTACCCCTTGCCACATTATTTTGGCATGCTAACTTAATAATAAAGGAATATACTATTATTGGAAGCATTTATTTATCTCCATATGAAATAGTGCTAAGCTATACAACAGGGCACGAAATGAGGTATTTGCTTGAGGATCTGAAAGATATTGATGTTTCCATTAATAGTGTAAGTGGTGAATTAATTGGGGGGAAATCTTTTTTTATAAAAACAGGAGTGCGCAATTACATTATGTTTCGATATGCAGGAGAAAAGAATGAGGTGGAATTTTTACTGGAAGATCAACATGTAACACCATTATCCCAGCTATTGAAATTGTGGAAACAAAATGGCCTCAAATTTAAGTTGCAAAATATTTCCAGAGAAAACTTTTCCTGAAGAATTTATTGTTAAAAATAATTTATGAGATGTTAAACCGTTGTCTATTTTTTTTTGTGACAGTCATTTTGTCTGCAGGGAACAGTAATGGTCAAGCTGTTTATACAAAAATAACCCAGGTTGGGAAAGTTGTATATAGCAGTGGCATTCATAGTAGCAGGGATTCTATTAAGCTTGATCTGGCAATGCTTTGCAGTAAATATATTTTTACATATTATAAGCATAAAAAATTGCCATTCATCTATCTGGCGGTTTCTCCGGTGAAAGTATCAGATACCGTGACGTATGAAATGTCATATGATAATATTCACGGACATGCACTTAATAATAGTAACGTAAAAGTCAGGAATAAATACATGGAGCCCGGTATCAGGATTTGGGTGAGTGATTTTTCTGTTGATAAAAGATCTCTTTTAAAACTACTGGATTTTGGTATTAATAACCTAAAGGATTTAAAGTCATTATATCGTAAAGCGGTACATGAGGAGGAATATGATGATGAATTATTACAGCTGCCGCAAGAAAAGATTTTCCAAATATTATCACAGCCCGCCACCAAAGAAATAGAAGATTTGCTTGCGCAATGAAGACTGTTTTAATGCATGTTTTTATCAGGAAAGAATTGTGATATTTCCGAGTTAGAATAAGTTGGTTTGATCGACTTTGCAAGGTTTTTTTAGGTATAAAAAGGTCGGGATTATCCCGACCTTCCTTTTTGAAAATTTCCTCTTAGACAGTTTTTATTAAGCCTAATTGCGTTAAGGCAGTAATACCATCATCAAGACCAATTTCTTCAACGATTTTTCCGTCTACAATTTTCAGTACGGTTGTTCCGGTGAAATGCATTTTTCTTCCGGTAGCTTCCGGGAGTGAACCTGCAAGGAAGTCGCCAAAAGCAGTGCCTGTGTGGGTGCCGCCGCCTTCCCATTGGCCTACTACATAATCTCCTTCAGCAATCAGGTCGGCAGTGCCCCAGAACTGCAAATCAGGGAATGCTGCACGGAAATCTGTCATGAAATCCTTAATGTCTTCGCGACCATTGCGTGGTTCATGCAATGAATATTTCAATAACATATCAGGTGCAGCAATTTCATCTACAATGGAAAGGTCTGCTGTTTCACCCCAGAAGTGTGTAAACCAACGTACCACTATTTCTTTGTTTAGCTCTTCTTTTGTTTTTTGATTTTCCATGGTTTGAAAATTTTGAATTATTTAAATATTGTTTTCATTTGATAGTTCAAAATTAGCCAGACCATTCTTCGTGGGAAATCCGTTTCTTGCTGATTTGTCGTAATTTATTTTTTCTTTTTCGCAAGAAACGGATTGACGATTTTTATATAAATGTATAACGCCTAAAAATAAAGAAGGTAGCCAGCTAATGGCTACCTTCTTGTTCGACTTTATTGTCTAATCAGCAGTAGATACTGCTTTTGTCGTTTATGTCCTATCTTTCTCTATGACTTTTACGTTTACCAACCACTATTATTAGGTTTAATATTTGGATTGCTCAGTACTTCTGCCTGAGGTATTGGAATATGGTAATAGATATCATTAGGTGTTAATGTCTCTGTTTCCCTTACTACTGGCTTTTCCCATCGTTTGAGATCAAAAAAGCGATGACCTTCAAAAGCTAATTCCTTCCATCTTTCCGTAGCTATGGCTGTTTTTATCTCCTGCAGACTTGAAAATGTTTCTGCCTTGTAATCCTTTATACGAGCGGATCTGAGTGCGTTTAGCTGATCGGTGGCTGCTGCCAGGTTGCCAGATTGTGCATAGGCTTCTGCACGGATAAGGTACATTTCTGCTACGCGGAATACTTTAACATCGTTTCTATTTTCAGCGCCGTCTGTTCCTTTATATTTCGTGATGATATCAGGGAGCTGTCCATCTGCTTCGAGTGAAGGGTCATGGTCGAAATAGGCGGTGGCACGGATGTCCGTCTGGTCGTCGTAGGCTTGCAGCAGCTGTTGCGAAGGGGCGAAGTAGATAATACCTAAGCCCGCATTTTTCCAAATATCACCAGGCCTGATGCTGCTTTGATTCGTTCTTTTCAGTTTGAAGATTACTTCTGCATTGCTTTTGTCTGTCCATATGGCCGGAAATTCATCGCTGGTAGCCAGTGTTGCATTGGCAACGGCTTTGTCTGCAAACAACAGCGCATTGCTCCAGTTGCTGGAATATAATGCTATCCTGGCTTTCAGGGCATACAGTGCCTGTTTGTTCATGCGGGTATTATCTGTGCCATCACCTATATCTTTTAAGGCCTCGTCGAGGTCTTGCTGGAGTTTAGCCATGAAGTCCGCGGTGGAAGGGCGGGAAGGCTTGTTGTTAATATCGGCATCAGTGATGTAAGGTACTGCCAGTCCGCCGGAAAGATAAGAGCTGGCGTATATACGATACAGTTCGAAATGTTCGAAGGCACGGATGGCCAGTAGTTCGCCTTCCAGTTGCTGTTTCACACTGCTATCCGCTTCATTCTGCACGGGTACTTTATTCAGGCCGGCGAGTATTCGGTTAGCGCGGTTAATGACCTGGTAGCCGTTTGTCCAGGGTGCGGCTATTTCAGGATCAAAGCCTGTATACGACCATCGGTACAGCAGCTGGGCGTCGCCATTAACACCAGCGTTTTTAGGTCCTATCGCGCACTCGTCAGCCAATACAGCACCTATACGCAAGGTGTATTCAGGCGCCCAGCCGGCATATACGCCCAGCACGGCACGGTTTACAGTGGAAACAGACTGGAAGATATCTTCTTCATCTACCTGGTCGGTAGGTTTGATGTCCAGCATTTTATTGCAGGAAGAATAGAGTAGGGGAGATGCGGCTACACAAACAGCCAATGACCATCTTTTTATAGTTGTAAATTTCATTGTTGATGCTTTAGTTGTTCATTAAAAGCCTACCTGTATGCCACCGGTGATGATACGCGGCATTGGGTATTCGTATTGGGCAATGTCGTTGGCGTCTTCAGGATCGAAGCCTCTCCACTTCATGATGGAAAAGAGGTTCTGACCGGAGGCAAATACTTTCAGGTTCCTGATAGCTCCTTTGGTGGCGCCGGAAACAGGGATGTTGTAGCCGATAGTTATATTTCTCAGCTTGACATAATCCGCGCTGGTAATATCTCTGCTGGTAACATAAGTGGCATATTGTGCACCCGCATAGTTGCTGATGTCCCCTGGTTTCTGCCAGATACTCAGCATATCCCTGGACTGGCTGTACCTGCGGTAGGCAGCGCTGCCGGAATGTGCGTACATATCAGGATAGTTGAGTCGCGACATGCCATGAATGAAACTGATAAGCGTACTGAATTCCAGGCGTTTCCAGCGAATGCTCAGTGTAGCGCCGCCCATTACCGGAGGGTCGTAGGTAGCGTTTAAAGGAACGGCATCATCAGGATTGTAGACATTGGTTTCCTTTCCGTCTTTGTCGAGGTAGAGCGGGGCGCCTGTCTGCGGGTCCACACCTTTCCATCTTACCGCGTAGAAGCTACCCAGTGGCTTTCCTACCATGTTCATGGTTACCTCGTCGGAGAAAATCTGTTCTTCTTCTCCCAGACTTAAAATCCTGTTTTTGTTATACGCGAAGTTCAGTCCAAGGGTCATGGAGAAATCTTTTTGTTTGATTACATCTCCTTCCAGCATCAGTTCCACGCCGCGGTTCCTGACCTTTCCCGAATTGGTGGCTATCGTAGGGAAGCCGGTAGTAAGGGAAAGATTTCTGTTCACAAACAATCCTTTGGTAACGCGGTTATAAACATCTACTTCACCACGAAGACGGTTGTGGAAGAATCCGAATTCCAATCCTACATCAGCGATGTTATTCATTTCCCAGTTATAGGCCGGATTACCTGGAGTTATGGGGATCAATGCCTTGCCGCCGTTATAATCTGCGGAGCCATATAATGTTTTATAGCCATAGTCGCTGGTGAAGCCGCCTGCATTACCTGTAAGGCCATAGCTGGCGCGCATACGCAGGTTGCTGAAGGCCGACTGTGATTTCATGAAGTTCTCTGCCAGTATATTCCAGTTACCACCAATCGCGTAGAACAGTTTGTACCTGTTATCCGCGGGTACCTGGGAAGAACCGTCGCGGCGCAGGCTGGCGGTAATCGTATAGCGGTCGTCGTAGGAATAGCGGAACAGCCCTATCTGAGATACCAACATACGGTTGGGAGTTGTTTGTCCGCTGATATCCGGGATGAAGTTATTATCAGGCGTGCCTGGTGTAACACCGGCAGGTGTGTTATGTAATTCTGATACCAGTCCGTAACCTCTGAATCCGAACCCGTTGCCGGTGATCTTATTGATTTCTGCGAGGAGATTGGCTTCTATTTCGTGGTGGGTGTTCCAGTGTTTATTGTACCGGAATCCTCCTGTACCTACGAGACCAAGTCTGTTGGCGAGTCCGCGCTGATAATAGCCCTGGTTGCCGTTGGTGACCAGTTGCCCGTACCAGGAGTCAGGATTGAGGTATTCTGTAGTATTACTTTGCTGGAAGTCCATACCCACAGTACCCGTCAGTTGCAGGTCTTTGGTGAGGTCTACTGTTTCATTCAGCGACAGTACGGCCTTCAGCTGATTATCCTTTTTCATGCTGTTGGCATAGGCATCGAGGGCATTGGCGCCGTAATTGCCTACGCCTGGCTTGCCATAGCGCGATTCATATGGCAGCGCATAATACAGGGCAGCAATAGGATTCTTTTCCGTGATGCCACCGCCGCCAACAGCAGCGCCACCTTCTTCTGCCACACCTTCGTCCTGTATATATTTCACTGTGGCCGCAGATAAGCCCATATTGAGCGTTGTACGGAACCTACCACTGCGGTTCTGGATATTGCCACGCAGACTATATCTTTCCAATCCTGAATTCAGTGCAATACCTTCCTGATTAAAATAAGAACCGGAAAGATAGAATACCGTTTTATCATTTCCTCCGGAGATATTCAGACTGTGAGACTGCATACGGCCCTGACGCAGCAGTTGCTTGCGCCAGTCTGTATTGATCTGGCGCATACTATCGAGTACGGCGTTGCCATAGGTGTAGTCTTCCAGTGTTTTCGGTACTGCTGCACCGTTGACAATTTTCTGCGGATTATTTGGAGAGTAGGCCCATCCCGGCAGGGTTGGGTCTTTTAGTATTTCTTCGAACTGCAACCGTTCGTTGGTATTCATCATGTCCCATTTAGCGCTGTTGAGCGAGGAGATACCAAACTGATTGCGATAGTTGACACGAACTTTCCCATCTTCCCATGCTTTTCCTTTTTTGGTGGTGATGATGATCACACCGTTTGCTGCGCGGGAGCCATAGGCGGCAGTTGCGGCCGCATCCTTCAATACGCTGATTGTTTCAAAATCTTCCGGGTTGAGTGCCGAAAAAGAGTTGTTGGAAACAGGCACGCCATCAATTACATAGAGTGGGTTTACATCCCCGTTGATGGAGCCCAGTCCGCGGATGGATACGCGTCCGGGTTCGCCGGGCTGTCCGGTGGGAGTGCCCACATACAGGCCAGGAGCGCGGCCTTGCAGCATTACGTCGAAGGATCCAACGGGCGCTTGCGTGGTAACACCAGTGGGCACACTGGTAATGGCGCCGGTAGTTCTGGATTTGCTTTGCTGCGTGTAGCCGGTTACCACCACTCCCTGCAGTGCCTGCGAAGACCCTGCCAGCAATATTTGCAGTGAATGGTTCGTATTGCCAACAATTACTTCTTTCTCACGGTAACCCATGTACGTACACAGTAATTTTCTGGCGCCTGAGGGTAACTGGATAATGAATTTTCCCTGTGCATCTGTAATGACACCGGTTCCTGTTCCTGGTATGGCTACGGTAACACCCGGTAGCGGCTGTCCGTTGGTAGAATCGGCTACAATACCATGTAGCTGCCGTTCCTGGGCAGATACACTACCTGTAAATATGCATATGCCCAGTAGAGAGGTAAAATAAAATTTCATAAATAATAATGCAGTTAAGCGAGTGCAGAATGTCTGTTCATTTCAATGCAAAGCTAGAACTGCATTATTGGAGCAGTATTAAATGCGTGGATGCTTACAGTTAGAATGTAATTAGGAAATTCTAATGTGTGTTATTTATCCCGCATGACGTAACCAACACCTACTACCGTTTGTATGAGTGGTGTGTCGAAGCCCTTATCTACCTTGGATCGCAGGTAATTGACATACACGTCGATCAGGTTGGTGCCCCTGCTGAAATTAATGCCCCATACGGTTTCTGCCAGATAGGTCCTCGTGAGTACCCTGTTTTTATTGGTCATAAAAACTTCCAGTAGGGAATACTCTTTCACGGTAAGTGCTATCTCTTTTTCCCCGCGTTTCACGATATGGTTATAGCAATCCATGACGAGATCAGCTACCTGGTAGACAGCGCCTGGGTTTAGGGTCATGCCGCGGCGGTGCAGGGCCTGAATCCTGGCCATCAGCTCATCGAAGTGAAAAGGTTTGGTGAGGTAGTCGTCGGCGCCGTTTTCGAAGCCCTGAACGATGTCCTGCACGGTGCCCAGTGCGGTGAGCATGAGTATGGGCAATCCCTTTTTCATATGCTTGATACGGCGGCATACATCCAGGCCCGACAGGGTGGGGAGTAACCTGTCCAGTATAACAACGCTGAAATCCTGTTGCATGGCGGCATGATAGCCGTCTTGTCCGTCGTAGGCTACAGTAACAGTATGCTGAAAATTTTCCAGTCCTTTTTTGATAAATGCTGCTACTTTAGGTTCGTCTTCAATTAGTAAGATATTCATAGTTCAACTTGTACGCCTAAAAGTAGCATCAATCTTCAGCCCGAAGATCAGCATTAAAGCATTCTAATTTCAGATGAGAAAGATTTAATTTCTCTATAACCTGAATTTAATGTCTGTTGAGAAACATATACAAGATAATTTTGCGGAAGTGTAGTGCAGATAAGGGTTGCAGGCAGAATAGGTTTGTATATCGGGAGAGATTATTGTTATAATGATTTTGATTATATTAAGATCTTCTATACTAAACCTAATATATTCTGGCTATGGCATTTTATAAAGCAAGTCTTCTGATCCTGCTGATTTTCCTGTTTTCCTGTAAGGCACAGCGAATACATTATACCTTTACTCCGGGAATCATACGTCCTGTAGTGCCGGATAAATTATATACAAATGGTCGGGGCCACATTTATTTTGTGAAGGATACTGCTTTTTATGAGTTTTTAATTCCGGATAAAACAAGTTTTTTCGCTGGCTTTGATACGCTGTTTCGTGTAGCGGGTACCGATACTATGCGGGGAAAGATTGTGGCTATTGTTGACAAAACAGCTTCCCTGGATATCTGGTTTCCCTATGGCCGTAAACCTGGTGTAATATATCAGCTGAAGCCTGCCGGTGAAAAGCAAAGGTTTAACTGGGAGCATTACAGGAAGTACCAGTTTTATAATGATTTCTCGCGTGAGGACGAATCCAAAGACCGGTATTGGGTAAACAAGGAGATGAGGGAAGTAGCTGCGTTTGCCGACTCGATGAGTCAGCTGGAGTATTACAATCTGGTCGCCGCAAAAAGACGAGCGATAGATATTTTTTTAGGAAAATACAAACAGCCATAAAGGTTAAACTAACGGGGTACGCTCCGTAATCCTGTTTTTTTCAGATTGGGCCAAAATGACTAAAAAAGCCAGAAAGTCCGCAACATCACTGTTTGCGGACTTTCTGGCTTTTTGCTGTTTCCCGGAAACCCGGCGGGTTTCGTATATCCATAAAAAAGCGGTTTCTTTTTGCGCTGATTGTAATTTATTTTCCAATTTTATCAGTAACTCGTCATTCTGAGTTGAAAATGCAATAACCAGATTATTTATTCGTCGATTTCATTCATATAGTGATTTAATTTAAATCATTGCTGATTATCCCTGGCCATTTAAGAAGAGTACTCATGTTCGTTGCCCTTTGGGCGGGTGCGGACCAATCAAGATATTAAATAAATCCCCTATTTACTCACTAAAAATTAAAATGTATGTCCAACAGATTTCAGGGCCTCTATTGCCCTAACACGGCCACTGCTTACAACAAAAACCTGTCATGTGTCAGAGAAAAAACCAAAATCTGGCTTTACAATTATGGGTTGCTTACCCCGGAAACGGAGGAATTGCATATGGCCTCAGACTTCCCCAAAATGGTTGCCCGCATGTTCCCTAATGCTACAGAAGAATTATTACAGGTAGCATCAGACTTTAATTCCCTGTTATTTGTGCTGGACGACTTCCTGGACTCAGGAGAAAAAACGGCCTTGCAGGAACAGTCTGCCTATGAGAAATTCGTATTCGGTTTAATGCAGATCATGGAGCATAACCGGATTGCGGTAAATCACCCTATCCTTATCGCCTTTGCCGACGTCTGGGAGCGGATGATCCATCATGGTAACCAGCAGTGGAGAGTAAGATTTATCAGGAGTATGCAGATTGCTTTTGATGCCAACTTCTGGCGTATTCAAAACGTACACAACCAGGTAACTTCCATCGGTGATTACCTGAAACACCGGCCAGCTATTGGCGGTGCCAACGTGTTCGTTTACCTCATGGAGCTGATGACGGGCTACTCGCTGACGGCGGAGCAATATGCCTCCAAGGAGTACAACAGGATGAGCGATTTCTGTTCCCGTTCTATCTGCCTGGCCAATGATATTTTCTCTTATCAGAAGGAATTGCTGGAAAATGATGAATTTAATATTGTCATGCTCGTGAAAAAGCACTTCAGCCTCTCCATCGATAATGCGGTAAAATATGCGATCCAGATCCACAACAGGGATGCGGTGGAATTTGATAAGGTAACGCGCATGATGCAACGTAGTAACTTCCGCAGGTATATGGAAGCCTTACAGCAGATGATGTGTGGAAATATCGAATGGAGCCGTAGAGATACCATCCGTTACAGGGTACGTCCTGTTCACTCTTAGTTTAGCGGCGGACTAAAAAGCATGTTCGGGGCTTTTTAGTCCGCTTTTCTTATCTGTCCCGGGTAGTTTCTGTGGCACCATTGGCGCCATACAAGAGCATCATGCCGGCAATTTCAGAGAAATGATACGGCTTTCTGACAAAGTCGTTGGCGCCGGCCTCCAGGTAGCCCTGGATGGTTTCGTCCATCAGGTTGCCGCTGCAAACGATCACCGGCATTTCCTTGTGCATTGTTTTTCTTAAGATAGACAGAAAAGTACCAGCATCCCCATCAGGAAGGATGGCATCCAGCAGTATGATGTTGAAGTCTTCCTTCGCCACTGCCGCGATACCGTCAGCTACGGTGCCTGCTATCTGAAACTGGCAGCCCAGTTCCTGCATGGCTTTTTCCATCATGATCTGCGAGAGGTAGTTATCTTCTACCAGCAATACCCGTAAATGCGGGAATTTCAGCTTCAGAATGGCGATATCGTTCATGTTCCGCTGTGGTGCAGCAGGATCGCCGGGAACCAATGGCATTACCACCTCAAACACGGCGCCGCCTTCGGGCCGGTTAGATACCAGGATCTCTCCGCCCAGCAGTTCCACTGCCTTTTTGGTGAAGGCAAGTCCTACACCGCTGGAGTTCATGATCTGGTTAGGGTTGGTGGCCATACTGAAATATTTCTCAAAAATCAGGTCGAGCTGCTCTTCCGGTATACCTGTGCCCTGGTCGAGCACCGCAATGGTGAGCTGACCGTCTTTACCGCTGGCATGTAAGGTAATCGTACTATTGGAAGCGGTATACTTCACGGCATTGGAGAGCAGATTGGCAATGATCAGCCGGAGAATGTTCTCATCTGTTTCTATACATTCCGGCAGGTCTTTTACCTGACTCACAATTTTTACATTTTTTGCCATGCCCACATAGGCGTGTATTTCAATAAGATTCTCTATAAATGACCTGATGTGTATGGAACTGATTTTAATATTATTTAAGATACCATAATCGATGGCGCCAACAGATAGATTCTGGTTGACAAGATCTTTTACGTATATGCTTGCCTGGTAGAGTGCCTGTGTATAGAAGCGAAGATGTGCGCTTTCTTTTTTTGTAATGGAAGAATGGTATAACAACTGACTGATCAGCGTGATAGCATTCAGTGGTGCTCTCAGCTCATGGTTGCTGAGTTGCAGGTATTCCTGTTTGTATTTGTTGAGGATTTCCAGTTCGTTCCTTTGTTTGTTGACTACCTCGAGGTTTTCCGCGAGCTGCTGATTGGTTTTATTCAGTTTGTTGTGTGCAATGCGGAGGTCGCGGTTTGATTTACGTATAGACTTGAACAAATCCTGTATATAGGAATGCGTCACGATGATGGAGGCGCAATCGAGAAACAGGATCAGTCCCAGCACGATCCAGTTGATGGTTTCCGTACCTTGTTTGTCGACGATGGGTTGTACGAACCGGAAATGGTAGTTGACCGTGCAGATACACAGTGCCAGGAGGGCGATGATCATACAGATTACCTGCTGTCTGCGTTCGAAGTGTACGATGATAGATACACTCAGTACGAAGATGAAGAGCAGGTATACTTCCATGATGCGGCCCAACACTGCGCTATAATAGGTGATGGCGCAGCAGTTGATGATGGTAACGAGGTACCCGGTAAGGCGGTACCAGCCTTTATAATTGAACCATAACAGGGAACCGAAGAGCAGCCCTTCAAAAATTACGGGCACATATATCAGCGGTTCTTTTGTCAGGAAATAGAGCGCAACAGAGAAGATGGATGTACATATAATTGTTAACAGGCTAATCAGGTTTACGTTTCTGATGGCGCCGTTTTCTCCGATGGAGTTATTTTTATTAATTCCTACAGTAATAAGTTTAGTAAGGTTTACATCGATTAGTTTCATTATGTTCAGGGTTTCTGAGGGCGCTAATTTATTGTTCTATGGTCACGGATAAGCAGACAGCGGGCTGTCGATAACAGTTGTGAGTCCTTTTTAATTTTAATAAGTTAGTAACAGTGCATAAAATTGATCTAATATACTGAAAATCCAATAATCTGTTACTTATTTTACATGAGTGAGAGGGGAAGTTGTCTTGATGGCCGTGGGGAGCAGATTTGCACAGTTTGTTTGCAGTACGAACTTGATTGTATCCGGGAAGAGAGGGAGGAAGGGATAGCTGTGCGACCGTTGCCGCACAGCCGGTTTTACATGGCGGCGGATACGGCAAAAGAATCTTCTAAAAGCCTGTACCTGGTGATGAGTCCATTTTCTATTATCATATGAATAAAGAACATAGACTGAACCGTTTCCTTCTTTTTAGTCATAAGGGTAGTGAATTCCCCGCTAATCACCACCTGGTTGCCGTTGGTAAAGATACCGGCAATACTGGCGTCTATTGGTACCGTATTTTCCCAGAGTAGCTTGTAAAAATCTGCTATTTCGCTTTTATACTGTCGTTTTCCCAGCCAGGGCACATTGGCTTCGTCGCCGGGGATGTACCAGTCCGTATTTTCTCCAAAGAAAGAAAGGATAGCTGCAATGTCTCTATTGCCCATGGCTGTCAGTAAAGAAGCGGCGATGTCCCGGTTGATATTTGCCTGTTCCATTTTTTATCAGTTTTATGGAACAAAGGTATGGCCGGCATGTGCCGGCCAATTGATAAAATGCGCCAATTATTTGTTGTGACAGTGTTCTGCCACTTTCTGTTCGTAATATTTTATCAGTGCAGTGCCAGTACCATTTACAGGTTTTGCCGGCACGGTACCTACTTTAGCACTTAGTCCCTTATCGCCGCCTGCCTGCTGAATAAACTTTTCAAATGCTTCCGGTTGGGCAGGTTGTAATTGTAGGGTGAGATTATTTACAAAATCGGTAGTAAAAGCTGTTTTTCCGAAATAAAATTCCTTTTTATCAGGATCTTCTGCGATGGCAAACACGTATGCGGACGTACGCTGTGGGAGATATACCGTGCTGTCGGTGCCATAGAAGCCGTAGGAAACGCCATCATCGAGGAGGCCGCCGGGAGAAAGGATTTTGTCTTGCGGGATGACGAGGTAAATATGCATAGAAGGCAGGGAAGGGCCTTTAACCGTAACGCTTAACTTCGATGGTGCGGCAGTAAGGAGGCTCCTGGTTTCTTCGTCTACGTTTTTCCAGCCGAAGTTATCGATCTTAACGGTGTAATAAGATGCTTTGGCCTGTTCGCCGTTTTGGGTGCCTGCTTCCATTACTTTACCGTCACCGGGAATAGTGTCGGCGGTGCGTGTATCCGTTCGCGTTACAAAGTCAGTAGCTGCGGTATCTGTATATCCTTCGTAGTTATATGCTTTTAAGGATCCCAGATGCCATTGATAAAAGCGGCAGCTGTCGCAGGGGCTTTTTACCGGCGGGCTGCCATATCTTTTTCTGCCATCTTCTTCAATAAAAGCAAATACGGCTTTCAGCGAGTCATCGCTTATGGGCCCTAAACCTATGGTCCAGTGGTATTTTGGGAAATAGTTACAGCCCAGGCGCATTCTGCCTTCCTCCAGGTAAGTCTGGTTGTTATTGGTATAGGCAAAAATCGCTGCGGTATCATAGTTCCAGTCAGCAATAGCGCCGTATAGCGGAGGAGCATCCATAGAGGAGTCATACAGGTTACCTTCATGACACCATTTACAATTGTTTTCATAAATAGCCTGTCCTAGCTTATTTGTTTTCTCCGCCGTATCATTCAGTGGTCTTGGGTTTTCCCAGTTGATGGCCCCATCTTTTTCCACGCCATCATACAATTGCATGCCTGGAGAAATATTGCTGGCAGGCACTTTTACTGTGATGGGCGCATTAAAACTTATCTTCTTATCATCGGCGGGTGCTATCTTAAACATGCCGCCGCTACTGAGCAGCTGTCCATTGCTCTTTGTCACGAGACCGCCACTGATCATGGTTTGAATGTTCAGGGCTTCCTTTACTTCCAGTCTGGCAGAATGTCCGGGTGCGGATAACGCATTGGCCCGGATGATAATTTCCAGGCCATCCTTCATATGCAGCGTGGTATCCCTGCGTGTATCGATGGTGATAAATTGCGCAGCAATATTATCGCGGGAGGGCAGTACAGCACGGCGGTTACAGGCGGTAATTCCGGCAAACAGTACAGCGAATATCAGTAATCGTTTCATAGGTCTGCCAAATGTAGCAGATTAATACATACGGAGTATCTTGATAACTATCGGGTTATAAAATGAAAACGGGGCATCTCTGTGTCAAGAGATGCCCCGCAAAATAGTTACATGGCCTTACAGTTTCCAGTCGGGCCTGATATAGTGGCAGGTATATCCGAAAGGATGTTTCTGCAGATAGTCCTGGTGTTCTTCTTCAGCGTTCCAGAAATCGCCGGCGGGCACTACTTCCGTAGCAAATTTGCCGGGCCATTTTCCGGAGGCTTCCAGGTCAGCGATTACCTTCAATGCAATCTCATGCTGCTTTTCATCCAGGTAGAAGATCGCAGAGCGGTAGCTGGTACCGATATCATTGCCCTGCCTGTTGCGGGTGGTGGGGTCATGTATCTGGAAGAAAAATTCCAATAAGCTCCTGTATGATAATACTTCCGGGTTAAAGGTGATTTCGATCCCTTCGGCATGTGTACCATGATTTCTGTAGGTCGCATTGGGTACGTCGCCACCGGTATATCCTACCACTGTATGCGTAACGCCTGGCAATTGCCTGATCAATTCTTCTACTCCCCAGAAGCAACCGCCGGCAAGAATGGCTTTTTCACTGGTCATAATTATTTTTTTTGCCTGCTGAAGTTAGTATATTGATGGGATATGTACATTGGTGGTTTATAATTATCTTTAAATCAATGTGTTGTAATGTCAGTGGCTCGGAATATCTGTTCCCGCGTATCAGACATGATCAGGGATATTGGTTTAAGCGCAGGAGTTGATATAATCTCCAGCCTGGTGTTGTTGTTTTTGCTGAGGTAAATGTAAAGGGTTTTACCAATATCCTTTTTAGTATCTGTCAGTCTAAACGCCGCCTTTTTAAGTTCTTCCTTAATGCCGGGCAAAACATCGGGTGTCTCGCCCCAGGAAAAGACCGTTATTTTTTTATCCTTATTTATTTTGAAACCCACAGAAAATACTTGGAGAGGTGTTATCCGCTTATAAAATTCATAACCTTCGTCCTGTTCTTCAAATTGATAATGCTGTTGCGTTAATATTGGTATTAACTGCTGCCGGCTCATATTAAGGAATGCTTCCGCCTTTTTAATAGAAAACTCACGGGAATCTGTCTGTGCAAAAACAGTTGTAGAAAATAGTTGGGCACAGCCTAACAATAAGTAGAGAAATGTTTTCACAGGTCGGGAATTTAATTAAGCCTCACAATATCAGAAAAGAAAATGATTTAAGAGAGATATCTGTCGACATTAGGCTGAAATCATATTTCAGCCTTAGCCATTAACTTTATTTCAGCACGATTATCATGATGCCCATAATATTGAATGAATGATCGTAATGTGTATTTAATATTCACACTATACTCAAAATTGCCATCTCATCTACCTAAATCAACGAACATGAAATCGACAGACCAGCTCAGGGCCGGGTTTGATGCATGGTTACATGCATGGCCATTTCCTGACCAGCCAGCAAACCTTTATGGTGCCATTCAGTATTTCCTTGCCAATGGTGGCAAAAGACTGCGTCCTATGCTTTGTTTGCTGGGAAATGAATTGTTCAGCGGCCCTGAAGCGGAAGCATTGCACATTGCCACGGCAGTAGAGCTATTTCATAACTACTCGCTGGTACATGACGATATCATGGATAATTCGCCGCTACGGCGCGGCATGGACACGGTGCATGTCCGCTATGGGAAGTCCACCGCCATTGTAGTAGGGGATACGCTACTGATAAAGTCTATGGAAGCGCTTAACCGTGTCACCCTGCCTAACCGTAAACAGATTATGGCGCTGTTCCTGAAAACAGCCCGGCAAATCTGTGAGGGGCAGCAGCTGGACCTCGACCAGGAAGCTGCCGGTATTGGTAAGGTTAGTTATGAAAATTATCTCAACATGGTTACCATGAAAACCGCTGTGCTGCTGGCTGCCAGCATCACCATGGGGGCGATGGCGGCGCAGGCATCTGCCTACCAGCAGGAGCTGCTCTATGGCTTCGGTAAAAACCTGGGCATTGCCTTTCAGCTGCAGGACGACTATATCGATGCCTTCGGCGATCCCGCTACCACTGGTAAGCAGCAAGGCGGTGATATCATCGAAAACAAGAATACTGCCCTGCTGATTAAGGCGATGGAACTCTGTAGTCCTGCGCAGCAGCAGGATTTGCTGGCTGCCATGGCGGTAGACGGCCCCGCAAAGGTGCCAGCCGTACGCCAGCTTTTTGATGCCTGTGGCGCTGGTGCCTGGGTGCGGCAGGAAGTGGAAAGATATACTGGTATGGCCTTTCAGCGTATTGACGAACTCAGTATCCCTGAAACCGGCAGAGAGACGCTGCGTTCGCTGGCAACGCAGCTGCTGATCCGGCAAGCCTGATCCTGCTGATTAAAATATACCATTCGGTATAATTATTGTACCTTTGCTGTTACAGGTCAGTAAATGGTCTGCATCTGCATGAAAAAATCAGAAAAAACAAGAAATTATATCATAGAACAAACGGCGGATATCTTTAATAAAAAAGGATATGCGGGCACTTCCCTGTCCGATATTACGGAAGCCACCGGACTAACAAAAGGTGCTTTCTATGGCAACTTTGCCGATAAGGAAGAAGTTGCAGTGGCCGTTTTTGAGCATAACGCCTTTTTCCTGCACCAGCTATTAATGCAGTATTTCAATAAAAGCTACCGTACCTGGAAAGACAGGCTCTGTGGCCTTACGGATCTCTACAGAGACCACTGGCTCGCGCTGTACCGGAAAGGCGGATGCCCGCTGATCAATGCCGCCATCGATGCAGATGATACCTTCCCGGTACTTAAGGAAAGCACGGCCAAAGCCTTTGAGGTATGGGCGAAAGAAATTGCCCGTATCATCGACGCAGGCAAAAAACAGCAGGAATTCCATCCGGAAATCTCCGCTAAAGAATATGCCAGCCTGTTTATCATCTTGATAGAAGGAGGTATTCTGCTGTCAAAGACACGCGGACAATCATCTCACCTGCATATCGCATTAGACAGGATAGATAAAATTATCGCGGAAGAAATAGCCATCTGATTTTTTTTATAAATTAATATACCGATTGGTATATTTTATAGGTAAATAATTTAATAAGATAAAAATATAAGATATGGAACAATACGATCTGGCTGTAATCGGCTCCGGCCCCGGTGGCTATGTAGCTGCAATACGCGCGGCACAGTTAGGCTATAAAACAGCACTGATAGAGAAATATTCCACACTGGGAGGTACCTGTACCAATGTGGGCTGTATTCCCACGAAAGCGCTGCTCGACAGCACCCACCATTACTTTGATGCGCTGCATAATTTCAAGGCACACGGTATTGAAACAACAACGGTGCAACTGAATTTTACCCAGCTGAATAAACGCAAAGCGGAAGTAGTGCTGAAAAATACGCAGGGCCTCGATTACCTGATGAAGAAAAACAGCATCACCCGACTCCTGGGTACCGGCTCTTTTACAGATAACAGCACGCTCCAGGTAAGAGGGAACGACGGCGCTATCACTACCGTAAAAGCTGCTAAGTATATTATTGCTACCGGCTCCAAACCGGCCACCATACCAGGTGTAGCTATTGATAAAAAACGTATCATCACTTCCACAGAAGCACTTTCCCTGCCGGAACAACCTAAAAATCTGGTAATTATCGGCGGCGGCGTAATAGGTGTTGAAATGGCATCGGTTTTTAGTCGTATAGGCACAAACGTTACCATCCTCGAATACGCCGACCAGATCATTCCCACCATGGACCGTGAACTGGGCAGCTCACTGCGTAAAATTCTCGAAAAAGAAGGTGTAAAGATTCTGACACAGCAATCCGTTTATAAAGCGGACAACCTGGGCAGCACTGCCAAAGTATGGTATAGAAACAGCAGCAATGCAGAACAGGAAATTGAAGCGGATTATGTACTGGTGGCAGTAGGGCGTAAGCCTTATGTACAGGGGCTCGGCCTCGAAAATACCGGTGTGCAGCTGAGCCAGCGAGGTACGGTTGTTACCAATGCGGCACTGGAAACGACGGTTCCCGGTATCTATGCCATCGGCGACGTAATCGGTGGCGCCATGCTTGCGCACAAGGCGGAAGAAGAAGCCATGTACGTAGTGGAAAGCATGTTCGGGCACCCACATCAGGTAAAGTATGACTGTATCCCCGGTGTTGTCTATACATGGCCGGAAGTAGCATCGGTAGGGCTTACGGAGGAAGAGCTGAAACGTGACGGTATTCCTTACCGCGTAGGGAAGTTCCCGTTTGCTGCCAATGCGAGGGCAAGAGCCGGCATGGATACAGACGGTTTTGCAAAAGTGCTGATAGATACAAAGTATGGTGAAATATTAGGCGCACATGTGATCGGCGCCCGCGCCGCAGACCTGGTCACACAGGCCATCGCCGGAAAAACATTCGAAATTACCGCAGACGAAATGGCAAGGGCATTTTACCCGCACCCGACCTACTCAGAAGTTATGAAGGAGGCCTGGGTAATAGGTTCCGGCCGCCCTTCGGTAAATATATAACAGACAATTACCGGTGAGAATTATTTATACCATCTTTTCTACTGTTCTGAAAGATACCAGATACACTGTAAATCATAGTATCGTATTATAAAAAAAGGACAGCCACAGGAATGCGGCTGTCCGTAAGTTGGCATGACCTCTTTATCTTCTTAGCAGGTCTTAGGTTAGGATATATACTATTATGGAGGAATGTACAAATTTTAAAAGAGGGTATGCCGCATGCAGGTGGCGTACCCTCTTTAGCTTATTTCATAGTGATAAACTTCGTCTGGGACAGAACAGCTACTTTATTATCTGCGCTACGAACATAGATATAGAGGCTGTAAGTTTTACCCGTGGCGAGTTTGCTCAGTTTTACGTTTAAGTTGCCTGAAAACGTATTGGTATTGGGATAAGTAGATGGTAAGAATGTAGTAGCTACACCATTGTTGGCAGTAGCAGCGGAAGCTGTTACGTTCCAGCTGGCAAAATGCGTACTGTCTACCATGGCCGGTTTACCGGAAGTCGGTACATCGTACCAGGCGAAATCCAGTACACCCGGATCTGCTTTGGTGAGTGCGCCGTTGAAAGATACCTGGATCACATCATTCACTGCAAACGGGCCGGTTTGTTTAATCAGACCCATGCTGGTGATTTCAATGGCTGGCAGTGCCTTTTCCAGTTCAGCTTTAATCATATCATTGTTCTTTGTACAGGAGCTGAGCAGTGCAAAGAGCATTATGGCGGATAAATATGTTATCTTTTTCATGATCGTCGTAATGAATGGATTAGAAAGAATAGCGGGCACCAATCTGCATAGACCAGGTGCTGGTACCGCTGTTGATATTCTGTGTAGGTGTTGTATATAATACGCCGTTATTATTTTGCATTTTATATACAGGAACACCGTCGGTACCAATACGGCTCAGCGCAAGCGGCTGTGTGGTCGTCGTTGTTTTCTGAATACCCCAGTATTTGTTCAGCATGTTAGGCAGGTTCAGGATATCTGCAGAGAATTGCAGGGTATGTCTGGTTTTGCCGGATTTGATGTAAAACTCCTGGAGGATACGTGCAGATACATCGTTGTACCAGGGCATCATCGCGCCGTTTCTTTCTGCATACCCACCACGGTGTTTGCGCAGGTAAGAGGAGTTGTTGATGAATTTATCCAGTGCAGCAGCCTGCTGGTCGGCAGTGAAGCTGTAGGTTACGCCGCTAACGGTAGCAGAGTAAGCATCAAATACCAGTTCTTTACCTGTCTTAGGTATGTACATCATATCCTGGTTGTTGCCATCGCCGTTTAAGTCGCCATTGATCCTGTAGGTGATGTTACCGGAAGGAGCACCCTGGTAAATCAGGGAGAGGGTAGTAGCTGCATGTTTCAGGTATTCGAAACGGTAAGAGAGCATACTCACGATTCTGTGACGGGTAGCGAAGGCTGATGATGCCAGTTCCAGGTCGTTGCTGGTTCCAACGGTAGCGTTGGAGTTCCAGATGGAATAAGCCTGAGAGCCGGAGTTAGCAGAGATATCTTTCGCTTTCGTATAGGTGTAGGCGATAGAACCAAAGAAACCTTTTGCAAAGGCTTTGTTCAGCTGTGCAGTGAATGCATAGGAATAACCTTTGTTGGTGTTTTCTACGATAACAGCAGAACTGATATTAGGATAAATATAACGATCGGTATTTAAGGTAGATACATAACGTGGTCTGTTATCCGGACCAGCGAATTCGCCGGTAGGCTCTTTCAGGTTGGCGTTACGCATACGGATGGCATTGATATCTTTGGTGATCAGTCCTTCCAGGGTGAAGCTATAGCCATGGCCCAGGTTCTTGTCGATCGCCAGGTCTGTTCTGAAAATCTGCGGGAACTTGAAGTTTTTGTCAATCATCACGATGTTGCTAGGGATAGAAGTACCAGCCACTGGAGGGAACTTATCTGCATATCCATCAATCTGCGGGTTGAATTTCATTTTCTGCAGCTGTGCCAGGTCGTCTGGGTTGGTGTTTTTCAACGCCACACTGTTCTGGTACATACCGGAGTTGGTAGGCATGTTGGTCAGCCATACAAATGGCGCCATACCGTTGAAGATACCCATGCTTCCACGAACAATCAGTGATTTATCTCCCAATACGTCCCATCTTGCACCGATGCGTGGAGAAAGGTTCAGTCTTGCTGCCGGCCACTGACCATTGTAATGGGTCATGTTGCCATCTTTGTCAGGGAATGTCAGCGCTGTGATAGCTGGATTTTCCAGGGCTTTCTCTACATATACAGGTTTGTCGGCACGCAACCCTACGGTTACTTTCAGCTTGCTGTTCACTTTGATCTCATCCTGTGCGTATACAGAAGCTTGTCCGTATTTCAGTTCAGCAGAGTAAACGGCTTTCTTACCAGGTACCATTGAATAGGCATAGGAGTAATATAAAGGCGCCTGATCTGTCATGAAATCGTTCAGGGAATTGTAGATATAATAGCTCTGTGCACCTGGCATGAACATATTACCAACCAGCTGCGACTCATAGGAGAAGCCTGCAGTGAAGGAATGTTTACCGGTATAGTAAGAGATGTTGTCTGTAACGCTCCATACCTTATTGAGTACGTCGTTGTTATAGCTGTATGGCTCTACTCCGAAGCTCATGTAGTTATGGGCGATATTGGTACCATCGAAGATTTCCACGAAAGGAAACGGAGCACTGTTGGTGATCCTGGTATCCTGTACCTTGCTGGAGGTGAGTAATAAGCTATTGGAGATTTTACCGTAGTTACTGTTCAGTTCCAGTGTACCGGTTCTAACGGTATGTTTGAAGCCATAAACAGAATTGGAGAAAATCATAGACTTGTTACTCAGCCTGCTGTTTGGCAGGGTAGAGATAGAGGCAGTAGTGCCTGGCAGTGAAAATCCGCCGCCACCGATAATAGAGCTGGCATTCACGGAAGATGGATCTTCATTGCTGACGAAATCGCTGAACTTAGCGGTCAGTTTATGGTGTTCGTTGATGTTCCAGTCTACTTTAGCGATGTATTTGTAGTTTGATTTAGCGGCGGTAGGGTAGTTGTCATAAACACCCGGATCGTAGTTGTATTTATCTTTCAGGTATTTTGCCAGCAGGGCCATAGAATCCAATGGTGTAGAGGAAACGTTTCCTGCGTTGGTGCTACCGGTAGCTACATAGTTGGTGATCCTGGAGCCGGAATTGGCTTCATATTCTCCGTTGATAAAGAAGAAGAGTTTATTTCTGATGATAGGTCCGCCGATGCTTCCGCCATAGGTTTTTTTGGAAGAAGAGGTGGCAGGATCCAGTTTGATGTCGCCAACATTACGGCCGTTGAAAGACTGGTCGCGGTAGAAGCCATAAACGGTACCGTGGAATTCGTTGGTACCGCTTTTGGTAACGGCGTTGATGCCTGCGCCGGTGAAGCCCGACTGGCGTACGTCTACTGGTGCGATGTTTACAGAGATTTCGTCAAAAGCATCCAGGGAGATAGGAGAAGAGCCACCACCTGGCAGCGGGTCGGTGCTCAGACCGAAGCTGTTGTTGAGGTTGGCACCATCTACTTTCAGGTTGTTGTAGTTACCGCTTCTGCCGGCAAAGGTGTTGTTGTTGCCACCTGATTGCGGCGTCAGTTTGGTGAGGTCGGTGATACTACGGTTAAACGACGGCATAACAGCCAGTGTTCTCGAGTCGATCACGGTAGCGGCACCGCTTTTTTCAACTGCACCTTTACGTTTTACGGTAGATGCTACGGTTACGCCGGCCAGTTCTTTGGTATCTGCGCCCATGGTAACCACTACATCATATGGGTCGCCGAGTACTACGCTGAAACCTTCTACAGTCTGCGTTTTAAAACCAATAAAATCAATCTTTAACAGGTAAGGGCCGCCTACGCGAACGCTGCTGATGGTGAAACCACCATTCTTTAAGGTGCGGTTCATGTATTTGGTGCCGGAAGGCTGGTGTACCAGTGTTACGCTGGCGCCTTCAATGGCTTTGCCATCCGGACCTTTAACGGTACCGGTGACAGATCCGGTGGTGACCTGTGCCATCATTGCCAGCGGCAATAAAAACAGGCATAACAGAAAAAGTAATGCTTTCCTTTGTAGCATAAGAGCAACTTTTAGTATGGGAATGAATAGTTATTTGTTAAGTTGTAGGTTGATGATTGCCAGGTACAGTAAATGCCTATTTTTTGTTTTTATCGACAGCGGTAGTGTGCAGATCCTTTTGCAGCAAGATGTCTGCATTCCATGGCCAGCTTTTGCCATGGGGTTTTGCCCACGATTTACAGTATAGTGCGAACTGACACGTGCATAGTATTATAATGCTCCTCATAAGTTTGATTTAGGTTGTTCGTTTTGGTGAAAAGCCCTTATCATATTCGAGATGCAAAGTAAGTGCATGAAAATGCAAGTGGTGTCAACGGAAGATCACCAAATAGTTACTTGAATATTAATCGTGTCAGAATCTTACAGCCTTTTGAAAAAAACTGGCTAAAGAGAAAAAGGTCAGCAGGCTGGTATGGGTTAACAAATGAGTCAGACGGCGTTCAGCGTATCGGCCGCCAGCTGCCGTGTGGTTCCTGTAAGGTCGGCAATATCCTGCAGGGTGAGTAATCTGTTGAGAATGATTTCCCTGTTGCCTACCATAATCGTTTTTTTCTGCAATTCTTCATAAAGCAGCGTGATGCGCTCACGTGGCTCATAGGAACGGATATTGGCCAGCATGGATTCCGTTTTATTCCAGCGGTAAACGATTTTTTCAAATGACCATGCCGCTACTTCCGGATCATGGGTCATCAGGTGTTTGAAGAAAGCAGGTTTGTAAATTCTAAGCTGTGTGGAGGCAATGGCTTTGCCGAATTCACTGAAGGTATCACCACCCAGCATGGCCAGGTTGCCAAAAAATTCACCGGGAGTTACCAGTTCATAGATATATTCACGGCCCTTTCCGGAAACACCACCCAGCTTCACAGCGCCACTGATGATCTCATAGATATCTGTATACTTATGTGAGGTATCATACAATTGCTTACCTCTTTTCACTGTCATAAGTTTTACGTTCTCCTTCAGGCCCGGCGTTTGTTTCCAGGTCAGGTAGTTGTATAGGCCTACTTCTGAAATTTTCAGCATAACCTTCAAATTGTCAGGGGAAAATTATTAATTTTTAAACCGTTCGTTCGCTTTTAAATTTAACTAATTGTTATCTTTTGTCGGGCTGATATATTATTTAAAACCAGGTTGTATAAGTGAATACGTGCACAGGCAATCTTTAAATTACAAAAAATTTTATCAGTTAACGAAAAATAACAGCAGTAAATCCAGACATCCCTGTCTCAGGTATTTACTTTTGCGCTTTTATTGTTTTTTCCAGGCAGATGATCGATAGGTATATGTATCCGTTATATTGATTCATGATAGTATAAACGTAATTTATAGCCGCACCTTTTGGGTATAATACCATTGATTAAAAACAGCCTTTCAGCCTGGTTTTTTCATCTCCGGGATATGTTCGCATAAGGGTCAAATATAAGATGTTGCAACGATTATTTCTGTATTTTTAATAAAATCCGCTACTGTATTGGGTTCTGGCGCGTGAAAGGATAGTATTTGCGCTTCAGTGAATAGTTTCGTAGCTTGTGGATTCAATCAAATCAGCGCCTGCGGGCGGAAACTTATGAGACGCTTTTTATTTTTTACTGTGCTGACCCAACTCCCTGCATTATTCTCGGCAGCCCAAACCAAACCTTTGTCTGCGGCAGACAGCCTGAAAATCTACAACAAAATGCTCACGCCGCGCCAGATGCAGGCGGACCTGAAGGTATTCCGCGATATCCGGGAGAAAACCAATTCCGGACTATATCGCTATTATACCAAAAAACAGATAGACAGCATCTACAACTGGGCAATAAATGCAACGAAAAAGCCTGTACGTACAACGGAATTCTATAAAATCATTCTGCAACTCTCTGATTTCGAAGGCAGCTGCCATAACTATACGGAGCCGGCAGCAGATTTATTCGGCTTCCTTAACCGCCAGAAAGGCTATTTCCCCTACGACCTGAAGTATATCCAGGGGAAAATGATTTTCAATAACCAGACGGCCGAAATCCCGGCAGGTTCCCGTATTCTCAGTATCAATGGCGTTTCGGATACTGCACTAATGCATTCTTTCTATAAGTACTTAACTGCCGATGGCTATACCGTTACCGAAAAGTTATCCGGTAGTGTTAACCGTGCCTATGGGGTGAGATATCTCCTGGAATATGGCTTGCATGATAGCTTTAAAGTAACTTTTACTCCGCCATATACGCAGGACGTGAAAACGGCTACACTGGCAGCGGTAACCCTCGACGAACGCAAGAAAAACCAGGTAAGCCGCTACAGCGCAGCGGTAGATAGTACCATCGACTATAATGTGCAGCCTAAATATAGCTTCCGCATGAAAGATGCCGCTACCGGCCTGCTCAGTCTCCGCATCTTCACCATGGCCGACGATGCCGATGATCCCCGCTTTCCGGTATACCAGCGGTTTATCGACAGCGTTTTCCAGCAGCTGGACAAAAACGCGGTTCCTAATCTCATCCTGGACATCCGAAGCAATCCCGGTGGCAGCGACCCTACCTTCGAACAGCCGATGATGTACCTCACGGACCATCCATTTAAGGAAAACGATGAGGCATATATCTCCTTTAACCGTGATTCCATTCCTTTTATGCAGTATTTCTGGGGAATAAGCACCGGAAAGCGCTTCGATTCGGCAGATATTGCCTACGGACATAAATTCCTGAACGAAAACTACCTGCCTTACAGCAACGGGAGAAGTAAACAGAACCAGGTAATGAACCCTGTGTACAACCCTAAACAGCCTGCCTATAAAGGACACCTGTACCTGTTGGCTGATGAGTACACAGCTTCTGCGGCTTCTCACCTGGCATCACTGGTGAAAGCCTATGCCAGAAACGTCACCATCGTTGGCGTTGAAACGGTGGGCGGATACTATGGCCATAACGGTCACTCGCCACTGGTTTATGAATTACCCAATTCCAAAATCAAAACACAGTTCTCTATTGTTTACGTAGTACAGGACGCACCCGTAAAGCCCGACCAGCCGGAAGGCCGCGGAACAATGCCTGACCATGAGGTATGGCAGACCTTCGACGACTACATGAACAAAAAGGATACGCAGATGGAATACGTCATGAAGCTGATCGCCGATAAAAAATAATTGAAATAGCTTGACAAAAGCAAAAAAGGATGGGCCATCTGGCCCATCCTTTTTTAATATGGTTTATAGAGGTTGTAGTTGTTCCAATTCTTGCTGGAAGGTGGTTACAGAGATTTTTCCATGAGCGAATTTAAGTTGCAGCTCAAAGGTTTTTTCCGCAACGGTCATCTCCCTGTTATAGATGGTTTCCAGCACGGCACTTTCAAAAGGCAATGGCGCCGTGATTTGCTGCTGCTTTGTGAAGGCCTCTGCGTAACGTATACCAAATAGCCGGAGGGAAGCCGCATTGAAATGAATATAATCCGGATTGGCCGTGAGGCCCGCAGCTGTCGCAAAGTAGCAATGGGGCTGAGATTCCGCATATTGCAAGAGCTGGTCGTTGACTACCTGGTAGGAGGAAAACACTTTACCATAGGTGCCCTTTACAAGGAAGTCGCCCAGACCTCCCACGATCAGCGGTATTGCAGGTGCGTTCAGTGCAGCTCTCAGTGCTGCTATTACGGGGCCAAACTTGCTGGTATAACGTTCTGCATTTCCGGGCAGACTGTCAGCCTCGCCCTGATGCCAGAGTATACCCGCCAGGGTGCTGTCACGCATGGCCAGGCGTGCCTGGGTAACGGCATTTTCAAACAATGGTCCATCTACAGCCCATTCGTCGATGCTGCTGCCGCCATCGGCGCAAGGGATAAGGCCTACCGCCGCCTGTGGGTTGCTGTGCCGTAATGCGGCTGCAAAAGAAACAGCCAGACTAACACCAGCAACCGGACGGTCGTAGTTAACGGGTTCTGTCATGGTTTGCCAGCGACCGTTCCGAAGTACTTTGATGCCTTCGTCCAGGATAGCCGGTACCTCGGCTGTAAAACCACGGCCCGCCATATTGGACTGGCCAATCATTAAAAATGAATGAGTCATATGATGAGTACTAATTATCGATTTTACTATTTAATCCCAATGCTTTAGCAGAAAAGAATAGCCTGCCAGCTACGTGATATCATTCTCTGAACATTTTTTATTGAGGCATTATCACAACAATGATCGTATCGGCTAACAGCATTTATATTCAGGGTTCAGGGACAGGTGCACCAATGATTTAGCTTTTTGTAAGCGGGTGCCTGTCAAACTCCCTGTAAGTTACATAAACGAATATAGTACAAATGTCACAAAATTGAGACATGGATTATGTTTTGTATATGTTAATCACTAACGGTACCGGATATCTTTTTTCTACTTAAAAAAACTTAAAGCAAAATGCGGTCATTATCAGGCCGGAAGATCTTATTAAAGATGACCAGCTGTTATTATTTATTCAGACAAAAATAATAACAGCTGGTCATCTTCGTATAGGTTTACCTGTTACAGTTGGCGGTCCAGGTTTTTCCATCCCTGGTAAAACCTATGACCAGCTTATCTTTATTAATAGTGATAAGCCCTGTTCCATTGGCGCCAATGTTTACCATGGTATTATCATCTTTCTTTTCAAACTCAACACCTGTCAATGCGGGAATGTTGTCTGAAAATTTGAAATTATACTGTGTACCTACCTTCGTAACAAATACACTGCCGTTGTCCTGCTGAATATTGGTGCCACTATCGGTGTAGGCTACACTCCCTTTGAATGTCCCTGCAAATATATCTACGTCAGCAGGGTCTGTACTCTTGCTACAGGAAGCAATCACAAATGCTGTTAATAACACAGCGCAACAGATTTTCAATAAAGACCTCATAAAGATGGTTTTTGGTTACAGAATATTATTGGCTAATAACAGGCAATTAGTATACCACTGGTTATTTTTTTAAAGAGAGAAGATCGCGTAGTTATTTATTATCAGGGAGATAGCCCCTGTTGACAGGTGCCTGCAGGGGCGTATTTCCAATGGTTATGCCTGTACGAAAAATTGGGTGAGGTATGCCCCGGTATGTAGAAAAATGAGCAGTCTCTGACGTTTAATTTAATAATGTTTTGTTGTCAGTTAAATGGTGATAGCCGTCATCTGTTTCGTTTTTTTTGTCGATACATGCTGTTCATTTGTCGATATTAAAAGTATTTGAATGAACAAAATGAACAGGGTTTTCATGCTGCTTATCCTTAACTTTCCTATAAATGCGTTTGCTATGAACAGGGTAGGGAGATCTGTCAAAAATGTTTTTGTTTTTCTGCTGGTGAGGAAAGCATTTTACCCGATACATCTCTTTATGTATAAGCTGAGCATGTTCGGGCTGGGCCTGAGAAACAGTGAAAATGATTATGTGACGGGAGAGAAAGCCTTCATTCGTTTCCTGCAGGCCCGTAAACTGCTGAACAGTGGTGTGATATTGGACATCGGTGCTAATGTTGGTCACTATTCAGCCATGCTCCGTGATGCGCAGATAAACCTGCCTATTTTTGCATTTGAGCCCCATCCGAAAACTTACCTTAAACTCAAAGATATCGCCGAAAAAAGAAACTTTACGCCTGTTTGCCTGGGCGCCGGCGAAGCATCATCGGATACCGTAATATATGATTATGACGGACAGGAAGGCTCTGAACATGCCAGTATGTATAAGGAAGTAATAGAAACGCTGCACCATGGCATGGCAGAAGAAATCCGCATTTCCATGACCACCCTGGACGAATTTATTGCTACTAACGATATCGATAAAATTGCCCTGTTGAAAATAGATACGGAAGGGCATGAACGCAACGTGCTCCAGGGCGCCACTCAGGCCATCAGGGCGGGGAAAATTGATGTTATCCAGCTGGAGTTTAATGAAATGAATGTCATATCCAAAACATTCTTTAAAGATATTATTGACCTGCTTCCCAATTATGACTTCTTCCGTTTGTTGCCGGATGGCCCACTATCCCTGGGTATCTATCATCCGGTACACTACGAAATATTCTGTTTCCAGAATATAGTGGCAGTACGAAAAGACCTATGCTGATAATATATCCTGCTCAAATTGCTGCATAATCCCATTTACGCCGAGGTATTGTTCCGCATATTGCCTGGCATTACTGGAAATTTTACTGTGCTCACTGTCTAATGCCTGTCTGATTCCGGCTTCCAAGGCATCGGTATCATCCGCGTTTACGCTGATACCTACCTGGTGCTCTCTCACAAGGTCATAAAGTGTGGTGCCTGCATTGGCTGTGATAACGCTTACGCCACCTACAGCCAGTATGGTAGTGAGTTTGGAAGGTAGTACCAGGTCGCTGGCCTTACCTTTTTGTAGTACCAGGTGTACATCTGCCATATTTAAAAATTCGTTGAAAGTAGCTGCAGGTTGTAAGGGCAGGAAGCTGATATTGCTGAGGCGTGCAGCCTTTGCTTTTTCTGCCAGTGTTTGGGCATAAGGTCCGGAACCACAGATGATAAAGCGTATCTTTTGATCGTTATGCAGGCGCATGGCCACTTCCAGCACATGTTCCAGTCCCTGTTTTTCGCCGATGGCGCCGCTGTACAAAATGATCTTGCTACCAGCCTCCTGTCCGAATTTCTGTTTTAGCGGTGCTTTGTCTGACAGTGGATAAAACAACGAAGTATCGACCCAGTTAGGAAACAGGTTTACCTGTTTTCCGGCTTTTCCGGCAATACTGGCCACCATCTGCGGGGAAATGCTGCTGACCATGTCAGCCTTTCTGAAAATGAATTTCTCTATAGAAAACATTTGCTGTAATAACCATCTGGACTTAATCATACCTAAATCCCGGGCTGCTTCTATCTGCATGTCCTGAATATGGTAGAGGAAGGTGGCCTTTCTGGTGAGTTTATACCAAAAGCCCAGCAGGCCAAGGTGAAAGGCGGGTGATACTATCAGTACTACATCATATTTTTTGCCAAACAGGAGGGGCACAAGCCGCAGGGTGGCAGAAGCGTAGAAACTGATATCCTGTAATACTCTCCGGCTCCCGCTTGGCTTTGCAGGTACGTACATCGGGCAGCGGAAAACATGGATGGCTGACTGATTGCCAACAGCATGTATTTCATTGGAGTAGTAATATTTTTTATGTTGATATTCCGGCGCCACCTTCCATTGCGGGTAAGAAGGATAGGATGTAATAACACTGCACTCATAGCCTCTGGCAGCAAGCCATTCCATGAGCTCTCCGTTGTATTTGCCAATGCCGCTGGGCTCCGGCGAAAAATACCCGCTGATCAATAAAATACGTGTGGCCATCAGAATGCATTTTTATCTCCCCTGATCATATTTACGATCGTCTGAAATACGATTTGTATATCTAACCAGATACTATAATTTTCTATATACCAGATATCCAGGTTGATTCGTTTCTGTTGCTCCAGCAATGACTTGCATTCGCCACGGCAGCCGTTGATCTGTGCCCAGCCGGTGATACCGGGTTTCACCTGGTGACGCAGCATATAGTGTTTCACGGTTTTCTGCATTTCTACATGCATGGGGGTACAATGTGGGCGCGGACCTACAAACGACATTTCTCCACGTAAAACATTAAAGAACTGTGGCAGTTCATCGAGGTTTGTTTTGCGCAATATCTTCCCGATTTTTGTTACCCTGGGATCGTTGCGCTCAGCCTGGAGGTATTCGCCACTGGTGCCTATTTCCTCGCAGTTGACACGCATGGTCCTGAACTTATAGATGACCATACGCTTGTTTTTCAGTCCCCATCTTTCCTGGCGGTATATCACCGGGCCGGCCGACGTTAATTTTATCAGTACGGCGATCAGCAGAAACAGCCAGGAAAAAGCAGCCATCATGACCACCGTAAAAAGTATATCAAAAGCGCGTTTCAGCTGCTGTATGCCGGCATCATCCAGCGGGGTGGTACGTATGCTGATCAGCGGGAAGTGTCCGAATAAGCTCATTTTAACCATACTGCTGCAATGCTGGTGGCAGTCGGCGATGATTTTTACCCTCTTGGCTGCCTGTTCGCTGGTAACGATGATATGTTCCCTTTCTTCCCTGGTACTCTGCGGCAATGCCAGTACTACATCATCAATTTCATGTTTTTCAAAAATCCGGGTAAGGTCAGATATATTGCCGAGGTATTTTCCGTTGACAGCTTCATTTGGGGCAATGTCGACAAAGCCTACACATTGGTAGCCGTAATGGTCGTTGGCAGAAATGGTTTGCAGAAAATTCTGCCCGGTTTCACCGGCGCCTATGATCAGGATATTTTTTTTATTGAGACCATAGGAGCGGAGTTTTACCAGCATTTTTTTGATCAGCAGTTTTGTTACCAGCATGATGATATATATGCTGGTAGTATAAATGCCGATAAACAGCCGGGGCGAGTATAAGTGTTTAAAGAAATAGAAGCCCACGAATGTAAGTATACATACGTGCAGCAGCAGTGTTTTGGTGATGGCCATAAATTCGTAGGAGAATGGCCTCGACCTGAAATCATCATATAGATGAGTACTATATTGGCCGGTAAGCAGCCAGGTGACCTGGCTGATCAGCAACAGCCAAAGGTTGGCGGGTTGGGCCATGGCCGGATGTTTAAGCAACACCACCATTTCCTGGGAAAACAGGAATGCGCATGTTAGCACGATGCAGTCTGCCAGCTGGCGAAAGAGCATGGGCCTTTGAACAATGAGTTTCATAAAACAACACCTAAAAAGTTAACAAATCGACGCTACTGTAACCGCGTGAGTCAATCCATCACCTTTTCTTGTATAGCAGGTCCATTTGCAGGATTTGCAACTTTCCAGATTGCAGGAATCCTACAGGTGCGATAAACTCGAAGCCAAGCGATTTGACAAAATGGTGCATTTCATCAAACAGGGGTTCTCCTTTGTAAAGGGGTACAAAACTGGTTTCAAAAAGGAGGTAGTCTATTTGTTGCAGGCTATTGCCAGCGCCGGATAGTACCTCTTTCTCAAAGCCCTGCACGTCCATTTTTAAAAGTACGGGGCCATTGACGGGCAGCTGTTGTAACACAGTATCCAGTCGCTTTACCGGTACCTGTGTTAATACTGCATTTGCAGTGCCAGGTTCCAGTGCTATGAGTGTTTCACTGACTTGCAGTGCGGAACTGGCATGGGAATATTCGTTGCTATAAAATGCCAGCTGGCCATCATTGCTGCCTAGCGCATAATTGAAGGCGCTGATCCGGGCAGATTTTCTGGTATTTTGTTGCAATGATTTATAAGCATCCGGCAGTGGCTCAAAGGAAAGTACTTTGGCGTGTGGAAATTTATACGCTGCTGCGAGTGCAAACTGTCCCTTGTTTGCGCCAACATCGATGATGGTGTTTAGTTGGGAGATGTAATGCCCGCAGTTGTGCATGATCTGTGTGGAGGCTACAGAGGCCCCGTTCCGTAGCAATCCGCCCAGGCCTTTGCCTGATTGTAGCATCACCCGTGCTGCATCTGCCATTTTAAATATCAGGTTCATCTTGCAAACTTTTTTTGCCAACAATTTTGATAGAAGTGTAATGTAGATGCCACTGTTTTTTCCCAGGTAAATTGCTGTACTCTGGCCAGTCCTTTGCTGATCAGCCGTTGCCGGTAACTGTCTTGTTCCAGTTCCTGTATGCGGAAGGCAAAAACTTCCGGCAAAGGCTCGTCTGCAAGTATGCCGGCATCGCCTACAACTTCCGGAATGGAAGTGCGGTTACAGGCAACTACCGGGCAACCGGCCTTCATGGCTTCTCCCGGAGGAAATCCAAAGCCTTCGTAAACAGAAGGGTAGAGCAGGCAAAAGGCCTGATTATACAAGTGGTTCAGTGTTTCTTTACTAACTACCGGCAGCAGATGGTGCCTGCCTGGCAGCAATTTTTTCAGCAGCGCATTTTCTGTTGCTGATGTGGCCCCACCACCAACAGCTACCAGGTGGTAATTTTCCGGTAACAACGCCAGCGCCTGTACTGCGGTGTTGAAATGTTTATAATAGTTTCTGGCGCCCACATACAACACGTACGCCGGAATATTTTTCTTTGCCAGCACCGATGGCCAGGAGCGTTTATCCATCACGGAAAAGTCGCTGCCTATGCCGTGGTGTATCACGCTGACGCTGGCTGCGCGTGCCTGCGGATAGAAATGATATAGTTCACTCCTGGTACTTTCAGAAATACAGATGATTCCATCTGCCTTCCTGATGCCATAGGCTTTCTGGGTGGTATTGAATAACCCTCTCGGAAAACGTGTGGCCAGCTTACGCTCATGTGCAAAGTCATGCACGGTGAGTATGTTCAGTATATTTTTCTGGGGAGATACCCGCATATAGCCTGCATGATATATGGCGCCTGCCGGCAAAGTATACCGCAGCGGGAGGTACCGCAGCAGACCCGCCGGTAGTTTGCTTTCCCGGATACATGGATAATCGTTGTATTGTAACTGTTGCTCAAAAACATTATCCGCGGTAAGCCGGGTATTCAGAAAGGATACACGCTGCCCGCTATTGCAGATACCCTTCAATAGTTCATACCAGTAGGCAGATACCCCGCCTGCCTGCTGAATGCTGAAAACGATATTGTCCAAATAGATATTCATAACAATTAAGCCAGTGCAGTGATAGCTTCTTCGCTATGCATAGATGGCGATACTTCTCCATATACACATAATAAAGAGGTCATCAACAGAAATAAATCTATCTGACTAAAAAAGAAACATACGGCGATAAATACCAGGTAGTTTTTTTGAAATAATGGTAATCCGGGTCGTGATCTGGTAACCAGCCAGAAAATAAAAATCAGGCCGATCAATCCGAATTCTGCCAGCACATAAAACCATCGCATGTTGAGGTTATGACCGCCAACGCCTTCGAAACGGTTTTCATACCGCAGGTTCCCGTCAAAGTAACTCGCCGGAATGAACATACTGTTTCCCGGGCCATAGCCGGTGGCCAGCAAATAGGGGTTGTCCTGCAGGAAGTTAACGATGGGTAACTCCATGTCGCGCTGCAACGGAATACCCAGGTATACGTTGTCCTGTTGCCAGTATTTGGTATCGTACCTGTCTACGGAACGCTCCAGCAACATCTGGTATACTGGTTGGTTCCTGTTTTTCAGGTAGAGTTTCATCAGCGTATCTTTCATGCCTGCCACCATCATAAACATACCAACGATTATACCCAGACTCGTCAGTATTTTGAGTCTGACCACCGGCCAGCGGTACAGCAGCAGAAATACAATGCCGGCACTGAGTATATTGGTCCAGAAAGTTTGTGAAGAGGTGATGGTGGCCATCATAAAAGCCCATAAGGCGTACCTGTATTTTCTGTTGTATAAGAAGATGGGAATGGTGACGGACATAAACGCACTGAATACCTTTGGTTCGGCAAACAGCGCCTGGATGCGAATTCCCAGTGGTCCGTTTATTTGCTGGTACATATATCTTTCCTGCAAGCCCAGCAGCTGTCCCAGTATCTGGTTTTTCAGTACAACGAGTACAAACAGCTGAATGACGCCCATCCAGCAGGAGAAAACGGCGATGCGCATCATTGTGTTACAGAAGGCGTCGAAGGATAGTGAATGCCTGTCCTGTACTATCTTTGAGCCAATGGCAAACATCGGCAGATATGTCTTTATATAAAAATATAATGGACGCAGGTAGAAGCTCATGCCGCTGCCCTGCCATTCAAAAGGATTTTTATAAAATGCGGTGATCATCATCACCATTATCTGCAAAATCAATGGTAGTAGTAACAGCCAGAGGTACGAATTCCGGATGTATAGTCTGCCTGTCAGCAGCTGGTGTAGCTGATCTGCCATAATAAACATGGCAATGAAGAAGGAAGAGCTAAAGGTGGGGCCTATGTAGATCATAGTGTAAGCCTCTGTGGCAAAGGCATACAGCAGCATGTCGATGATGTTGATACGCTTTTTATAGTAGAGATACAGCAATGTCAGGGCAATGATGAGTGGCATCATTTCCTTGAATACCTCCACGAAGAGGTTACTGCTTTTCAGATCTAATACTGTTGTCTCCACAATGAATTATTTTGTTGTCAGTCGCGTATATAACTTCATCAGCCGGGGGCTTGTTTTGATAAAATCACGTACCACCAGGTAAGTCCTGCTGGGCGAAAACATGACCTTACTGGCGTAGTTGTCTGCTTCCTGGTCTATTGATCTTTTCTGCGGATGTACGATATCGGTGATTTCGCCGTAAGCGATTTTGCTGAACCAGGGTGGTATCCGCTGGGTGTGGGTGCTTTCGGCATCATATCCGATATTACGTACCATGCTTACATTTGGGGCGATGACCCATCCTTTGTTGAACCATACGGAGAGGAACCACTGCACGTCCCAGGTATCGAGCTTGCCGTTCATTATCCAGTGGTAGTCGTGCAGGAGTGTTCTGCTGAGTCCTGTTGTAGTATGGTGTTTGTATCTGGAAAGGGAAAAGTCGTAGTATTTCCATGCGCGGCGCCAGGTGGCCCATCCCCAGATGTGTGCCATGCGGGAATAGTAATAGGAGGCATTTCCGCGTTGATTGCCAAACTGAAAGTTGCTGCCATTGATATGCATGACGTACTGGTCTTGCCGGTAGTGGTGGAGCATATTGGTACAGAAATCAAAGAAGCTGGGGGCTGGCATGCAATCATCTTCCAGGATAATACCTTCTTCTTCCTGCTCAAAGAACCAGCTGATAGCGCTGCTGACGGCCTTTCCGCAACCGAGGTTACCGGTGCGGAAGAGGGTGGTTATCTGGCAGGTCCAGTCGATGGCTTCCAGTACTGCATTCCTGGTCGTTTCACATTGCAGGGTTTCTTCCGGGCGATTGTCTCTGGGGCCATCGGCTGCAATATATATGCGGCGGGGTTTCACCGCACGCAGGTGCCTGATAAGCTCCAGTGATTTTGCTTTCCTGTTAAAAATCAATATCAGTACGGGGGTATTCATCTGCTGTTGATTTTAATCATTCGGACCCATATAATTTCCTTGCAGGTCGCGGAAGAAGTAGGTGTAAAATGTTTTTGCAAAGAGGCCATAACCTTTCTGGTCCATGAATTTCAGCAGTTCGCTGTTATTTCCTTTTTCCAGTTCGTATGGCGTAGATTCTACCAGCACGATGGCCGGGCGGTACTTATGCCAGTTATTGGAGCGAAGTACTTCCAGGTCCATGCCTTCTACGTCTATGGTCATAAAGTCGATGGTCGTAGATTTCAGGTGCCGGTCGAGGATAGCTGCCAGGGGCATTGTCTCGATCTTTTTGCTGTCTATGACCTTGTAACATTCTTTCTGTGTATATTCTCTGACACGTTCTTCCGAGAACGTATTTAATGCCGGTTCATTGAAGATGGAATAGGTGAGGTGCTGTGGTTCTCTGCTGACGCCCATTTCCAGGTTGGTGTCGCCGGGGCGGTGTTTGTTGAAAAGCGCCATGGTGCCTGGTCGTGGATCTATATTGATACCTCTCCAGTTCTTTTTATAAAACAGGTAGGTATTGGAGAAACGGAAGGGGTGGTGTGCGCCAACATCGACGTATACGCCATCTTTCTTTTCATCGAAGATGCGTTTCAGGATCAGGTCTTCCCCTTCGGAGCTATAGGCGAGCACACTATACCGGAGTTTAGGGAATAGCCTGGTGACGAGGCTTTTCGTTATATTTTTTACGTTATTCATCGGCCAGTGGGTTATTGGGGTGAAGGAATAGTTGTTTGCTGAAGCGCCGGCGTAACAGTGTCAGGCCTTCAGCGGCATCTGCGTATATGCGTGCAGGGTAGAGCATTTTCCAGCTCAGTAATATGGCCTGCCTGCTGCTGTCGAGTAATACCGTCGTGATAAATACGGTGCTGTAGGCCGCTACGGTGGCTATGGCAGCACCTTTTCCCCCAATAGTAGGAATCAGGATGATATTGAGGATGATATTTACTATCAGGCCGGCAACATTACCATACAGATAGAGTTTGTAGCGGCTTTCTACGAAAAGATATTGCACCAGTACCATCATCAGGAATACAGGAATAACGGCCCAGATATGTATCTGAAGGATGGCGCCAGCGTTGACATAGGCGCTTCCATATAGCCAGAATAGCAGTGGCCTGGCGGTGATGCTGATGCCCAGCGCCAGTATGGTGCTGATAACGCCTGATGCCCGGAGCCATTTTTCGAGCGTCCGGAGGTACACGGTCTGTCCTTCCGATTTCTTTTTGAAAAGAATAGGCAGCATGGCGGTGCTGATGACGGTAGGCAGGGCATACCATAATTCTGATATGCGGATGGCCACCACATAATTACCCAGTTCGGCGGGGGTACTCAGGAAGTTGAGCAGTACATTATCCACCTTCATGAACAGTACGACCACCAGGCCGCCGAGTATCAGCACCCAGGAGTCACGGAGCAGCTTTCCCGCCATTTTGAAATTGATAAAGCGCGGATGAAGGGTGGTGTGCCGCAGGTACCTGTAAAGTATCCAGGAATAGGCGCAGGCGAGTTCCAATGCCGCCAGGGCGAGGAAAACCACGAGGCCTGCGTTCAAAAATACAGCGATCAGCCTGCATGCCGAGAATGTCAGGAACATAGTTACTTTGGGAACGATCACTGTTTTCAGGCTTTTGCTTACCTGGTAATAACCATCCATGACGTCAAAAGACTGGAAGAGGATGGTGGTGCTGGAAAAGCAGATGCAGAGCAGGTATACCGGGTTGGGGTTCATGAGATATACCAGCACTATGCTGAGGATCATGCAAAGCATTGCTGCGGTGATACGTATAAATAGTATAGTCGTTACCGTAGTACGTGTATCCTGTTCTGCCATTAGTTCTTTAATGATCAGCTTGTCCATGCCCAGAATGGCGATACTTCCCATAATGGCACTGACGGCGATCGTATAACTCCAGATGCCGAATGTGCCTGGCCCCAGGTGACGCGCAAGCAGTGCCAGTACCAGTATCCCTGGAAATAACCGGCTGATTTTATCTGCCAGCAGCCATCCTGTATTTTCTACCAGTTTATGCAATGCGTTTGGCTGTTTTTCTGATCAATGCGCGCCAGCTGTATTTGCGGCCTTTCTGTTCTTCATAGCTATATTTTCCATAGTAGTAATGTGGGTAGAAGGAATGTTGTTCTATGCCGTTAAAGATGAGCCCCTTCTTCTTGAAATAATTCTCCCGCAGTACCTCTTCCATCTGTGCCAGCTTGGCTTTGAGGGTATAGTTGTAGCGAATGGTAAAGAGGGTACAGTCTACAAACGGGGCGATACTTTTCGCATCAGATACGATGCCTACCGGCGACGTGTCTATTACTACATAATCGAAGGCGGACTTTAGTTCCTGGAGCAGGTGTGCCATCTGCTGGCCTTCGATCAGCTCTACCGGATTGGGTGGTATAGGACCGGACGACACGATGTAGAGGTTTTCGGCGCCGGGTACTTTGCGGACAATTTCTTCCAGCGATGCATGTCCAAGTAAGTAATTGGTAATACCTGTACGGTGGTCCATATTAACGAAGGAGGAGAGCTTGGGTTTGCGCAGGTCCATTTCTACCATCACCACCTTTTTGCCATTCACTGTTAATGAATTGGCGATATGCGTGGTAAGGAAGGTTTTGCCTTCACCGGAAATGCTGGAGGTAAGCATAATGGTAGCGGAACCTTTATGGTCTGCCAGCAGGAAACGCAGATTGGTACGCAGGTTGAGGATCTGTTCTGTCAGCACTGATTTCTGGGGCAGGGAAAGATCCCTCACAAATTCTTTCTGCTGGAATATTTCTGCAATAACCGGCAGGTCAAAAATTTCTTCTATTTCAGACCTGTTGAGGATACGCGGATTGAGGAAATATTTTATGTAGATATATATGCTGACGGCCACCAGTGCCAGTACGAGGAAGCTGATATATATCAGTGGTTTCTTCGGGCTGACAGGGTCTTCCGGTACATAGGCCGGTGCGATGATTTTATTATCGGTTACCGTACTGGCATTGCTTACAGAGGCTTCTTCTTTCTTTTTCAGTAAGAAGAGATAGAGATTTTCTTTTACCCCCTGTTGTCGTTTTATATTTACGTATTCCCTGGCGTATGCCGGTATCTGGGCGATCTTATTGTTGATGCCATTAACTTTTTCCTGTGTCTGTTGCTGTACCACGCCGGCATTTCTTTTATATCCGCTGATATAGTCGCGGATGGTGGCGCGGGCATCCTTTACCTGGGCGGTGGCGTTTTGCATGATCACATTGTCGGGTTGCAGGGAGAGGGAGAGTTTGCGGTTTTCGCGCAGTGCTTCCTCGTACCGGTTGATCATGGCGGTGAGGGTGCCGTCTACACTGCCGCCAACGGGAGCAAACGGGTAGTTGGCATCGGGCATATTGATGTAGTCTTCTACCTGGTCGAGTACAGAGACCTGCATATTGGCCTCACTGAGCCGCGAGTCGGCTTCTTTTACCTGTTCCAGTGCCAGTTTGGAGCTGGCGTCGATGTCGGTGATGCCACGTTGTACCTTGAAATGTTCTTCCTGGCCTTCCAGCAAACCCAGCTCATCTTTCAGGGAGTCTATGCGGGTGTTGAGGAAATGAATGGTTTTGAGGCCGGATTTATTTTTATCGCTGAGTGTGTATTCGTTGTATTCATCCAGGAGCGCGTTGAGGAAGTCGGCGCTGCGTTGGGCAACGGGATCTTTGTAACTCAGCAGGATGACGGTGGCATCTCTGTTGACGAGCGTTGTATTGATATCTTCGACCGTTTTTGCAGCCAGTTCAATCACAGAATCCACCGCGATGCGGTAATGGTCTGGCAGGGCTGCTGTGGCAGTGGTATTGGCATGGAGCAGGAAGGTATCTTTGCCAAATGTAAATGGTTGGTCTGCATGTACGGATATGGCGGTAGCCTTTCCTTTTTTGCCTGCTTTGGCGCGGAGGTTATAGGTGTTTTTATCTGCCTTAACGTCGAAGGTATAATTACCAATCCGGGCATTATTACTTAAAACCCTGATCAGGAGGGGTGGGTTTACATATAATTCGTTTGTATGGAGTGGTTGTTTGTCGTAATACCGGAGGTTGAAAGCACCTGCGCTGATGACTCTCTGGAGGAGTACCGGCGACTGGAGGACTTCCATTTCATTCTCCATATTTTTACCATCTTTGAAGAGTGACAATGATTTCAGGGCATCGGCTTCTTCACTGTTGCCTGTTTTTTTATCATCGCGGATATATAATCTGGCGGTAGCCATATAATCCGGCTTGGCATATTTCAGGTACATGTATCCGGCACCGGTGGCCAGCAGGATGGCTACCAGGTATAAGGGCCAGTGGAACAGCATTTTCCGGAGAAGATCGGAAAGGTCCAGGGCTTTGGTGGTATTGTGTACTACTTTGAGAGGTGCCATACAAAAGGGTTTTATCATTTACTCAGGAGCACAATGGTGGTACCGAGTGAAATAAGGGCTATGATCGCAGGCAGCAGGATAACAGACTTTGATGTCGGGAATTTCTTATTGGAACCGGGTCTGACATATACCACATCATTATTTTCCAGGTAGTAGTAAGGAGAGCTTAACATTTTGCTGTCGGTAAGATTAATACTGGCGTATTGTTTTACACCATCCACTTCCCGGATCACCATGACATTGTCGCGTTCGGCGGTGACGTTAAGGTCGCCGGCCATACTGAGGGCATCCAACAGAGAAACTCTTTCCGTACCTATTTTAAAGGAGCCGGGGCGGGCTACATCACCGAGTACGGATACTTTAAAGCTTACGATGCGGGTAGATACGTATACATTTTTTAAAGATTTAGCAAGTTTGTCACCCACGATGGTATTGATTTCGGAGGTGGTTTTGTCATTGACATTCACTTCTCCTACGATGGGCAGATTGACATTACCGGCGGCATCTACGAGGTAGCCCTGGTCTATTCCGCCGTTGGTCATGTTGTTGGTACCCATGGGGTTTGGGTTAAAGATCATCGATATGTCTTTGTCCAGCGTGGTGATGGTAATCTGGAGCACATCACCGGGGTGCACGCGTAGCGGGGGCACGTGCAGTGTTGTATCGCGGCCGTTAGTGCTGACGATATCATTGAAATAGGTGATCTTTTTACTGCTTTGACAGGCAGTAATCACGAAAAGGAGGGTTAGTAAGTAGTATCGCATGAATGCCATTCTTTTATGGGTCAGTTAATCCGCAATGGGTGATTGCGGTTCAATCTGTCGGTTTTTCAACTATTTTCTGGCAGCTGTGGTGGTTCGTTAAGCTTTTTTATCAGAAACCTCCACCGCCAGCCTGGGTGGTTTTGGAAAAGCCAGTTGCCTGATTTTATCCTGTAATGGTAGTTCGTACCAGTAATAAGCGGCAACACTTATAGTAACCAGCACTGAAAAGAAAGCCAGCATTGACCATGGCGAAGACAATATCTGGCGACTGATATTAAATTGATGGAATAGCAACACAATCAATAACTGTAGTGGGAAGTGAAGGAGATAAATAGCATAGCTGCTGTTGCCGAGGATTGCCCAGCGGCTGCTGAGTGGGCGACGGACAGTTTCCAGCAACACCAGTGTGAGAATAGTGCACGGAGATACGGTTAATCTGAATAGCATATTTCTGAGTACAGGGTAAATCTTTTCGGAAGCTTCGGGGGTTATATGCGACAGCTGATGTAGTCTTAGCCATTCCCAGGCCTGATGTGTTAATGAAAAATAATATCCGACAATGGTATAAGTCCATAGTGCCAGCGTGATGATACCAATCACCTTTAGGTACTGTTTAGCTTTATTCTGGCGGAGTATGTCCATATAGGCATAGTATACGAGGCCACCCATGAAGAAGGAGAACATCCCTTTACCGATGAGCATATCATAATGCTGCATGATGGCGCCCACGGGAATGAGCAAAAGGATAAATAGCCTGTTGGCCTGCAAACGGAAGAAGCAGACCATATAGAACATCAGGTAGAGTAGTACTTCAATAGACACAGACCAGGACGGTGCGTTGAAGCCAGGGCCTCTTTCAAAACCCCAGTTTTGCATAAATAATAGGTGCAAAACAAAATCGTAGCTGTCGTTGAATACGAATATAAAGTAGTGCCCCAGGTTTTTCAGGATCAGGAACTGCAGCAGGGCGGCCAGCATGAGGCCGGCGAAGTGAATGGGATATAACCTGCTCACCCTGTATACCACAAATTTGCCGAACTTCATCTTTCTGGAAGAAAGCCTGTCTGCATACAGCCAGAAGAAAATAAATCCGGAGAGCAGGAAGAAGAGGTCTACGGACACCATGCCGTTATTATAGAATACTTCGAACCATGAATAGAGTGGGAGGGACGCTTTATCATAGCCATCCTGGAACCATATATCATCTTTATAAAAAAATAATTGCCAGTGATATAGTACGACGATGATGGATGCGATACCTCGTATTGCATCCAGGCCGTAAAAGTGTACTGGTATCGCCGGTTTATGTGGGTTGTTCATAAAAATTCAGGATATGCTGGATAGTTAGGATACGTTACTGAATTTACAAAAAATTAACGTTTGGTAATTTATTCCAATATGATTTGAATAAAATGATCAAGATAAGTTTGATTGAACAAAATGAATAAGCGGGATAAGCCGTGAACGAAGGCCATGGTGAAGGAGTCTCATTAAAATTCGCTAAAATCATGTTGTCACGTGCAATAAATTAGTTGAACGGGTAAGAAAAAAGGAATGGAGGACGTCGTTATTCAAAAATTTTTCAGAAATTAGGATGTAGTAAATAGAATCGATGTTAACGAGATTAGATTTTAGAGAGCCTGAAGGCACCGTCCTATATACCGCAATCTGTCATAGCCAACTGGAAGCTGAATTTCTGATCGGTCGTATCATGCAATATGACTGGTTTGATGAAAAGGGTACTTATACTATGACATGGACAGACCTGACTTCTTTGGAGGAACGGGTATTGCATGTTTACAGGTTTAAGCTGGAGCCACCTCATGCGCGGGCTGCCTTTGAGTCTTTTAACAACGAACAGCAGCAATAAAGCCCGCAGCTCTCCACCGCGGGCCTTTAGCCATTCCAATATTACACAAGGTTTAATGTTACCGGGATATTATTCCTGATGGCCTTTGAATAGGGGCAGGTGTTGTGCGCCCTTTCGATCAGTTGTTCGGCTATCGTAGTATCTATGCCTGGAAGTTCGATATTCAGACGTGCCTGCAGGCTGTAGCTTCCGTTATCGAGCAGCAGGTCAATTTCCGCATTAACGGCAGTATCAGCCGGTAATTTCACCTCCAGTGCCTTTGCTGCCAGTCCCATGGCACCGATGAAGCAGGCCGACCATCCTGCTGCGAATAGCTGTTCAGGGTTGGTACCTTTTCCGCTGCCGGGAGCGCCCAGTTTAAGCTGCAGTTGTTCGTCGCTGCTGACTGCCTGTCCTTCTCTTCCACCGGTGGTATGTGTTTTACCGGTATATAAAACTTTTGCTGTGTTTGTGGTGATGTTGTTCATCGCTTATGGTTTTAATTTTTTTAAATAGATAGATGATTGTTGCGGAGATATTATTGAATATTGACTTTACTGGCCGCGATCACATGCCCGTTGCGGGTATTCTGCAGCAATCCGATCAGTTCCCAGTTTTGCTGGTCGAAGCCGGCGGGAAGGGGCAGGGTAGCGCTCGTATCTTTCATGTTGACGGTGGTCAGGTCTTTCACGATTTGTACATGTGATAATTTCCTGCCTGCATTTTCTCCTGCCCTCACCATACTTTGTGCATTTTTCTGTACCAGCGCCAGCAACAGCCGGGTATTTTTCTGTGGCGCCGGGGAGTCCCAGGATACATTAACCTGCTGATGGCCGGAAGTGGCTTTGAGTGTAAGGGACGCGGCTGCCGGTGTTGTCAGCGCCTGATTGATGGCGTAGGTAATAGCAGCGGCATCTGAGCCTACAAACTGGCTGGAGCCATTGATAACTACCTGCGGGGTATACACGCCGTTGAGGTTGAGCCATCCGGCATATTCTTCCTGGCGCAGGGAGAATTCATGCTGACTGAAGCTGTCGCGCCATCCCTGATGGTCCCAGTAATCGACATGGAAAGCCAGCAGGTATAAGGGTTTGCCATTGCTCTGCGCTTCCAGCTTTTCCAGCAGGGCATCAGCGGGAGGGCAGCTGGAGCAGCCTTCGGAGGTAAAGAGTTCTACCACCGCAAAGCCTTTGGTGCTGTCGCTGTTACTGATGACGGAGGCGTTGTTGTTGCCATATAGGGAGTTGCAGGCGCCGATGAGTGTACTGAGGCAGATCATGGCTATGCTGAGTGTTGGTACGATTAATTTTTTCATTTTATGTAGATTTTGTAGTGATTAATAAGGATCGCAAGGGTAAAATGCCGGGGTAAGAGAAAGGATGAAATCTGTACGGCTGGTGGCGTCCGTCTGCGTATAGGCGGGGCTGTTATACTCCCGGATAGAATAAGCTGGCTGGCCGCTCATATTGAGTTGTTCCACCCTTAACAGTGCTCCGTTGATATAGCTGCCATACCAGTATTTATTATCCTGGTTACGGTAGGTTACCAGTGTATACTGTGCAGGTACTGCGAGCGTGTCTTTCCTGTTCAGTTGCTGTGCCATTGCGGCTTTGTTGCCATACAGCAGCGATACGGTACCGGCTTTTTCATTGATAACCGTTGTGATAACCAGCAGGCCGCTGTCGTTGAATGCATAGGGGCGTAAGGCAGGGATGTCTTTTTTGGTGCTGCAGCTGATGAGCAGCATAACTGCGATGTAGATGGGTATGATAACGCGCATGACTATATTAATTTAAGGTGGAGAGATCGAAGATGCCACCGGTTTTATTGGCAGCCCTGTGGCAGGATGCACAGGTTTGGGCAGTGAGTAAAGTGCCGGCAGGCTTGAGTTCCGGTGTTTCGAATTTTGCATAACCCCAGCCGTCGGTGCTTTCGTATTTAGTGTGGTTCCGTACCATGAACTGTACGTTCAGGAATTTACCGGGATGAATATTCCCTTCATTATCCAGGGCTTTTTCCCATACTACTTTAACGATGATGGCGCCGTCGGGCCATGGACTGATATTTTTCTCCTGAATAGCTTTCATGGCAACCGGATTGGCATACATGACCCGCATGGTAGTATTGTCAAAACGGGAGGTGGTACTCATTACCTGCCACTGGCGGAACTCCGGCATGAATTGTATGCCTGTAGGCGCTACAGGTACAGCTTTTGCGGTGTTATGCTCCTGTTTAACGGCAGTGGTATCGGGGTGTACCGTTTTACGTTTTGTATCCAGGTAGTTCCGGAGCGTGGCCATTTCTGCCGGCGTGACCTTTGCGTTGCTATGGAGTGCCGCATATTCGGGCAGTGGCATATTGCCGGCATTGATCATATTGTAGGCCTCCCAGAGGATGGATTCCTGTTCGGCGCCGGAGAGCTTGTCCCATTCAGAGAAATTGAATTTCTGCCGGGCGGCCAGGACATCCCTTCTTACCATACCGGCTACAATGGGTAATTTATCGAACCATTGTACCCTGGTTGTATTGGAGTGACAATCGTAGCAAGCCTTCTGAAAGATCTTTTTTACAGGGGCAGGAACGTCTATTTCCGCGGTAACCGGAGGGTTATCTACCACACGGGTAGTAAAAGACATGGCTGCAACTATTATTACGGCAATTCCTGCGCTGAAAGTGATTAGTTTAATCCGGTTCGGTGTGTGCATATACGAAGTATTATGACACAAAGAGAAAGATTCCCGGGGCGCCGGGAAAACGTAATACCCTGTATCCGGCAATTGAGGGGGTGAGCCGGACAGTATCCCAGGTGAGCCGCCAGGCGGACTTTCAGGCCAGAAATGCCGCTGGGAAGTGGAGTGCCGGCATGAGGACCCGGAATGTCCGGTTCAGGGTGCCAGATGCCGGATTCGGGTGTTGTTTGTTTCCAATGGCTGCCAAATACGATTATCTTTGACCCATCATGAACAAACGAAAGCCATTTAAAATATCGGGCAGGATTATCTGGTTAAGCTCCTTGTTTCTGGGCGTTATTGTATCACTGCCCAGCCTGATCCAGCATCAGTATAATATCTATGAGGTAATTGCCAATTCAGCGATCACGTTTTTATTTTCGTTGTTTGTATGGTACTATAACATGCTTACACTGCCGGTATATAATTCCAGGCAGGTAGCCAAAGGGTTTTCACTGGCACCGTTGCTGAAGAACCTCGTGGTAGGTATTGTGGTGATGTTCCTGTTGTCGTACATACAGCAGCAGATACTGACGCATATTAACTTTGGCCCTACCATGCTTATGTTTGAAGTAAGGGGTGTGCTGATTAATCTGACCTTCTACATGTTCATTCACCTGATCTATCAGACCTATCAGAACCAGCGGGTGAGTATAGAGCTGGAGCGCAGTAAGATGGATAACCTGGCAGCACAGTTCGAATTGTTACGGCAGCAGGTGAACCCGCATTTTCTGTTCAATACCTTGAATACGCTGAAGTATATGGTAGAGAGTGGGGATGAACATAGTGTTGATTTCATATTAAAGTTGTCGGATTTTTACCGGTTTACTTTGGAGAACAGAAAGCTGGACCTGATAAAGGTGTCGGAGGAACTGAAGATACTCCAGGCTTACGTTTATTTACTGAATGCCCGGTTTGAAGAAGGGCTTGATGTATCCATTGACGTTAGTAAGGGACATCAGGCATCAGTAGTACCGCCATTTACGTTGCAGTTGCTGGTAGAAAATGCGATCAAGCATAATGTTGTTTCATTGGATAAGCCGTTGCATGTGCGGATTTTTTCTGAGGGAGATGAGATAGTGGTAACGAATAACCTGCAGCCTAAGATCACACCGGAAGTATCGACAGGACTGGGTTTGGAGAATATCAACGAGCGCTATGATCATCTTATCAGTAAAAACATTGAAATAATACCAGATACCCTATCTTTTACAGTAAAATTACCGGTTATACATGAGGATCGTAATAATTGAAGATGAAATAAAAGCCGCGAAGTCTTTAGCAGCCATGATTACAAAGCTAAGGCCTGCGTACACGATAGACGCGATATTAAGTAGTATTGAGGGAGCGGTCAGTTATCTTTCTGCTAATCCGCAGCCGGACCTGATATTTATGGATGTGCAGTTGGCAGATGGATTGAGTTTTGAGATTTTCAAGCGGGTGAAAGTAACAGCGCCGGTAATATTTTGTACGGCATATGGAGAATATGCGATGGATGCGATAAAGTCGAACGGTGTAGATTACCTGTTGAAACCTTTTGCAGTGGCTGATCTGGAAGCTGCTTTTGATAGAATGGACCATTTTAAAAGTTTCTTTCAGCAGCGTACGCAGAACGACTGGCAGGAGCTGATAAAGCGGCTGGACAAACCGGAAACCAAAACGAGTTTCCTGGTATTGCATAACAACAAATATATTACTGTTCGTACGGATAATATCGCTTACGTATATATCAAGTTTGAGTCGCCATATATTGTTACTTTCCAGCAGCAGAAATATATTATTTCACAGACGATGGAGCAGATACAGTCGCAGCTTTCAGCGAAGCAGTTTTACCGGCTGAACCGGCAGTACCTGGTGAATTTTGATGCTATTAAGGAAGTGGAGCATTATTCGGCGCGAAAGCTGGCGTTGCAGTTGAGTGTGCCGGCGGAAGAAGTGCTGACGGTTGGTAAGGAAAAGATTACGCAATTTCTGGAGTGGATGGAGAATAGGTAGGGGATGTGGTTGCGTTGAAATGTATAAAGCCATCTGTAGGACAGATGGCTTTTTTATGCTAATTATTTCGAAATATATTTCCCATTTTGGGTATAGCTTTATTTGCTTCGGCTAGTGCTCTGGGATTCATCATTTTTAAATCTAATTTATCCAGTCTCGCATCAACAGTTAAAGTAATTTCCTGTTGGGAGAATTCGCCTTTTACTTTGATAGTTTTCTTTTTCATTAATATACAATTGGGGTTGTTGCGAATGGTGTTTATTGGAGGCTTTTTATTAATTCTCTTAATTTAGGCAAAGCCTTTTCTGTGGCCTCCAGCTTTGCGGCTGGAAATTTTTTGTTCTTAATGTTGTTAAGTCTTTCATCAAGAATGTAGGTGATTTCCTGTTGGGAAAATTCGCATTTTTCTTTAAAAACTTTTTTTTCCATAATTATAAAATTAAGCATTTTTCCTTTTTATGGCAAAACCAAATACTTTGATACTTGGTTGAAATGGAACGAACTTGTAATCTAACTCCATCCAGATGTGATGGCCTGCTTCAAACTCTTTGATGTTATTGTTAATTATCATTCTATATAGACGTGTTCGTTCTTCGGTGCTGCCTTTGAAATATACCATTCTTTCCGGATAGTGTTTTAAATAACGGGCAATGGTTTGGCAGATTGTTGCGAGTACTTTATTTCTATCTCCATTGTTGCTGATAGATAAATCATCAATTTCCCCGTCTTGGTTAACATCTCCAAAAGCCATTATGACAACATTTTCAATTTTACTGAATTTAAAAGTTATTCTCTTTAGAATTACCCCTTTTGGGCCAATACTGAAGAACTCATAATCACTGTGATCACTTGCAAAATGAATTATTTTATATGCTTCGTTGTTCATTTACTTTTTAAATAAGTAAACCGAACCAAAGTAAAAATGGTACTATCAGCAACTCCTATCATTTCTATTCATTTTCATTGGTGGATTTCCGCTGAAATCCTTTCTGTTCGTTGTGATTTTAAGCATATTGTTTTTATAATTCGGGTATTATTCTGATCAGCGTTTTTCTTGCTGAAAACTTTTGATTAATTCTCTTAATTTAGGCAAAGCCTTTTCCGTAGCCTCTAGTTTTGCAGCTGGAAAATCGTCATCCAGATTGTTTAGTTTTTCATCAACAGTATACGTGATAACTTGTTGGGTATATTTGTTCTTCACTTTGATAATTTTCTTTTCCATAATCGTTCTTGCGTTTATTTATAGAAATCTTTCGCGCGCATTCAGATACTAAAATATTACCTTGAAATTATCCACATTTACTCTTGCATTTTAGCGACATTATATTACCTTTGCGCCCGATATGAACAGCAAAATCGCATCATCTCCGGTGACACCACCTTGATAGCCTGATCTTCCGGTTGTCAGTATCCGTGCGGTTTTCCGCCGGAATAACTATTCTGTTTATTCCATTGCATTATTTTTTATTTAATAGATAATAACCTTTCATCAAACATGAAGGCCTACTTTAATTTGTTTGACTTCTCGCAGAAAGTCAACTATAAAACGGAAGTACTGGCAGGGCTCACTGTAGCAATGACCATGATTCCGGAATCTTTGTCCTTCGCGATATTAGCGGGATTGTCGCCCCTGATGGGTTTATATGCTGCCTTTTTGATGGGCCTTATCACAGCAGTGCTCGGCGGCCGCCCGGGAATGGTGTCGGGAGGTGCGGGTGCAACTGTAGTAGTATTGATTGCACTGATGCAATCGCATGGTGTGGAATATGTATTTGCTGCTGTTGCGCTGGCAGGGGTTTTCCAGGTCCTGGTAGGGATTTTCAGGCTGGGAAAATTTATCCGGCTGGTGCCGCAATCTGTGATGTATGGCTTCGTGAATGGGCTGGCCATCATCATTTTTATGGCGCAAATCCAGCAATTCAAAATAACTACACCTGCAGGCACCGCCTGGCTCAGTGGTATGCCACTATGGATTATGCTCGGACTCGTACTGTTGACGATTGGGATTGTATTTATCGTACCCAAAATCACAAAGGCGGTGCCGGCCTCTCTGGTCGCTATTATCGTGGTTTTCCTGCTGGTGCTCGCGTTGGGGATACCTACAAAAACAGTCAGAGATATTGCTGCAATCAGCGGAGGATTTCCGCCGTTTCATATTCCATCGGTGCCTTTTAATATTGATACGCTAAAAGTCATCTTTCCCTATTCATTGGTAATGGCGGGTGTGGGATTAATTGAAAGTCTGCTTACGTTAAATGTAGTGGATGAAATCACGGGCACGAAAGGACGCGGCAATAAAGAAGCGGTGGCACAGGGTACAGCGAATATCGTGAATGGCTTTTTTACGGGCATGGGTGGCTGTGCGATGATTGCGCAGAGTTTTGTGAACCTGTCTGCCGGTTCGAGGGCGCGCCTTTCGGGTATTATAGCAGCACTGGCTATTCTGTTGATCATTCTTTTTGGTGCGCCGGTCATAGAGCGTGTGCCTATGGCGGCGTTGGTAGGCGTCATGATAATGGTGGCTATTGGTACTTTTGAATGGATCAGTATACGGATCATCAATAAAATGCCCCGGCAGGATGTGGCGGTGGGTATATTGGTAGCGGGGATTACTGTGTGGTTGCATAACCTGGCGCTGGCCGTATTGATTGGTGTGGTTCTTTCTGCACTGGTATTTGCCTGGGAAAGCGCGAAACGTATACGTGCCCGCAAATTTACGGATGCACAGGGAGTCAGACATTACGAAATATACGGGCCATTATTTTTTGGTTCTGTGGCTACCTTCCTGGAGAAGTTTGACGTTGTAGGAGACCCTGATGAAGTGATCATTGATTTCTCTGAAAGTCGTGTAACGGATATGAGTGCCATTGATGCACTGAATAAACTGACCGCGCGTTATCAGCAGGTAAATAAAAAGCTGCACTTGCGGCATCTGAGTGAGGATTGCCGCCGGTTACTGCATAATGCAGCAGGGGTGATTGAAGTAAATGTAATGGAGGACCCTTATTATAACGTGGCTACCGATCGGAAATAAAAATGTTATCCCTGTAATGCCTGCTTCATTGGCTGCTGTAGGGGGACATAAAAACTTCACCGGTGGGCCTGCAATAGAGGCTTCTGTAACAAAAGTCACCAAACAATAACTGTTGTTGTACGATATTTACACCGACACTAATAATATAGCAGATGAAAAACAGGATTTTTAGCGGGTGGAGTATTATGCGTTGGATACGGCTGGCGATTGGCATAGCCATTATTGTGCAGGGTATTATTGCGCAGGACAGGCAGTTTGTACTGATAGGCGGTTTGCTGAGTCTCTTACCTATATTGAATTTCGGTTGTGCCGGTGGTAGTTGTGGTGTGCCACCGCGGCGGGTTCGGAAAGAACGGGAAGTGAGATATGGAGAAGTGTCTTAATAGGATTGCTTTTTATTCAATAGATTACAGGGAAGGTGCTGCCAAAGCACCTTCCCTGGTTTTATATATGCATAATTATGTTCGGATTCCGAATGAAATTATTCCTATTTATTTGTTATCATTATTTCTTTTACCGTTTTATTAACAATAGAAGAACTACATTGGGTATATAACTAACGCATCGGACAGCGCTTTATATCTCCATTTATTCTACTGGCATATTTGAGATTTATTACTCGCTTCTACAAAATTTCAAATATGGTCATTTTTATTTTTTTTGCCGCTTTATGGTACCTGTCGTTGTTTTCACAAACTTTTTTTCAGCATAGATATGCCGCACATGGAGCTTTCACCATGGGTAAGGGGTGGGAACGGTTTTTTTTCATATTTACCTACATTACCCAAGGTTCGTCATATATGAGTCCTAAAGCTTATGCCATTATGCACAGATTGCATCATGCGCATACAGATACGGAGCTGGACCCACATTCACCTTCTACTTCCTCCAATATATTCACTATGATGTGGGGGACAAGGACAGTATACCAGGATATCCTGCATAATAGGATGGACGTTGAGGCGAAGTATATGAAGAACCTACCTGAATGGGACAGGTTTGATAAATTCGCCAACAGTACCTTATCCAGATTATTGTGGGTGGCGGTATATGTCTTGATTTTTATAGTTTTTGCAACAAGTCCTTATCAATATCTATTATTGCCGATAGTGGTGTCTATGGGAGCTTTTCATGGAGCCATTGTAAATTGGTTTGCGCATAAATATGGCTATATCAATTTTAAGTTACGTAATACGGCTATGAATCTGTTGTTTGTGGATGTGTTGATGTTGGGGGAGTCTTATCATAATAATCACCATAAACACCCGTCATCAGTTAATTTCGGGCAGCGGTGGTTTGAGATAGATCCGGTATTTTATATTATCAGGGGACTGGCTTGTCTGGGTATTATCAGATTGGTAGTGTTGCCCAAGAAGCAGGTGGTGCTTTCATAAGATATAAAAGAGTAGCCGGATAATGACATCTAGTGCCATAGACAGGCAGCAGATGGTGTTATCCGGCTTCAGATTATAATTATTGCAATGCGATAAAATGATGCTATTGAGCCGGAGGTTTGTTACCGGCGTTGAGTTTTCTTATAGCTGCTGCATAATATCCTTTGGAATTTCTTTCTTTGGTAAAAGATACTTTGTCCTTTTCTCTTACAGGATCCAGGAGCTCATTCATGTGGAAGAAAACGTCTTCCCTGGAATTGTCTTCCGCAATAAAGCCGAAGCCTTTTGTCTGATTATAGAACGTGACCGTGCCGGTTTTAACCGGATCTTCTGCTGGCCTGGGGGTAGCTCCGATACGGATGTCTTTGGCATCGATATCCGTTTTTCTGGTTTCTTTTGGTGGTGTTGCGCTCAGGTTTCCATTCTCATCTACATAGGCCAGCATATCTTCCAGGCCTTTGCCTTTGTTGTTGTTAAGCTTCCGTTCCTGTGCCCGCTGCGCTTTGTCTTCTTTCGATTTAGCTTTTTTGTTTCTGTTTTCTTTTTTGGAAAAGGATTCTCCCATAGTTACTGATTATAGTTATATCGCAAAATTGCGTAATGATTTAAAAGTTTGTTCGGCAGGGAATGATTCCTGCTATGAGATTGTTTAGTAAACGTTTACAACGTAAGCAATGTGGCAGCTGGAAAAGCGAAGACTGAGGAAGAAAAGAAGATATCCAGACTAAATCAGCAGAAGCAGCGGCAGGAGCCCGAGGTAATTCATATAAAGATAGGCTTTTAAATCGGATATGGACGGATTATTTTTCTGGCCCTGGTCAATATCCGGCCCTCATTTTTATATTTTTCCTGATAAATTTCGGGAAATGGTTGTAATTTTTCGCCCTTTTCCCGGTAGTAAACTGAGTCGGCTAATGCAGATAATCACTGATGATATTGAATTGTGGCAAGCGATTGTAGCAGGAGATGAGCATTCATTTCAGCAGGTTTACCGTGCCCATTTCACTATGCTGTACGAATATGGGATGCGGTTTACGGGGGATGAAGCCATGATCAGGGAATGCATACAGCAGTTGTTTGTGAAGCTCTGGACCAATAAGGCTACTTTGACGGAAATGAAGCGTATCAAGCCTTACCTGTTATTTTCTCTCAGGGCAATTATTTATAATAAGTTCAGGGATGAGAAACGTCGACGGATCAACGAACTGGAAGAATCCTATGATTTTGAGCTGGAGTTTTCTCCGGAAGCCGCCTATATTCAGCGGGAAACGAACGACCGGAAGCTCGCTGCCCTGAAAGCCGCCATGGAGCGGCTTACTCCCCGGCAAAAGGAAATCATCTACCTACGCTATTTCCAGGAATTGGATTATAAAGAAATTGCATCTATCATGGATGTAACTGTAAAAGGGGCATATAAGCTCACCGCCCGCTCGCTGGAAGCACTGCGCGACCTGCTGGATATCTCGCTTGTAGCAGTGATATGCCTGTTGAAAGCCGCTGCCAGCCAATAACTTACTCCCTTAATCTCCCTATTTATCAGAAAAATTTTTATTAACCTGGAAAAAAGATAAATTTTTTTTCCTTTTCGTGGGGTAATTATGCCTACCCCGGTGTTTATTGAAAAATCGCCCCTGATGAGGTGTGATGGTTTGCCATGAGTGAGAAGTATCAGCAATATAAAAAAGAGGACTTTCTGAACGATGAAAGTTTCATTCGTTATATACGTGGAGGATCGCCAGATGCGGCGTGGTGGGAGGCTTATCAGCATGCTGCCCCGGAAAATCTGCGGGAATTGCAGGATGCTGCGGCAGCATTGCGGTTGATATTTACCGCGAAACGTATTTTTCCCGCTCCACAGCTCGCAGACGAGGTATGGCATAGTATAGCGAAAGGAATGGATGCAGATAGCCGCAAGCCTTTACTCCGGCAGATCCGGAGAAGATGGATAGGTGTGGCAGCAGCAGTGTTGCTGCTGATAACAGGTAGCGTTGCCTGGTATATGTTTGCCCGCACTACTATTCATACTGCTTATGGGAAGATGTCTGCCATAGTATTACCAGATAGTTCTACCATCATATTAAACAGTAATTCGGTCGTCTCCTATAAAAAATACTGGGGCAGCGGCCGCAAACGTGAAGTATGGCTGGAGGGGGAGGCATTTTTTGAAGTACGCCACCTGAAAAAAGACAGGGGGCCTGTGTTGCCGGCGGAGCAATTTATCGTGCATACACAACAGGTAGATGTAGCCGTATTAGGTACCACCTTCAATGTGAAAGAGCGCCACGGCATAACGGAGGTAGGACTCCGTACCGGTGCGGTGCAGATCACCGCACATGAGCAACAGCTGCGCCTGCAGCCGGGAGAAGTAGCACAGTTCAACAGGCAGTCCGGCCTTATGAAACTTTCACCAAAGGCAGTACAGGCAGTGAGTGCCTGGAAAAATCATACACTCATAATGGATGAAATGCAGGTAAGTGAAATACTGCAACTCCTGGAAGATAACTACGGCTATCATGCCGTGATAACAGATACAACAATCTTGAATAAACGATTTAAAGGCATTTTCCCGGTCAAAAACGAGGACGATATCATCTTTGTACTGGCGGGATTATTACAGATGGACATTGAGAAAAAGGATCACCAACTGATTTTTAAACAACGCTTTTAAGCATCTCAACCGGATCGGACAACTAACCAACAAATTCTTATGCAAAAAATTTCACTGAAATTTTGGCTGCTATTGCTTTGCAGCATCCTGACGCTGGGGGCCTATGCCCAGTCGGAAAGAAACCGCAAGCAGACGCCTGTTACCTATGCCCTTGACCAGATTACAAAACGTTACAAGACACAGTTTGTGTTTGAGCCGGCGTTATTAAAAGGCCGACAGACGGACATTGTAATAGATGATAATACAAAACTTCCGTTGGAAGAACTGATGAAGCGGGTATTATATCCTGCGGACCTGTTGTTTGTATATGTAAGCGATAATAATTATATGATCATCAGGCGCCCGGCAGGAGCCGCCAGGACACCCGCATTGCCGTCGGCCCAACCCAATATGGATGGGCAGCCGGAAGATGCAAAAATCGTATCCGTCTGTGAGATCAGAGGTGTGGTATATGATTCTGTAAGCAGGGAAATGTTGCCGGGCGTCACTATAAGAGTGATGCCGGGTGGTGCAGGTGCATTGACGGATAATAACGGCCAGTTTTCCTTCAGGCTACATGAAAATGTAACCAATGCTTCCCTGCAGGTAAGCTTTGTAGGTTACAGCGCCAGGGTGGTAAAAGTAACCGGAACGTATATGGGCGTATACCTCAACCGGAATACCAGGACCCTTGATGAGGTGAAAGTGGTGGAAGTAGGGTATGGCACCAAGCGTAAAGAAGCTATTACCAATGCGGTAAGCACCGTAGATAACAAAACTATCACGCAGATGCCTACACATATGTTGAGCAATGCATTGATAGGCACTGTTCCTGGCTTGTTTGGTAAACAATCCGGTGGTTCTCCCGGACGAGATGTTTCCTGGCTGCTGGTGCGTGGTTCCTCCTTATCGAATGCTGCGCTTGTTGTAATAGATGGTATACCACTCAATGATCCCGGCAATTCCGGCGGATTTGCAGGACAGGCTAATATCAATGACCTGGACCCCGCTGATATTGAAACGGTAACGGTACTTAAAGACGCCGCAGCTACTGCTATTTATGGATCCAGAGGTGGTAATGGTGTGATTCTCGTTACTACCAAAAGAGGAAAAAAAGGGCAGACCGTCTTTAATTTCAATGCCAGTTCTTCCTGGTCGCAGCCAACACAGCAACCTAAGTTTGTGGATAGCTATCAACAGGCGTTGCTGGAAAACGAGTCTTCCCTTAACTCAGGAAAAGGAAGCATTTATTCTGATGCTACACTTGATACGATTAAACGCGGACTGAACCCCGACAAATATGCCAATACCGACTGGGCCAGGGCGGTATTGCTGAATTGGGCCAGGAGTCAGAGTTACAACCTGAATATGTCCGGTGGTAATGAAATGATGAAATATTATGTGGCCGGTGGTTATAACAACCAGGGCTCACTGGTATCCAATGATGGGTTCAAACGCTATACGCTTATCTCCAACCTTGATGCCAGAGTGAATAAAAACCTGACAATGGGAGTGGACATCCGCTATATTAACGAGCAACTGAATGATCCTATTGCTGCAGGTACCAATACCATTCTGGCCAATGTATACCAGGCCTCTCCGTTACAGCCGGTATATTTCAGCAATGGCCTGCCGGCAGCGAATTATACCGGTAGTATTATGAACCCGGCAGTACAGGCTACCTCTTCGGGCTATTACCGCAAAACAGCCAATTACTTCAACGGGAAACTGCGTATGGACTACTCCCTGCCATTTATTAAAGGGCTTAGTGCACGTGCGATGGCTTCTTTCGACAGAAATAACTACGGAGACAAAACATTTACCAGGCAATATAAATTATACCGCCAGAATGCAAGTGGACAGTATGTGCCTGTGTCAGGGGTAGACAGCAAGGGTGCAGACCTGAAGCCGAGTCTTAGTGAGAGTGTTTACAGGGCGAATTTTACCAATATGGAATTTGGTCTTAACTATGACCGAAACATAGGATTGCACCACTTTTCGGGTATGTTGTTGTATACTACCAATGAGTCGTCTTCCACTATGCTGAGTGCGTCAAGGATCAATATTTTTTCTCCCGGGGTAGATCAGCTGTTTGCAGGAGACGCTGCAAATTCTACCAACAACGGTACTGCTACTGAGTTTGGCAGGGTAGGTTATGTAGGTCGTGCGAGTTATTCATACAATGGCAAATATTATATTGATGCGAGTTTCCGTTCAGAGGCATCTGTAAACTATCCTGAAGGGCACCGCTGGGGCACATTCCCCTCTGTTTCCGCCAGCTGGCGTATATCTGAAGAGCGCTTCCTCAAAGACAATGCTTCCTGGCTGGATGAGCTGAAGCTGCGTGCTTCCTATGGTATGGCCGGTGATGAAACGGGTTCCGGGTATAACGCTTACCTGTACTCGTACAGCGTTGGTCAGAATACAGGTTCCAGTTCCGGTACAGGTAAATATGGATATATATTCGGAGGCAATTATGTGCCATCTGTTTATCCTGGATTGAATGCGCCAAATACCAACATTACCTGGGGTACTATCAAGTCTGCCAACTTCGGGTTTAATGCCAGTGTGCTGAAAGGCTTGCTCAGTGCTGAATTTGATGTATACAGGAAAAATAACACCAATGTACTGATCTCTGTTGCTGACAATGTACCTGGTACCTATGGCGCCTATACCCCAAGTGTCAACAGGGGTAATAACCATACCAGTGGTTTTGAACTAAGTCTGACCCATACAAACCGTATCAGCAAAGATTTTACTTATTATGTACGGGCAAATATCTCCCATACAAAAACAATTGTTGACTACTCTGGTGAACAGCGTGGCTTGCCTTCCTGGGATGGAAACCAGAGAAATGGCTGGGGGGTAAATATCAACCGTGTATACCATGCCTTAGGTCTATTCCAGACACAGGAAGAAATTGATAACTGGGCAGTACAGGACGGCAGAAAAAATTCTACCCTGCACCCCGGTGATATAAAATTTGCAGACCTGAACGGAGATGGAATTATTGATCAGCAGGATGTTATTGTGAAAGATAATGTGGGTATACCCTTGCTGAACTATGGATTCTCCTTCGGCGCTTCCTGGAAATCTTTGAGCTTAGACCTTACTTTCCAGGGTATCGGTGATTATACAAATGTGTATGGTTATAAAACCTGGGTGAATTATGATACCAGGCAGGTGGACCGCTGGACACCTGAAAATACCAGTGCCAGCTGGCCAAGACTGGGTATACAGGCCAGCAACAGCCGTCTTTCTGATTTCTATGGATTAAACGGGAATTATCTCCGTTTACGTAATGTTAAACTGTCTTATGCCTTAACGCCGGTTTGGTTGAATAGAGCCGGATTTAAGAATGTTGTATTTAATCTTCAGGGTGGTAGCCTGCTGGTCTTCTCCAAAGTGAAATATACTGACCCGGAAAATGAGACTACCACTCCTTACGGGCCTCAGAAAACACTCAGTGCAGGCGTAAACGTTAGTTTCTAATTTTTTATCCTTAAAGACAAAATCATGAGAAGAAATATAATACTCGGATGGGTTGCAGGCTGCATGGTGTGCCTGGCATCCTGCACTAAAAGTATACTGGACAAAAGGCCGAAGGACAAGATAAATGAGCTGATTGTATGGAGTGATATGGGTTTGGTGGGAAACTATGTAAATTATTTTTACTCGACACTACAGAGTGGGTACAGCAGAACTTACCTGTTGTCTGCCGCTACAGATGACGGTATGAACGGCCTGGCCAATGATTATACCATCAGGCCACTTACACTGGATGCCAGCTGGAATGCGACCAGTTCTCCCTTTAACGAATACTATACCTCTCTATACCAGCAGGTGCGTAAGGCAAATGATTTCCTGGGGCATATAGATGACGTCGCAGGAGATTCGCTGTTAAGAAAGCAATATAAGGCAGAAGTACGGTTCTTCAGGGCTTACTACTACACAGAGTTGCTGAACTACTTTGGCGATGACCCGATCAAAGCTGCTGGTGCAGCTGCACCTTCCGGTTTGGTAGATGGTTATGAAGATGCACCGGGTGTTGTGATAGTAGAGAAGGCGCAGGTATATGGAAAGGACAGTCTGAATATACCACGTAGCACACGCAGGCAGACGGTGGACTATATCATTGGCGAACTGGATGCAGTGACTTCAGTACTTGGCGCTTTGCCTGCCAGCCAGACCAGTCCTGCCGGCCGCCTCAATAAAGGAGTTGCTATGGCTCTGAAATCACGGGTACTACTGTACGCAGGTCGTTTCCAGGAGGCGGCAGCTGCCGCAAAAGCGGTCATGGACCTCGGAAAATATAGCCTGTATCCGGATTATAAAACGCTTTTTACCGTAAAGAATAACCAGGAATGTATTCTTTCTGTGCAGCATAATAATATTGCCAAAGAAAGGGCGCATAGCTACGACAAGAATATGGCCATTGGTTCTATGAGTGGTTTATCTAATAGTAATCCCACCCAGAACCTGGTAGATGATTATGAAATGACCGATGGTAAGTTACCTGCTGTATCCGCATTATATAATGCTGAAACTCCTTTCGCCAACAGGGATGCACGCTTTTATGCCTCGGTAGCTTATGATGGATCTATCTACAGGGGAACAGAATTACGTACTTATGTAAATGGATTCGATCAGGTTAATTCCGGTTCTTTCAAGTCACAAACTACTTACCTGGTAAGAAAGGCAATTAACGAGACATTCAATTTCCTGGGCGATGCTACCTATGGCAGTGATCAGAACTGGCAATACCTCCGTTATGCAGAAATACTGCTGAATTATGCAGAGGCGCAGAATGAGGCCACTGGACCGGATGCTACCGTATATGATGCCGTGAATGCTGTCCGTAGACGTGCGAAACAACCTGATCTCCCTTCCGGATTGTCGCAGGATGAAATGCGTCAGCGTATCCGTCATGAGAGAAGAATAGAGTTTGTTTTTGAAGACCAGCGGTTCTGGGACCTGCGTCGCTGGCATATCGCAGATCAGGCAAAATATAAAAATATCTATGGGGCAAATATTACACTTGCTGGAAATACCAAAGTATATGGTGCACCGGTATTACTGGAAACCCGCTTCTTTGATCTGAAACATTATTGCTTCCCGATTCCGTATACAGAATTGATGTCCAATTCCAACATGGTTCAAAATACCAACTGGAAATAAAAGCATTCCTGAATGAGACATTCATTAATAAAACATGTACTGCTGGCGGCTGGTTTGCTGACCGCCGGCAGTACATATGCCCAGCAGAAAGGTAAAAATTACGTACGCCCGTTACCGATAGTGCAGCAATGGACAGATAATAACCATTTTATGCTGATCAGGTTCAATGAGCAGCAAAAGACTTACTACGTGAAAGTGGATGCCGCCACTGGTAAGGAATTGATCGATTCTTCCTATAAAGGAAGAAGAAGTCTGCCTGATAAGAAGCTCGTCGTTCTGAATAATGATATCTATCTGCAACAAGGCAAAAAACAACAACAGCTCACCCATGATACGCTGACGGAAGCTACGCCGGTATTTTCGCCGGATAGCAACTATATTGCTTTCACACGGGCGAATGATTTATATACCCTGGAGCTGGCCACTGGTAAAGAAAGCAGGCTTACCTTCGATGGTACTGCTTCGCTGATGAACGGTATGGCTTCCTGGGTGTATATGGAAGAAATTTTAGGCAGGCAGAACGAAGGACAGGCATTCTGGTGGAGCCCGGACAGTAAGTCTATCGCCTACTTCCAGACAGACGACAGCAAAGTACCTGAATATACAATCACTGATGTGGGGGACGGGTTTCACGGGTATGTGGAGCATCAGCGTTATCCGCAGCCGGGGGATGTTAATCCTGCTGTGAAAATAGGTGTTGTTGCTATCAATGGTGGCCATACCCAATGGGTTGATTTTGATAAGAATACAGACCAGTATTTTGGTACGCCGCTCTGGAGCCCGGATAGCAAGTCGTTGCTGGTACAGTGGCTCAACAGGGGCCAGGATCATTATCAGCTCTATGCGGTGAAAGCTGCTACCGGTAGCAAGGAACTGTTGTATGAAGAAAGGCAGTCTACCTGGATCAACCTGGATGATGAAGAGCGCCTGCAATTTGTAAACGGTGGCCGGCAGTTTATTATGGCTTCCGATAAATCCGGATTCAGGCATTTGTATTTGCATAATGCGGATGGATCCTTGAAGAATGTGATCACCAGTGGTAATTTCGTCGTAAAAACAATTAATTACATCGATGAAAAAAATAAAGTAATTTATTTTACCTGCAATAAAGATGGACTGAACCGAAAAGACTTGTATCGCGTGGATTTCAGCGGGCAGCACCTGAAGCGGCTGACATTCGGACCGTACACACATGATGTGAAATTTTCTCCGGACCATCAGTATTTTACTACACAATACAGTAATTCAAGTACACCGGACAGGCTCGCACTGGTAAGTAATACCGGTAAAATTATCTGTCAGCTGGGAGATAGTAAAGGTCCTGATTTTGATAGTGCGATTGCCAGTAAGCAGCGTACGATTTATGTGAAGAGTGAAGATGGGAAGTTTGACCTGCCGGTACATCTGTTTTTCCCTGCCGACTATAAGCCAGGAAAGAAATACCCGTTGATGATCGCTATTTATGGTGGGCCGGCGTCTTCCAATGTCCAGGATCGGTTTGTAAATCCAAAATTTTTGTCTGAGGATGGAATGATACACGCGAGCTTTGATCACCGTGGAAGTGAAGAATTTGGCAAGGTGGGGCAGAACTACATGCACCGGGATCTGGCAGGATGGGCGCTGAAAGACTGGATCCAATGCCTGAAATGGCTGATAGCAAATGAAGCGGTAGATCCGGATAAGGTTTGTATCACCGGTTATAGCTTTGGTGGTTATATGACTTGTTATGCAATGACCAATGGCGCAGATTACTTTAAGTATGGCATTGCTGGCGGAAGCGTGACCGACTGGCGTATGTACGACAGTCATTATACCGAACGGTATATGGATACACCGGCGGAAAATCCGGAAGGGTATGAGAAAACGTCTGTACTAACGCATACGGATAAACTAAAAGGAAAGCTGCTGCTGATGCATGGTGTGAAAGACGATAATGTGCATGTAAATAATACGTTGTCGCTGGTAAATAAGCTGGAAAATGAGGAGAATGCCAATTACGAAATGATGTTATTTCCAGGCAACAGGCATGGTGTAATTACAGAAAAAATTAATCAATATAATAAGGTGATGAAGCAATTTATCGCAAAATATTTGCAGCAGTAAACAATGCACCAACCAACCACCAACCAACCAACCAACCATTAAAAAGAAGAGGCCTCTGCATTTGCAGAGGCCTCTTTCGTTATTATTGAGGGAGATTATTTGGTGCCACCATCTTTATGAGGATGTGGCTGACTTTTTCTGAATGCTTTCAGCTCATCTTTGTCGATGAATCCATCTTTATTGGTATCGATTGTAGCGAAGTTTTCGTTCAGTTTTTCCAGTCTTTTATCGTCTTTGCTTGCAGCTTCTACTTCAGCTTTGCTGAGTTTGCCATCACCATCTTTATCAATTTTCTTAAAGAAGCCTTCTCTGTCACCTGGCTGATGTTGCTGTGGTTCCTGTTGTTGTGGTTGTTGTGCGTTTGTTTTGGCAGTAACCATTGTCATCATCAATATCCCTGCTGCGAAGAAATGTTTCATCATAATTGTCAATTTAAAATGATTTAATAATTCCTGTTTACGGGATATATAGATGCAGATAAGGTGCCAACGTTTAATGGTCAGCGTTAGTGCCTGTGTAGGCATTCTACTTTAACAAATTATTTAAAAATATGTAAATCATCTACTTATATATAAAATTATAAATATAAATTATATGTAAATGCAGGTAATATTAACGCTAAATAACACTAGTTTGCAATAGTTAACATTCGGGTAGTGTACCTGTTCCTGCTGATTTGATAATAAGTTGTAATTTTCGTGTTGAAATACCGGAGATTGGGTGGATGTTATATCCGGTATAATAGCTGAATAAAGAGAAGCGCATGAAAATAATACCCTTAGATCAAGGCATTTACAGTGTAGACAAGCAGAAGGTATTTACATTATATGAGACAGGGAACGAGGCGCAGGCGCAGCAAATCAGGTATGCTGTCCGTCCTTTCCTGGTAGTGCATAACCAGGAGCTGATTTTACTGGATACGGGGCTGGGAGCCGAATCGGCAGCGGGTCATGATCTCCTTTCTTTGCTGGCGCAGCAGGGCGTTCCCCCTTCACAGATAACTAAAATACTATTATCTCATCTGCATAAAGACCATTTAAACGGCGTAGGCTGGTTAGATAACGGTCACCTATATACGCATTTCCCGAATGCTGCGATATACCTGCAGCAGCGGGAGCTGGAATATGCGCTGACACAGCAACAGAGCTATGCCTACAACAGGGCCATGCTGGAGCAGGTATCTGCCTTACCTGGCCTGGTATTGATGAATGATGATGAAGGCTCCATCTTACCTGGAATAACCTTTAAAGTGGTTGGCGGGCATAGTCCGTTTCACCAGGTGTTCTGGTTAACTGCTGCTACTGACATTTATTTTTATGGGGCAGATGATTTACCGCAGGCCAATTACCTGCACCCGCATGTTGCCTATAAAAGCGATTATGACGGGAAAAAGGCCATGGAACTGCGTACAGTATGGGAGAAAGAAGGGAAAGAGCAGCATTGGCAATGTTTGCTTTATCATGACATGTACGCACCTATATTGCAATTGAAGGAAGGTAATTAGAAATTAATAATTTATACCGTCGGTACGGCTTATAAAACAGTGCTATGTATAGTTTTAGAAATGATTATTCGGAGGGGGCACATCCCAATATCCTGCAGCGATTGGTGGAAACGAACCTGGTACAGCAATCAGGATATGGAGAAGATGAATATTCTGTGGCAGCAAAGGAAATGCTGAAGCAGAAACTCGGGAATCCTGCAGCGGCTGTATTCTTTATATCAGGTGGTACGCAATCCAATCTGATCGTGATTTCATCCCTGTTAAAAGTACATGAAGCAGTGATCAGTGCGAAAACAGGGCATATCTTTTCCCATGAAACCGGCGCCATTGAGGCTACCGGGCATCGGGTAATTACCGTCGATACCAAAGAAGGTAAGTTGCAGGCGGCTGATCTGAAAGATGTTTTGGCTGCGTACAGTATGCGTCCGCATGTGGTGAAGCCACGTATGGTCTATATTTCCAATTCCACCGAAATAGGAACGATCTACAGCAAGGCTGAACTGACGGAACTCCGTGATTTTTGTCTGGCCAACAACCTGTTGTTATACATGGATGGGGCCAGAATGGGGCATGCGCTTACGGCCGACAGCAATGACCTGACGCTTACGGATATCGGGCAGCTGACAGATGTATGTTACATTGGAGGCACGAAAAACGGCGCCCTGATAGGCGAGGCAGTTGTATTCAATAATCCGCAGCTGGGAGCCGACTTTGATTATGTGCTGAAACAAAAAGGCGCATTGCTGGCTAAAGGCAGGTTGCTGGGCATTCAGTTCCTGGAGCTGTTTAAAGATGATCTTTACTTTACACTGGCGAGGAAAGCGAATATGCTGGCCATGAAAATAGCAAAGGCCGTGCAGGAGCAGGGATATACTTTCCTGACACCCGCCACCAGCAACCAGTTATTTCCTATCCTTCCAAAAACGCTGATCAGCGAACTGAGTAAGGAATACCAGTTTTACGAATGGGAGGCGATAGATGCGGAACATTCCGCTGTGAGGATTATTACTTCCTGGGCAACCGAAGAATCCGTGGTGGATGCATTTATTGCCGCCATCAGGCAACATAAATAATGGCTGCATCGCAGTAAAGTAAAAGGAAACAGGTACCATCCTGTTTCCTTTTTTTATTTTATATTAGTTGGAAATCCTGTACCTGTGGAAATCCATTATTTTAATACGTCCGTTGCTGTAGCCGGTAAAGAGTCCCTGAAGCTCGAATGGAAGCTGCCCGTCATTACCGTACGGGAACTGATATACGAAAAGGTATTGCACGAAATCAACTGGATGAATGAACACCGGAAACTGTTGCCCACCGGGCTTGTTTATCCTACTGATGTTGATCAATGGCTGAATAAAACCGTAAAAGGTGTTTTTGCTCCCTTGCAATTCCATGAACATTTTCACCTTGTTATGCAGCGATATTGGGACCATAGCTTTACGGTGGCGGTAAACCAGGTGCAATACGCCCTGGATGAACCTATTCCGGCCACGGAGAACCTGACTGTACTATTTACCAAACTGATTAAATTCTTCTAACCACTACCTATGAGAACGATAGACGATTTCCCTTTGCCGGCCGGCGAAGACTGGGAAGACCTGTTTACCCTTTTTCTTTCTTTGGATAACCACAAAAAGCGCCCTGACAAAGAATGGTACGCAAAAGTAAAAGTGGTACTGGATAAGATCGGGCATGAGCAATACCTGGATGTTACGGTGAACTGGCTGATTGCAAAATGCGAACAGCTGCAACGTAATATCAAACGCCTGGATGAATTCCTGAAAAAGAGCTGGCGGTTCCGGTTACATGAAGATTTCCCGCTGACCCAAAGAATGGAGAAGGTGCTGGAAAACCAGCGTCCTGCATGGGTAGACGTTGTTTTGGGAACTGAATATTACTATACGAAAGAGAACCCCTTGTACCTCCGTGACGGGTATTATTACTTTTATACGTTGGGTGGCCGCATCATACGTGGCACGCTTCATACCAATATGATCCTGGAAAATGAGGTGTTATATGATATGATGGATGTGCTGATGCGACTGGCGCCGGAAGTAACCATGGATATCCTGCATATATACAGGAACCGCGATGCAGCATTTGCAGTGCCGCGACTGATGATCGTCCGGGATGCTATCCGCCATAAAACCTATCGCAGGGCGGTGGATACAGCCATTGCAAAATTTGGCGATAAAACCAACAAGACATCCGGCGCAGAGGCGATGAAAGAGCGCTTTATACCTGATATGGACTTCAACAACCGTCACCAGCTGCTGGTGAAAGATGGCAGCTACGCCATGGGCATAGATCTGATGTTGGCAGGTCCGGAAATCGTGTTGCTGGAAAACGGCGTACCTGCCATAAAAGTGCCCGCTGCCGTGAAGAAAGAGCTGACCGAACGTTTTAAGGTTTTCCAGAAAAAGCATAAGGAAATCAGTGCCCATTATACCTTACAAAAGAACAGACTGGAAGAAATTTACCGCCATAACCGGGAATGGCTATACGAAAATTGGGAACCCTATTATATCACGCATCCTTTTGTAGGCGCATTGGGCAAACAGCTGATCTGGGAATTTGTGAATGGGGACCAGTCGACTACAGCAATCTGTCGTAAAGGAACGTTTGTAAATAGCGTTGGTGAGGAAGTGAACTGGGTAGAGGAGCCCGATACGATTGTAAGGCTATGGCATCCTGCAAAGGCTACCGCAGCGGAAATTGCTGACTGGCGGAACTATTGCATACAACATAAGCTGAAACAGCCATTCAGGCAGGCTTTCCGGGAAGTATACCGGTTAAACGACAACCATAACAACTGGTCAGTGGATCATTTCGAAGGGCATGTAGTGAAACAACGCCAGTATAATGCGTTGTGTAAAATGCGTGGCTGGTCTACGGGTGATTTCAGGCATGAACATACCAATATTAAATTGCCTGCCTATAAACTGACCGCCTACCTGTGCATTGCGGATGTCTGGTATGATAGTTTGTCAAATGGAGACCACCTGCAGGTTACCGGAGGGGTGGATTTTGAAGGAAAAGGCTATAGCGGAAATATGGAAGATATACCACCAGTGATATTATCAGAGGTATTGAGAGATGTGGATATGATTGTAAGTGTATCGTCGATAGGTAATGAAAATAAGCCAGTCACTGAGGTGATGGAAAAAGCACGTACTTACTATGAAGACTATACGAAAAGGAGTTTGTCGCCCATAGGTATTGTGAGAAGGGATATACTACAGCTGCTGCTCCCTCATATGGTCTACTCCGATCGCTTCCGTATCGATGATCAGTATGTGCATGTAACCGGAACGCTGGCAAACTATAATATACATATTGCCACAGGCCAGGCGACCAACGTTGCCACAGGCTTAGGTGTGCACATTGCCCCCAGTTTCAGCAGAAATGCCGGGCTATTCCTGCCGGATGAAGGAGATATTATGCTGACAGTCATTCTCAGCAAAGCGAATTTCCTGGCAGAAGATGATCTGATTGCAGATGAACATCTCTTGCAAAGAATTAAATATACTTCCCATCGATCATAACAATTACCTATGAGAACCATGTATGATTTCCCTTTGCCATTGGGCGCAGATTGGGAAGAGCTGTTTGTCCATTTTTTTTCTTTGGATGATGTAAAAAGAAAGCCTGATCAGGCCTGGTATGACCAGGTGACTGTGCTGCTGGATAAAATAGGAAGGGAGAACTATCTCGCTATTACCACTAACTGGTTATTCGAAAAAACGCAGATGCTGGCGCGCAATGCCAAAAAACTGGAGAATTACTGGGTGCGCGACAGAATGGACGATATCCGTTTAAATCAAAACCCCGAATGGGTAAAAACAGTATTGGCGGGAGCGCCACTGTACAGAGGCCAGAACCCGCTAACCATAGAAAGAGGCAATTATTATTTCTATACATTGGGGGGCCGTATTATCCGTGGTACTATTTTTACCAACAGGATTCTGCAGGATGAAAAACTGTTTGATATCATTGATCTGCTATTGCGTGTTTCTCCTGAGTTGTATAAAGATATACTGGATATCTATGAGGCGAAAGGCATTGAATTTGCGGTGCCGCGACTCACAGCCCTGCGGGATGCCATCAAACATAAAACCTATAAAAAGGCGATCGATACTGCCATTGCAAAATATGGCGGAAAAAATAATAAGGGCGGTGCAGAAATGATCAAGGAGCGTTTTGTGCCGGATATGGGCTTCAATCAGCAGCATCAGCTGATAGTAGAAGATGGTAATTATGCCATGGGTATAGATCTGATGCAGGCAGATGTGGGAGAGATAGTATTAATGGAAAATGGCGGTATAGTCGCAAAAGTGCCATCGGCAGTAAAGAAAAATCTGACAGCACAATTTAAATCTCACAAACTCAAACATAAGGAAATCAAGTCCCACTATGCCTTACAGAAAAACAGGCTGGAAGAAATATACCGTAATAAACGGGAATGGATATACGAAGTATGGGCGCCGTATTATATCGCACATGCTGTTACCGGTGCATTGGGTAAAAACCTGATATGGGAATTCAGTAATGGAAAAATGGCTACCAGCGCTATTTTCAGGGGAGATGGTTTTGTAGATAGTCAGGGCCAGAAAGTTAGCTGGGTTAGTGATAAAGGCACGGTCGTCAAATTATGGCATCCGGTGACGGCTCCTGCCTCTGAAGTGGAAGGCTGGAGAAGATTCTGTATGCAACACCAGGTGAAGCAGCCTTTCCGGCAGGCTTTCCGGGAAGTATACCGCGCCAATGCAAGTGATGAAAAACATGCGGATCATTTCGAAGGACATGTGGTCAGAGAAAACCAGTACAATGCATTGTGTAAGACAAGGGGATGGTCTTGCGGTGATTATTCGCACCAGGATTCCAGTATAAGACTGCCTGCATTCGACCTGGCTGTTGAATTTGAAATATCAGACCAGTGGTCTGAAAGTTATTCCTCATCAGGCGGGTGTTTGCAGGTAACAGGAAAGGTGAAGTTCAGGGAGGGGAAGCAGCAGGTTCGTTCGGCGAAAGTTAATCCGGTGGCGTTTTCTGAAGTAATGAGGGATTTAGATATGATAGTGACAGTGTCGGGTATCGGTTACGGCTACACGCCGGTGGAGGCGGTAATGGATAAGGTACGTGCTTACTGTGACGCCAGTGCGAAGAGAGATTTATCGCCGATAGGCATTATTCGCAGAGATATTTTGCAGCTGCTGATGCCGCAGACGGCCATCAGCGAGCGTTGCAGTATTGATGGACAATACCTGTATGTACGTGGAGAGCTGGCCAGCTATAAAATTCACATCGGCACGGCCGATGTATGGAATGCAGCAACAGCGGGATGGATTCATGTGGAGCCTAAAATGCTGGAACAAACAGCCAGACACTTCCTGCCGGATGAAGGAGATCTGATGTTGACGGTGATTCTCAGCAAAGCTAATCTGCTGGCGGAGGACCATCTTATTCCGAATGGATATTTATTGAGTAGAATAAAAGAAACATGGAAATAATCATGCATGCGCAGTTGCAAGACCGTTTGCCGGCACTGCGGACTTTCTGCGAAACCCATGCCATTGCAGAATTGTATGCCTTCGGATCGGTGATAGACGGGCGTTTCCGGCCCGGCAGCAGCGATATTGATTTGTGGATAGACCTGCTGCCACTGGAAGGAATGGAAAAGCCACGCAGGCTGGTGCGTATCTGGCTGGGGTTGCAGGAGCTGCTGGAATGTAAGGTAGACCTGATTTTAAAGGAAGGCATACGTGGCGCAACATTTAAGAAATACCTGTCTATCTATCAGGTAAAAATATATCCCGTTTAATGATGATTGTAAGGTGTTTTCCTGCAAACAAAAACTTTCTTTCAGCTGTTTTTTTAGGTAGATACGCTTGCCGCGATATCTATCTAACTAAAAACTCATATGAAAAAGCTGATCGTATTTGATCTGGATGGCACCATTGCAGAGAGTAAATCCGCCATCGATGCGGAGATGGCAACCTTGTTGAATAGCCTGATGGGTATTATGAGAGTGGCTATTATTTCCGGTGGCAACTGGCAGCAGTTTGAAACGCAGGTATTGGGAAACCTGCCGCAGAGTGAAAACTGGAAGAACCTTTCGCTGCTGCCTACCAGTGGTACCAGGTTCTATAGTATGCAGGACCTCAAAACGGGCTGGCAGCAGCTGTATGCAGAAGATTTTACGCGGGAAGAAAAGTCGCGCATTATTGCCGCCATTCAGGCCGCTGTTGTTACTACAGGGTATACCGTTGGCCAAACCTGGGGCGAGCAGATAGAAGACCGTGGCAGCCAGATTACCTGGTCAGCACTGGGGCAGCAGGCGCCACTGGAAGCGAAGCGCACCTGGGACCCCGACAGCGCAAAGCGTAAACAGATACAGGCCATCCTGGATAAGTCGCTCGAAGGGTTTTCAGTAAATATTGGCGGTACCACTTCCATCGATGTTACCCGGCAAGGCATAGATAAGGCTTATGGGATCAGAAAGCTACAGGATATTTTACATATAGCCATTGCCGATATGATCTTTGTGGGAGATGCGATCTACCCTGGTGGTAATGATTATCCGGCAAAGCAGGCCGGCGCCTTGTCCATCGCCGTGCGTGATATACACGAAACCAAGCGGGTAATAGAAACCGTGCTGGCGTGCCTGGGATAAAAACAATGATAATACTACATTAGCGTATGAATAAGGCTTTAGTTAAATACGGGATAGACCAGTTGTTACATGCACCTGTGATAGATAAGCAGCAGCGGATCGGTTTGCTGACGAACAACGCTGCGGTGACGCATTTTTATACGCCTTCCAGGGAAGAGCTTATCAGGCAGGGTTTTAACGTAGTTAAACTGTTTTCCCCTGAACACGGATTGGATACAACCGGCCCTGATGGCCATTTTATGCTGAATGGCACCGATACGCTGACAGGTTTGCCTGTCGTGAGTTTATATGGAGAGAAATTAATGCCGGCGATAGAAGATGTGCAGTATATAGATGTGTTGCTGGTAGATCTTCCTGATATTGGCACCCGCTTTTATACTTACCTCTGGACGATGACCTATGTGCTGGAAGCGGCGGCACGTTATGGTAAAAAGGTGGTGATATTGGACAGGCCCAATCCTATTTCAGGAGATTTTTCACTGGCGGAAGGGCCTTTGCTGGATGAAGTCACAGCGGCCAGTTTCATCGGCCGGTGGTCTGTTCCGTTGCGCCATAGCTGTACATTGGGAGAGCTGGCGTTATATTTCAACCAGGAAAGAAAGCTGGGGACAGACTTACAGGTAGTGCCCTGTACAGGATGGAAGCGGGATATGTTTTATCCTGTGTGGGGGCAGTCTTTCGTGCCTGCTTCGCCTGCCATTAACGGTTATGAATCAACGTTACTGTACCCTGGACTATGTTTGCTGGAAGCCACTAATGTTAGTGAGGGGAGGGGAACAGCTACGCCGTTCAGGGTAGCAGGTGCACCGTGGATGAATGCCAGGGAAATAGCTATGCTGATGAATGAGCGTAGTTCTGGTGACGCCGTGGCCAGGCCGCTGGAGTTTGTGCCTCTAAGTGGGCGCTACCAGGGAAGTTCCTGTAAAGGTGTGATGCTGCATGTGCAGGATGCGGAGTGGTTCAGGCCTGTAAGAACCGGGTTAATCCTCATTAAATTAATACGTGATACCTATCCGGACCATTTTGAATGGGCGCCCTATAAAACACATGTCAACGGTAAGGGAACGAAGCACCTGCAGTTATTGCTGGGGCAACCCCATCCGGAGGCGCTCTTTGAGCTGGATTTTACCAGCTTCCTCAGCAGACTGGATGCTTATACGGGTGTGGGAGACTGGAAAGAAAAGATGATGCCTTACCTGATTTCTTCGTACGATCGTGACCGTTAGTCCGGTTAATTTTCCGGGTAGATGATTTACCAGAAATTACCCATTTTTACGCAATCGGTTGCGTTCTGCAATTACCCTTTTTTGAGAGAGGAAGCCCTGATGACCATGTCGGCACGGAGTGTGATGGCACTGGTGGTAAAGCGGTTGTTTTCACTTTTGAGGTGGTCGATGAGCCGGGAGGCGGCGGTGTGGCCGATTTGATCGCCGGAGTAGTTCATGGTGGTGAGGTTGGGTTCAATGACTTTGCTGATAGGGTCGTTGTTGAAGCCGGCGAAGGCAATATCGCCGGGGATGTTGAGTCCGGCGGCCTTTAATGCCAGCATACAGAAAACGGCGGCGGTATCGTTGGCGGAGAAAACGGCGTCGGGGCGTTCGGCTGGGGGCAGGTCCAGGATATATTGCGCAGCGGCGGTGCCGGCCTGTTCGGAGCCGTTGCTGACCAGGTGGTAGCTTTCTTTAAAGGGCAGGTGGTATTCCCTTAAAGCTTTTCTATATCCTTTGAAGCGATCGTGGTATACATTTCGCAGCAGGTTTCCTCCCAGGTGCATGATGCGTTTGCATCCCTGCCTGATGAGGTGGGTCGTGATATCGTAGGCAGCTGCCTGGTTGTCGATGCCTACAGACAGGCTATCGGTATGTGCATATACGCGGTCAAAGAATACCACGGGTATTTTCCTTTTAAAGAAGGGTTCCAGGTGTTCAATGCCGGTGGCGTCTGCGGAGAGAGAGATCAGCAGGCCGTCTACTCTTTTGTTGAACATGGTAAGTACGTTACGTTTTTCCTTCTCTACATCTTCCAGTGACTGTGCGATGATAAGGTTGTAGCCATGCGCATTGGCGGCGTTCTCCATGCCTGCCAGTACCGACGACATAAAATGGCTGTTTAGCCGGGGGATCAGTACGCCCAGGGTATGGGTTTGTCTGCTTCTCAGGTTGCTGGCAAAGGCATTGGACTGGTAACCCAGCATGTTGGCCGTGTCAATGATTTTCTTACATGTTTTTTTGCTGATGGTGGGGTTGTTTTTCAAGCCCCTGCTCACTGTTGCTGCCGAGATGTTCAGGTATTTAGCAATGTCGTATATCGTTACTTCACGGTCTTCCGCCATTATTGATAGCTTGTTGATCAAAGGAAATAAAATAAAATTGAATAAAAAAATGCAATCGGTTACGTAAATCCAAAATTTTCTTATATTCGTCCTGAAGAATAGGAAAAATTCCACCACGTTCTCAATATTAGCTGCTGTTATTGAATGATTTAATACAATAACCAGTGTTATTGGAAATCCCGGATGACGATGTAAGATATATTATCAACCAAAAAAATTCCAGAAAATCACTATCGGTAATTGAGCGCTGCTCATTTTTTTTATCTCCGGATTTATAATTGTCATTATGACAATTATATCGATAAATTCCACTGACTGTATGATGTGCGGACCACAACCGGGCCGCCCTGATGTACTGCTATGCTGATCTATTACTGTAGCGATTCCAATACTATACAATCTTTTCCGCTACAGACGCCAGTTAAAATTTTCACGTTAAAATCAACTATATCTCCACATTCCATCAATTTTATAATTGTCAAAATGACATTTACCGTTATGAACAAAACTATTAAAAGCAATGGCGTCAACGGGAGGCGCCACCAGCACCTTTGCCGCATGCTAACTATTCTATTACTAACGGCATTCAGCTGGGCGATGCCCCTGCATTCGCACGCCCAGGATAAGGTGGTGCACGGGCGTGTAGCCGCTGAAAACGGAGAGCCTGTTCCCGGCGCTACCATCGTAGTGAAAGGCTCCTCCAAAGGAGAAGTTACCAATGCCAACGGGCAGTTTAACATCCACGCCGCAAAAGGCAGCATACTGGTGATTTCCTGCATGGGCTTCACTCCTAAGGAAGTGGCAGTAACTGCCGCAGATCAGCTGGATGTTACACTCTATACCTCTTCCAAAGATATCAACGAGGTAGTGGTAGTGGGTTATGGCAGCCAGCGCAAGGCAGATCTCACCGGCGCCGTATCCAGCGTAAACCTGGAGTCGCTCCGCGAAGCGCCTAATACCAACATCGCGCAGTTCCTGCAGGGAACAGTGCCCGGCCTCAACGTAGGTGTGGCCACTGCCGCCGGCGGAACACCTCCCATCTCTATCCGTGGCCGTGTTACCCTCAACGGTAACCAGAGTGTACTCATCATCCTCGACGGTGTGCAATACACGCAGTCACTGTCTTCCATCAACCCGGATGATATCGCCAGCATTGACGTACTGAAAGACGCCAGCTCTACTGCCGTTTACGGCGCCCAGGCATCCAATGGTGTGATTCTGATCACCTCCCGCAAAGGAAAGGTGAGCCAGCATCCACGCATTGCTTTCTCTACCGCCTATACGTCACAATATCCTACGGTGGGCAACCTGAAACCTTATGACCGCGACGGGTACCTCAATTACCTGAAAGAAGCATTCTATGATAAGGCCTTCACCGGCCCGGACTATACCACACCCAATCCGAATTTTAAAATTGAAAGTGTGGCAGATGCCAGCATCCTCACACCGCAAGGCACGCTGAAACCCTACAACTACAACTGGTTCAACGCCGGTACCAACACCGGTACCATTGCAGAGAATAATCTCAGCATCAGCGGTGGAAGCGACCGTATCAACTACCTGTTATCTGGTGGCCTGGTAGACCAGAAAGGGTTTATCATGAATGATAAATTCAAACGTAAGTCTGTACGCGCCAATATCGAAACACAACCGCTGAAATGGTGGAAAGTAGGGCTCTTGTCCTCTGCTGCTTTCGTTAACCAGGACGGTGCAGAGCCTTCTTTCAGCAGTCTGCTGCGTATGACGCCGCTCATTGTTCCTTACGACAGCACTGGCACGCTCATTCCGTTCCCGATGAATACACTGGAACCCAACCCTTTCACTACCTATAATGTAGATGACAAGGATCGCAATAATTATTACTTCGCCAATATCTATTCTGATATGGACCTGCCTTTCCTGAAAGGGCTGAACTACAGGATGAACTTTGGTAATAACTACCGCACTTCCGCGCACTTCTATTCCAGCATCTATGATGCCGGACAAACAGGCATGGCCTACAAAGCGAACCAGGAATACTACGATTATACTTTCGATAATATCCTGACCTATAAAAGGAAATTCGGTAAACATGATCTCATGGCCACTTTGCTGTATGGCGCTGTAGGCCGTAAGTTCAACAGTACCAACGCCACTGCTACCGGCTTCCCACGCCTCACGCTGAGCTATAATAACCTGTCGCAGGGAAGTATACAAACTACTTCGTCCGATGCATGGGAAGAAACGCTCAACTACCAGATGGCGCGTATCAACTACAAATACCATGATAAATACCTGCTCTCTGCTATCCTGCGTCGTGATGGGTTCTCCGGGTTCTCTGCCAATAATAAGTATGGCACCTTCCCGGTGGTAGCGCTGGGATGGATTATGTCTGAAGAAAGCTTTATGAAAGGTATCACCTTCCTCGATTACCTGAAACTGCGTGCAGGCTACGGCGTTACCGGTAACCAGACTTCCCGCTACAGCTCTATTGCACGTGTAACCACCGGCGCTGCCTATGTTTACGGCGATGGGGGCAGTACCGTATTCGGACAACAGGTAGCTTCCCTGGGTAATGATAACCTGAAGTGGGAACGTACCAAAGGTGTGAACGGTGGTATCGACTTTTCTATCCTGAAAAATAAAGTAAGTGGTTCGTTGGATTATTACCGTAACAATACCTACGATTTGCTGTATAGTGTCGCTATTCCTGCGGCAACGGGTTTTACCAATATTACAAGTAACCTGGGTCAGATCCGCAACAGTGGCTTTGAAGCAGCTCTTACCTGGAATGTAATGGACAGACGTGACTTCAGATGGCAGGCAAACGCGAACTTCTCGCTCAATAAAAATAAAATTATTCATCTCACCGGACAGGATGCCAATGGTGATGGTAAAGAAGATGACCTGATCTCCAGTGGCCTGTTTATCGGTAAATCTATCAGCACTATCTATGATTACCAGACAAATGGCATCTATGGGCTGAATGATACACGTCTGGCAGGTTTTCCGGTAGGTTCCGTACGTATTGTAGACCAGAACGGTGATAAGGATATTACACCAGAGGCAGACCGTATCTTCCTGGGCCGTCAGGAGCCGCTGTACCGCGTGAGCTTATCACAAACATTCTCCTACAAGGCATTTACATTCAGCTTCTTCCTCAACTCCGTACAAGGTGGCAGAGATGGGTACCTGGGTAACAACAACCCGTCCTTCTTCCGCGAGGATAACAGTATCCGCGTGAACAACCTGCAGGGAATAGATTTCTGGTCGCCACAGAACCCTAATGGCAAATACCCGAGAAATATCTCCGGTTCCCATGCGAAAGTAGAACCTAATATGTGGCAGTCGAGAAGCTTTGTGCGTTTACAGGATGTGTCGCTCTCCTACGACTTTGCCAACAATCTCCTGAAAAGACTGAAAGCGCAGTCGTTCAACCTGTATGTAAGTGGTAAGAACCTATACACCTGGACTAAATGGGAAGGATGGGACCCTGAGGCCAACAACAGCGATGGCACCGCCATGGGACTTACCACCAGCGGCCGTCCTGTACTGAGAGGTTTTACTGTAGGATTGAGAATCATTTACTAATTCCATCACAAATTATTGTTATGAAAAAACTGAATCGGATTATATTATGTGCCCTGCTTTGTTCACCGGTGATTTCCTGTAAACGTGATTTTCTCGACGAAAAGGCGCAGTCATTTTTAAGTACCAGCAATGCTTTTAAGACAGCGGAAGACTTCAATGCATCTATTAATAACCTGTATGCGCTGGTAAGAACAGAATTTTATTCTTCCAGCGACTGGCAGCCGATGCATTACCTGTACAGAACAGATCTGGCTGTGGAAGTATCTGTAGGTAGTAATCCTAACCTTGCGTCGGATTTCGGTCCCAGCGGCGGATTACCTAATAACCACTGGAACCAGATCTATAAAATTGTAGCGGAGGCTAACACCGTCATCAGTCGTATTCCTGCTTCCAGTCTTTCTACTGCCGACAGGGCATCGTTTGAGGCGAAGGCGCGTTTTTTCAGGGCGCTGGGGTATAGAACACTGGCATATCTTTTCGGCGGTGTACCGTTGGAGCTTCATGAAGTGGTGACGGAAAAGATCAATTACACCCGTGCCACCAAAGCAGAAGTGCTGGACCAGTGTATTACCGATCTGAAATTTGCAGCGGATAAATTACCTGGCATTGCAGCGGTAAAAGATGGCGAGATATCGAATCTCGTGGCACAGCATCTGCTGTCGGAGGTGTATCTGGCCGCAGGCCAATACCAGAACGCGGTAACAGCAGCTTCTGTGGTGATCAGTGACCCGTCGATGGCACTCATGAAAAACCGTTTCGGATCGCATAGTACTGTAACCCCTGGAGATGTGTACTGGGACTTGTTCCAGACAAAAAACCAGAACCGTAAATCGGCAGGTAATACAGAAGCCCTTTGGGTAATACAATTTGAAACAGATGTATTAGGTGGTGGTGCTGTATCTACTGCTCCGGCAGGCAGCTACCAGCTGGAGCGTGTGCATGTACCGTTGTACCGCGACATGAAAGTAAACGGCATCGGGCTGTTTCTCTGGCCTATCGGCGATTATACCGGAGGCAGGGGCGTAGGATTTATGCAGCCTTCCAAGCATTATGAGAATGATATCTGGCAGAGTGATTATGCCAATGACATCCGCAATGCCAACAATAACTTTGTACGGGAAGTGGTGGCTACTAATCCACTCAGTCCATATTACGGTCAGAAAATTTCTACCAACAACCCGCCGCCGGGCGCTGGTATTACGTTCCCTTCGAGGGTATTTTATCCTTACCAGTCGAAGGCAACCACCGTATTTGACCATCCGTCAGGGCTATACGTAAATCCTGGTTCTACTGACCCGGTTAAAAAGTATGAACTGAAATCTTCTGCTGGTGGTACTTACACCGATCAGTACTTTTTCCGTCTGGCAGAAACTTATTTGTTGAGAGCGGAAGGCTACCTCGGGCTGGGTAATACCGGTGCTGCTGCCACAGATATCAACATGGTAAGAGCGAGGTCTAATGCTTCGCCGGTGCAGGCAGGAGCGGTAAACATTGACTATATACTGGATGAGCGTCTGAGAGAGTTTGGGGTGGAAGAGAAGCGTATGCTGACGCTGATGCGACTGGGTTTACTGTATGACCGTGTAACACGGTTCAACTCATTTTATGCCGGCAATATGGAAAAGCGTTTCAACCTCTGGGCTATCCCGCAGGGAGAAATAGAACGTAACAGGGGAGCAGTGCTGACACAGAATGATGGCTATAAATAAGCCTTTAAAATCTGAATGATGATGAATAACGGAAACCGTATATTTTTCCTGTTTTGCTTTGCCAGTCTGCTGCCGGTGGCGGCAGTGCTGGCACAGCAGCCCAGGCAACATATAAGTATAAATGAGCACTGGAAGTTTTTCAGGTATGCTTCCAGTCCTGATGCGCTGGCCTACGATGTAAGGCCTGTTGTTGACGACCGCAAAGATGATGTGGTGGCAGACAGCAGGCCAACAGCCGCTGTGGCAGTAGCTTCCCGGCAGCAGGTGCTGAAGCACTGGATACTTCCTTCGGGGAATGACTTTATAACGGACCCAATGAAAACCCATCAGCGCCCGGCAGGTAATCCGGGTGCTGATTTTTCGTTTGTGCAACAACGTTATGACGACAGCAAATGGGAATCTGTAGATCTGCCGCATGACTGGGCCATCAAAGGACCTTTTTACCGGGAAGCCGATGCCATCGTAGGCGGTGGCATGGGAAGGCTGCCGGTGCAGGGCGTCGCCTGGTACCGCAGGCAGCTGGACATTCCTGCTGCCGACAAGGGCAGGCAGATTTACCTGGATATAGACGGGGCGATGTCTTACACCATGGTATGGCTCAATGGCCACCTGGTGGGCGGCTGGCCTTATGGTTATAATAGCTTCCGGCTGGACCTCACGCCGTATATCCGTGTGGGTAGTACCAACCAGCTGGCGATACGCCTGGATAATCCTGCTAACTCTGCCCGCTGGTACCCGGGGGCAGGTATTTACAGAAATGTATGGCTGACAAAGGTAAACCCCGTGCATGTGGCACAATGGGGGAGTAGTGTCACCACCCGTGATATCTCCACTGCCGCCGCCACAGTAGATATGGCCATTTCGGTAGATAATAAAGCCGTTACAGATAAAGCCATACGCGTTGTTTCATCTTTGTATACCAGCGATAATATAAAGGTAGCCACGCTGCCTGTGAAAGAAGCCTTTATCAAAGCTGGTGGTACTGCTAAGCTCACCGCCGCTGTAAAGCTGGACCATCCCCGGCTGTGGGGGCCGGCTCCGGGGCAACGCCCTCATTTATATGAAGCCGTAACGCAGGTATTTGCCGATGGAAAGCTGGTAGATGAATACAAGACTACCTTTGGCATTCGCCAGGTGACTTTCGATCCGGTTAAAGGCTTGGTGGTGAATGGCATGCAGGTGCGGATGCAGGGCGTCAACCAGCACCACGATCTGGGCGCTTTGGGTGCAGCGTTTAACGTACGTGCAGCTGAAAGGCAGCTGGAAATATTGCAGGCACTGGGTTGTAATGCCATACGGCTGGCGCATAATCCGCCGGCACCGGAATTGCTGGAGCTGACAGACAAAATGGGTTTCCTGGTGATAGACGAAATATTCGATTCCTGGGAAACGAAGAAAACGCCGCTGGACTTTCATCTTATCTTCCCCGACTGGCATGAGCCGGATACCAGGGCTTTTATCAGGAGAGATAAAAACCATCCTTCCGTTATAGCCTGGAGTTTCGGGAATGAAGTAGGAGAACAATACACCGAAGAAAAAGGAGCAGCTGTTGCTGCGGCATTATATAAGATAGTAAAAGAAGAAGACAGTACGCGGCCCGCTACCGCCTCTATGAATTATGCCAAGCCGGACATGCCGTTTCCTACGGTCATGGATATACTGAGTTTGAACTATCAGGGAGAAGGTATCCGCGATGCCCCGGCCTATCAGGGTTTGAAGGGTATCCGTACTACACCGCTGTATCCGGCATTTCAGCAGAAGTTTCCCACCAGGCTGATTTTCAGCAGCGAGACTGCTTCTGCGCTGAGTACCCGGGAAACCTATCTGTTTCCCGTTACAGCAGAGAGCAGTGCACCTGTCAATGAAGGAGCAGGCGGTAATGGTAAGTTGGCGCAGGTAAGCGCCTATGAGCTTTATACAGCAGCTTTTGGTGCCTCGCCCGACAAAGTATTTGCCTCACAGGACAAGCATCCGTATGTGGCCGGAGAATTCGTCTGGTCGGGATTTGATTACCTGGGCGAGCCAACGCCCTATTATTCTGCCCGCAGCTCCTATTCCGGCATTATTGATCTGGCGGGCCTGCCGAAAGATCGTTTTTATCTGTACCAGTCGCGGTGGCGCCCTGAGCTGCCTATAGCGCATCTGTTACCGCATTGGACATGGCCCGGACGTGAAGGACAGGTAACGCCGGTACACCTGTTTACTTCCGGTGATGAAGCTGAACTGTTTGTCAATGGTGTTTCCATGGGCAGAAAAAAGAAGGCAGCCTTTGAATACCGGCTGCGCTGGGATAGCGTGGTATATCAGCCGGGAGAACTGCGTGTGCAGGCTTATAAAAACGGGAAACCCTGGGCAGCAGACACCCTCCGTACAGCAGGTGTTCCGGCAACATTGCAGTTGCAGGCCGATAGAAAACGCATCTATGCTGATGGCAAAGACTTATCATTTATTACTGTCAGTGTTACAGATGAGAGAGGCATTCCGGTGCCCCAGGCAGATAACCTGCTACATATAGTTGTAAGTGGAGCTGGCACCTTTGAAGCCGCCGATAACGGCGATCCGGCAGACCTCACCTCTTTTGCAGCGGACCAGAGAAAACTATTCAGTGGCAAACTAGTGCTGATCGTGCGTTCCAGGAAGCTGATAAAAGGGTCGGTAACTGTTACGGTAACAGGAGAAGGATTGACGAGTGGAAAGATGATATTGGAATCTAAATAAAAATTTGATTGATAAATTGGAATTAGCAAGAAAAAGGAATCCCGCAGATATTCATCTGCGGGAATTTTAGGGCTGACAAATTTTATTTTTGTCAGCCCTTTTGTTTTTTACTTTGAAGATGTACCAGCGATTATTGGAAATTTATTTCACTATAATTATTTGTCTTTCTTTATTAGTCTTAGTGACGATCTCAAGGAAATAAACACCCGAACCGAGGTTAGAAATATTAACCTGCTCGCTTGCATTCGAATTTGAATACTTTTGCTGGTGTTTTAAATTGCCACTTTGATCATATATATTCACCTGTGAAATACTGAGATCTGCGGATTTTGCTGAAGTATTCCTTGCAGCCAGATTAGCTGCACTTTGGGAAGGCGATATATTCACAATATTGGTGGCAGGATTCGGAGAAATAGCAAATTTATAGAAATCAGAGCAGGTGACATTTGTTAGCATAACGGCGTCTAAACCAGTACCACAACTATTCGTAGCGGAAACCCCGATCTTATACGTTCCTTCTCCCGATGAATAAACATTAAAGTGTCCGGTATTATTTGTTTGATATCCGGATCCGTTATCATAATTGTATGTATGAAAATTGTAGGACGTTGGATTTCCGGTGGCTGAACAACTAATAGATATTTCGCAACTCTTACCATCTACAGCATTAATAGTCACGGCGGGGGCACCAACCGATACCGTTTTAGAAACAGTAATAGCTGCACAGGCGGTATTTATGGTAGCTGTTATTGTAACGTTGCCGCCAGGTAACCATCCTTTGGATGCATTTCCATTCGCATCTAAAGTTACAATGGAGGGATCTGAACTTGCCCAGGTGACAGTTGTTCCGGATGCTAAACCGTTAATTTTATAATTAGCGGAGGTACAAAACTGGGCCGGCCCGTCTATTGAAAGCATGCTTTGTAATGTTTTGGCTACTGCTGCACAGGCATTTATTCTTCCATAGCCTGCATCACCACACCACGTTCCGTTAGGCTGACCAGATACATTAGATTGATAATTATATCCTCCGACTTTATCACAGGTGCTTTCCAGCAGCTGCCTTGCCTGTATTCCTGTTAATCCCGGATTGACAGAAAGGATCAATGCCATAACTGCAGCGGCGTTTGGCGTTGCGGATGAGGTGCCATTGAATGTGCTGGTGTAATCGTCAAAGCTATATCCTGCATAACCCGAAATATCTGTTGTATATATTTTTACACCCGGGGCAAGGATATCTAATCCCGGTCCGTAATTACTTCCCCAGGTAGTTTCTCCATCACAACTAACCCCTAAAGGGTCATTAGAAGAACGTTTGCGTGTATCGCACATGCTACTGGCTCCTACTGCTATTACGTTACTAAGTGTTGATGGATAGGATATAGCGGTGTTATAATTTCCTGCTGCAAATAGCACCACACAACCTTTGCCATTTCTCCCATTGTTTACGGCGTCATTAATTGCATTGGTAATAGCATTGGATGGACTACCGCCTCCCCATGAATTGCTTAAAATATCTGCACCACTATTTTTTGCCCAGGTAATTCCATTAGAAGCCCAGGCATCGGTTGTCCACGGTGAAGTGCCGTCGCCTTTACGCCCAATTCTGACTGGAATCACTTTTGAATTGTAGGCTACACCGGTAGTTCCGATATAATTGTTGGCTATGGCTGCCACTATCCCTGCACAGGCCGTTCCATGTGCATCATCGCCAGAAGGAGCACCCCCTGAATTATTTCCTGTCGCGTCAAAACCTCCTAATAAATTGGCGGCTAAATCAGGGTGATTTAAATCGACGCCCTCATCTATGATGGCTACCTTTATACCTTGTCCGGTGGCAATATTCCATGCATTTTCCACATGCATATCCGCACCAGGAGTTCCTCCCAGGTATCCTTGGTTTTTAATGGCCCATTGGTATTGGTATAAAGGGTCAGCGGTAAAAGGCTGAAACAGTCGTATGAAATTAGGCTCAGCAAAGTCTATATATTTGCTTTCATTCAACTGATTAATAAAACCGAACGTTTCCTGGGTGGAGGAACCTTCTAACGTAATAATATATTGTTTATTAACAAATGTATCACGTGATACCGCTATATTATATACTTTGCGTAATGTCTGCAGATAAGCAGTATCAACAAATTTTACAATAATTTCACCAGTACATATTTGCCTGGTTCCATCTTTGTATATTAATACAGGTTCGGTTTGTTTAGGCGCATTATTCAGTTTGCCGGTTAGTTTTGATATTCTTGTTTTTACATCTGTATCGGGTAAATCAATTGATATAATGGCTGTGTTCTTTGCAGTGTTAAGTGTTTTATGAGGTGTTAAGGTTGTAAGTGCCTTCATTCTGTTCGAATCAGAAAAAGCCACATAATATTCACTGGAAGAGATAGTAAATTCAATATTTCCTTTCTTAGTGGAATAACTAAATTTTTCTTGCGCAAGTACAGGGATTTGTAGCAATACAAATGCTACAAATAATAGGATTCTCATTGAATTTTAATTTTCGTTAAATATAGATTTTCATATGTATAATCTGCTGGTGCATTAAATTTATCGCATATAGGTTTTAAGAAGCCACTGAAACTAACCTGCAACGACCCCTTGGATGCCTTGAGTGCCAATACTGCCGATGGTAACGCAGCCTCATTGCATATGGCCAAATAGTGTTTGCAGTTAATACAGTTTTCTTCCTGGTATAATATCACATACTTGTCCTTAAAATCTTTACTACTAATGTCTTCGTTGTACATTATAGTTCCAATAATATTAGATGTCTCAGGAATGGTATCTCTCGCCGGGGCTTCACATCCACATGCCGGAGGTGCGTTATGCTTTTTACAGGCAACAAAGGAAAACGTAGTCAATGTGAGGAGAATAAAAACTGGAATTTTTTTGTTCATGGATTTACATTTATAATTGAGAAGGGTATTTTTTGATGTAGTTTGTATCAGGAATTGCTTATCGTGAAAAAGACGTACATTTTTCTGCTTTCAGTAACATGGGCAGCAATGATCGTCTGATGCTATTTATCAGAATTTTGCCAGGTATAGGGTTGTGTATACATCTTCTGCTTATCGAGTTCAGATTTTATATAGGTTCCCGTGTTGTTTTTACATCTCTTGTAAGTCTTTGCTACATGTAACCGGCAATATTGAATTGTTGGTTTTATAACGAAAGGCTAACATGCTGGTTTGGTTTTTGAATCTGCTGCCAGTTGTAGCGCAGGCTTATTGCTGGACAGTTGAGCAAATAGGTTGACAGAAAAAATTAGGTAAACATACATGACGATATTAACACTTCTATCCGAATACAATTTTCAGGAATAGTATATTTTATATGATTGATTTTTTTATAATTAGCTACCAATATAGTAAATATTGGGAGAAAAAAAATATTTTTGAGGGCCCGGACGGCGCCTTGATGGAAGGTCCCGAGAACGGTTTTTGAATTAGTAAAAGCATTGGAAGCGAATCAACGGTAAGTTTCCAGATGGCAGATTCAATATTGCTACCAAATTTTTCTCTATCTTAACCCCTATGGAGTCTACTACAGATTTATCCTACTGGAAACAATTTCTGCGGGAACGATTAAACATCAGCCTGGGACAGGCTACTTTACAACCGGTTACCGGCGGACTTTTCAATGAAGTTTACCGCGTCGGTGATGAGCAGCAGGAATATTACGTTAAAAGATACCTTGATAAACCCGTCTCCGGGATATTCACGCCCCCTGAAATACCTGCTACGCAGCGGCGTGAGCTGGCGTTTAAGGTGCACGACTACTGCCGGCGTATAGAAGGTAATAAAAGTCATGTGCCGGCAATCAGGCAGGATGAAGCCAGTAACACGTTGGTGATAGCAGGTGTGGCCAATGGCAAACCTTTATTATCCTATCTGGCGGCAGGTAAGGCCCCAGTGACGGCATTGCTGGCGGTTTCCCGTGTACTCGCAAGGCTACATACGGCAAGCCATAACGTTACTGCATATACGGAGCAGCCATTATACCTGAATACTGTCTTCCGGGATTATAAGCTACAATTGCAATACTATGAGCTGGCATCGCACCTGGAGCCGGACATTGCGGTAAAAGTGCGGACCCTGGCCGATCAATACAAAATGCAACAGCTATGCTTATTGCACGGTGATATCAATACCAGGAATATCGTACTGAATGAAAATACCGAAGCTATTGGTATCATAGATTTTGAGCAGGCACATGTCGGACATCCTGTCTACGACCTGGCCTACCTGCTCAGTGAATTGCTGATTCATCAATGGTATTACGCATCAGAGGTGATGCAGCAGGCCATCAGGCGTATGCTGGAGTTGTATTTCGGTGTTAATACCACCATCCGTTACGCGGAGGTCAGGGATATCCTGAATGCGCATATTGGGGTGCAGATATTATACCGCTTTCTGGGGCCCAGCCGTAACTCCTGGACCTATTATGTGGAGTCGCCCAGGAGAGAAGAGATCATAGCGCAGGCGAAAGGGTTACTGAAGTATTAGCTTTTTAAATAGCGGGATAATCTGAATACCCGATATGGTCGCCACCACCATAGAGGAGGTGCCGGTCAGTGATTTCGTTTAAAGGAGCACCTGTCAATACCCGTATCGGGAAATCTGGATTGGCAACGAAGCTGCGTCCGAAGCCGATTAAATTGGCATAGCCCTTTTTCAGCAGGGTTTCTCCTTTTTCCGGTGTTTTACTGCCGGTGGCAATGATCGTTTTGGTAAAGGCAAGCCGCAATGCTTTGCGGAAGCTTTCATCCAGTTCCGGGCCGTTTTCCCAGTCACCTTCTGCCAGGTGAATATAGGCAATGCCCAGGTCGTTCAGCTGTTGGGCTGCCATCAGGATAGCGTCGAAGATCTCCGGGTCGTCCATATTTTTATATTTGACATTGGGAGAAAACCTGATCCCTACCTTTTCTTTCCCGATGGCTTGTGCCACGCCTTTTATCAGTTCCATAGGGAAGCGGATGCGGTTGGGTATACTGCCGCCGTACATGTCTGTTCGTCTGTTGGAGTTACGACGGAGAAACTGGTCTATCAGATAGGCGTTGGCGCCGTGTAGTTCTACGCCATCAAAGCCGGCTTCCATGGCGTGGAGGGCTGCCTGTACAAACTGATTATTTACATCCGTAAAATCAGCAGCTTCCATGGCGCGTGGTGCTTCCACCGGTGTGAAGGCTATCATCCCTTTCGTTACGTTATCTTCAATGTATACACTGGCTTCTTCAGCAATCAGGGCAGAGGGACCAATAGGCTGTAGTCCATTTACCAGCGACGACGACATCCTTCCAGTATGCCATATCTGCAGGAATATAGGTGTGTTTTTTTCATGTACCGCTGTGGTAATCTTTTTCCAGCCTTTTATCTGTTCTTTTGTGGCAATACCAGGTGTTCTGGCATAGCCTTGTCCCTGTATGTTTACATACGTAGCCTCCGTTATAATAATGCCGGCAGCAGCACGCTGTGCATAGTATTCAGCCATCAGCTCATTGGGGATATCGCCGGGCTGGGAGGTCCTGCTTCTGGTCATGGGCGCCATCAAAAATCTGTTTTTCAATTCCAGTCCACTTAAGTTGTACGGGCTAAACATTGTAGGAAATTGCATGGTATTGAATTTTAAGCGGGAAACAAATGCTTTTAACAGGACATACATCAAACTATCACAATAATTACCGGCATGGCAGCAGCAAAAATAAGGGGTGCAGGTTGCAGTTATATTGCAGGGTAACAGGTTTTATGTTACGAGATATAAAAAGAAAATCCCGAAGATATAAATCTGCGGGATTTTACTTTTTATAATTACTTATTCGTGTATTTATCAGGCATTAAAACCGAATGGTCGTGTCGCCGGCCCAACTCGTATTCAGGGCGGGTGTTACAGATGTTTTACCATTGCCGCCACTGCCCATAATGGAGCCCTGCAAAGTGGTGATTTTATTATGGTAGCACCGTACAGCGGAAATGGTTTTCCTGGAAATGACAGCTTGATTCTTTACTCCCTCGAGGTATATGCTGAAGGTTGTGATGTCATTTAGGATAAAACGCTGTTTTATGCCAAGGCTAACATTGGTGAAATTCATCCTGCCATCTCTTGTACCGTTGTAGGTCCAGTCCATTGGGTAATATACGGTATCAGGCCCCATGTCATATTCCTGGGATTCTACATTGTAATAAGCATTTACCACGTCAAAAGATGCCGAATCTTCTACGATTACCTGTGCTTTACCTACTATTCTATTCATCGTCAAATCAGATATGGCAGTATCTTTCGTGATTGTTACCGCAGTTTTGCTATAGAAGGTTTCATATACACTTGCGGGACCGTAAGCCGGACTACCATATACGATGCGTGAAGTTGCAAGCGGGTAGGGCTGCCAGGTACCTACATTTTGCCAGTCATTCAGTTTTATGGCGTTAGGTGCACCTACAGTGATAATTGTATATTTTCCCGGTACTAACGAATCTGATATCTGACCAAAATTGTTTGGATTGGTATTGACTGTCTGATACTGTGCACTCACCTGGTTCCCGGCAGAATCATAAGCAAGATATGCCAGGTTGGAGATGTACTTTTTCAATGTGTCAATATTGTATGCGGCTTTTGCATTACTCATGCCGGTAACAATCTGTGAAAAACCATCTACTGAAAATTGAACTGCCACTTTGCTTCCCGGAGGAGGAGTTGGAGGAGTGGATGAGTTGTCGTTTTTATTACAGGCCATCATAAACAAGAGGCCGGCTGCCAAGGTTATCTTCAATAATTTCATGACTTTATTTTAGTTAACAATTGAATACTTTTAAAATAAAAGCTGTCTATCTGTTTCGGATATGGATTGCGTTAGATGCAGAGCAATAAATATATTCAAAATTTGAATGGCTCATTAATTTTGCCAGCGGTCCATCATGTGAAGTGCTGAATTTTTAATTTGTGCCTGTTGCTGTGAGGAATTAATGAATTCAGTACAGTATTGTGTTTTATAGGAATCAGGCAGTTTTCGGTATACCTTTTTTACTCATCTGTGCAGGATAGATGTAGTCTGCCTCATTTTATCATGTACTAAAAACACTTTAGGAGGGGCTATTGTTCAATACAATTTAGTTTTCCCGGTTTCAAAATTTATGCATATCTGACACCGTTAGTAATGGAGGATAAGTAGTAAATTCATATTACTGAAACGTACCGCTTATGAATACGCAATTTCGCCCGGGCTCACGCAATCTGATCGAAACGATTCTGGTATTGTTACTGTTGCTAGGCCTGCTGCTGGCACTTTATAAGGTATTACATATTTTTTTCGGTGTATTGACCTTTGCACTGATCTTCTCGGTGTCGTTCCACACGCTTTTTGAAAAAATGGTGCTGAAAATGCAGGGCCGGCGCAAACTGGTGGCTATTGTGTATGCAATTGTGCTGGTGGCTATTATTGCACTGCCTGTTACCTATATCATCAGTGCGATCAGCACACACATGCGTGATATTGTAGAGTGGATCAATGATACCCGTCAGAACGGTCTGCCGCCTTTACCTTCCTGGCTACTGAGCATACCCTACCTGGGCCCTGATATCAATGGTTACTGGCAAAGTCTGCGTGAGAACCCGCATGCTACTATTGTAGGCCATGAGCGGCAGGTGGGTGCGGTGATCAGGGATGTCATCAGCAGTGGTGCCGGCATCATCGGAGCGGCGTTGCAACTGATTATCGGGATCGTCGTTTCTGCCTTTTTCCTGGTAGCGGGCGAAAATGCGGTGACGCCCGTCAGGTCTGCCATACAACATCTGCTGGGTAAGAAAGACGGGGAAGAGCTCCTGGAAGCTACCATTATGGCCATTAAAGGGGTATCCATTGGTGTGATGGGTACTGCATTTATCACCGGTATTGTTTCCTGGATTGGGTTTGCCATTGGCGGAGTGCCGTTTGCGTTAGGCTTGTCGGCCCTGGTTTTTTTCCTGGTGCTGATACAAATAGGGCCGCTGGTCATCTGGATACCGGTGATGGTATGGATGTTTACGCAGGGACATCCGGGCACAACCTTGTTCCTGGTGATCTATGGCGCCGGATTACAGGTAGGGGAGGCTATCCTGAAACCGCTACTGATCGCTAAAAGTGGTAAATTGCCGTTTTTAGTGTTATTTATCGGCGTAGTGGGAGGCCTTGCCGCATGGGGATTCACCGGGATCTTCAAAGGCGCTATCATCATGGCGGTATTCTACACTATATTTAATTCCTGGCTGGCGGGTAAAAGTACGCCGGAGCCTACAGAATAATTGAGCATTATGAAAACCGCATCGGTCAACGAGATTAAGAAAGAATTACAAACCTTGCCACCATCAAGTCTGATGGCTTTATGTCTGCGGTTAGCTAAATTTAAGGCTGATAATAAAGAGCTGTTAACGTACCTGTTATTTGAAGAAAATGATCTGCCGGCTTATGTGGCTGCTATTAAAGCAGAGATAGACGAGGCTTTTAGCGAGATAAACCGGGAAAAATCCCATCTCGCAAAGAAGAAATTAAGAAAGATCATTCGTATAACGAACAAGTATATACGCTATGTAGGGAATAAGGAAACAGAAGCGGAGCTGCTGCTGTACATCTGTCAGCAAATGAAGGATGCAGCGATGGTCAGCCATAAAAATACGGTTATCTTAAATATCTATATGCAACTGCTGAAGAAGTCCGTTAAGGCAATAGATACTTTACACGAAGATTTACAATATGAGTATATCAGGATGGTAAATACGCTGGATGTAGATATATAAGTATGCAGCTTTAATATATTACAATCTCCTCATACCTATATCATGAAATTAATAAATGTAATTCTTACAGGCATGCTGGCACTTTCAGCATTTTCCTGTAATGTAGAGAAATCATGGATAGATAAAGATAACGTCAGACAAAAGGCGAAAAATGCAGCTGGGATAACGGAATTGGCCAACGATGCAGTGGCATATGCCACCAGGGAAGGCAGCCGGTATTTTGTAGCTGATACCCTGCATGACCAGGCCATGAAAGCCAGGTTTTCAAAATATGGTTATCGTTACGATAAGGTGACAGTTACATTTCAGGGCCAGGATACATGTGTGTTTTGTGATAACCTGGATAGCACTGTTATTTTTAGAACACTAACGCTGCGTGGTATTATTGAAACCGTTTACGATTTTGCTGTCAATAAGCGAACGTTTAAAGATGACGGACCATATGGTGCGACGGTGGTGTTCCATCATGTTAGTGGCAGAATTTATTACCGCCGACAACCATTCCCCATGATGTAACATAAAAAGAGAGCCGGAATAACAGTATTCCGGCTCTCTTTTTATGTTAATGATTTGCTGGTATAAAAATCAATATCCGGAGATTACCCTATAGGTGAAATACCTCTTCCATATTACTCCAGGTTTCACCCGCTGCAGCGGCATCCGGCAATGGTACCTGCATCGGAGCTGTTTCCTTCCACCAGCGCTGCGTAGCGGTATCCGCGGCCATCTTCTTCATATCTCCGGTAAAATCATCTCCGGTATATTCAAAATAACTGAACAGATATGATTTGCCATCAATTTCTTTCAGGTAGATGGAATAATTCCGGATATGACATTTGCTGATAGTTTGTGCTACAGCAGGCCATATTGCTGCATGGAGCTGTTTGTAATAACCGATCTTTTCCGCTTTGATACCGGTTACCATTCCATAACGTTTAACCTTCTCCGTTATATCAGGTTGCTTTGCAGGCGCACTACACCCTGCAGTGAAACAGATCACTACTACTATTAGTAAATGAATGATTGTCTTCATTTTCCTGTTATTTAATCAATGGTAGATTTTCTGCTGATTGATTCAGTTCCATTACTATAACGTAAGGTAGCTGTCCTTTCCTGCTAACGGGCAGGGATATATGAAACTCATTTGCTGCTGCATTTACAGCCACCGGATCACCTCCCTGGATATACGATTTTTTAACCTGTACGCCTGGCAATGCAGGCAGTGCCAATGTTGCCGTGTCTGTATTCAATACATGCAGGTATAGCTTATTGCCTTTGCGGGTTGTGGCGTAATCGTTGTTGGGCTGATACGGGCCGCCTTTGGTGCCATAAATGGCATCGCCGTTTATTTTCAGCCAGCTGCCGATAGCTTCCAGCTGCTTTATCTGCCTGGCTTCTATTCTGCCATCAGGCATAGGACCTACATTCAGTAACAGGTTGCCGTTGCCACCGGCTGTTTTGGATAATATCGTCAGGCATTCCCTGAGCGACTTCATCTTATCATTAGGTTTCCATGCCCATTGATGACAGATGGTGAAGCAGCTTTCCCATGGCGTTTCCATGTTTAATTTTCCTACCACCTGCTCTGGTGTATCGTAGTCGCCAATCATTTTGGAAACATCAATAGCTTTGTTGGATGTTGCCGCGAATTCCTTTCCCAGCCTGTTGTTGGTGATGATGGCCGGTTTGAGTTTTTTTAAGTACGTGTATATCTCTCTACCCAGCGAATCTGTCCATGGTTGCTCCCATTGTCCATCAAACCAGAGCATATACGGGTCATAGTTGGTAATCAATTCTTTCAACTGATTTTTCATATAGGTAACATACCTGTTCATGTTTGCTGCCGGATCAATTTTTCCGTTATGTGCAGAATGAATAGGGTAGTCGGGGTGGTGCCAGTCGAGCACAGAATAATAGATGCAGAACTTAATGCCATATTTTTTACATGCATCATGTAAGGCTTTCACCACATCTTTTTTAAACGGAGTATGGGAGATATTGTAGTCGGTATATGCAGATGGCCACAGACAGAACCCATCATGATGACGGGCAGTGATTGTGAGGTATTTCATACCGGCATCCCTGGCTGTTCTGGCCCAGGTATCCGCATTGAACAATACCGGATCAAACTCTTTATACAAGCTATCATAATCCGATATAGGTACTTCTTTATCGCGGCTCCAGCCGATTTCCGTGCCACGCAGACTAACAGGTCCCCAGTGGATAAACATACCGAAACGATCTTTCATGAAATCGCTGATCGTTTGTGCGGGTGATACATTGCCTATAGCCAGCAGGCAAACGGTGAGAAAAATTTTAATAAGCTTCTTCATATGTAAAAAATAAATGAATGATTAGCGGAAGACCCAGTATAATATCGTCATCAGTAATAATAGTAAAACAGACAGCAATCTATAGTTGCCAATGCCGCGCCAGCCTTTGATGCCCAGCGGCTGCCATATGTTATGCCAGTATAGGGTACTGCTGGCAGCATTGTGTTGTACCGGAAAAACATAACTCAGTATTACCTGTAATATTACACAGGTGATGAAGAGATAAAAGGCCATCATCATAAAAGGCACCTGTGCGATGAAACTATTGCTGTCAGCTATTTTTCCGGCGGTAAATACAACGATGCCCAATAATGAACCAACCCATAAAGTATACTGTGCTGCTTTTCCGGAGGCTTTTTTCCAGAATATACCCAGCAGAAATACGCAGGTAACAGGAGGGGCGATATGTGCGATGATATCGTTTATTCCTTCAAAGAGGCTGGTATATTTATTCAGTAGTGGCAACAGCAACAGGGAAATGGCCAGGGCAATGGCTGCCGACCATCGGCCTGCCGTTACCAGCTGACGGTCTGTTACAGTGGGTTTGATACGTTTGTATATATCATAACTTGCCAACGTGCTGATCGCATTCAATGCGCCGGCGATCTGGCTCATCAGGCCCGACAGCAACGCCGCTGCCAGCAAGCCTACCAGTCCTTTCGGGAGCAGCTGCGTAATCATTACGGTATATATTCCTTTTGAATCCGGTGCGGCAACGCCATTTTGCATGATTACGGGCAGACTATGCAGGTCCAGCTTCCCAGATTTAAACAGCGTATAGGCGATAAGACCAGGCAGTACGAAAATAAATACCGGGAGTATCTTGATAAAACCACAGAACAGCGCACCTACCTTGGCATTATCTTCATCTTTGGCGCCCAATGCCCGTTGTACGATGGTCTGATCGGCACACCAGTACCAGATGCCCAGTACGGGATATCCGAAGAATACCGCCATCCAGCTCATACCGCTGCTGTCGCCCAACGGACGTATCATACTCAGTTTCTGACTGTTTCCTTCGGCAGCTAGAATACTTGTCATATTTGACCAGCCCCCGATCTTATTCCATGCAAAACAGGAGATAATAATCGCGCCGGCAATCAGTACAATGCTTTGCACCGTTTCGGTGACAACCACCGCTCTAAGGCCACCAATAATGGTATACAGCCCTGTCAGCGAGGCAATGACAATAACGCTGACGTACATATGAATTCCGAACAATGTTTCCAGCACGATGCCTCCTGCCAGAAAAGAGAACCCGATATGTATTACCATGGCAGATATGATCGAAACAAATGCCAGCCAGTCGCGGCAGGCCTTATTATATCTTTTCTCCAGGAAATCCGGTAGTGTGGTGATGCCGGAGCGTATATAAAACGGGATGAAGAATACGGCCAGCAATATCAGAGTGAAGGCTGCCATCCACTCGAAGTTACCGTTCAGCAGCCCGGTATCGAAGCCACTCTGGGCCAGGCTCACCAGGTGCAGACAGGAGATATTGGTGGCGAATAAAGCCAGTCCGATCATTGGCCAGCGCAGGTTTCTGCCGGCCAGGAAATAGCTGTTGCTGGCGCTGCCTGTTGTTGGGCCAGACTTACGTTTCCCGGCCCACAAGCCTATGGTGACAATCAGGAGTATGTAAATAATGCTGATGGTAATATCTGTTCCTGAGATCATAACGTTGATGTATAATCGGTGATTTTAAATCAGGTCGCAGCTGCTGCCCGGTTCCTGGGGTGTAACATATACGCCGTTTTTTATCTGTACCGGATGTACAAAATGTGATTGCAGGTGCGGGATATGTTCCAGGAATAAGGCTTCGTGGCCCATAGCAATATGATTAAACAGTACAAGATGCTGGTGCAGCTGGCCCATATCGCCGACATGCGGTACCACAGGTACGCCGAATTTTTTACAGAGCAGGCTGATGGTGATGAATTCACTTACTCCGCCTACGCGAACGGCGTCGGCCTGTATGAAGGAAGCGCAGCCCGTCTGGAGGTAGTTTTTGAATACGATGCGGTTAGGTACATGCTCTCCCAGCGCCAGTTTCAGCGGTGCTATTTCTTTTGCAAGCGTTTGGTGGGCCAGCACATCGTCGGGATGGGTAGGTTCTTCTATCCAATAGGGTTGCATGTCTTTCAGTCCGTGGCAGATGCTGATGGCCTGTGGCAATGTCCATTGCTGATTGGCATCGAGCATCACCTTTGCGTTATCGCCGGCTACTTCCCGGACGATATTGGCGCGGCGGATATCCCGTTGCGGATCAGTGGAGCCTACCTTTAATTTCATGGCAGTGAAACCTGCGTCGATGGCCCGCTGACAGTTATATCTTACTTTTTCGTCGTCATAATTGAACCAGCCTACAGACGTATCATAACCGGGATAGCCTGTGGTCAGGATGCCCATTCTGTCGTTTATAGATGCACGTTGTACTTCCAGCATAGCGATGGCTTCTTCCCTGGTGAGTACATCTTCCAGGTAGGAGAGGTCGAGGGTATTGACTATTTGTGTTGGCGACAGGCTAATCAGCAATTTCCACAGGGGCAGGCCGCTATGCTTTGCCCAGAGGTCGTAGCAGGCATTGGTAACACTTGCCAGTCCGAGGTGAACGATGCCTTTATGAGGGCCCAGCCAGCGGAATTGTTGTTCGTTGGATAGCTGCTGGAATGTATGGCCGAAGCTGGCCATGAGTTCTTCTATATCCCTGCCTTGCAGTTCGGCGGCATAGAATTTTGAAGCGGCGCATACCAGTTCGTTGCCGGTGCCTACGGTGAAGGCGAGGCCGCTGCCGGTATTTCCTTTTTCGTCTGTCAGCTGCGTATGTGCGTAGGAGTATTCGGGGTCCTTGTGCACGGCATCGCTGCCAGCGCCAGCCGCGAGGCGGAAGCGTCGGTCGTTAACATTGACTTTCTGAATCATCTGAATATATTTGAGCTATAGCATTGTTCGGTACCCTAATTCCGCGCCCCCGCTGACAGGCAGGATACAGCCGGTTACAAAGCGTGCGGCTGTACTCACCAGGAATACGGCGGCGTCGGCGATAACATCTCCTGCGGGCATCTTACCTAAAGGCTGGAGGTTATCTAAATATTGCCGGATGGCAGCCTGATTTGGTTGTTCGTTGCTCCATGTTTCCAGTGCTGCCGTTTTGATGGCAGCGGGGCAGATAGCGTTTACACGAATGCCAAACGGGGCATAGTCGAGGGCCATGGCTTTGGTGAGCGCATTGACAGCGCCTTTGGTGGCAACATAGGCCGCGTGATTATCCTGTCCGATAATACCTACCATAGAGCTGGTGTGGAGGATGTTGCCGGAAGATTGCTTCAGGTATTCCAGTCCGTGCCTGGTGGTATACAGTATGCTTTTCACATTTATCTGCATCAGCAGGTCCCATTCGTGGTCGCTGGTTTCGTGCAGCGGTTTTGATGGCTGTGCTATGCCGGCGTTGTTGTGAAGGACGTCCAGCCGGCCGAATGTCTGAACAGCTCTTTCTATGGCGGATTTTACGGATCCTTCGTTGCCGATGTTGCAGTGAATGCCGATGTGTTTTTCTCCCAGTTCAGCGACACGGGCGGAGAGGTCCGCATGGATATCGGCGATGCATACGATGGCGCCGTTGCGGGCATATGCTTTCGCACATTCCCATCCTATGCCGGCGGCTCCCCCCGTAAGAAAAATAATTTTGTCTGCTAACATGGTATTCACTGATTGTGGTTACGAAGGTAAAAATGCTGCAATGATAACTATTCCTGCCTATTGATTAGTTTTAGTCTTATATTAGCAAAATATTGCCAATGTATCCAGTAATATTGTTAATATGAAGCCTGTTTTTGCCAAAGTATTAGAGGGGTTGGAAAATGAAGTTTTTGCGACCAGATTGATTACGAGGCCGTTTTTTACGACCGAATTCCATTTTCATGCGGAGTGCCAGATAACTTACATTGTAAAGAGTTCAGGGCATAAGGTCATAGGCGACTGTGTCGAGAATTTTGAACCCGGGGAACTGATATTACTGGGTTCGTATATTCCTCATGTATGGTACAACTCTTCCACGAAGCCGGCAAAGCGGGAGCAGGGCGAGGCAGCGCGTTCTGTTGCATTGTTTTTCCATCCTGATAAACTGGTGACGCTGCTATCGTCGTTTTTCAGTACAAAGAAACTGGAAGCGGTGCTGGAGGTAGCCAAAAGGGGGATGAAGTTTCATGGTGCTGCGCGGGAGCAGCTGAAAGTGCTGTTGCTGAAAATGGCACAGCTGGAACCGGGGCCGCAGCAGCTGATGTTATTGCTGGAAATGGTGCAGCTGCTGACTAACGTGAAGGAATATACTTTACTGGCAGGTACCGGCTATACGAATACCTATACTAACAAAGACAGCGAAAAAATGGACCGGCTGTTTAAATACGTGTTCGATAACTATTCCAGGGAGATCAGCCTGGATGAGGCGGCGGCGCTGATTCATATGAACAAGCAGGCTTTTTGCAGGTATTTTAAAGGGAGAACACAAAAGACATTTGTAGAATTTGTGAATGAAGTACGGATTACTGCGGCCTGTAAGTTATTGTCCGCCGGAGAGGAGTCTGTCGGTAATATAGCCTACCAGTGCGGGTTTAATAGTCTGACCAATTTCAATCGTTTTTTTAAGAAGATAAAAAATGTATCTCCCCTGAAATATAAATCTTTGCTGGCAGAATAAAATAGGGATCATTATTCCCGGTGCCGGGAAGGAATTTAACCGCTTGTTTTTATAAATCCTTTTAATTATTATTGTCTTTAGATTTTCAGATATCCGCCAGCGTTATAGAAAGTATTTAATCAACCAAACCGGGAGAGCGTCAGTTTTCCTTTTTTTAGCTTTTTTAGCAAAAACGTTTTAGCCACATGATTACAGATGAGATTCGTGAATGGCAATTACAGATTTCGCGTTATGATGACGAGCAAGCCTTCGCCAGGTTATTCCGTCATTTTTATGAAAGGATGCTTCATTTCTGTATGCGCTATGTGCCGGTGCGGGAAGCTGCAGAAGAGATTGTATCAGATGTATTTGTAAAAATCTGGAACAGGCGGGAAGAGTTGGTGAACATCAACAATTTGCAGGTATACTTATTTGTTGCCGTTAAAAATCATTCACTGAATTACCAGGAGGTCTACAGTCACCTTCGTATTGTACCATTGACAGGCGCTGCAGCGGAGCTGAATAACAGCATAGACCTGGAAAAAGACCTGGAATGGAAGGAGATGCGTTTTATGCTGGACCAGGTAGTGGCTTCACTTCCAGCCCAATGCCGGCGAATTTTTCAACTTATAAAAGAAGACGGTTTTAAATATAAAGAAGTGGCGGAAATACTGGGGATTTCTCCCCGGACCGTAGAAACACAGCTATTCCGTGCTATGCGCCGGCTCAATGCGGAATTAGGCGCGTTCAGCTCCCGGAAGAAGATACTTCCTCCCATCATATTATTATTAGGGTTAAGCTCCCTCTTTCACTAAAAAAAATTTTTGCAGCCTGTAAGTAGTTTCCCTGGTGTAACCTGTCCTTATACCAGAACACGATTCCATTTATGTTAAATGAAGAACAATTCGTATTACTGGTAATGCGGAAACTAACGGGTGTTGCCAGTCCGGAAGAAACAGCCACCTTAGAAAATATTATCAGCAGCCATCCTGGCCTCCGGGAAAGGTACCAGCATCTGGAACATTATTTTAATGATGCCCCGCATCATTCCAGTGAAAATATGGAATTGGTACTGCAGAAAACCTTGTCGAAAATCCGGGCCGGGAACGGGGATGCCACGCCTGTAAGGCGCTTGTATAAACGCAGATATGCAGTCATTTCCGCGGTGGCTGCCAGTCTTTTAATAGGCATGGTTATTTTCTTTTATAATAAAGAGAGAAGCCCCATTCCTGCGAAAGCCCTGCAATGGGTAAACAGAAAGAATGGCAAAGCCACCAGGTCCTATATCGAACTGGCCGATGGCAGTAAGATCTGGTTAAATGCTGCCAGTCAGCTTACCTATCCTGAACAATTCGATCGTCAAAGCAGGACCGTATTCCTCGAAGGAGAAGCGTTTTTTGATATTGCAGCGAACCCTTCACGTCCTTTTATTATCCGGCTGAAGAAGGGCACCATCAAGGTATTAGGCACTTCTTTCAATATTAAGGCCTATGAAAACGAGCCGCTGCAGGCTGCCGTTGTTACCGGAAAAGTAGCATTTATTCCCCGCTATGAAGAAGCTAAAAAGGTAAGTGATACGATCCTCATTACACCGGACGTAAAGGTCATCTATGCGGCCAATAGCGGTACCCTTATCAAAGCCAATACAATAGGAGGAGAAGATAAAGCCTGGACAGATGGACACCTCATTTTCAGAAATGCTACCCTGGAAGAAATCGCTGCCAACCTGGAACGCAACTTTAACAAAAAAGTGGAATTTGAAGCATCGGCACCACGACAATTCAGGCTCACTGGCACTTTCCATAACAATAGCCTGGAAGAAATCATGTACTATCTCAGTAAATCCAAAGCGTTTCACTACCGGATTACAGATTCAACTTTAGTTATCGGAGAATAAATGAAAACCTACGCTATTATATTTTAATCATTATTAATCACCACTACGTTATGAGAAAGGAACTTTACCGGCCTTCTTTCAGACCGTCCTTCCTGTCACTGTTTCTTGGTCTGTCTATGATAAGTGTACTGGATATCCATGCCCAGGTTGTCTATGCGTCGGGTCAGCGTCGGCAACACACTACCGCTAAAGATCATGAACGACCGCCGGCCATGAACTACCTGGTTAGCCTGAAGGTAGAAAATGCAAGCCTGGTACAGGTATTAGATCAGATCGAAACGCAGACATCCCTGGTATTTGTGTATTCAAACGACGATCTCAAATCAGTACAAAAAGTATCCCTGGACGTGAAGGATAATAAGTTGGAAGATGTACTGCAAATGATTTTGCTTCCACTTGATATCAACTATGAAATTATCTCCAATAAGATTATCCTGAAAAGAGTAGGGGCCGATTTCGCCGCCAGTATAGCGAATCAGCAACAGGAAATTACCATCAGTGGCCGCGTGGTGGACAGCAAGGGACAGGCTATTCCCGGTGCCAATATCAGGCTGAAAGGGAAAACCATCGGCGCTGTTACCAATGCAGATGGCAATTACTCACTTAGAATTTCCGGCGCTGATCTGAATGGATTTTTACTGGTTTCATCTATCGGCTATATCCCTGCTGAAATAGCCATTGAAGGCCGTAAGAGTATTGTGGCCATGTTGACTATAGATAATAAAGAACTTGGCGAAGTAGTAGTTACCGCCTACGGCTCACAGAAAAAGGGACAGGTTACTGCTGCTATCAGCACCGTATCTGCAAAAGATATTACCGACAGGCCAGTGGTAAACATGTATCAGGCCTTGCAAGGCCAGGCTCCCAACCTGATTATACAGCAGAATACAGCAGAACCGGGTGCCGGCCTTACCATGAATATTCGCGGTGTAGGTAGCTTAACAGGGAATGACCCGCTGGTTATTATTGATGGTATTCAGGCCGGAAGTGATGGATTGCGTAATCTCAATCCTTACGACGTAGAAAGTATTTCTGTGTTAAAAGATGCTGCTTCTTCGGCCATTTATGGTTCACAGGCGGCAAATGGGGTCATCTATATCACTACAAAAAAAGGGAAAAAAGATGAACGGCCTGCTGTGCAATATAATGGCATGTATGGCTGGCAAACACCTACTACGCTGCCCCGGAACGTGGAAGCATGGCAATATATGACTTTGAAAAACGAAGCATTGGTAAACTCCGGGAAAACACCACAGTTTACACCCGCAGATATTAAGTATTGGCACGACCGCGGCTCCGAGCCCGCTATGCTCAAGGAAATGCTTCGTACCTCCACACCACAGCAGAATCATAGTGTTAGTCTGACCGGTGGCGGAAAATCAAGCAGCTACCTGTTGTCGCTCGGCTACCTCGACCAGGGAAATATGTTGCAGAATAAATACGTCAGCCAGGACTTCTACTATAAAAGATATAACACCCGCCTGAATGTTTCCGTTGATGTCAGCAAGTACGTGAAAGTATCGGCGAATGCCGCCTATACGCGTTCGAATACCCGTAAGCAGGCCGCAGATATAGGGATGCTGATGCGGGATGCCATGAGGGTGCCACGTATCTATCCCGTGAAAGATACGCTGGGCAACTGGGTCGTGCCTGCCCTGACCAGCAACAGCGTATTTGCCCTGTTGAATGACTATGGTTACGAATCAAAAGCAGTGGATAACCTGATGGGCGGACTGGATATCATTGTTACACCGGTCAACCATTTTAAAATCAACTTCAATGCTTCTGCAAACTATAATGTCGAATCGAACGACAGACGCATCAACCAATTCTCCTATGCGCCCTATTATACAACCGCTACACCACCGTTATACAACGAACGCCATGTATCGGAATATAAAAATCTGATATCTAACATTTATACCACGGCGGAATATGAAAACACCTTTGGCGAACATTATGTCAAAGGACAGGTAGGGGTGAGAAGCGATGCCACCAACGAAACATGGGGTATGCGGGCAGACAGGTTCGGCACTACCAACCTGGATCAGGACTGGTCTATCGGTGGCGGATATATTCCAAAATCTGATGGAACGTATGATTACCGCGACCTGGGTACCTACAACGATATTATCAATCCTAATCTGTATGCCCTGAACTCTTTGTTTGGAAGGGTAAATTATGCTTATGCAGATAAATATCTGGCGGAATTTACCTGGCGCTATGATGGATCGTCCAAACTCGCTCCCGGCCACAGATGGCAGTTCTTTCCTGCCTTTTCGCTCGGCTGGCGCCTGACAGATGAGGCATTTCTGCAGGAGATCAAAGACCGCATTGGCAACATCAAGCTGCGTTATTCCTATGGGCAGGTAGGTAACTCAAATATTGGCGGCTTCAACTACCTCGCCAGGGTTAAACTCAATAATGCCAATTACTCCTTCAATAATTCCCCGGCAAACGGATCTACCTTTACCACCTATAACGACCTGCTGAAATGGGAAATTTCCACCATGAGCAACTATGGCGTAGATGCTGATTTCTTTAAAGGCAGACTGACAGCATCTTTTGATTATTTCAATAAACAAACAACCGGTATTTACCTGTTCCAGACAGTGCCAGGTACTGCCGGAACCGATGCACCACTGGAGAATGTGGGAACCGTTAATAATAAAGGCTGGGAACTTAACCTGACCTATCACCTGAAAACAGGTGCGTTTACGCATAACTTTGGTTTCAATATTTCAGATAACCTGAATAAGGTCATTAAGTTCGGCCAGGAATCCATCCAGGGATCCGATGTTACGTTTATCATCAAAGAAGGCTATCCTATTGCCTCCTACTATGGTTATAAATCCGCAGGACTGTACCAGAACCTCGACGACCTGAAAAATGCACCGAAAGTGCCTTTTGCCTATAACCAGCAGGTAATGCCCGGTGATATTAAATATGTAGACCGTAATAAAGACGGCGTCATTGATGAAAATGACCGTTATATCTTCGGAAACCCTTTTCCCCGCTATACTTTCGGGTTTACCTATAATGTCAGCTGGAAGAATTTCGACCTGACCATGTTCTGGCAGGGGGTAGGTAAAAGAACGCAGTTCCTCCGTGGTGATATCGTAGAAGCCTTCCATAATAATGAAGATCATGCCATGGTGCAGCACCTGGACAGGTGGACACCTACCAATCCCAATGCTACCTATCCCAGACTTACCATTGGCGCAGCAGATCAAAACAACTTTGCATACTCTGACTATTGGTTATTTGATACCAGGTACCTGCGGCTGAAAAATTTTCAGCTGGGCTATAGTTTACCTGCGTCGTTGCTGCAGCGGGCACATATTCAGGGGGCAAGGGTATATTTTACCAGCCAGAACCTGATCACCATTATGCCGAAGCGTTTCCGGGAAATTGGCGTGGACCCGGAGTTTACCCAGTTTGATAATAAACTGAGTATGTCCAACTACAACCCGATTGCCGGCAGAAATTACCCTAACGCTGCCACCTATTCCTTCGGTGTAGATTTTAAGTTCTGATCCTACAAAAGATATTTTGTTATGAAGAAAATTGTTCTGACCATATTGATTGCTACGGGCTTATTTGCCTGTCGTAAACTCGATCAGCCAATGACAAAAGAGTTTACAGAAGCCTCGTACTGGCGTAATGCACAGGATGGACTGGATGCATTGACCGCCTGTTATGAACATCTTTACAAAGATGATTATTTCTTTGGCGACGAAGCTTTAACAGATAATGCATATAACAACGGCACCGGTTTGCTGAATGTGAATGCCATCTCCAACGGAGGTTACGACGGTAATAACGACCGGGTAAAAGATGACTGGTCTTATTACTATACCACCATTCGCAGGTGCAATGAAGTGGTGGTGAATATGGATAAGGTACCTGGTATCGACAGTACACTGAAGCGGAGAATAGTTGCAGAAGCCCGGTTTATCCGCGCCTACGCGTATTTTCAGCTCTCTTCTTTTTATGGTGATGTACCATTTTATACCAATCTTATTTCCATAGAAGAATCAAGAACGATACCCCGTAGCGACAAAGAGAAGGTACAGCAGTTTGTGCTTACAGAGTTGACGGATATACGAAAAGATTTACCTGTAAATACCGCCCAGGCGCAGCAGGACAGAGGCCGCGTTACCCGTGGTGCCGCCATCGCCATGAGTGCCAGGGTACACCTGTTCCGCAGCGAATGGCAGCAGGTAGTCAGTGATTGTGAATTGCTGATCGGGAAAACAACGGATGGCACCTATGCGCTGTTCGGTAATTACAGTAACCTGTTCACCGTGGCCAATGAATATAACAGTGAAGTGATTTTTGACCTGCAATATGGCGGAAGCAGAACATACGATAAACAGCGCCAGTTTATGCCGCAAACAGTTACAGCCCTTAGAAGCGTGCTGGTGCCAACGCAGGACCTCGTAGATGATTATATCATGGCGAATGGAAAAGCCATTACGGATGCAGGTTCGGGCTACGATGAAAATAATCCCTATGTAGGAAGAGACCCTCGTTTTGAAGCAACCATACTCCATCATGGATCGAAGGTTACAGACCTGAGTGGCGTCGTTCAAACGATTCTGACACAGCCGGGCTCCGTGCCTGCTACCAATACGGTAGATGACCAGGGCGCTTCACCTACCGGTTACTATTTCCAGAAATATTACGACAGAACAGCCACCAACTACTCTTCAGGACTAAACCTGATACTGATCAGATATGCCGATGTATTGCTCATGTATGCAGAAGCAAAAAATGAACTGGGGCAAATGAATGCTGCTGTCTGGGGACAGACCATTCAGCCAATCCGTACCCGTGCAGGCTTTGCAGATGCAGGTGCTACCGTGTATAATGCTGCCATGGACCAGGCAACCATGCAAACATTGATTCGCCGGGAGAGAAGAGCAGAGTTTGCATTCGAAGGATTGCGTACGCTGGATATCCGACGCTGGAAAATTGCGGCTACTGTGTTAAGCAGACCCGTAAGAGGTATCCGGGTAAGCTCCGGCGCATTCAATAAAGATGCGCGCGGATATATCATTGTCGAGAACAGGGTTTTTACTGATCCGAAGCATTATCTGTGGCCGGTTCCGACCGCAGAAAGGGACCAGAATAAAAATCTTTCACAAAACCAGGATTGGTAATTTCTCTATTTAAAAACTGAATTAATATGCATAAATATCTTTTCCTTATCGTAGGCAGCATCTTATTTTTCAGCTGTAAGAAGAATGATTATTCCTTAAATACCAATATTCAGCCGGTACCAAAGCTGACGGCACCGCTGGATAATAAATATATCAAGCTGCAACCCACTACCAGTGCCACTACCAGCTTTGAGTGGGACCAGGCCCGTGCAGAAGATGGTTCACTGGTGTTGTATGAAGTAGCTTTTGATAAAGAAGGGGGCGATTTCTCTAATCCGGTAGCCAGGTATACTTCAGATGGCGGAGGTGTGCAGAACAAACTGACGCTCTCTCATAAAGACCTGAACAGCATTGCCGGTAAGGCTGGTATTCTCTCTTTGGCAACAGGTAAACTGAAATGGACGGTTTTTGCATCGAAAGGGTACAATATTCAGAAAGCAGCAGAAACAAAATTAATTGAAGTGGAGCGGCCAAATGGTTTTGCTGAAATACCTGCAGATGTTTATCTGACCGGCGATGCCACAGAGGCAGGTGCTGAACTCGGGAATGCCTTGAAAATGAAATCCACTTCTCCTGGTGTCTTTGAAATTTATACTTCCCTGAAAAATGGTAAATATCATTTTACAGATAGAAATACCGGCACTCCTTCCACTTATTCCCTGACAGGAAATGCTGTAATAGAAGGCGGAGAAAATGCACAGACCACGGGGCTTAAAGTATGCCGTATTCGCCTGGACTTCAACAATGCGGCGTCTAATGTAACAACTATTACCAGTATAGGTTTATGGTTTGCTCCTTTAAATGTAATGCAGTGTGAAATTAACTATGCCGGTAATAGCACCTGGAGTATTAAAAGTCAGCCCATCGCCTTCAAGCAGGAAAGCTGGGGCCGTGATGAACGATATAAATTTCGTATAGCCACGGTAGATAGTGATGGGAATACAGGCAGCGAATGGATCGGCAGTTCCAATGCTGATAACAACCGCCCGACTTCCGCTTCACCGCTAAGTTTCTGGTACCTGATTCCGATCAGTAACAATGATCAGTGGAATTATTGCTACAAGTTTGCAGCAGAAGCAGATATGCATAACTGTGATATCAACCTTTATTTCTCTGCTGATAAAAATTACACACACGAAGTTATCGTTAAATAGGTTTAGCCATGAAAAGATTCATTTATTTAGCATTTTTGTTTCCGCTGCTGGCCTGCACAGCATGTTTGAAAGAGCCGGTAGATGATGGGCCGGGCCCCGGCGCCGGCAAAGCAAGATATGTATTCAACTGGTCGCAGATAGCCGATTCATCTTTAAAGGGATTGCTAAACAACTACTGGAACCAGGATAAATACTTTAACCAGAATAATAACGGAAATACCACCTTCAATTACTGGCCCAATGCCCATGCGCTGGATGTTTTGGTAGATGCGTATATCCGTACCGGTGATGCGGCCATCAAAACCAGGATGGATGACCTGCTTGCCGGAATGAAAGTAAAGAACGGTAATACTTATATCAACTATTTTTATGATGATATGGAGTGGATGACCCTGGCTTGTCTCAGAGCTTTTGAGGCAACAGGTGACACTAAATATAAAGATGTGGCCGTACTGCTCTGGAATGATATCAAAGGAGGCTGGGACGCGGTATGGGGCGGCGGCATCCATTGGAACAAGGATTTCTCTAAAAACTATAAAAATACACCTGCCAATGCACCCGCAGTCATCATTGCCGCAAGAATGTATGCCATTACACAGCAGCCGGATGATATCGCCTGGGCCAAAAAAATTTACGACTGGGAGAAAGCTGTACTGGTAGATCCTGTCAGCGGATTGGTATGGGATGGTATCAACCAGGATGGCAGTGGTAACGTAGTAAAAAACTGGAACTTTACCTACAACCAGGGCGTGTTTATTGGCGCAGGTGTTGAATTGTATAAGCTCACCGGGCAAGCCACCTATTTAAACGATGCCTTGAAGACCGCCAATAATGCGCTGGGTGGGACCTTCACCAAATCGAATATACTCAATAGTGAAGGCAATGGTGATGGTGGCCTGTTTAAAGGTATCCTGGTGCGTTACCTGATGTTGCTGATTACGGATGGAAGTATCAGTAGTACGGATGCTGCTAAGTTTGCCAGCTTCCTGCAGCTGAATGCAGAAACACTCTGGCAGAAAGGCACCTCCAAACCGCAGATGATCTTCAACAAAGACTGGACAGTTCCTGCCACAAACAGTGACCTTACCGAGCAACTGAGTGGCGAAATGCTGATGGATGCCGCTTACCGCCTGAATCAAATGGGGCTGCTTAAATAAGCGCATATGTCTTACGGCTGGAAATTCGTTGTAACATATAATCAGGGGCGTGCTTTTTTTGAACCATTTTGGGTTGTAAACGTTGTTGTTTTCTTTTTAGGAATAACCACCGTTTCAACATTCTATCACCTTCAAAAAACCATGTTTTATGGCACAGCCTACTGAATCAAATGTGATCAACACAATCAGCACTGCGACTGGTGTTCCTGAGACAGCCATCAATCCTGCCACCACATTTAGTGAGTTGGGGATGACCTCCATTCTGGCCGTTCAGCTTGCATCCAAACTGGAAAATAAACTTGGGGTAAAATTAAACCTCGATGAGATGACAAATACGCAAACCATAGGAGACCTTGTGAGTTATATAGAAACGAAGGCTAAGTAATAAAAGTATTTTCCAATGAATGGGCTGATCAACATGTAGTTTGATCAGCCCATTTTGTTGTTCATATCGGCGCCAATCATTGACCGGAATTTCTTTACAGGTTGTTAAAATTTCTTCCTGCTATTCCCTGATTCCCGCAGATCCTTATATTTAAAGCAGACCAAATGCTATGCCTGTACTTATGATTGAAGTATTTATATTTTTATTCCTGGTTCTGGTGCTGGTGATACTCTTTACATTTAAGGGTGATACTACCAGAAGTCTGGAGCAGCTTAATGTCCGGCTGGATGACCTGGAAGGGTTATTGAAACAGACATTGCAAACACCGAAAGATAAACCTGTTATTACGACAAGCGTTCCACCTGTCACACCACAGGTGCGACCTGTCGCTCCGGCGCCTCCAAAGCCGGTACAGGATAAGTTGATGCCACCACCGGTAAGAGAAATACCGCCATTACCGGTAAATATACCACCCGCTGCAGTACCATCGCAGAAAATTACTGTGCCGGAAGTGACTACTGCAATAGAACCTGAAAATTTACTGTCAGACATACCTTCGACACCGGGCTTCTGGGAGCGTAACCCTGATCTGGAGAAGTTTATCGGTGAGAATCTCTTTAATAAAATTGGTATTGCCATCCTGGTACTCGGTATTGGCTTCTTCTTAAAATATGCTATTGATAAAGACTGGATCAATGAAATCGGGAGGACCTTTATAGGATTTATTACCGCCGGCCTCTTACTGGGATTATCCTATCGGCTGAGGAAAACCTTTGCAGCCTTCAGTTCTGTGCTGGTAGGTGGTGGTGTTGCGGTATTATATTTCACGATCTCCATTGCTTTTCATCAGTACCATCTTTTCAGTCAGGGTATTGCATTCGGACTAACGATACTGGTGACAGCGTTTACCGTATTGCTGTCTGTGGCCTATGACAGGCAGGAACTGGCGGTGATAGCGGTACTGGGCGGCTTTGGTGCACCGTTTTTTGTTAGCACCGGCAACGGTAATATCATTGCTTTATTTACCTATATCCTGATTTTAAATATAGGCATGATCGTTACTGCCTGGTATAAAAAATGGAATGTCGTAAATGTTATCAGCTATGTGGCTACTGTGGTGTTATTTGGTGGATGGCTCAGCTGGCAGATGAACGGAGGCGATCCGGGCAAACCGCCGCATTACCTTGCAGGCCTGATTTTCGGTACCTGCTTCTATGTGGTATTTTTTGTAATGAATATCATCAATAATGTCCGCAACCAACAGCGGTTTGCCTGGCTGAATATCACTATCCTGCTGAGTAATACGCTCTTTTACTATGCGGCCGGTATGGTGCTGCTGCACAATATGGGACAGGAGCAATTACAGGGCCTCTTTACGGCACTGGTGGCAGTGTTTAACTGCATATTTGCGTATAGTCTTTACCGTAATCAACGTGTAGATAAGGTACTTATTTTCCTGCTGATCGGACTGGTACTTTCTTTTGCCAGTCTGACCGCACCTGTTCAGCTTCATGGTAACTATATTACACTCTTCTGGGCTGCCGAAACGGTGCTGCTGCTGTGGCTCTGGCAGAAATCAGGTATCGTACTGATAAAGTATGCCGGCGCTATCGTGCATATACTCATGCTGGGTAGCCTGGTGATGGACTGGGCGCAGTTGTATTATGCGCGTTCAGCTATCAGGATGCCTTTCCTGAATCATGCTTTCATCACTGGAATAGTGGTCCTGGTAGCGCATTTTATGCTCGTGCGGTTATCCAGGAAGGAAGATGAAACAAAGCCATTTATTGATAGTTTGTCTGTTCCTGTATTTCGTACGTTCCTTACTGTTATTACGGGAATACTTTGCTACCTGGTATTCTTTCACGAAATTTATTACCAGGTCAGTTTTTATTCCTGGAAACTGACGCCGGTGGTTCTCGGGGCTTATAACTCACTGGCTTTAACATTACTGCTGCTATACCTACGTAATAAGAGAATCGTTTTTGTGAAGCTGGCTGCTATTTTGTGTGTCATAAATATCCTGTTATATCCGCTGTTTTATAACCCTGCTTCGATAGATGTCCGTTCTGCAGTGTTGGCAGGTCAAATGCCTACCATCACTTTCTTTGTGCATGATATCATGCTCATGTTATTTTGTATAATGCTGTTCCGGTTATGGAAAGCGCTGAAGCGGATAGATAGCTGGGCACTCAATACCGGGAAGTACTGGGCCTTTGCGGTGATCATTCTTTATCTTATCAGCGCGGGGCTGGATCATGTGGTGGTGTTTTTTAGTCATGCAGATGCAGGTAGTCAGGATGCGGTATTATATCGTACGCAACGTGTGGGATATGCCATCTTATGGGGTGTATATGCGTTTGTACTCATGTACCTGGGACTGAAGTGGAAATCACGTACTGTCAGGATTATTGCTATTGCGGTATTCGGAGTTACGCTGGCTAAGTTGTTCCTCTTTGATTTTACGGGCCTGGGAGAAGGAGGAAAGATCGCTGCATTTATCTCCCTGGGAGTAATATTGCTGATTATCTCCTTTATGTACCAACGTTTGAAAAAATTATTAATGGCAGATGAAATTGCCACCATTGATGAAACTACACATGAATAGATACCTGCGCGTTATTATTTTCCTGCTGCTAGCAGCTACTGCACAGGCACAGGAGAAACCGCTGCATTATACCTGGGAGGCGCGTTTACCTAAAGTAGACTCCAGCGGGTTTTATCATATTTCTCCTTCGCCGGCGTTGCTGGGGCAGCTGAATTATCCTGACCTGTCCAATTTCAGGATAGTGAATGATAGTACCACGGTGCCTTACCTGGCAAAGCAGCAGCAGCTGGCCTATGACGCTACCAGTTTTATTCCGCTGGAAATTGTCAGCAGTACGCGCGAAGGCAGGCGTACCGTCCTTATTATTCATAACAAAGACAGTGTTCAGCTGGACCAGCTTATCTTCCTGTACAAAAATACCAATGTAGAGAAACAGATACGTATTGATGGCAGTGATGATAAGGCGCACTGGTATGCGGTGCAGGGAACGTATATGATGGATCCGGGCGCAGGGCTGCCAACAAGCGATCCTACGGTGTCGGCTATAGGAAAAATGCTGCCTTTGCTCTCGTACCGCTGGTTGTCAGTAGTGATCGACGACTCGTTGTCATCGCCGCTGATGATAAAAAGTATTGGCTATTACAGGCAGCAGGTAGCAGCTCCGGCGGGTTTTGTGCGTTTGCCGGCTGTTCATTTCCTGCAAACTACCAATAGTAAGGTCAGGACTACACAGGTGGTAATACACCTGCCGGAATGCTCGCTGGTGGGCAAGCTGGCCATTGCTATTAAATCGCCGGCCCTCTATCACCGCAGGATGGCGTTGCAGGAGAAAATTGTGGGAGACAAAAAAGACGCGCCGGCTACCATGAGAACATTGGCATCTTTCTACCTGTCGTCCGATCAGCCAAACAGTATTATCCTGAAAGAGCCGGTAAAGACAAAAGAGTTGTACCTGCAAATAGATAATGAAGATAATCCGCCGCTGGTAATAGACGAAATAGCGGTCTGGCAACCTGATGTCTGGCTGACGGTATACCTGGAAAAGGGCCGTCAATACTACATTAAAGGTGCACCGGAAGGAATTCCGCCAGGCCAGTACGATCTGGATTATTTTAGTAAAGATATCCCCCGGCATCTGCCTGTCATCGTGGATGATCACTTTAATACTTTGGCCGCACAGGTAGCTGTGCCGGTAGCAGAAAAATCCTTTTTCAACAGCGCCTGGTGGATATGGGCGGGGATCATCGTGATTGTTGTGCTGCTGTTTTTTGTGGCCAGGGGTGTACTGAAAGATATGAAGCAGCTAAGGCCGGAAAAATAGTTTTGGTATACCCGTTTCAGTTATATTTTTTATATGTAAAAATAATAATTATTTTAAGATGTATGTCTGTGGATAGTTTGGAGCGGTATGTGAGATAATATAATTATCTAGATAAATTATAAAAAACGGGAAAAGAATGGATGACTAACTTTTTCCAATGATCTACTGCATAAAAACTTTCTCCTTACTATTTTAAAGTAAGGGGAAAGTTTTTATTTTTACCCCTCGTTTATAACATATTTTAAGAACCAGCCATATCTTAAAGACCATCCTGCACAGTAACTACACCAGGAGGTGGACTGATATAGGCTCGAACATTATCAGGTAAGAAAATACGGACTTCATGCGAATTTTATTAAAACCTATGTTCCTGCTGGTATTACCATTGGCCAGCTTCGCGCAAAAAACTGTTTTACCCGGACATCCGGACATCAACACCAGCCGGTTGAAACCAGGGAAATCGCTGTACACCATCTATTATGTAAAAGATAATAACTGGGAAAAGAAAGGAACTTATACCAATGATTTAACAGTTACAGGCAATGAACTGAAACTTGCAGTAGACTATATTGATGACAAGGATGTCTGGTATAGAAACCGTACATCTGTGGCCGATGCAAAAACGTTGAGCCCTGTCAGTTATAAGTCTGCCGGCCTTAAAAACTCGCTGGACCTCAAATTTGGCAATCCGGTTACTGGCAAATACCACGACGTAAAAACCAATAAAGACCAGCAGCTAACCATTAAGCCTGCGGGGAAATTTGTTGATTTCAACTTCATGGAATTACTTTTTACCTCGTTGCCGCTGGACGTAGGGTACAAGGCAGAAATAACGCAATTTTACTATGATAAAAGTCCCGACAGCGTTTTGTCGAATTACATTATTAAAGATGTGAAAAGTTATGTACAGCGCTCCCCTAAAACCGGTAAGCATGATAGCTGGCTGGTAAATGTGCTGGAAGTAGAGTCGAACGCGATATATACCTACGTCATCGATAAAAAAGATTACAGGATCTGGCAAAGGGAGATGCCTGTAGGTGGAGGCACGACGGAGATTTGTGTCAATGAAGAGCTGGACTATCAGCCGATAGAAGCGCGTTTCGATAAAGTGGCCAACCTCAAAAAACTGGAGAATGGCAACAGCGTGATTATGGGAACCGCCTTTGCCAGAGACCATAGCGGTAGTAACATACAGGTGATAAATATCAAAAAAGCGCAGTTTGCACCGCAGGGAACCGCCATTTACATACTGCCCAACTCCAACTACCTCGACGAGTGGAAGGCTGTCAATAAAAAGATCAGGAAAGGAAAGAAGCTGTCTGAAGTACCTATCGACCCTAACGTTGCAGGCTGTATTAAAAAAACGACCGTTTACGATGACAAAGGGCATTTCGAATTTACCAACCTGATGCCAGGGGAATACATCTTATGGACGTCTTTTGGTTACACGCACAGGTACTCCTATTCCTATTATGCAGGTACCAACTACTTAATGCACCCGAGTGGTGCAGTGCTGTCGTCCAGCAACGTGTATAATACCGGCAATGGTGCTACCGGCGCCACCGCAGAAATAGAGGAATACGTGACCATTAAGAATGATGGCGATAAGGTGAATATAAACCTGAAGGATACACGATGATGCAATAATATTTTAGAAAATGAAATAAGCCTCCGACTGACAAACAGTGGAGGCTTCTTCTTTGGGGCGAACCGGACGGGTTTTTGTGATAATGTCGGGGGTAATAATATATTTTGTCTTTTATAGCTGATGGTAGAACAGGACTCTTACGGTTGTTGTCCTGGTTTCTTCTTCGGTAACATCCAGCAGGGGTTTAGATTTGTAACCTGTTAATAGTGCTATCAGATTACCCGGGAATGATTTTATATGATGATTGTATGCTATTACAGCGTTGTTATAGAACCTGCCGGAAGCCAGTATATAATCATCCATATCTATGCACCTTTCCCGGAGGGACGGGAAATTATCCTGTTCTATGAGTTCCGGATAACTTTCCATGGCTGTTAAGGTATGTTTGAAGGCACAGGTAATCCTGCTGTTGATGATCAATGTTTCCGCCTCGCTGGTATTGTCTGAAAGGCCTTTGGTACGCATGGTCATCAGTTTATTCAGCACATCGTTTTCGTAAGTCATGTAAGATTTTACAGCATTGACGAGCTTTGGGATCATATCGTAACGTCTTTCTATTACGGCATTAATACATTCAGTTGCATGGTCCGCCGCTCTTTTTATACGTAGGAGCTTTTTGTAATAATCTGCGCTGAATATTGCCAGCAGACTGGCTATTAGCAATGCGGTTCCCATTTTCAATATTTATGGCCGCAAATGTGAAAAAAAATTGCATTTAAAAGTCGGCGAGTAGACAACCCTGCTGAAATAATCTATCAGGAGGGGGAATCAGTATATGAAAAGGGGGCTCTGTCTGGAATTTACCGCTATTGGTCGAAAATGACGCTTTACCAGATGGTAATGTTCATTAGGATTAACCAGATTTATATATTTGCAGATAATTAATGTATTATCGGTGATGAAATATAACTGTGTGATTATCGAGGACAATATTATTGAGCGGGATCTGTTGGAAATGTATCTCCTTAAAATAGGTCTGCTGGAGGTTAAAGGCATCTGCAAACATGCCGCGGAAGCCTTTAAGCTATTGTCTAATGAGAAAATTGATATAATTTTTTCAGATATCGACATGCCGGATATTTCAGGCATAGACCTGCTGAAAGGGCTGAAAGATCCGCCTTTATTCATCTTCATCACTTCGCACCTGGAGCATGCGGCGGAGAGTTTTGAACTCGATGTTTTGGATTTCATCGCCAAGCCGGTGAGTATGGACCGGTTGATAAAGGCGGTTAATAAGGCGGTGGAGCACCTGGACCTGCAGAAGAAGGCGCAGTTGGCAGAAATGGAGCAAAAGGCCGGCGATGACTTTTTCTTTATCAAAGACAGTAAAGGATATGTACGCCTCAATTATGAGGATATTATCTTTATAGAGAGTTTTGGCGATTTTTCGAAACTGCGTACCAGCGAAGGACTTACGTATACCGCGCTGATCAATCTCAAAAACCTGGTACTGCAGCTGCCCGGTTTCTTTGTAAGGGTTCACAAGCAGTACCTCATCAACTTTAATAAAATAGCCAGTGTAAACGGCTATGAGATAATACTGGAGGGAGGTGTAAATCTTCCGCTAAGTCCGTCCTACAGGGATGGATTGCTACAAATGATCAGCAGCCGTACACTCAACAGGGTAGCAAGGAAGGAAGGGCTTTAGTTATTGGCTGCTTCCTGTTTCGGATAACCAATCGGCGTGCCACACAGCATGGCCAGCACGAATATGGTGCCCTGGCTGCCATTCGGGATAGCGGTTAATTGTGCATGCATCATGGTAGCAAAGGCTTTGCATAGGGTTAGTCCGAGCCCCATTCCTTTTTCACTATTGGTGCCGGCAGTGCTGCGACCTGGTTGGATACCTGTGTTGCTATTGAACATTTGCAACTGTTTTTCTTCCAGTCCCACGCCTGTATCAGCTATATATATCTTTATATGTTGGGCGCTCTGTTCAATGCTGACAGCGATTCGTCCTCCGTCCCTGGTAAATTTTATGGCATTGTTCAGGAGGTTCCTGACGATCAATGACAGCATATTCATATCTCCATAGGCCATGACGCCGGCTTCCTGCGTAAAGGAGAGATCGAGGTTTTTCAGGGCGGCATCTCTGCCGGCAGAAGCTACCAGTTCCTGTACGATAGGGCCTGGCTGAAATATTTTCAGGTCGGGCCTGAACCCTTGCATCTGGCTATAGGCCCAGTTTAGCAGGTTTTCCATCATAGAGGAGGTATGACCTAAAGTCTGGCTCAGACTAAGGGTATATGCCTTTAGTTTTTCCTCGGGGAGGTTTCCATGTTCCAGTAGCCTGGTAAAGGATATCAGGGAATTCACAGGCGCCCGCATGTCGTGGCTGACAATTCCCAGGATCCGGTCTTTGACCTTCCCTAATTCTTCCAGTGCTGCTTTTTGAGATAGCACGAGGAGGTTCAGCTGTTTCGTTTTTTGCTGTGCACGATAAACCAGCAGCGCGGCGCCAGATAATGCCAGGGTCAATATACCGAGGAATATGGCGAGGTTGCGGTTCAGCCGGGTCTTGTTTTCTTCTTTCAGAATTTTTTCATCGCTGGATTTTTTGTCCAGGCGGGCGTTTAGGCGTTGACGTTCGAGTTCACCTGCCTGCTGCAATTTTTCTTTTTCCAATGATGCCTGTCGCTGGAGGAAAGCCAGTTTTTCAATCCTGATTTCATTTTCTTTTAATTCCAGTTCCTGCTTTTGTTCCCGGGCTTCGAGGGTTCGCTTTTGCAGGGCGAGGTTCATCAACTGTTGTTTATTTTTATAATCATTCTCTTTAATAAGAAAATCCAGCTGCAGGCGTTTACGGGTAATTTCCTTTTCTTTTTCTGCATTGAAAACCTGGTCGCGGAAACTGATATAGGCTTTAAAATGTTCCAGCGCTTTTATGAAATGCTGCTGTTTTTCTGCGAGGCTACTCAGTGCCAGGTTGGCATCCCGCTGCAATAGGGGGAAATTATGTTCAGTTCCTATCTTTAGGGCTTCCTGTAACAGGGGAGAGGCCTCATTGTATTGCTGATGGGCGATATAGAAGTCGGCCAGCGACAGCAGGTCGGTGGCATAATCCTGTCTGTTGGTAATCAGTTTATCGTAGACAATGGCCTGTTGGAGGGCTTCCAGTGTTTCGGCGGGCATACCATTTCTATTAAATAACATGGAACGGGTCCGGTAAATATTCGACATCAATGGTGGATCGCCTATGGGACTGGCTAGTTCCAGTGACCTACTCAGGTAGTCCCTTGCCTGCTGGTACTTTTTCTCCTTTGTTATGCCCAGTTCATTTTCATTGGCGAGGCAGTAATTGGCGCCCAGGTCTGCATAGCAAAGTGCCAGTCCGTACTCTTCTCCTTGTGAATGCCGGAAGATCCGGGCAGCCTGCTCCAGGTAGGAAATGGCAGTTTTATATTGCTCGAGCTGTTTATAACAGGCGGCAATATTTTCATAGCATCCGGCTACGTCCAGGGTGTCGCCGAGTTCATGATATACAGCCACGGCTTCGAGGTTGGCATTAAGTGCCTTGTTGTAATCGGGCCAGCTGGCGTACATGGCACCCATGTTATAATATATGTCGCCATATAGCTGTTTGTATCCTGTCTCCCTGGCTTTTCGGATGCCTTTATTGTAGATTTCTTCTGCCTTTATAAAGTTACCATGACTCTGATAAAAGAACCCCAGGTGATAATAAGTATCCCCGATGGCATTGTGCAATTTAAGTTGTTCTGCCAGCCTGATTGCTTTGTTGGCATAGGCTTCTGCCATGTCTTCCCTGCCAAGTTTGCCATAGAACCTGAGCAGTTGTTCATAACGCTCCACCCTGGCCCTATCATCGGTTGGGAACTGCCTGTCTGCAAGCAGCAGGCTGTCTATAGTCCGCTGATGGCGCTGTTGAGGGAATCCTTTCTGGGATATGAATAGCAGGATAATAAAATAGAATAGCCGTAGCTGTTGGTTGGACATGACGCTTAAAAATGGCGCGTAAGATACAAAACAGCTGGAGAAGTTGGTATGATTTAATTGGGGGCAATCAATCCAAATGCAACATTTTGGAAAAATAATTATTAAAATGAACTTTGGAATCAATGAATAAAAAAGCGAAAAGAAAATATTCTTTTCGCTTTTTTATCTGAATGAAAATGTCAGATATCCTGAATATCTATTTTCTTTCCACTTTTACTAATCCCTGTCTGGTTGCGAGGTACAGCACACCATTGTTGTCAAATACCATGGTTGAAATATAGGAGGTGGGTATTGTAGAATTTTTGTTATGATAATTTTCCCAGTTATCTTTCAGGTCATATCTTATTAAGCCTGCTCTGTCTGTAGATATCCACAGCACTTTTTCCTTTTTGTCGTAAAGCACGCAGGTGGTATGATTAAAAGGCATTCCAGAATTATCTGTTGTGAACTGTTTGAAGGAGCCATCTGCATTTCTGATGGCAATACCTTCATCGGCGTTTATTTTTCCTTTTTCTCCTTTGTCGTATTCAAAAAGTGTGAAATAAAGATTTCCATTTTCATCTTCATCCATAGAGGTGATGCATTTACCTTTTAATACGGTCGCTGTCTTTTCAAAATTGGTCATTTTATTATTTTCATCAATCATGGCAGTGCCGCTGAAAGTACCGATCCATAATCTGTTCTTCGAATCTCTTCTGGCAAATGTTACACGATTGGAGGACAGGTCTTTAAACTGGCTTTTGTTGATATTAGACCATTTTCCATCTTTATATATGGTTATGCCTTCATCGGAACAGAAAAATACTTCGCCGGTTGTAGGATTATTGATAATGTTATAGGCGCCGTCAATACCAATTTCAGCAGCATCATACCTGGTCCATTTTGTATTATCATAACTATAGATGTTCCTGGTACCATATACCCATTTAACATTCTGATTGTCGGTAGCCAGCGCGTAATACGAAAACGCTTTTCCTTTGGGGGTAATATTTTGTTCCGCATTTTTAAACTCCTTACCATCAAAGGTTACAAGCCCATCATCTACGGTAAGCCAAATCAGGCCCGGTTTATCTATGGTAATATGGTCAATCATATTATTGGGCAGCGTGGAGTTGCCCGAAGTCCAGGATGTTATGGTATAGTTTTTTAAATTTTCATTTTTGTATTGATAGGTTTTGTTGTAGATCTCCGGGTCAGCAGGCCTGTCGAATGATTTCCGGAAATCTGCCATATTTACCCGTTGAATTTGTCCGGTGATTTTATTATCATTAATAGTGAAGAGGAGATTGATAGACGTTTTTTCTTCTATTTTCCCCTTGGAAATTGCGGGAGTCCACTTTTTAAACTTATTAAGTGCGGCTATAATTTTGGCTGTAACAGGGTTATCGGATATATCTGTGTGACTTAAAACACAGCCCCGTCCTTTGGCGCTGACGAGTACCTGGAACATCACATCGCCATGCATGCCTGTTAAGTTTAATTCCTCATTTAATTTATCCAGTAGTGCTGCGAATGCTGCTTCGTCATATCCCGCCTTGGGATTGCCGCAGTCCAGGCAGAAATGTGAGGCGCTGCAATTGTCAAGTTTTACCGGAAAGATGTTTTGGGCCCTGACATGCAGGGAACAGGCTGCGAGTGTGATAAGGAGTAGATACTTTATCTTATTCATCATATAGGGAGGCTGAATTTGGGAATACTTAAATATAGGCAAACTTGTATTGTTTATAAAATATTGGAGTAGCCGGCAGACTAAATATAGTGGATATACGAAAATGGCATTCATCGTATATCCGTTCCCGTAAACTATCATTTTCTCATTTTTTACTAGAAAAGATTGCAGATTTCCGAATCTTTATTTAGGTTTGCAGGTTATTAATACCAGGACAGCACTAATCCCTTACCGTAAAAGATTCTCATGGCCACAGAACCATTTCTAGGCGAAATAATGATCGTGTCTTTCAACTTTGCCCCCAGAAATTGGGCCCTATGCAACGGGCAGACATTATCTATCCAGCAATACGCCGCACTTTTTTCATTGCTGGGAACTACTTATGGTGGGGATGGAAAAACTACTTTTCAGCTGCCCGATTTTCGTGGCAGGGCCCCTGTTCATAGGGGAACATCATTTAACGCAGGAATTCCCACAGGTAATGTTGCCAATACCCTGACCAACGCACAGTTACCGTTACATACGCACACCCTGAAAGGAAATATTATCATGCCTGCAGGCAATGTTGCAACTACTACTTCACCCGTTGCCAGCGTACCTGTCAGTAATGCCTTGCCGGCCTTCAGTGCAGGTATGGACGAGCAGATGAAACCTGTAGCAGCAGCTGACCTCCTGGATATGAATCCTGCATATACCTTAAATACAGGGAATGCCAATGGATACAATAATATGATGCCATACCTGGTCCTTAATTACGTCATTGCGCTTACAGGAGCATTTCCTAACAGATCTTAAAATTTAGCATATGTCTTTTGAGCCTTATCTCGGAGAGATAATGATGGTGGGATACAATCCTGGTTATGTACCCGTTGGCTGGTTACCTTGTGATGGACAAATAGTCTCTATTCAGCAGTATCCGGCATTGTTTAGCCTGTTGGGTATTTCCTACGGCGGAGATGGCAAAACAAACTTTGCATTACCTAATCTGATGGATGCAACAGTGATTGGCCAGGGGCAAGGGCTTGGCCTGACGGAACGTCTGCTTGGAGACAAAGGAGGAAGCCTGACGACTACATTGACTATTGATAATCTGCCGTACCATACACATACTTTTTCTGCCAAAGCCATGTCACTTCCTGTGGGAGATGTGGCTACCACTGCCAGCCCGGCTAATGCCTATTTTGGTAGCATAGCCACAGGTAACGCTTATGGTGCACCGGTAGGAGGAATAGGTGGGATGGACCTTGTCAATAACATGGCATTGGAGAACACAGGTTCTTCGCAGGTCATGGTAAATAACGTCCAGCCAAGTCTGGGAACCTTTTTTTTAATCGCAATTGTAGGGGATTTTCCTACTTCACTCTAACTACGTACAAATTTTAATTACATCATTATGCAACCTCCATATATAGGAGAAATCAGGTTGTTCGCAGAGGCCAAAGTGCCGATAGGTTGGGTACCCTGTAACGGCCAGCTGATGGAAATAAACGGTAATGAGGCACTATATACTGTGATCGGAACCACTTATGGTGGGGATGGCGTGCAGAATTTCGGGATTCCTAATTTGCAGGGAAGAGTACCGATCCATCAGGGACAATTGAATGGGTATAACTTTACATTGGGAGAAGCAGGCGGAAGTGAAAGGATAACGCTGTCAGTTGCAAATATTCCTCCCCATACGCATAAAATTACAGGTCAGGTTTATATGCCCGCCTATGGAGAGAATCCGGCTACGCAAATGTATGCTACCGGCAATCACCCTGCGGTCAATCCCGGGCTTGTACAATATAGTTATAGTCCGGTTGTACAGTCGCCACCAATAAAAATGGCCGACCTCTCCGTTGTTTCAAGTGGTCTCACTAAAACTACACTGGATGTAAATTATACAGGAGGATCACAACCTTTTGATATCATGCAGCCGTATGTGACAGTGAACTTCATGATTGCGATAGCGGGCGTTTTTCCATCACAGTTTTAATAAATATCTGCGCCAATATACTTTTTATCTCCATCATGAAAACAGGAATACTTTTACCAAAATCTAATTACCAGCCACTCCTCCAATACGATTTTCTCGCAGGTTGTAAGGCCAGCCTTGCACATGTCGGAACGGATGTTGAATATGTTACCGCCAATATTGGTTTTGGTACAGATAAAGACGCCGTATACGCTGCTGCGGAGAAGATGCTGATGGAAGATGACGTAGATGTTTTGGTAATGTATGCCGATCAGCAATCCCTGCTGCCGGTTGCGGAATTCGCCAGGGCTGCCAATAAACTGATTATACTCGTACATCCCGGCGCGCGTTATATGCACGGCTGGGAACCACACCCCAACGTAATTTCACATACTTTACAACATAATCTTTGTTGTCAGCAAACAGCAGCCAGGGCAGCCGGCATAGCAACAAAAGCTGCGTTCTGTACCTCTTTCTTTGAGGCCGGTTTTCCTGTCAGTCATGCGCTGTCGCATTATTATATCAGCAACGGCGGGATGCTGGAATATAACTTTATCAGTAGGTTCAAAGCGGCAGAATTTACCGTGGCGCCACTGGTAGCTTTCCTGCAACAACGCCCGGATGTTACCACTTTGCTGACGCTGTTCAACGGCGAACTGGGACACCTCTTCCTGCAGCAACTCGCTGCTGCACAATTGGATAACCTTCAGTTATTCGCAGGCCCCATGTTATTTGAAGACGCGCTGGTAGCCAATTATGGCCCTATCCAATTATCGTGTAGCCTGGAGGGTTATATCCCCTGGCATCCCGCAGTGGACCTGCCGGCAAATAAATTGTTTATGGAGCAGATGTCGCAGACGCTGGAAAGAGCTATCACCAGTTTTACCATGCATGGCTGGACAACTGGCCAGTTGCTTGCCGCCATCGCCAGCGGGAAAGCAGCACACGGCTACAAACCCAAAGGAGTGCTGCAAGCCCTGGAACAGGTGCAGATAGACAGCCCCAGAGGACCAATTACTTTCGATCCTGCCACACAGCATACACTGGCACCGCTATGGTATGCCCATGCTGATGCTAACATGCACGTGACGATCGGACACGAAATGACCGCTACCCTGGACCAATGGACTGCCTTGCAGTCTGAAGTAAAAGGTGCTTTTATTTCCAACTGGAATAATACCTATCCTTGCGGCTAAGCAGCAAGGATATCCCTATAGCAAATGTTGCGGCATAATCCGTTAACTATTTTATATCCCTGACTTCCAACGATAGTATGAAGTTTATACTCCAAAGGTCCCTGATTACCATCCTGATACTCTGTTCCGTATTTGTGGCAAAAGCCCAGATAGGCGCCGGAGACCTGCTTTTTACAGGTATCAATACCTACGACGACAATACCGACGGCAAAACACAAAATGATGTATTTTCCTTTGTAATGCTGAAAAGCTGTCCACCCAACACCGTGATTTATTTTACTGACCTGGGCTACACAGCCGGCGCCTTTCAGTCGCTACTTTGTGGCACAGGCATGGGTTCACAAACTGATGGTGTCATCCAATGGACCTCGCCCGGCACACGGCTGGCCCCCGGCACACAGGTGGTTATCAGTTGTAAATACAATCCTGCTGCCAATATCGGCTCTGCGACAGGTTTATACGCCACTAATAAAACAGCGGGCCTGACAAACCCCAGCCTCAAAACATATGTGAGTCTGGGCCTGGTAGGAGACCAGTTGTTTGCCTATACCAATAATAACGCAGGCAACCCTGCATCCTATTCCACTATCCTTGCCGGCCTTAATGTCAATAGAAAGTTATGGGATGCTGCTAACAATATTAGTTCCTGTGAGCTTACTTCCTCCCGCTCAGAGATGCCAATTGAATCCGGCCCGCTCAAATTTCCTTCTGCTTTTGCGGTGAATGCAAAATATAATTGTGCGACCCTTGTTGGAACAAGCAGCAGTTTAAGGAAATTGTTGCAGGATACGACCAACTGGTACAAAAACAATACTTATTCCACCACCTTTCCCGATACTTTTAACCTGGTTAAAACGGCGCCTTGCAACCTGGTAGTTGTAAACCCGGATGCCAATGGCGTTGTGCGTGTGGATGGTAGCACCACTAATCCTGGCGATGGTACTTCCTGGCAGGAGCCTGTGAAAGAATTGAGGGACGCATTGCTCGTGGCCGCAGATCCTGCAAATAATATCAAACAAATATGGGTGGCTAAGGGCACTTATCTGCCTTCAGGTACAGGAGATGCAAGCAAATCTTTTGTGATTCCCGCTAATGTAAGCGTGTATGGCGGTTTCCAGCCTGGCGGCGCCGGCGAGGCATCCCCGGCGGCGCGTACAGCTCCCGCCGCTAATATGGCGGTACTGAGCGGTGATCTCGACAATAATGACAACAACAAATCAAATGGTATTACCCTTACTGGATCAGATATTGTTGGTGCAAATTCTACAACCGTAGTCGTATTCGGTAATCCCTCAACAGGTATTAAACTGGATTATATCGTCATTACCGGTGGAAATAATTCTACTGGTTTGGGTGCAGGCTTTGTTTCGGGTGTCACCGCTTCTATTGTAGGGGCAGACTTTACCAATGTGCAGATTGTAGGTAACAGGGCTATAAATGCACCGGGCATCTATCTTCCATATGCCAACGGAAGCAATATCACCTTCACCAACGTACTGGTAGCAGGGAATACCTGTATAACACCAGGTAACTATGCCATCAGAAGTGGTAATAATTACCTGACCTTCCGGCAAACAACCATCGCAGGAAATACAGGCGGATTGAATATGGTAGGAGGTAATGGTAGTCTGTCGGTTTATAATTCCATTATTGCTAAGAATACGAATAATGATCTGACGCAGTCAATTGGCACGATTACCTATGTGAATAGTATGATCGGAGGCTCCTTCTATACATCCGCTTCTACCACGGACGCTACAGCCGCAGGTGTTACATTTAAAAGTCCGGCCACAGGAGATTATAGCCTGGATGTAACCAGTAAGGTGATCAACAGGGGAAATAATAGTGTGGTTGGTGGAATGACATTGGACCTGGCAGGTAAACCAAGGATCAGTAATGTTACCGTTGATCCGGGGGCGTATGAGTACCAGGCAGTGGCGCCTACCCTCACTTTCCCTGCTATCACCAATACCATTACTTATGGAGATGCTAATGTAACGCTTGCCCCTGGCCCTTCTACCAATAGCGATGGCGTTATCACCATCACCAGTGCCAATCCTGCGATAGCATCTGTTACCAATAATTTACTCACTGCAAAAGGCGCCGGTGGCCCGGTAACGCTGACGGCTACCGTATCCGCTACCAATGCCTTCCTGGCGGCCAGTACTACGACTACGGTGTCGGTTGCACGTAAATCAATAGATCTGAAACCAGATGATGTCACCAGGATGTATGGTCAGCCTAATCCTGCCGGTACCTACGCCTATTCAGGCTTTGTATCACCGGATGATGCCACTGTATTTACCGGTACGCCTGTTATCACTTTTGGTGCTTCCCAAACCGACCGTCCGGGTACTTATGATATAAACATTGATGCCGCTGCTGTTACCAGCGCTAATTATACGATCGTTCCGCAAAAAGGTACGCTTACTATTATCCCTGCCACTCAAAATATCAACGTACCAACAGGGGTAACTAAAACATATGGAGACGCACCTTTTGATCCGGGAGCCGTTGCTACCAGCGGACTTGCAATCACCTATGAGATCATCAGCGGTGCTGCCACTGCCAATGGTAATACCATTACGCTTACAGGTGCCGGTACCGTTAATGTACGCGCTACCCAATCAGGCAATGAATATTATCCTGCTGCAACACCTGTTACATTTGTGATCCAGGTTGCCCAGGCAACAGCAATAGTGACTGCGAAAGATACAAGTGTAACATATGGTAGTACAACACCTGCATTTATCTACCAGATAACCAACCTGGTAGCACCGGGAGATATTACCGGCATTACCGGAACCCCGGTACTTACTACCGACGCACCAGCCAATGCACCTGCAGGCAGCTATACAGTGGATATCACCGCAGGTACGCTATCGTCTGCAAACTATATCTTCTCCCTGAAACCTGGTACATATACTGTAACCAAAGCCAATCAGACTATTTCTCTTACTACCATTCCAGATAAAATTTATGGAGATGCACCGTTTGATTTGCAGGCAACGGTTACCAGTGGCTTACCGCTGACATATACAGTAGCGGGTGGCCCTATTTCCATTACAGGTAATTTGGTGACCATCCAGGGAGCTGGTAGTGCGTCGGTCACTGTAAATCAGGCAGGTAACAATAACTACAACCCTGTTACCTACACCCAGAGCTTCCAGATCAATGCCGCCGAACTGACTGTTGTCGCAGAAGATAAATCATCTGCCTATGGCGAAACTATTGTACCGCTCACTTATCATTACAATGGCCTGGTGTATAATGAATCCCCTGCTGTCCTTGGCGGCATACCTGCTCTTGCTACTACCGCCACCAGTGCAAGCGATGCCGGTAACTATCCTATAGTTGTCAATATTGGTGCGCTGAATAACAGCAATTATAATATCCACGCCCAAACCGGCAGCTATACCATCGGCACTACCACACAAACAATCACCTTTAACAAGCCGGCTGATGTAACTTATGGAGACGCGCCATTTACCCTGACAGGTACTTCCTCCAGTGGTTTACCGGTGGTCTATACCATTGTGTCGGGGCCAGCCACCATCGCCAATGATGTACTGACGATTACAGGTGCGGGTGATGTGCTGATCAGTGCTGGTCAGCCAGGGAATAATAATTACCAGGCTGCTACCGCTGTTACACAAACACTCACGATCAGAAAGGCAGTGCTCAATGTTACTGCCGATGATAAAACACGTGCCTACCACGAAACCGAGCCTACGTTTACTTATGCTATCAGCGGGTATAAATACAGCGATGATGAAACTATAGTTACCGGGGTGGCAAATCTCACTACCACTGCAGATCTGCTATCAGCGCCAGGTACCTATGATATTAATGTAGCAACAGGTTCGCTCAGCGCTGCCAATTATACTTTTAACCTGGTTAAAGGAGCGCTGCATATTGTCAAAGCCACTCAGTCAATTAATTTCCCGGCTATCGGAGATAAAACCTATGGCGATCCGGCATTCACACCGGCCATCAATGCCAGCAGCTCCCTGCCAGTGATATTGTCCGCCACGGGCCCGGTAACGGTTAATAATAATGTGCTGTCAATTACCGGTACCGGCACTGTAACGGTAACGGCTACACAGGCAGGCGATGCAAACTATCTGCCAGCAGTTACCACCCAGACTTTCGATATAAAGAAAGCGACCCTGCGGGTTATTGCTGATGATAAACAGAAAAATTACATGGAGCCTGTGGAGGCACTTACCTATCACTTCGATGGCTTTGTTTATAATGAAACAGCGGCAGTAGTAAGTGGCGCAGCTGTCGGCTCAACATCGGTTAATATATCCAGCCCGCTGGGTACCTATCCAATATATATGGCACAGCAATCACTTGCTGCTGCAAACTATGATTTCGAAATGGTGCCTGGTAGCTATACCGTTGGAAAAGGTAACCAGGTGATTACCTTCACGCAGCCTGCCGATATGACCTATGGCGCAACGCCTTTCCAGCTGGCCCCTACCAGTAACAGTAGTCTGCCGGTAGCTTACCGCATCCTTAGCGGACCTGCTACGCTGAGTGGTAATGTTATCTCACTGACTGGCGCCGGCGATGTTACCATTGAAGCTTACCAGGATGGCAATTCTTCCTGGAACGCAGCAACACCGGTAACACGTACGTTCAACGTTGCTAAGGCAACCGTCGATATCTTCGTAGGTAATTATTACCGTACTTACCTGCAGGGAGATCCAACCTTCACCTTCTTTATTTCCGGTCTGGTAAATAACGACCAGCCAACTGTGATTAGCGGAGCACCAGTTATTACGCCTGCGTCTACACACACTTCTGATGTAGGGGTGTATGATGTAAATGTGGGAATCGGTACCCTGCAGGCAGCCAATTACAACTTTAACCTGGTACACGGTACCCTGACTATCTCTCAGAGCAACCAGGGCATCAACTTTGCACCACTGAATAACAGAACGTATGGTGATCCTGCATTGGTGCTGACAACACCTACCAGCAGCGGGCTGCCAGTAAGCTATAGCGTTTCCGGACCAGCTACTGTTAATGGTAATACCATTACCCTTACTGGCACCGGTACTGTAACGGTAACGGCTACACAGGAAGGAGACAGGAACTGGCTGGCAGCTACGCCACGCCAGCAAAGCTTCACCGTATTGCCGGCGGTATTGACGGTAGTTGCTGATGATAAACAGAAAATCTATCAATTGCTTAACCCTGTCTTTACCTATAAGATCAAAGGATTTGTTTATAATGATGATGCTGCTGTAGTAAGAGGAACACCTATACTCAGTACTATTGCAGATAACAACAGTGTAGTAGGTACTTATCCGATTGATGTGGCATTGAATACGCTGGCAGCAGACAACTATACTTTTGTAACCGTAGCAGGTACATTGACAGTGGTTCCCAATGCGCAAACCATCAGCTTCCAGCAGCCGGCAGACAAAACCTATGGTGATGCACCATTTGCCCTGGTTGCTAACAGCAGCAGCACCTTGCCGGTGAGCTTCCGGATCGTTAGTGGCCCGGCAACAGTTACTGGTAACATGGTAACTATCACAGGTGCCGGCCCGGTTGTAGTGGTTGCGGAACAGGCAGGAAATGCAAACTTTGATCCGGCTACCGCAGTACAGGCGACCATCAAGGTGCAAAAAGCCCCGGTAACTGTCACCGCACATAATGCTGAAAAAACGTATGACGGCCAGCCATATACCGGTGGTAACGGCGCCGACTATACGGGATTGGTAAACAACGACCAGGAGAATGTGCTCGGCACGCTCAGTTACACAGGAAATTCACAACAGGCAGTAGATGCCGGCACCTATACCATCACGCCGGCAGTACCTGGTAATAATAATTATACGGTTACTTATATAGCTGCACAGCTTACCATCCGGAAAGCGAAGCAGACGATCACTTTTAATCCAGTTACCGGTAAAAACGAAGGTGACCCTGCATTTGCCATTCCGGCATCTGCATCTTCCGGATTGCCAGTTACCTATGTAAGCAATAACAATACGGTGATAAGTATTACCGGTAACACTGCCACCATTGGTGCTGCCGGTACAGTCATTATTACTGCGAGTCAGTCTGGTGATAATAATTACGAGGCGGCTGATCCGGTTTCCCAGACAGTGGAGGTTACTGCTTATCCTGTTCCGGACCTCACACCTGATGGCGCCATCAATTTCTGTGATCAAAGCAGTGTAACACTTAAAGGCACCGCTGCGTCTCCATCTGTTGTTCCTACCTGGGTCTGGATGAAAGACGGTGTAAGAATTCCAGGAGCGACGTCATCTGCCTATAAAGTCACTACAGCTGGTGCTTACCAGGTAATAGCGAATTATAAGGGTCAGGAAAAAATATCCGGAGCGATTACAATTACCGTATATCCATTACCGGTAGTTACCATACAGGCATCCGGCCCTACTACTATCAGCAAGGGAGAAACGATTACGCTGTCATCTTCCGGAGGCGGTACCTATGCATGGGAACCGGCAACAGGACTCAGTAATGTAAATGGAGCGGTTACAAATGCACGCCCCGCACAAACTACAACGTACAAAGTGGTAGTTACCAGCGATCAGGGATGTATGGCAGATGCAGCCATTACGATTAATGTTAAGGAAGATTACAAACTGGAATCTACCAACATACTTACACCTAATGGCGATGGCCATAACGATTTCTGGGTAGTGAAAAATATTGATATGTACCCTGATAACGAGGTGAAAGTATTTGACAGGGCTGGAAGACTGGTATTCCGTCAACGAAATTATTCCAATACCTGGAATGGTACGGTTAATGGTAGTCCGCTGGCAGAAGGCACTTATTACTATATCATTGATATGGGAGCCGGTAAACCACAGTTTAAAGGCTTCATCACCATTGTCCGGTAGCCGGACAGGGATAATAAAGTAAAAGGCGGTGTCTACATTGTAGACACCGCCTTTTACTTTATATAAATTATTAAAGATTATGCTTTCAAAACAGCAGGCATTATTTGCATGAGTTGCTGCGATTCATTGAAACTAAATGCCAGTTCGCCTTTCACTGTAGCGTTGGTACTGCAGGTATGGCCTATTAATACTTCCTTGCCAGCAGCGTTGCGTAAAGAGCGTAGGTAGCTGTTATTGTTATGTTGATGTCCGCCTGCAATGAAGTCGATATCTGTTGATTCATGTACCAGGGCATAATTGGAAACTTTACCAGGCGTGGTGTCATATCCTAAATGGGATAAACAGATCACCAGCTGACATCCTTGTTTGCGCAGGTGTGCAGCCGCAGCATTGGCCGCTTCAACAGGATCTGTTACTGTTACGCCGGCTACGCCAGGAAGGGGAGTACCTACGCCTGTAATACCAATTTTAATCAAACCTTTCTGAACAATCAATGCCGGTTTTATCATGGCTGCCAGCTTTGTATCTTCAAAATGATAATTACAGTTTACCAATGCAAATTTCATGGCAGGAATGAGCGCGGCAAGAGCGGCTGTACCATTGGCCAGTTCCCGGTTGCCGATGGTAGCAGCATGGTAACCTGCAGCATTCATCGCATGTATAACCTCCAGGTGAGCATGGTGGTTGGTGCTTCCATCGGTAAAATCACCGGCATCCAGCAACAGGTCGCCGGCATCCATGCCCTGAAATACATTGCCATGCATATCGTTGGTATAATGTAACAGTAACCCGCTGCTATCGCCAGCCAGGCGTATTGTAGCCATATTATTGGCTGCCAGCGTATGAAGGGGGGATTTTAATAAAAGCAGTCCCGCTGCAAGAGAGGAATTTCGGAGAAAACTACGTCGTGTGTTCATAAGGTATTGGAATACTAGATAAAGATACAAGGTAAATATCGTCTGTCAAAGAGAAATCATGATTGAGTCTGCTATCTTTATAGTTACCGGAATCATAAACAACATACAATGCTTAGCGGCCAATTTATTAAAATACCTGGTGGTACCAAAAAAGAGCTGGAATACGAAGAAATAAATCAACTTAAAAAAGATATCCTCTGGATCTTTGATGAAAACGGGGCAGACCTTCACCATGCTTTTGTTCCGGGACATTCATTTACAATCCCGTATTGGCAGTATATGACATTGCATAAGGATGTGGATTGGGTAGATGAAGAAGTGAAATTTTCTATAGCTGGCGCCATGATTGTAACCTTATGTATGGTGGTCGAATATATTGATATCGTCGGCGGCGATCAATCCATTTTCAGCACTACACCATTAGCTGAGGTACTTGATTATACCAGGAATTTTGAGCCGGCAGATGAGAACCTGCATTTTCTGAAAAATCTATTGATAGCCGGCCTGACCATTGCTACCGGAATTACAAAAGAAGATCTGTGGAAGAATGAACCGCTGGAAGGCCTGGAAATAGACGCATTTTATGAGAAACTAAGGCAGGTCAGGGAAAGATTTATATTACCTTACTATCAATCAAAATTAACATAAAGGCCTTCCCGCAATATGCCTGAAGGCCTTTATGCTCATCGGGACTAAAAATTATACTGACTTATCATCAGCATCCTTTCCATAATATTTTTCTCCCAGTTTAATCTTCTCTCTGCCGTTTTGTGTACGCCATTTGTTGGTATCTCTCAGCGAATACGCACATCCACAATACTCCTGCATGTAAAATTCTTCTTCTTTGCTGATGTCCAGCATACGCTTTGAACCACCTTTCTTACGCCAGTTATAGGTCCAGTAGGTAAGGCCTTCATAATGGCCAGCCGCTCTGAGGCCGCAATCATTGATCTGGTCCATATTCTTCCACCGGGAAATTCCCAAAGAACTGCAGATAGTATCAAAACCATGCTCAGCTGCATACAAAGCCGTACGCTCAAAACGCATGTCGAAGCACATGGTACAACGTATGCCTCGCTCTGGTGCTGCCTCCATGCCCTTCGCCCGCTCAAACCAGTTATCTACATCATAATCCGCATCAATAAAAGGGATCCCATGCTTTTCAGCAAAACGGATGTTTTCATCTTTGCGGATATCGTATTCTTTCCTGGGATGAATATTCGGATTATAAAAGTAAATGGTGAACTCGATCCCGGAGGCTATAATGGCCTCCATGACTTCACCGGAACAGGGCGCACAGCAGGAGTGTAGCAGCAGCTTCTTCCCATTGTTGGGTAATTCCAGTTTCTCTCTGATAAATACACTCATATCTTAACTATTTGTAACGGTAAGCATTTCTTTTCTTATACCTATCTCAGACAACATACCTGCTATGCTGTTTATCATATGAATAGAGGCTTCAATCTCGGCCTTGATGTTGGCTAAATGCGCGATATGTGATGAAGCAACACCAGGCAAAAGTTGAAAGCTGTACCTGGTGTTGCTGTATGATGGTGGTGGAGAGATGTCCACCGGTTATTTAGACAAGGCTTTCGGTGCTGATATGCTCACGTGCCTGCTGTGCTGCCGCCACCATGTTGATCAGGGCAGATTTGGTTTCAGGCCATTTACGTGTTTTCAGACCGCAATCAGGGTTTACCCAGAGGTTGCGTGCCGGCAGCAGGTCAGCTGCTTTTGCCAGCAGGGCCGCCATTTCTTCTGTGGTTGGTACACGAGGGGAGTGGATATCGTATACACCTGGTCCGATCTCGTTCGGATATTCGAAGTGCGCAAATGCCTGTAGCAGCTCCATCTGTGAACGGCTGGTTTCTATGGTGATCACATCCGCATCCATCGCAGCGATATGTTCGATGATATCGTTAAACTCACTGTAGCACATGTGTGTATGGATCTGTGTTTTATCTTCCACACCACTTGCTGCAATACGGAACGCACTCACTGCCCAGTCGAGGTAATGCGGACGTTTTGCTTTGCGCAGTGGCAAACCTTCACGGATCGCGGCTTCATCGATCTGAATAATACCGATGCCGGCTTTTTCCAATGCTACCACTTCGTCGCGGATACCCAGTGCAATCTGTTTGGTAGTAATCTCACGAGGCTGGTCGTCACGTACAAAAGACCATTGCAGAATAGTAACCGGACCTGTCAGCATACCTTTCATCGGTCTGTCTGTTTGTGCAGCAGCGAAAGTGCTCCAGCGTACGGTCATGTCATTCGGGCGACTAACATCACCAAAGATAACCGGAGGTTTCACGCAACGGCTGCCGTAGCTCTGTACCCAGCCATTTTTGGTAAACAGGAAGCCATCCAGTTGCTCACCGAAGTATTCCACCATGTCGTTACGCTCAAACTCACCATGTACCAGTACATCCAGGCCAATTTCTTCCTGCCAGCGAATGGTATCGATTGTTGCCTGTTCGATGGCTTTTTCATACTGTTCGGTGGTTAAGTCACCTTTTTTGTATTTCGCACGTAACTGACGTATATCGTCTGTTTGCGGGAAGGAACCGATAGTAGTGGTTGGGAAGGCAGGTAATTTAAAGCGCTGATGGTGCAGTTGCTGACGAACAGGGAATGCGCTTTTACGGGTGGCATCATTCGCTGTGATAGCTGCCACACGGTCTTTCACCGCCTGTTTGTGAACTTTTCCTGATGTGCGTCTGCTCTCAATGGCTTTCTTGTTGGCATCCAGCAAAGCGGTGTTGCCTTCAACGATCTGTTTTAATTCGCTTACTTCTGTCAGCTTCTGTTTAGCAAATGCCATCCAGTTTTTGATCTCAGGATCAAGGGCTGTTTCGAAAGCCAGGTCAATAGGACTGTGCAGCAGGGAGCAGGAAGGAGCGATGATAACGTTTTCAGCGCCCAGTTTTGCAACCGCTTTGCTGATCAGCGCCAAAGATTTTTCGTAATCGTTTTTCCAGACGTTACGGCCATCGATTACACCAACAGAGAGTTGCAGTCCTTTAGGAATGAATGCAAGCACTTCATCCAGTTGCTCCGGCGCACGTACCAGGTCAACGTGCAGTGCGTTTACTGGCAGGTTTACAGCCAGTTCAGTATTGTCCAGCAGCGCATCAAAGTAGGTAGCTACCAGTATTTTGATACCACTTACCTGCTTGGCGATTTCGCTGTAGGCGTATTCAAATGCTTCTTTTTCTTTTTTAGAGAGATCAAGCACGAGACATGGTTCGTCCAGCTGGATCCATTCAGCACCCTGTGCTTTCAGTTTGTTGATGATTTCAACGTATACCGGTACCAGTTTTTTGATGAGGTCTGCACGCTCAAAACCTTTCTCTTTTTCCTTACCCAGCAGCAGATAGCTTACAGGCCCTATCAATACTGGTTTTGCCTTTTTGCCCACTTGTTGCTGAGCCGCCTCAAATTCGTTGAAGATATTGTTGTTGTTAACACGGAATTCCTGGTTGGCCCTGAACTCTGGAACAATATAGTGATAGTTGGTATCCAGCCATTTGGTCATCTCCATCGCAGTGATGTCGAGGCCATCTTTCTGGTAACCTCTTGCCATAGCAAAATAGGCGTCAATTTCGTGGTTTGCTTTTACCTGAGAGAGAACAGGGGCGTAGCGCTCAGGGATAACACCCAGTAATACACTGGTATCCAGTACCTGGTCATAGTAACTGAAATCATTGCATGGGATCAGGTCTATGCCTGCATCCAGCTGTGTTTTCCAGTTTTCTACCTTGATCTGGCGGGCAACTTCCTGTAACTCGTTGAGAGTTATCTTGCCTGCCCAGTACTGCTCGTTAGCTTTTTTAAGCTGTCTTTGGCCACCAATGCGCGGGTAGCCCAGGTTTTGCGTAAGCATTTTCCTAGATAGTTTAGTTAAAACAATTACAATTGTCTTTACAAACCTTCAATGCTCGCAGGAGGAAGGGACATACAATAGCCACACCACACCTATTCATGTGAGGTTGTCAGCTATCAGATCAGACCTTTGCCTTTTACGCGAAAGCATTGTCCTTCCAATGCAGGCAGGTCTCCTGGCTTGTAACATTTGCACCGTCCTTCCCATTTCTACGTAGTAGATACAGTGGACATATAGTGGTGAAAACTTTTTGCGTTACTTACAGTTGCGCGACAGCCCGTGATTTACACACGGTTCCCTTTTAATGCTGATTTTCATCAGCAACCCATTCTGGTCGATAAGATATGAAAAGAACGATAAACGGGACAAATCTAAGTATTTAGATGATTTGTTTTATAAAAGATAAAATTATCAGTATAAAATTCTATTTTTATCTTTTATGCAGAATATATTACCTGACATAAGCGCTATTTTCTCTTAAAAAAGAATATTTTTTCATGGACCAATTAGATGATATCGACCGGCAACTGCTCAGGCTACTTGGGGAAGATTCTACCATCACGGTTAAAGAACTGGCTGCCAGAGTGAGTCTTTCCACTTCCCCTGTTTTTGAACGTGTCAAAAAACTGGAAGCAGGTGGCTACATCAAAAAGTATATCGCTGTTATAGATGCAGAGAAGCTGGGCTATGGCCTCATCGTATTTTGTAATATCAAACTCAAACAGCACGATAAGTCCGTAGGGACACAGTTTGTAACAGATATTATGCGACTGGGAGAAGTGGTGGAATGTTATAATATCTCCGGAGATTACGACTTCCTGTTAAAAGTATATGCCAGGGATATGAAGCACTACCAGGATTTTGTTTTTAATAAACTGGGGTCTGTGCAGAGTATCGGGAGTACGCACAGCACCTTTGTGATGTGCGTCAATAAAGACCAGCAAAATATAGGCATCTGACTAAAATAAAAAGGGCATATCAGTGATATGCCCTTCCGGTAATTACGTTGTGCTGATAGCAGCAACTACAGCAATTAACTATATAACGAATAAATCAACAAACTCCTGTACGTCCATATCCTGTAACGTTGCATAGTCCATTGTGCGGGCCTGCAATGTTTTCTGTTGTTTTTCCGGGAAGATGCGGGCGAGGTTGATCTTGTATTTTTTCAACAGCTCCGGAATACCTTCCTCACGTCTGCGCTTATGTCCGATCGGATATTCAACTACCACTTCATCCAATACGGTTCCATCATTCAGTTCAATGGTCAGCGCATTCGGGATGGAGCGTTTTTCAGGGTCATGGTAATCTTTGGTAAACTGCGGATCTTCCACACAGGAGATTTTATCGCGGAGGATATCAATACGCGGGTCCTGCGCCACTACATCTTCATAATCTGCGGCCGTTAATCTGCCAAAGATCAAAGGTATTGCTACCATGTATTGAATGGTGTGGTCGCGGTCTGCCGGATTATTGAGTGGTCCTTTTTTGTCAATGATCCTGATCGCTGCCTCGTGGGTACGGATGGTAATCTTTTTAATATCTTCCGATGTCTTACCGATAGCTGCCAGTTTTTTGTTCAGTGTCATGGCTGCTTCTACGGCAGTCTGGGCATGGAACTCAGCAGGGAAGGAGATTTTAAACAATACGTTCTCCATTACATAGGAGCCATATCCGCGCTGGAATTTGAATTCATTTCCTTTGAAGGAGACATCATAAAAACCCCATGTTTTGGCGGTAAGAACGGAAGGGTAGCCCATTTCACCTGTCTGTGCGATCAATGCCAGCCGAACGGCTCTTGCGGTGGCATCACCTGCTGCCCATGATTTTCGGCTGCCGGTATTAGGAGCGTGGCGGTAAGTACGTAACGACTGCCCGTCTACAAATGCGAGCGATATCGCGTTGATCAGTTCATCTCTGCTGAGGCCTAGCAGTTTGCCTACTACGGCGGTAGAGGCAACTTTCACCAGCAGTACATGGTCCAGACCTACTTTGTTGAAAGAGTTTTCCAGTGCCAGCACACCTTGCACTTCATGTGCCATGATCATGGCTTCCAGCACCTGTTTCATTTTCAGCGGTGCCTTGCCTTCGGCCAGGTTGGTCCTGGACAGCCAGTCGGCGGTAGCCAGAATACCTCCCAGGTTATCGGAAGGATGGCCCCATTCTGCTGCGAGCCAGGTATCATTGAAATCGAGCCAGCGGATGATGGCACCGATATTAAATGCTGCCTGGATAGGATCCAGCTGAAACTGTGTTCCCGGTACTTTTGCGCCGTTAGGTACTACTGTTCCTTTCACTACCGGGCCAAGTAACTTGGTGCAGGCAGGATAGGTCAGTGCTTCAAGGCCACAGCCCAGCGTATCCAGGAGGCAGTAATGCGCTGTCGACCAGGCGAGGTCGCTGGTAATCTTATAGTTTAAAACGTAGTCTGCGATATCTGCCAGTACTTTGTCTGGTTGTGGTCTTTCATTCGAAATATGTGACGACATATTATTGCTGCTTATTTATTTTGATGTTTATTTTCTTTCTGTAATAGGAACGAAGTCTTTGTTCTCCGGTCCGATGTAATTGGCGCTGGGGCGGATAATTTTACCATCCTGGCGTTGTTCTATGATATGTGCGCTCCAGCCGGTCACCCTCGACACCACAAACAGCGGCGTGAACATCAGCGTAGGTACGCCCAGCTGATGGTAGGAAACAGCCGAATACCAATCCAGGTTGGGGAACATTTTCTTTTCGTCCCACATCACTGTTTCCAGTCGCTCGGCGATATCATATAACAGCATATCACCAGCTTCGGCGGACAGCTCTTTCGCCACTTTTTTAATCACCACATTTCTAGGATCGGAGATAGTATATACAGGGTGTCCGAAACCGATGATGACTTCTTTGTTCTGCAAACGCTTTTTAATATCGGCCTCAGCTTCATCAGCGGAATTATATCTGCTCTGGATATCAAAAGCGACTTCGTTGGCGCCGCCATGTTTAGGCCCGCGCAATGCGCCGATGGCGCCGGTGATACAGGAATAAAAGTCAGAACCGGTACCGGCAATTACTCTGCTGGTAAAGGTAGAGGCGTTGAATTCGTGTTCAGCGTAGAGGTTCAGCGAAATCTGCATGGCCCTTACTGCTGATTCAGATGGCTTGCGGCCATGTAACAGGTGAAGGAAATGTCCGCCAATGGTTTCATCATCGGTTTCTACGTCAATTTCTTTACCGTTATGCGTATAGTGGTACCAGTAAAGCAATGCGGAGCTGAAAGATGCCAGCAGCTTGTCGGCGATATCCCTTGCGCCGGCAGTATTGTGATCATCTTTTTCAGGCTGTATGCTGCCGATGGCGGAAACTGTCGAGCGCATCACATCCATGGGATGTGCGGCGGCAGGAATGTTTCTCAGGATATTTTTTATAGAGTGCGGTAAGCCCCGCAGTGATTTTAATTTAGTTTTATAGGTATTGAGTTGTGCCTGGGTAGGCAGCTGACCATAGATGAGGAGATAGGCTACTTCTTCAAAGGTAGCTTTCTCTGCCAGGTCGAGGATATTGTACCCGCGGTAATGTAAGTCGTTTCCGCTCTTGCCTACGCTGCAAAGTGCTGTATTCCCCGCTTCAACGCCGGAAAGCATTACACTCTTTTTTGGTTTGAATGTTGGCTCGTTGTTACTGGACATCTTTGTTCTTTTTAAAGAGATCATCTAATTTTTGTTCGTAGGAATGATAGCCTATGCTTTTGTAGAGTTCTTCCCTTGTTTGCATGGTATCGAGCACATTTTGCTGGGTGCCGTCTTTGCGGATGTGTTCATAGACATTCTGCGCGGCTTTATTGGCAGCACGGAATGCAGAAAGCGGGTAGAGTATCAGCTGCACACCGGCGCCTTTTAATTCGTCGACGGTATACATTTTTATCATACCGAATTCTGTAATGTTGGCCAGCACTGGTATGCCGGTAGCATCTACGAATTTTTGATAGGCGGCGAGGTCAGGAACGGCTTCTGCGAAGATGAAGTCGGCGCCGGCTTCCTTGTAGGCAATGGCACGTTCGATGGTTTTTTCCAGTCCTTCGTTGCCAAACGCATCTGTTCTGGCGCCGATGACGAAGCTGTCGTCGTAACGTGCATCTGCAGCGGCTTTCAGTCTGTCCGACATTTCATCTTTACTGACAACTTCTTTCCCGGGGCGGTGTCCGCAACGTTTTGCGCCTACCTGGTCTTCAATATGAAGTGCTGCCGCTCCGGCTTTTATTAATGATTTTACAGTTCTTGCTACGTTGAACGCAGACGGCCCGAAGCCGGTATCAACATCTACCATTAGCGGGAGGTCACAAACATTGGTAATACGTTCGATGTCTATCAGTACATCTGTTAAATTGGTGATGCCAAGGTCCGGGATACCGAGTGAGCCTGCCGCAACGCCGCCACCAGAGAGGTAGATGGCATTAAATCCGGCCTGTTGGGCCAGCAGTGCATGATTGGCATTGATGGCGCCAACGATCTGCAGTGGATTCTCCTTTTGCATCGCATCCCTGAATTTTTGTCCAGGAGTGCGCTTTTCATTTACGTGATTCATTATAATATCAAGCTTTAAAATATTACGTCAGGTAATGATGCCGGAAATGACAGGTGCATGCTGCTGCAGTAGGTTGTTTGGTGTATATTTTTTGCTGAAACAATAAAGGTAGCTATCCTGATCAGTTGGGGGCTGATCTTCTTTGTTGCATGTTTCACGGTCCCTTTTTACTGCCTGGCTTTGTGTCACCGGTTTCCGGCCTAAAAAAAAGAAAGAACTTAAGTAAAACGAATATAAGGGATTTGGAGGGTAAAACGACCCCCGGTTGGCTTGGATTGTATAGGGTGTTCAGACAGGCGTTTGATGATATCTATAAATAGGTGCCTAAAAGCGTTAATTGTTAATAATTCAGATATTTAATTAGATGAGGTGGGGGAAAAGCAGGAATTAATTAATAAACAGAAAATGTTAAATAATTTAGAATGAGATAGTTGAGGTTAATTGAAGATTTTAATAAAAGAATACAGCCTCACAACAATGAGCGTTATGAGGCTGTACCTGGTATCATTTGTCGGACTTTGCCGGATAATGCTTACTTCCTGGCCACGAGCAGGGAAGGATCGGGGACTTTAGCAATAGCTACATCACCAGTTGATTCCAGTGTTCCGTCGCTTGGTTGGTACTTAAGTAATCGGGCAATGATTAACGGACGATTAAAGGTTACCGTGTAACTACCTTTACTGTTTTTCTTTACTGAAAAATTCAAATCAACATCTCCAACTGTTGTAACATTGTCTACAGTAGGGAAGCCGCTCAATCCTGCATCGAGGGAGCCTTCCATATCACCTGTAACGGCAATATCAACAACCATGTTATTGATGACAAAATCAGCGTACACATAAACCAGGTCCTTGTTTACATAGCCTGTATTAACTGAAGGTATTTTTTGAATAAGTGCCACCGCTTTATCAGGGTCCATTACCCGACTGTAACCTGCGTTAAAATGCACATGGGATTCAACTACGCTCTCCTGCTTATATTTTCCACTTATTTTTAATATATTAAATAATTTAGGCAGAATCGTGGAAACAGACATCTCCCGCTGAGATTTATCACTAAGTTCTATTGATGGGCCTTCACCGATTTCAACATTATTATCCATCTTTAACCACTCGTCCGGATTGGTGGGTTTATCTTTACCAATAGTCTTGAATGATGGTGATATCATGTGGTTGGTGGTGGGACTGGTACGGTAAAAAGTCAGCACGCCATAATTGTCCAGCGGATAACTTAGGAAAGAATACTTCCTGAAGTCTTTGCCAATACACCTTTTAACTGCCTTGATAAATTCCTTGTTGTAATTTTGTGCACCTGCAGAAAAGCATATGAGTGCTGCAGCTACAGTAAGAAAAGATTTGCGCATGATGATATGTTTTAATAATAAATAATTTCTTTGTATCCGGCAATAAAGGCATCCCAGTTGATAGCGGTCCCTCCTTTAGGTTTTAGATCGAAGTAAGGCTGGTCTGCCACTTCTTGCCAGCACATACTGTCATCAAAGAGGAAATAGTTTTTGCCATTCACATGCTTAAAACCAAGGATATTGGTTTTATGGGCCAGCTTGTCTGCTTTCTGTGTGGTTGGTTTTTTCCCCAATGTATATTGCGTTCCGGAGATAGTAACAGAAGAATTATCCGATAAATCCAGCTGTTGAATAGAGCCATCCTGTTTCATGAGATACCTGAAACCTGGATAGTAGAAGGCATTCCAGTTGACTAATCCACCGCTGGCATATTTTTGTACAAAATCTTCCGCAATCTCACCTGATAAGATCAGCTTTATTCTTATCTCCCATGGGGAAGGTGTAATGCCAATACTTCTCCAGTAAGCCCGCGCCAGCCAGATCATCGCTGATACCTCCGGACTGGCGTAGCTGTTGCCGGTTGTAGATTGCGTAATACAGTATGAATTACTGTTGCTGGTATTCCAGTTGGAGGCATGGCCGACACCAGTTATTCCCAGGGCGTTTTCTGAGTACATACCAAAGGGTTTGGTGGGAGACAGGTATCCACCGATGAGAAAGCAACTGGAGGCTTGATGCTGAAGTGTATTATATGTTACTAAAGGCTCCGTATTATTCAGGCCCTCCTGCAATAGCTGAAGGTTCTCTATGCTGCCGGAACTATTATCTGCAGCTGCAATAAAGCAGGTAGACAGCGGCGTGAAATTAAGACCGATCCGGTCGCTGATCTTTGTGAACAGACTGGTGTTGACAACATCCACCTGCGAGGAGGGGCGTTGACAATAATCAAGTAGCGCCTTCAGCACGAAAGTGCAAATAAATGTGGGTTTGAATTTTTGGTGTGATGCCTTCAGCCGGACAACTTCCTGTTGGATTCTCCTATAGTCAAGCAAACGATCAGGAATATCTTTGATTTCCATTAAAAACTTCGCTTCATCACCCTCGTTATATAATTTGAGGTATTCCACTAACAGAGAGTCCAGAAAACGCTTATTACCAGTGTAGTTGAGGGGGATCGCAATGATCTTTTCCTGTAACTGTTGTCGGAGCGGAGCGGATGTGATATGTTTGTTTAGTATGAGGCTTATTACATTCAGTACTTTTTGCCCGTGTGCGCAGGAGTCGCCTGTATTGAACAAATCAAGTACATAGAATTTCCGAAAACAGGAATCCGCAACATTGGAAAGTTTTTGGGCTAGCGTATCATGAAGGGTAAATGTATTATCCACAACAATACTCATTTTCGCAGTTGTCTGCAGGGTGTCTTCTTTTGGGATAACTATTTCTCCTTCATCGATATAGTTGTTATATGCTCCGATTTTTGAAAGTAACTCGGGGTGCTGCCGTGCAATAGAATCGAAAAGTAACTTTTTTTGATGAGGGTTTAAGTTAAAGGCCCATAATCCATCATTGTTGTTTGCTGACAATGCATATTCATTTTCAGGAGCCGCAGCAATATTCGTATTATCATTGGTAATGGCGGAGGTAAGAGAATCTGTGCTTATGTATGCAATGGTGCCTTTGGCAAGATTGAAATATTGTGCGTTATCAACATTCTCCGTGTCAGGAATTTTAGGCAGCTTATTGATACTTTGCTTCCATACAATAGGCTCCTTACTGTCGGACTTATTTAAGGCATATGTCCGGATATGTGCAGACGCAGCAACCGTCTCAAAAAGGTCTTTGTCTTGATTCTTAGTGACATTGTAAAGAAGCTCAATCGTTTTTTCGTTGGATTGTTTTTTTGCCTTGATTTCATTTAGAAAACTTGGATGAAACATGGACCAGTTAGGATTGATGCTATCATAGATTTGTCCTAGTGTCCGATATATAATCTGCATCTCCTCTGTATTAAGATTAGATGGATTTAAATATACCAAAGTGGTACTGTCTGATTTGCCCGGTTGATAGTGAGCGATTTGGCCATTAGCCACGGAATAGCATAAGCTGACCAGGTGTATTATTACACAACAGGTGAATCTGAATTTTGGAGTCATTGTAAAAAAATAAATAGACTAATTCCCAGGGAGTAGGTATACTACAGCTATATTTCCCCGGGATTAATGCAGTTTTCAATATGACAATACCGGCAGGGACTATTTTGAGTCCTCACCATTACGTATAATGTATTTGACGCTGATAACAGTATATAACATTTCTTTCTCCATTATGGAGTTATGAGTGCTGCCCGATTTTGTGCTTACGTTACATCTATCAGATTTATAAAGAAACCTGGGAATAGAAAAGGTGTGACTGAATCATTGCTAATTGGAATTACTGTTTTGGGGTGGTTATTTATTGCTGCAAGACTAAGATTAATCCGGAAAAAATAGTATTAGAATCGGTAAAAGATCAATATTTTTTCGTGAGTGTATAGAATAAAGCGTTTTTCGTTTTTTATCATGATGATAAAAATAATTCGTCCATGGTTTCAAAACCATGGACGAATTATTAAGATAGCAAAGTGCGTTACTTCAATCTTTAATGCAGGCTGCCTCCATCATCGAGGGGATTGGGCTTGAATGTCTGAACAGCCCCCTGGGCGGTGGTTTTAAGTCTGCTGCGATCAATTTTATCTTTGAATGCCTGTCTGAATGCTTCGCTGGGGCCCTTCATCAAAATGATCAGTGAACCTTCTTCACGGGAGTATGGGGTGGTGATCTTTCCTGCAAGTCTGACTTCTTTAAACTCCTGGATAAATTTGTGCTCCATTTCGAGCCTGTCGTCGGTGACGAGCAGTATGATGTCGTATTGTTCAAAGTTATCCGGCAACCAGTATAGAAAGCTGGCGTTGTCACTGTAGGCTTTTGGCAGATGATATGCGGGGCCGTAATAATTTACGGCGCCTGCTTCTCCGTAGTTGTCGCAAAACAGGATGGTACGCGCTTTCTCGTCATTATCAAGCGTGGCATAGGCAGCGGCTACTTTCTGTGTCATTTCATCCCACGACAACATATCAGCAAAATCCTGTGGCAACGGGTGGTCCCGCTGATCTTCCCATTGGAGCGCACCTACTTTGCTGGCCAGGTGATGATGCTGATAATAGTTCACCAGCGCTGCCGGCGATTTAAAAGGCAGCAGTATTGGAATGAGCCGGTAACCTATAAACAGGCTGAAAGCGACCATCCCGGCTTTCATCCATTTATTGGCCCAGGTGTCCAGTTGCGCAGCGCCAAAGGCAAACAGGACGGGATAGGCGCCTTGTGAATAATAGCTTTTGCCGTGGCCTATCAGCAACAGTATAATGGTGATGATAAAAGCCCATGCAACGAAGCGGTATTCCTTCGTGCGTGCCACCCAAACCAGGCCTGTTATCCAGATGAATAGGGTAGCTGCATTGTATAGCAGCTGGTCTTTGAGGAATGTCCATGGGCTCAGGTACTGCAGCTGGCCGTTATGCAGTGTTTTCATGTGGTATACAACCGGAAATCCCTGATTGATCTGCCAGAGCAGATTAGGAAGGAAAAGCAGCAGGCCGCATCCCATCGCGAAATAAAAATGCCTGTTGGTAAGTACTTTTCTGTTCCAGGTGAGTACAAGTCCTGCTATTAAGCCGATGGCATAGAACAGCATGGTGTATTTACTGAGCATGCCCAGGCCAAAGCTGATGCCTGCGAGATAGAGGCAGACATTTTTCTCTGTCTGCTGATATCGCACCAGTGCATAGACCATGGCCGTCCACCATAAAATATCCAGGAAATTAGGTTGGAAGAGGAAATGCATTCTGAGCCAGGCCCCGGCTACGAAAGGGAGCCAGGCAAGCACAACGGAAAACCAGCGGCCTCCCAGGTGAAGTGCGAGGCGTCCCACGAGCAGGTAGGTGAGGGCGCCTGCCAGGGCAGGCCATAGCCTGATGGCCCACATGGCTCCTCCGAAAAGGTTGGTCAGCCAGGCAAAAACGGACAGCAGTGGCGGCGCTTCCATATAGCCCCAAGCCATATGCCTCGCCTCAGCGAGGTACAGGAATTCGTCGCGGTGAGGTCCCCAGTGAGGGTCCTGAAGAAAGAACGGTAATATCAGCTTGATCAGGGCAAGGAGATATAGGAGATGTTTTGGCTTCATGGCAAAAAGGTAAGCCAAAATAAGGGCAGGAAAGGGGAAATTTGACCAAATGCATAAAAGGGCTGACGTCTTGCGCCTGCGGCGTTTTTTTTGGCCCACCGTCTCTATGTGGTAGAGAAAACTAAACAACCGATCTCTATTCAGTAAAGATCGGTTGCAAGCTATTGAACATAAGCTGTAATGGGGTTACAGCCTGATATATTATCTGTACTGGTCCAGGGTTTCATCCATTTTCAGTACTTTTTCATTGTTGTCCTTTTTCATGGCAGCCAGTTTTTCTCTGAGTGCCGGATTATGGGTAGCCAGTATCTGTACTGCCAGTAAACCTGCGTTGCGGGCGCCATTCACACTTACAGTAGCCACAGGAACATCACCCGGCATCTGTACAATGGATAACAGCGAATCCCAGCCATCGAGGGAATTGGACGACTTAACAGGTACACCGATTACAGGTAAAGTGGTGATAGCCGCAACCATGCCTGGCAGGTGAGCTGCGCCACCAGCACCTGCGATAATGATCTTCAGGCCACGTACTTCAGCAGCAGCTGCATAATCAAACATTCTTTGCGGACTGCGGTGTGCTGATACAACGCTAAACTCAAAACCAATATCGAATTTCTTTAACACTTCGATTGCCTGATTCATAATAGGTGCATCGGAGTTGCTGCCCATGATAACGCCTACTTCTACCTGTTTCATATTTTTTATTTTAAAATTTTCCGAATAGTTTCAGCCTTTGCTGTAATGCTTTCCATGGTGGTATCTGCGATCGTCAGGTGACCGATTTTCCTGCCTGGCCTGTGTTCTGTTTTGCCATACCAGTGGAGGTGTGCTCCCTTGATCGCCAACAGACTTGTTAATACTTCCTTTTTATTTTCATTCAGATAAGTACTGTCCAGTATGTTCATCATGATAGTTGGAAAACGCAGGTCAGTGGCGCCCAGTGGCAATCCTAAAATGGCGCGGAGCAGTTGCTCGTATTGAGAAGTGATGCTGGCTTCTATTGTATGGTGACCGCTGTTATGTGGTCTTGGCGCCAGTTCATTGACTACTACTTTGTTGTCCTGTGTTACAAACATTTCAACGGCAAGAATACCTACCAGCTTAAATGCAGCTGCGATTTTTTCAGCAAGAACAGTGGCCTGTTGAAGAATAGCCTGATCCAGCTGTGCCGGCGTAATCTGTGAGTCCAGGATGAATTTCTCTTCTGAAAACGCCATCATTACGGCATCGTAGCATTTTACTTCTCCGTGTTCGTTTCTTGCTACAATAACAGCTATTTCATGCTTGATGTCCACGAGTTCTTCCAGTACACAAGGTACTTCAAAAGCTTTCTGGATATCTTCTTTCGTTTTTAAAACCATTACACCGTAGCCGTCGTAGCCATCGCGGCGCTTTTTCAGGCAGCCAGGCAGCTTGTTTTCGATAGCATACAGTTCGTCTTTGCCCTGTACAGCCACACCCGGTACTACCGGTATATTGTGCGACTGCAGAAATTGCTTCTGGGTATATTTATCCTGGATGGTTTCAATCGTGTCGGGAGAAGGAAATACTTTCACGCCGTCTTTTTCCAGCTGACGCAAAGCGGCAATATTTACTGCTTCCCTTTCTATCGTAATAACATCCATTCCCTTACCAAATGCCAGCACCGCTTCGTACGAAGTAGGATCGGCAGGAACAAAGGAAGAGGTATAACGTGCACATGGTGCATTTGGATCTTTATCCATCACAGAAACGTTGAGACCAAGATCAATGGCATGCCTGATCAGCATAGCACCGAGTTGACCGCCTCCTAATACCCCTATTTTCAATTTTTCAAGCATAAACTACAATTGGGTTGCAAAGGTATGAAACTATTGCAAATGATCGTAATACTATTCTCTAAGCTATTGAAAAACGGATAGTTATCTGATGGGAGAAGGCAGATTTCTTCATACATATATTTTTAAATAACAATATTTATATTTCACAACAACAATTGCTGATATTAAAATATAGGAAGATGATCCACAAAACCTTGTACTGTGGCGCAATTCCCCCGATCTTTGTCGTAATTCCCCTGGATTTGCTGCGGGCAGATGACCTATTTTTGAATAACAAATATTTGATCTATGCGCAAGTTAATCATGAAGATGTCGGTTTCGCTGGATGGTTTCGTATGCGACGCCAATGGCAGGAAAGACTGGATCTTCAAAACCGGCGATGAGGAATCGCTGGCCTGGAGTGTGGGCATCATCAAACAGGCCGGACTGCTGATCATGGGCAGGGTATCCTTTGAAGAGATGGCTCCTTTCTGGCCTACTGCCACAGGGCCTTTTGCCGAACCGATGAACACGACCCCCAAAGCCCTGTTTACGAAAAAAGGGTTCGGCGGACTGCCCCCTGTTGCCACTACTACCCCTGAGCAGGTGGCCGCTGCAGCTTCCTGGGCATCAGCATCCGTTTTCAGCAGCGACCTTACCGAAACAATCCGCGAACTGAAAACTACAGGCAATGGAAAACCAATAGTAGCACTGGGCGGCGGTGGTTTTATGCAAAGTCTTATCGCTACAGGACTGATAGACGAGTACCACCTCGCTATTCATCCGGTGGCCCTGGGTGCGGGGTTACCGATCTTTAACGCCCCGCTGGAGCTGCAACTCACAGACCTGAAGCGCTTTCCCCGTGGGATTGTAGTGCATGTTTACCAGGGAGTGCAGTGAATCGCTAGTAAATTCATTCATTATGTCTTGTTTTGTAAAAATGAAACAAGAATGGGGCTTTGGTAAATATTGACTCATTCTCATTTGATTAGAAAAGGACTGTTTTTCAGTGTTTTATGAAGCAAATGCTCCTAGTAAATTACATCTTCATTCTTCCTCGATCATGCTATATTCTTTTACAATAACTGCTTTGATAACTTTTTGAAAGTATGAGATATGAACTTATTATTGGTTGATCTTTTCATAATATTAGCCAATAATTAATTGTTATCGATTTCATTGAATATTTATCATAGATACTGCAGCAATTTGTTTCCTTAGAATCAAAATTTGTACTGCCAATCCACATAGGCAGGAAATCATTTCCAACAAGATTTATCAATACTGACACTTCCTAATCCTTACAATAGATAAGGTGTTCAGCTAAGCAAACCTATTTTAATTTGTAAAACCTATATTCACTTTGTAAAAGCAGTAATTCAAAATTGTCATGATGGTCAAATCTAAACTTGGATTGTTAGCTGGATACAATTAATAGATTCTACTAGAGGATAGTGAATGCTGAAAATCGACTTGGCCCGAAGGTTTATCATTGTCGGGGAAGTTAATTTGCTCATTTTTAGGATGTTCCAGCTGATTTTATATTTGAATAATCATTTATTTTTTATATACTTGAAGTTATTTACTGCATCCCTTGATGCAGTGGATGGAATATGTTCTGTCATATTAAAGCTAAATTAAAGCCCTTATGCGAATGCTGCATAACTAAACTAGACCAAAAAATAACCAAAATTGTAAGTCTTTTAATAATATTTGAATATGAATGTCGTAATTGCAAAACGCTCAACCCAAAGGGAGGTCAGCTCCGGGCATATCACACCTATATATTTTATTAGTGAGGACAATTTGATAGAATCCACTGGAAGTGCTGAAAAGCGTAAAGAAAAGTTTCCAAATTTGGGCACTATTATTATTCTCAAAGAGTATAATTACGTGTATGAAGATTTTGAAGCACATGAATTTTTTGTATTAGATATAGAGGAAACAAGTAACTATGAGGAGTATACCCCAACTAGCTGTCAATATCAATCTCTTGATGGTACATCAGTAAGTATTTCTAAGCTGCCTATGCTTATTAAAGGGAAATTTCCACTGGATAATGACCAAATTGGATTGCCATATTCCGGCCATAGATATGTTTTTATTGAAGATGGAGGTTTTATATATGGCCCGATTTCTATTTTTCAGGTAGAGAAGCCTGATCAAATGTCAGGTGATTTCATATATAAAATTGAATCTTTAAATACTGTCGATTTAAATCTGAACGATGAATTACAGAATGTAACATTTAAATTTAATCGTGAACAGCTGGAGCACAGGATTGTAAAGAATTTGTATGGAAAAAATGAAGATGAAGAGTATTACATCTACGGTATCAGTGAGATAGTGGAAAAAATACAACCAATTGAACATATACTAAATGAAACTGATCAGCAAATAATTGATTGGGCTAGTACAGCTTTTCCTGATGGATACTCAAAAGAGAAAACACAAAACTGGCTCACTATGAACAGTGGTGAAAGTGTGGTCGATAAAATTAGGTTTTCACGTTTGACTTCATTACAAGGTAAGACATCTGCTTGGCTAAATTATCTAGATGCATACATTTCAAATCAATATATTCAATCAAAAGAAGGGCAAGCTAAAATTGATCAATATATAAGTAATAATAAATTTGATCTTATTAAAGATTATGAAGCCCAATTCAGGAAGGAATTTATCTCGAAGAATAAGGAGTTAGGTGAAGATATTTCAAACTTAGAAAAAACTATAGTTCAGAGAACAAAGGATGTTGAAGGTCTGGAAGCCTCGTTGCAACGCTTAACTAATCAGAAGGAATTACTCCAGTCTAAGTCTGAAGAACTTAACAAAATTGAACAGGAAATAGCAAGTAAACTTGAAGTGCTAGGGATGGCAAATAATCTTCCTGATTTGAGCCGGGAGTATACTAGAGTTGAGAATGCAGTACACGTGCTGATGACCTCCGTAGATCAAAAGAAAAAAGAATTGCTGGAACTTCAGGAAGAATATTTCAAAGAAGCGACCAAAGGTACTCACAAAAAAGTGGTGGAGCTAATGCCATATGTAAAAGCTTTGAACGGGTACTTTCCAGATACATTACAGCAAGATGAAATGCAGGCGTCTAGCTTTGATTTTGATACTAGGATTATATCAGGGCCATTAGATATGGATTTGTATATTAGTGAGGCCAAAACCTATTTGGATTCTAGGAATAGAATTCTTAGTGAGATTGAAATTGCCAATGTGCTGACCTGCGTTCATCAAAATTTCCTCACTATTTTTTCCGGGTTGCCGGGTGTCGGTAAATCTTCTCTCTCTTATTTGATAGGATCGTTTATTGCCCCCAAAGATCTATATTTAGATATACCAGTGGGAAGAGGCTGGAATTCAAAGAAAAATCTATTGGGATTCTATAATTCCTTGAAAGCTGAATATCAGAAAGATGAATTTGGTTTGCTTGACCGTCTATATCAACTTACAAACGATCCAGAGTTATTGAGAACAGTACCTTTCTTCATAGTGTTGGATGAGGCTAACCTTAGTCCAATAGAACATTATTGGTCTGATTTTTTGGGGGTGACAGATAAAGAAACTGATAGAAGCATTCACCTTAATGATCCTAAACAAGATGGATATATCAGTCTGCCAGATGGCTTAAGATTTCTGTTTACGATCAATAATGATCATACAACTGAAATATTATCCCCGCGTTTATTGGATAGGGCGAGTATAATAAAATTGGATTATGATGCTCAGAAAAGTACAGAATTAACATTTACTGCATTGACTATAGATCATGATATGAGCTATCATTCATTTGCTAGTATACGATCGGCTTTTTTTCCTGAGAATCCTAGTCTAACGCAGAATGAAAAAAGAACGTTTACAGAAATACTTAATATCCTCGGAGATAAAGATGCTAAGCTTGGAAAGCAGGTTCCAGTGAGTCCAAGAAAAGTAAAAGCTATTACAATGTATTGCCACGTTGTGAGGAAAATATTTAATAAGTATCATTCCAATCAATTCCTGGCATTGGACTACGCTATTCTTCAAAATATTATTCCACTCATCAATGGGCACGGTAAAGGGTTTGAGGCTCGCTTGCAGAAATTAAAAGATGAGTGTTTTCATCGATCCCTATTAAAAAGCGGACAGGAGTTGGATGAAATAATTACTAAGGGGAAAGAATTTCAAAACTATACATTCTTCTAATATGTACGTTTACTTTCATGTAAAAAGTCGGGAAGATTTGATTACCTATACATATTCGGGTAATGTTTTAAATATTCAACTTTCTGAGTTAAGCCATGTTGATATTGAAATTGAAACGGATGTATTCTTGGAGCCATCGAAGATGAGGGTCGTTATTGGAAATACTTTTCTGGTTTTAGATGAACCAATCTATCAGCAACAAAAAAATTATTACAAGTTAAACTTAAATCATCTAAATGGATTGTTGCCTGGGAGTAATAATGAAGCACATCTATCCGAGCAACGCTATGCTACCAAGTCAGGAGCTAGGCGCTTTGCGAGAATTTTTGTTAACGAAATAGGCTTGTCAAAAATTTACGTTCACATAGAAGGTGCCGAGGTTCATGTAGCTAATGTAATTGTTGAGACCAATAAAATTAGCTCTGAGAACTATGAACTAGTCACCTTATATTTAATTAGTGTTGGCTACTTTGATAGTAATATCCTTTATAAAGCTGTATTGGAGGGGAGTCAGAATGATATTAAGAATACTTTATTAGAAGCACTTCGCGAATTGTTGAAAAAATTAAACAAATGGAAGGAGAGTCTTCCAGCGTTTAAATTTGACCCTATAAGAAAATATTCATATAAACAGAATGTAGTATCATATGATAAAACTCAACCTGTCGATGAAGATTCAATTGATTGGTTAATTGATAATCCATCAGTATTTAAGAAGGTTGATGGTAATAGTTCAGATTTGGATGCCATTATCAATAATCATCCGGTTAGGATAGAATCAATACTTCTTAATGAAATAAGTAAAAGCACAGATACTTATGAGAATGCCATTATTTTAGGTTTCTTGATAAACCTAAGAAGATTATTACTCGATTTGGGTGAAGAGATTTTTAGTAGGACACCCAGGACAAGAATATCTAATTTTAAAGAATTTCTTATATCGTGCTTCAATAACCTGATACTTCAAACAGTTGTAGAATCAGGTGAAATTGTGAAAACGATTTACGCCTTTCATACAAAGGAACTGCCTGTAACCTCTCCTGTTTTTGGGTTTCCATCAAAAATAGAAGGATTTTTCCGAAAAATGCATTACCGTGAAGTTCTACAATTAATAGACTATTCGCGTCATTTATTTAATCTGGATTTAAATATCAATAACTTCAATTTAGAAGTAGAGTCATTTGATAGATTATTTGAGATATATTGTTTTTACTTATTAAAAGATACTATCTCCAATAATGTAAATGATAATAATTGGCAGGAAGTACTATTGGGAGATAAGAATAATAAGTTAGCTGGTACTTATACTATAAAATCTGGAGATATTTTTTACACCATATTTTATGAAGATTTTCCCCCTGAATTTACACATTTTACTCGATTCTCATATAAACCGGATTTTATTATCCGAGCGAGTAACTCTAAAGGTGCTGTTTATTGCATATTAGACGCCAAATATAAAAATTATGATCCGATAAAATTGCAACTAGACCTTGCAAAACTTACTCTCAATTACCTCCATAAAATCGGAGTTTCAGACACATCAAAACAACAGGTAATTGGCTTATTTACAATTTCTTTAATGCATTCTGCTAGTGCTACCAGTGGATTAGAGTCGATTTTCAAACACGATTATAGTTTTAATGGAGAAAAACCTGTACTGCCGCAAATTGGAAGTATTGTTTTAACTCCCAAAAAAATAGATGTCAAGTCCAACCAATTTTTGAGTATTTATCATTTTATGATCAAGGTATTGAATACTTAATAAATGTCTATATACTTGAAAATATCTTCGGTTAGCCATTCTCTTCATCGCATTCTTCTGGGCACAGACAAGATTTGTTCTTGGAATCAGTCATGGTGTAACTTTTATGACTTTAACTTCTTTATTATCTGTTACATAAATTTGTATCCTGAATAGTGAAAATACCAGCTACAGATCCATTAAGGTGCTTAGAGAAGAAGCGAAAACGATTTTTTAAAAAAGTGGAACATTTTAAAATTCATCAAATTAATACATTATTGCGGACCAGGAGAAATACCATAGCACTTTTTATAATATATCGCAGCAACTTCTTAAGACGTAAAATTTCAGACAATTCCCCGAAAAAAATGACTTTTTTAAATTGTTGAAAATGACCATGGATAAAAGGTTGAAAGGTTTTTAGTTTGTATGGCTGATACTATATTACAAACAAACCAATGCGCTCATGTCATAAATTGATGGAAGTCCATTGAACACAAAGTGTCATCAATCGTCAAAATATTAAATCAACTTTATTTGCCGGATATTTCTTCATGTGAACTGAAGAAATTCATTGATGGTATCGCTCAAGGCGAAGAACAGGCCTATGCGCAACTAGAGAGGCATTAATGGAATGAAGTCTACTCATTTGCATTACCATTTTTGAAATCTCCTATGCTTGTGGAAGATGCCAACCAGGAAGTATTTGTTATGTAATGGCTTAAGAGTGAAAGCATACAGCAATGGCAGAAATTCAGAGCCTACTTCATGACCATGGTATGGCATGAGATATCAATACCTTGCGCCATGATAAGCGTCAGCTGCTGATACGTAGTATGGAACCTGTTGCTGTTCCTCAGGAAGAATTAATGCACAGCAGGGAAACAACTACCATGATACATGCTGTCCTGCATAATTTACCCGCACGAGACAGGGAGGTAACAAAGGACTTTCGCATGATCAGATCGCAGCGAAACTGCAGCTCATCAAGAAGACCGTCGCCAACCTGATCTCACACGCATTGAACCAGGTTAGGGATTACCTTCATCAAAAATGTTGTCTGATAGAACTCTTACTGGTGACCATTTACCTGTTTTTTGCCTCCCCCAAAGCCCTGTTTACGAAAAAAGGGTTCGGCGGACTGCCTCCTGTTGCCACTACTACCCCTGAGCAGGTGGCCGCTGCAGCTTCCTGGGCAGCAGCATCCGTTTTCAGCAGCGACCTTACCGAAACAATCCGCGAACTGAAAACTACAGGCAATGGAAAACCAATAGTAGCACTGGGCGGCGGTGGTTTTATGCAAAGTCTTATCGCTACAGGACTGATAGACGAGTACCACCTCGCTATTCATCCGGTGGCCCTGGGTGCGGGGTTACCGATCTTTAACGCCCCGCTGGAGCTGCAACTCACAGACCTGAAGCGCTTTCCCCGTGGGATTGTAGTGCATGTTTACCGGGGAGTGCAGTGAATCTAAAAGCACAATGCTTCAATCACCTCTAGTATGCCGGCATCGTTGTTATCTTTTTCCGTAACATAGTTGGCTGTCTGGATTATGGCAGGAGTGGCATTCTTCATGGCGTAGCTGTATCTGGCAGTCTGCATCATTTCATAATCGTTCATAAAATCGCCAAATACCAATGTTTCATCAGGGCTGATGCCATATAATTCCTGTAACCTGGTTACGGCCGCTCCCTTATTGGCATCATTCCGGGTAATGTCCAGCCACATGGCAGCCCCGGCAGCAATTTTAAGCCTGGAAGCAAGATGTTTGTAATGCGGATAACTGTTTTGTTCAGCGCCTTTTAAATCGTAAACGGACACCTTTAAAACCGGCTCACTAACCTTGGTGAGATCATCCACAACAGCCAGTTTCTTATGGTATACCAGGATGCTTTCTATCAGTGTATCGCTGGCATCTTCAATATACCATTGATCAGTGCCGCATAACACCGGCCAGGCATCGTTAATGGTTCGTGCCGTAGTGACAAGTTCCGTTATCGCTGACTGTGGTAATGGTTTTGACATCAAAACTTTATTTTCATGCGTAACAAGACTGCCATTATCAGAAATAGCGAATATCTTGTCCATGACCGATCCGAATTTTTCACTGATACTGAAATAAGGCCGGCCAGTTGCAATGCCCAGCTTAACCCCTTTGGTAAACAGGTTTTCTGCAATACCCCAGAAACGCGGCGGCACTTCGTGGTTGTCGTTCAATAGCGTTCCGTCAAGATCCGTGACTATCAATTTTATCATAAATACTTACTTTAATATTAAGCCTGCACTTCTACAATATTTTCTTCCGGGTCCAGGAAAATGCCCTCATAGTAGCCGTCTCCCGTCACCCGAGGCTCTCCGATAATTTTATAACCATCCTGCCGGAGGGTGGTGATAATATCATCTACAGCCTCCCTGGAGCCCATTTTAAACGCCATATGCACAAATCCCCTGTGTTGTGCCCTGTACTGCTGGCGTTGTTCACTGATGGTGTCCATATGCATGATCTCCAGTCGCGGGCCCGTTTCAAAGGTCAGGAAATAGGAGTAAAATAATTTTTTGGCATTAAAATAAAGATCATTGGATGTTGCACCAAAATATTTGATGTAGAACAATCTCATGTGTTCCAGGTTGGCCACCCATATGGCGATATGTTCAATTCCCATATTGCAGATGTAATTATTGTAAGAATTAATTATATTGCAATAATATGCAAATTTGCAAAATATTGCAAATATTTGCAGGGTTACAGCAAATAAAAAAAGCTCATTCCCGGGAATGAGCTTAGGCAACTGTATGGTGGATAATTTAAATGATTTGAATATCAATATGCCGGAAATCATCTATTTCCTGGTCATCACTATTCAGGTCTGTTATTAAAACATCTATGGATTCCATGCTGCAAACGCCAAAAGCTTCTACCTGTCCTAACCGTTCGTGGTTGGCCAGTACGATGGTTTGCCTGGCGTTTTTTTTCATGGCACGTTTTACTTCCGCATCCTGCTGAAAAGCGGCAGTGATGCCGTATTGGAGGTCTACTCCGCAGGTGCCCGTCAGGTAAACATCTGCGATATACTCAGCGATGCCGGAACAGGTGGTGAAGCCGGAAAAAGTTTGCAGGGTACGGTCAAAATTGCCACCGGCAACAATCAGCTCAATGTTTTTATGTTCCGCCAATGCACTGATAACGGTATAATTATTAGTGATGACCCTTATTTTCAGGTCGGCAGGGAAATAGGCTGCCACACTGTGTATGGTGGTGCCGCCATCCATAAATACGGTCATGCCGTTTTTGATTAGCGGCTGCGCTTTTAAGGCAATAATATTTTTCTCTTTTTTGAGATGATTTTTCCTGTCCTGGAAGGTCAATGGATTGGTAGCCCTGCTCATAGCGCCGCCACGTATCTTCGACAATAACCCGTTTTTATGCAGGTATTCTATATCCCGCCTGACGGTATCTTCCGATACACCCAGCTTTGCAGATACACCTTCAAAAGTGACATGCTGTTTCTTCTTTAACTGGTCCAGGATAAATTCAAATCTTTTTTCTTTCAGCATACAATCAGGTATTTACCCCCATTTATCTTAATTGCAATAATATGCAATTTTGCAGGTTGGAGCAATTTATTCGGAAGCGGATGGCAGGAAGAAATCCATCAGGCCCTTTAATACGGGTGCTGTTTGTTCCTGCACCAGCCAGTGCCCTGCCCCCATAATTTTCACTTCCTTAACATCGTTGGCTACTAATCGCAGATGATCTGCCAGGAAAGGAGCTGATTGGTATTCGCCACCCATGGCCAGTACGGGCATGGTGAGCTTATGCTGACTGAGCTGTAAATTGTCTCTGGCATCCTGCGGAAATGCAGCAAACCAGCTGAAACTGCCGGTAGTAGCTCCTGGCACGGAATAGGCCCTGATAAATTCTTCGCTTTCCGCTGTAGTGAAGGCATTTTGTACATGCCCTACAACCGGCCAGAAATTCGTCAGGAAAATTCTTTCTTTTCCCGCTACCACTTGTCCGGATGCCGGCCAGCCAAAGAAACCGAACCACCAGAGCTTATCCTTGGAGTCGGACCATACGGGCTCAATACCAGGAAGTAAAGCATCCAGGAAGGCGACTTTTTTTACCTCATCGCCATACTGCGCAGCATAGGCGTAAGCCACCATCAGTCCTATGTCGTGGCCGGCGAGGTTAATACTGTTATACCCTAACTTATTCACCAGTTCATGAATATCTTTCGCCATATTCTTTTTATCATAACCTGATGCCGGTTTGCCGGATTCGCCTACGCCGCGCAAATCGGGCGCAATGATGGTGAAGTGTACTGCCAGTGCAGGAAGTACCCTGTTCCACATATACCAGTTTTGCCCGAATCCATGGACCAGTACCAGTGGATCGCCTTTGCCACCAATAACGTAATGGATCTTCACGCCATTGACATCCATATACTGACTTTTGAAATTGGCTGGCGGGGCAGCCGGTTTGACAGTTGTTTCCTGCGCTATGGCAACAACGCCGGAAAAGACCACTGCTATTGCTATGATTAGTGATCGGAATACAAGGGTTTTGTGGTTGATACAGCTGCTCATTTTTTGATGATTATGGGGTTGATGAATTATTTGTTCCTGGGAATACATTTTTTAATAGTATCCTAATTTATTCACTTTTTATCGGTTTTCAGTAATGCATTGATCATTCCATTAAAGATGAAATAATGGAAAGGCAGCATGCTATACCAGTATAGTCTGCCCAGTATGCCTTTAGGGCGGAAGGTGGCGGTTTGTACCAGTTCTGACTGTTCTTCTTTCTGATTGATCTGAAATTCCAGCCATGCTTCTCCCGGCAATTTCATCTCTGCAAACAATAGCAGGCGCTTATTGGCTTTATCTGCCACTATTACCCGCCAGAAGTCAAGTGCATCGCCGCCAGATATGCTGGTCCTGTGGGTGCGGCCTCTGCGGAGTCCTACGCCGCCAAAGGCTTTATCCATCAGGCCACGCAGTTTCCATAGTGTATTACCGTAATACCAGCCGGTTTCTCCGCCGATGCTCCAGATTTTTTGCAGCACTTCCTGTTCGTTTCCATCAATAGTGCGGCGTTTGATATCTTTAAAACACCCGAATACCGGTACTTCTATATTGCCTATGATCCTGGGATCTGCATTGGAAGCGCTGAAAGCATCTTTCCAGCTGCTGATTACCTCCTGTTGCTCGATTTTTTGAAATGCCAATGCTACTGCTTCCTTATAGGTTAGCAGGGTGATGTTGAGTTGCCGGGAAAGGTTATTGGGGCGACATATTACATCTACTTTCATGCTGTCTACCAGGTTTACTGCCAGCTGGTAGGAGGTAGAGGTGACAAAATAGAGCCAGTAACTGGATAGGCGGGGAGTCATTACCGGTACCGTAATGATATAACGTTTTAAGCCGCGAACAGCTGCAAATTGTAACAGCATTTGTTTATAGGTAAGCACTTCGGGGCCGCCAATATCGAAATCCTGGTTGTAGGCTTCTTTCATCAGCAGTGTGCCGGCGAGAAAAGAAATGACATTCCTGATGGCTATAGGCTGACACCTGGTGTTGACCCATTCCGGTGTTATCATCACCGGAAGTTTTTCCACCAGGTCGCGGATGATTTCAAATGAGGAGCTGCCGGAGCCTACTACGATTCCTGCCCGTAAAACAGTAACGGGCACCTTGCCGGCACGAAGTGCCTGCTCTACAGCGAGTCTGGATGATAAATGCCTGGACAGCTGCGGGGCGTTTACAATGCCACTGAGGTAAATGATCTGCTGGCAGCGCGTAGCAGACACCAGCTGCAGGAAGTTTGTTACGGCGCGAAGTTCTGAAGCCTCGAAGGAAGCACCTTCCCGCATGGAATGAATCAGGAAAAAAGCTACATCAATATCTTCAGGAAAGCTGACCTGGCTGACATCTCCCGAAAAATCCACTTCCACCACCTGTACAGGTCCTGGTATATGGTCAGTGGTAAATCGTTTTTTACTCCTGACACAACAGGTAATCTGATGTCCCTGTTCTGCCAGCACAGCCGCCAGGCGCTGTCCTATGTAACCATTTGCTCCTGTAATCAATATATGCATGTCTGTTAGCGTTAAATGATCTTTCGTCGGACTTAGGATATGTGCTGGTGGTGCGTGCTCCAGTAGAAGGATCAGTTAAGGTACCAGATGGCGGCATTCAGTATACTGGCAAAACTTACCCACGCGAGGTAAGGCCATTGAAGGCTGGCGGCAGTGGCCGACACCCGGTAATACTGCCTGATCATTAAAATGATGAATAGCCATAACAATAAGATATCTGCCATGGCAACCCTCACCCAGTGAAACTGGAAGAACAGTATGCTCCACCAGAAATTCAGGAAAAGTTGTATGCTGAAAAGTACGATGGCACGCCTTCGCGCCGGAGAAGGAGGCTGCTGTAATACGAGATATAGGGAGATACCCATCAAAATGTATAATATAGTCCATACAGGCCCAAATACCGCATTGGGAGGATTAAAAGATGGTTTTTCCAGGCCCGGATACCAGGTGTTTACATTTTGCAGCGTAACATATCCGGCAACAGCTCCTGTAAGTAACGGCAATCCAATACACAACAAAAGTTTGAACAGTTTATTCATGGTGTCTCTTTTATGCAGATCGTCGGCATAATGGTTATGCCATGCGTTACTTAACAAACATATGGCAATAGTGTTGAATGCTGTTGTGGAGAATGTTGTTAAGGCTAGTATCAAGACGGATTTCTCGTTCACTTACCGGCATGAATACACAACAATATATACATAACGCCATCATTGAAAAGGCGAAGGAAAAATTAGCTGCAACTAATTTATCTGTATCGGAAATTGCCTATGCATTAGGTTTCGAGCATTCGCAATCTTTTAGTAAACTCTTTAAGGCCAGAACGAAGTTGTCGCCACTTGCATTCAGACAGTCATTTTAGGGTATAACGCTGCTGCATATACGTATTTTCTTATGCTTGATATGTCTAAATCATTGTTTGTCAGACGGGTCGGATATTGGCTTTGATTTATGCTTTCTTTTTTATAATATCAGCTACCAATAATTCTTCTGCCAAAATCTTTACTATATGTCTGGAAAGTATTTTATCGCTGGACTATGCCTTCTTTGCTGCTCCTGTATGTTCAAATCCTCTAAAGACTACCTGAAAGAAGCTGCTGCGTTTGAGGCCCAAAACAAACTGGAAGAAGCCATCGGAGTCTTGGATAAGGCAATTGAAGCGAACCCCAAATTTTTGCCTGCCTATCTTAATCGTGGTGCCGACTTATCAAGACTCGGGAAGCATGATCTTGCCATTCAAAATTATACTGCCGTTATCAGGCTATCCCCGAACAATGTATTGGCTTTGGTTAACAGGGGGCAAAATGAATTTAGCCTGGGCCAGTACAGGAAGGCGCTGGATGACTTCCAGGCGGCCATCCGGCACAAGGGCGGTGAAAAATTTTACATCGACCTGAACCCCAATTCAATAGTTGATGTGGGACAAGGTTATGATGTTCCGATGGTAGTGATCAGGCTGGACAGAGGTCTGGTCTACTACAACCTCGATAGTTTAAACAGTGCATTCCGCGATTTTCAATTTTGCATCGGGCAGCAATATGAATTAGGTATGGCTTACCGGTTAAGCGCTTATGTATACCTGCGCGCCGGGCAAAAGGAAGCCGGCTGTCAGCACCTGCAGCAGGCAGTGGCACGGGGAGATGCGGAAGCAAAGGAGGCTCAGGCAAAATACTGTCAATAGGTATCTCCAACTTTTCGCTGGTTGCCTGGCTGTTTCTTGGTTATCATTGGTACCTTTACATCGGCTCCGGCCCGACGGGACTGGCGGATCGCTTTCCCGTATGTAATTGTCAAAGGATATTTTATGATGAAAGATATATCTCCGGCCGGGAGCCAGGTGGGCTACGTTGAAAGTTTTCATGACCTCATTGCTACACCCTACAGCGGACAGGTGAATGCACTTTGCTGGAAGCGCGAGCTGGCAGGGGATTTTTCTGAGATTGTACACAAGATAGCGTTAGATGGAAATATAACGGTCGTTGAAGAGGAGGAGCTGCGTGCGCTTCAGTTGAGTGAGCAGGGGAATCTGGCCCGTGAAATTCTTTTGAATGATATGCTATTACTGGAAGAGCAGGGCGCATCGCCGTTGCTGAATGTGATCAGCTACTATGAGCGTGATGTCGCCTATCCGTTTTTTCCTACCGATGTTTATTCCTGGCATGTGGATCGTGCGCCGATACCTACCAGCACTTTTTTATGCACGTACTATGGCGAGTCCAGTGATATATTGCCCAATGCACAAGGCATACAGAAAATTCTCATTCCTGAAATCCGGGCCGGACTCGAAAAGCTTTATAATGGGCCGGCGGAAGGATTTGAGGCCTTCCTGACGGATAATTTCTTCGATCTCCACTATCAGGCTGTGCCTGATGCGCAGCCGATCAACTGTGGCATTGGTAACCTTTGGCGGCTGGCAGTGGATGCTCCCGGAAGTAAGGTGCCACCGTGTTTACACAGGGCTCCCAGGGAAAAGCCGGGGGAGAGCAGGTTGTTGCTTATATGCTGATAAGATATTGACAGCAGGCACCGCTGTTCTGCTGGCTGTAAGCCGGTTTATGCATCACCACTATGATAAATCAATTGTGTTTAAGGATTTTGTAAAATAGTTGAATAATTCAACTAAAATGGTTTTCTTTGTAATGGTTGAATAATTCAACTATTTACATTAAAGAAGATATATTATGTCAGCGATTGTCTTATCCGACATCCAGATCAGAAACACCTTACAGCCTGGAGATTTAGGTTATATAGCTTATATGCATGGGGATTTATATGCCAGGGAATGTAGTTACGGGTTGAAGTTTGAATCTTATGTGCTGGATGGCCTGAGTGATTTTGCGCGGGAGTATGATGATAGGAAGGATAAAGTCTGGATATGCCAGCATAATGGCCGGATAATGGGTTCCCTGATCGCCCAGCATCGGGGAGAGCAGCTCCAGTTGCGCTATTTTATTTTCCTGCCGGAATACCGTGGTATTGGTTTAGGGAAACGGCTCATGTATGAATTCATGGCATTTATGAAGGAGCGGCAGGTATCACAGGCCTATCTCTGGACTACCGAAGAGCAGCAGGTGGCTATCGGCTTATACCAGCGTGCAGGCTTTCGCCTGACACAGGAAAGCACATCTGATAGTTTTGGTAAGCCGGTAACAGAAAGGCGTTATGACATGACTTTATCTTAATCAGGCATCTTTATGAAAGTCAAGCAACTTACTATAAGCAGCATCAGGGCATTTAACCGCTATTATACAAAGTTACTGGGATTATTGAACAGGCATTTACTCAATAGCGATTATTCGCTGGTAGAGGCGCGCATTATATACGAAATACATACCAATGGCCCCTTGAGCGCTTCTCAGATGATGTCTGAAATTGAGATAGATAAAGGGTACCTGAGTAAGGTACTGAAACAATTTGAGCATGCAGGTCTTATTTCAAAACAGCGTGCTGTTGAAGATGCCCGTATTACACTGCTTTCGCTCACCGCTAAAGGAGCGGCATTGTTTACTAAATTGAACAGCGCCTCAGAGATGCAGATAGAAATGTTGATTGATAAGCTTACCGCAGAAGAGCAGCGTCAGCTGGTGGGGCATATGCAGGCGATACAGCAGTTACTTCAATGATAGCAAATCCATAGCTGAAATTCGTCATTTTGGCAACAACTTAACTCAATCCGGCTACATGCAGGTCTTTACTTCTTTCGACTTTTGTATCATAAAATTTAAGCAAAGTCAGGTATGAGAAAGACAGTATTTATTACAGGGGCATCCACTGGCCTGGGAAAAGCGAGTGCCAGGTTGTTTCAGTCAATAGGTTGGAATGTAATTGCAACCATGCGAAATCCCCAATATGAAACCGAACTCACCGCACTGGAAAATGTTTCAGTACTGAAGTTAGACGTTACAGATCCGGAACAAATCAAGGAAACGGTGGCGGCGGCAATATCCATGCATACCATTGATTTGGTATTGAATAATGCAGGATATGGGTTAATTGGCGTATTGGAGGCCTTGAGTGATGAACAGATAACCCGCCAGCTAAATACAAATTTATTAGGTGTCATCCGTTTAACAAAAGGGTTTATTCCTTATTTCAGGGAAAGAAAGGCTGGAATGTTCATCAACATTACTTCTATGTTCGGCCTGGCCGGCTACCCGACCTGTTCGGTTTATGCCGCTACCAAGTTCGCAGTGGATGGGTTTTCTGAAAGCCTCGCTTATGAGCTGGCTCACTTTGGCGTTAAAGTGAAAATAGTTGCGCCTGGTGGTATACAAACCGACTTTGCCGGACGTTCCATGGATGGAGGATTACACGGGGCCTATACGGAACTGGCGGATAAAGTGGCAGCGGGTTATAGCGAAGAAAATATAAGCAGATTTTCAACTGCTGAAGCGGTTGCCGCTGTTATTTATGCGGCAGCAACTGACAATAAAAATCAGCTGCGTTATTTTGCCGGAGAAGATGCTATCAATTTGTACCATGAAAGAGAAACATTTGGTGCTGAGATACAATATCAAAAAATACAAGCAATGTTTGTTTAATTATACCTGATGTATTTCTCCTTTAGCATAATAGATAATTCGGGAGAGATATGTAATTAGTATAGCGTATGAAAAACGAAAACATTATACCGCAGCAATTCAATTCTATTTCGGAATTACACAAACTGTTAGGCTTTCCTAAACCACTGCATCCTTTGGTTAGTCTGGTTAATTATGCAGATATTAAAACACCGCCGGATGAATTACCTAAAGCATTACTGCTAAACTTCTATAAAATTTCATATAAGCTGAACCTGACGGGAAAAGTCAGGTATGGACAAAACTATTATGATTTTGAAGAAGGAGGATTGTCTTTTGTTGCCCCTAACCAGGTTATTCAAAGTGCTTCCGGTGAGCAGGATTATGCAGGATATACTTTACTTTTTCATCCTGATTTAATTCGGAATTATCCCCTTAATGCAAAGATCAGGAACTTTGGTTTCTTTTCATATACAGCCAATGAAGCCTTGTTTTTATCAGATAAAGAGAGAAAGATCATCTTTTCTGTTTTTGACCACATTAAAGAAGAATTGAATAGTACGATTGATGATTTTAGTCAGGATGTTGTAGTGTCGCATATTGAAGTACTACTGAATTACAGCAGTCGTTTCTACAAACGGCAGTTCATTACAAGAAAAGTTGCCAGCCACGATTTGCTTACAAGAATGGAACAAATGCTGGATAACTATTTTGAAAACGAATCCCTGCAAAACGGACTTCCTACTGTTGACTTCCTGGCATCACAACTGAACCTTTCACCCCGGTATTTAAGTGATATGCTACGTTCGTTGACCGGACAAAATGCACAGCAACACATTCACGCAAAATTGATTGCCAAAGCAAAAGAATATTTGACATCAAGTAATATGTCCGTTGCCGAAATTGCCTATCAGTTAGGATTTGAGCATCCGCAATCTTTTAATAAGTTATTCAGGAATAAGACACACCTGACACCAATAGCCTTTAAAGCATCCTTCCACTGATAGGCATTAGTGCGCTCACCACATTTTTTGCTGAAGACAATATTATTTATAAAAATAAAGAAATCACAATGGATATAGCAGCTTTCATCCAGGACTGGATTGCAGTCAGCAATATTTTTGACACAGCGGCCTATTTACAAAAATGGCAGGAAAGCGCCATCCTGAATGATCCGTCTGTCGGTGAAGTTTTTAAAGGACATTCCGGCATCAGGCGGTATTTTGAAACATACTTTATTGGTTACAAAACCCACACAAAATTGCTCAGGTTAGCTATTGTCAGTAAAACAGCAGCTCATATTGAAGTGGAATTTACAGGTGAATTTCCCGGGAAAAAAGTGAATGGCACTTTTGATTTTATTTTTAAAGAAGGAAAGATTGCGGAAGCAAAAGCCGAGTTGATATAAAATCATGCATCCGGATATTGAAATAGTAAATCAGACAATCACAATTAAAAATACTACACCATGTTTGTATCAGCAGAGAACAGGCAAACCCAGGAAGTGCTAGCCGGGTTTTTTGACGGAACTTCCCGAAATGACATACCCACCATTGCACAATACCTGGCGGAGGAAATTGATTTCTATATAGCAGCATCACCATATATGCCTTGGACGGGCCAGAAAAGTAGTAAACAGGAGGTAATAAAGGCACTGCGGCAATTAATGGATGCACATATGTTGGCGGAAGATGATTTTGAAATGGAACATACATTTATTGATGGGAACGAAGCCGCTGTCTTTGGAAAAGCCGGAAGAACGGTAAAGGCAACCGGAAAGAAATTCAAAGCGCATTTTGTTATGCGATTCACCATTGCAGAAGGCCTTATCACAAAGTTCCGCATGTTGGAAGATTCACATGAGATTGAGCAGGCTTTCATTACAGATTAACCAATTAATTTAAGGAAAGAAGTATAAAATACGCATGTTGGCAAGATAATTTTGTAACATTCATACAGTGCTGGCTGTTGGCAGAAAAAGTTTTAGGATAGTTTTAACTCACTTATTTCTCTTTAAAGAAAAGTATACATGATCTTTAGTCATTCCATTTACATCCTGCCTTCCTGACTGTGGTGCATGATTATTATATGGTGAATCCGAACGGGATTGCTGGCTTTATAGTTAGCTTAAATCATCATACATGAATACTATACCTAAACATGTTGTTATTGTTGTTTTCTTACTGTTATGCAATGGTTTTGTCCGGGCACAAACGGGCAAGGAAAGATTAAACCAGCTGATCAATGCCCAGACGGAAAGTCTGGGTAGCTTTTTGCCGGCAGATACCTTTACCGCATTTACCCGCCTGCATGAAATGGTAGGGGATAAAACAATAGTGGGCATTGGTGAGGCCACACATGGTACAAAAGAATGCTTACAGGCATTTATGAACATTGCCACAAGGCTGATTCGTTTCAATGATTTTAAAATCATCATCCTGGCAGAGTCAGAATTCAGTGATACACGTGCGTTGAATGATTATGTAGTAAACGGCAAGGGGGATGCAATATCTGCTTTGCGCTATATCCGGCATTTTCCGGAAATGAGAGTTGAATATGATTTACTGCCTTTAGTAGAGTGGGTGAGGAACTATAACCTAACGCAGACCCCTGCCAATAAAGTATGGATGATGGGGGCAGAGAATAAAGGTATGCAAGGGGTAGCGGAAGATGCTTTATCTTTTATCCGGCAAACCAATATGCCGGTAGCAGATACGTTTAAACAAGTGCTTGCTGTCTGGGCTAATCTGTCTTTAGGTATGATGAATGAATATCCCAGGATGCACCCGCTGGAAGAACTGGAACCACAATTTACTGCTTTCCGGAAAGCAGCCTCACTGTATGAAGGGGATGCACAGCTGAAACAAAGCGTAGAACAAATAGAATACTCCTTACGGATACATTACATGAAATACGGACCCGAAAAAGTGGAGGGCAGAACTATCGTACGGGATTCCTGCATGTATGATAATATTAAATGGATAAAGACATCCAGACCTGGAGCTAAAATTATCGTATATGCCCATAATGCACATGTGCAGAAAGGTATTTTATATGCTGTTGGAAAAGAGTACACATCGTTTGGATATCTGCTGGATCAGCAATTCCCTGGTCAGTATTATACCATTGGTACTGACCTGATGTCAGGTACCTTTGAGGTAGGATCAGGTATTGCCCCTATTACGGAAAGTGACGACAAATTTGCTGCTATCCTGCATGCCGCCACAGGAAAGGAAAATGGTATCTTCTATTTCCAGCAGAGTGAGACCGTGAAAAAATATTTCAATAAAAAGCATTATATGACCTGGGCTAATCTTAGCTCTACTAAAAGTAAACTACAAGCTGTTACTAATATCACCACTGATTTTGATGCGTTGTATTTTGCAAAGCTATCTACACCTGTTACCCTGGCCCCTGCATGGGACAGTACGGCCAGGTTTGGTCTTGGCTTCAAACTAACTGATGCCATGAAGGAGGATATCAAAACTAATGGGTTTCTGCAGCTGGAAATAAAGTCTGTAATAAATACTCCTGAAATAAGATGGCCGGGAACAGGCGTGTCTGTCGCGTTATTATTGCAAGGGAATAGTAAGTTGGTTGATCTGAAGGCACAGGTGATAGACAGTACTACCTGCACCACCAGGTTTCTTGTTCCACCAGGTTATAATCCGGAGAACCTGATCCTGGCGCTGTACGGAAATAATATCAGTTCCATGCAATTGCAGGAGGTAGCGGTAAACGGGCATGTGATGGACCTGCAGTCTTTAAATGCCGCCAATGTGAATGTGTTTAACCAAAGAACAAAGGTCGAATATTATAAAACCCAACATAAGGATAATGGCCTGGTTATCCAGAGAGTAGATGGATCCCTTCCCTGATGCATCTGCCAGCTGGCACATAGATATTTTAGGAACAGTTGTTTACAGGATAGTACCGGACGGTTGATCGTGAAAATTTCGTAAATTGAAGGACTTGTTATAACCTATATATCAACCTGCCCCATATGCGAATAAGCAACAGTCTTAAGTTTGTGCTACTTCTTAGTTACATTTTTTTAGCAGTCACTGCAACATTCATTGCCATTGCAGCCTTTCATCCTGTTAAGGCTTTACCGGATAGTGTATTCTGGTTAACGCTGGCAGGGGCCACGCTGCTTTGTCTTTCCGGTGTTTATTGGCTGGTGCCGGTAATGGAGCTTTCCATGAATGTCAGACGGCCAATACAGGCGGAAGAACAGCGTTTACAACGCTGTATGACGATATTGCAGCGGAAAGCGCAGGATAGCCGGAAATACCGGTTACGTATCATCGCTACCGAAGGGCCCGCAGCTTTTGCCATAGGTGCACGGACCATTGCTGTTTCACCAGACCTGATGGATATGTTGGATGATGAGGAGCTGACAGCGGTATTAGCGCATGAAATGGGGCATCTCAGGGCCAGGGATACCTTCGCCAGCGCCGGCCTGCTAATAGCTTATCATGTACCGGCATATATACAACGTGTAACCCTGAACGTGACATTGGGTATGGCCAGGCATTTTATCCGGGAGGCCTTCGCACAGGGCATAGTGGTAAGTCTGTTGGCCTTTTTAATGTTATTCGGTATAGCATATTATTTCCATGCGCTGCCATGGATAATGATGTTCCTGTTTCTAGGGCTGTTCTTTCTGTTGCTAAACCTGGTTTTTAATTTCTTTTACCGCGCTGATTCCAGGTTCACGGAATACCGCCGCGACGCCTTTGCAGCCAGGCTGGGATATGGAAAGGCCCTCAGTACATCGCTGCTGAAGATATCACAATATTCAGGAAGCGGCCGGGTGAGTCTCTGGTATGTATTTTTCAGAGATACACACCCGATTTTACATAATCGTATCAGGAAGCTGGAGAAAATGGAACTTAAAAGAAATAGAGCGTGACGATGCCGTGGGCGTATGCGGCGGCAGGGGACAATTTTTTCTTTACATGCATGTACATGCTTCGCAAGGGTGTGCTTGTATTTTATTGATAGATACTATATCTTCATGCCTCCTATATTCAGATTCAACATGATGAAATTAAAACTTAATCGTTTAAATGCCCTGTGGCTGCTCCTGATAGTTATTGGAAGCTTTGCATGTAAAAAAAGTCATGACGAGGTTATTGAGCCGGACATCACCTTACAGGTTGATGTATATGGAGGGGCAATATCACCGGGTTGGTTTCCTGAAGGTACCCCTGTCGGAGAGGCGCTCTGGATGGTTGCAAAGAAAGTGGGAGAGAATGACTATCTGCCATTGGTTATAATAACAGGGTTTAAACCAGAAGCAGGGTTTAGGTATGTACTTAAAGTTAAGAAGACGGGTAATGTGGTACCCGGAACAACAACCCAGATTGAAACTGACTTCTCCCTGGTTGCTATCGTTTCAAAGGAAAAAATTCCCCAATAAATTAACTTTATTTTTTGAAATAAAAAGGCTTCAACTTAACAATTAGTTGAAGCCTTTTTATTTACCGTATTGGTTACACTGAATCATTTAATCTTTGGAAATCCGCCGTCAACAAACAATTCCGTACCATGCATAAATGAAGATTCTTCAGAAGCCAGAAAGGTTACCACTTTAGCCACTTCAGCCGGTTCTCCGAAACGAGCCAGTGGAACCTGTGGCATAACAGCACCAGCCATCGCCTGTACCTGGTCTGACGACAAATTAGACCGGTCGAAATAATTGGTATTTATGGGCCCTGGGCTTACTGCGTTAATCCTGATTTTCCTGGGAGCCAATTCGGACGCAAATGTTTTTGTAAACGATTGTACTGCAGATTTTGCGGCAGAGTAAACGGAAGAATTAGGCATTCCAACTTCTGTTACAATAGAAGTATTCAAAATGATAGATCCGCCGGCTTTCATTAAAGGTAAAATCTGTTGCACTGTAAACAACGTTCCCTTAACGATTACATCGAATTGTTCATTAAAATGCAACTCATCTATCAGTGCTAACGGTGCATATTTTCCGAAGCCTGCATTTACGTAAAGTATATCCACCTGCGGTGAGATCAGTTTCACTTTTTCAGCCAAACTTAGGATATCTTCCATTTTTCCGGCATCCGAAACAATTCCTTTGGCTTTAGGTCCCAGTTCACTTACAGTGGCGTCTACGGTGTTTTTGAAGCGACCCGTAATAATCACTGAAGCGCCGTTTTCAATAAAATCCATTGCGGTGGCCTTGCCAATACCACTGGTACCACCTGTGATTAAGGCCGTTTTGTCTTTTAATCGCTGCATTTTCTATAATTTTATTGCACAAAATTAGCAGGACCCGGTCCCCGGTAAAACCCGTTTCTTGCTATATTCTGGTCAGCGTTTCTATAGGCTATTGGCACATCAGCAAGCGATGTCCCTGGTTTAGGGTTTTATTTATGGTGCTGATAGGCTAACAAATCTTTTTGCTTAAATTTAAATCAGGTTACATCAAAAAATATAGCATGGCAATAATCAACAGGTTGTTATACGTCCTACTGATAGTTATCGCAAGTATGGAGCCGGGCTTTTGCCAGGAATACCGGCAATCTGTCGATATGCATATTCCTTTTATGCCTGGTTCTGTCATTATAAACGGAAAGCCTGCGGTTTACTACGAGCTTTATCTGACTAATTTCTCCAACGATTCCATCAGTCTTGAAAAGATGGATGTATTGAATGTTGTTGATTCTTCTGTTGTTGCCACATTTGGCAGGGATGATCTGATGAATAGGTTTAGCAGGCTGGGATTGCAATTGCAGGATAAAGAGAATATTATTGCACCGGGTAATTCAAGGGTAGTCTATCTTGAATTGCAACATGATAAAAATAATGCACAACTGGTTCATCGTCTTAGTTTCACATTATCCCAGGGCAATAAAAAGCAGGCGTTTTCGGTGCTGGGTGCACCGCTGAGCTTATCAGGGAAGCCACCAATAGTGCTGGGAGCCCCTTTAAGCGGTGGTCCCTGGGTTGCAGTTTACGATCCTGCCTGGAGCCGTGGACATCGCAGGGTAATTTACACGGTTGATGGGAAGGCCCGGATTCCGGGACGTTTTGCCATTGATTTCATCAAGCTGGATAAGCAGGGGCATTATGCAAACGGGGATAATAATGTGGTGAAAAATTGGTACGGCTATGCAGCAGCCGTACTTGCGGTGAGCGATGGTGTTATTTCAGCCACCAGAAATGATTTCCAGGAAAGTAGCACTTTGTCTGGTCATCCGGAATGCCCCGCCGGGAAGGCCACAGGCAACTACATTTCATTGGATATCGGAAATAACTGCATCGCATTTTACGAACATCTGAAACCAGGAAGTATTAAAGTCGTACCCGGACAACGGGTAAAAAAAGGAGACGTCATTGCTGCCCTCGGGTTTACTGGTCAGACAACCGGCCCGCATCTTCACTTCCATGTTGCAGATCAGCGTTCTGCACTCGGAGCAGAAGGGATTCCTTTTGTATTCGAACATTTTACCGTGCTTGGCAGCTATATTGATTTTAGCAAATTCGGTAAAGAACGCTGGACACCAGTGAATGATGCATCTTCGATGATTACAGCAGAACGACCTGCATCAAATTCCGTAATCAAATTCGGGATGGGAGATAATTGATTGCAGGTTTAATTAATTAATTAATTAATTAATTAATGGGAAAAAATATCACATATCGTATTGGTTAAAATGGCCGTCTCTATTCAGTAGAGACGGCCATTTTTGATTTGATGCCTAGTCCTCTGGCAAATGCGGGCCTAAAACATGAATCTTTTCAATCTGTTACAGGACTGCGCCCTTGTCGTCGAAAATAACATCTTTGCCTTTTATTTCTGCTTCGTAATTGATAGCGCCACTGGCTTTCTGAATACGGGCTGTCTCCTTAATCTTTGCACCTTTATAATGGCTGGCGATATATGCGGTAGCTGCTTTTGGTAGTTCAGCCGCAGGAATAGGCGTTTCCGTTTCCATCCAGTTACCCTTTACGTCAAATACTGCGGAAACGTGCTGATTGTTATCAGTAAAACCAGCCTCGTAGTTTTGCTGCTCCATTTCCCATTTTATACCGGTAGCGTTGGGGAACTTTTTGGTTAAAGCGGTTTTAACCACAGCAGGTACTTTGGCCTCGCTGATTTTTTGCGCAAACGTGGACGCACTGACGAGCAGACATCCCAACAGAAAATAGATCTTCATGATATTTGAATTTATTTCAAATCTAAAACCCAATTCTGTTTTCTTTCTATAGCTGAGGGGGAGGGAAAAATTTAATTTTTATTTTCCTGCCGACAAATGCCTGTTCCTGATTTCTTCCTGATCCAGGATGAAATTGAACATTTCGTGCTCATCTTTAAAATCATTTACCCGCTTGTGTATTCCGTATCGGTGACGGATAAATTTTACGAGTGCATGACGTATATGTTTACCTTTTACATCGCCATGGAAGAACCTTTTCAGGATGGTATGTTTTTGGCCTTCACTATACAAAATGATATAGGGGTAATATTTGTCATGCAGGGCCATAATAAACCGTGGAACATAAATGCCTGTTTGGTTCCTGACTGCAATGGCTCTCCAGAATTTCATGGGTACTACCGGAACAAAAAGGGCTGTCCCATGTCTGTCGGGTTTACTTGGAAAAATCCTGATGCTGTCAATGTTTTCCCTGCCAACCCTGGATATTCGCTCATCATCAGTATCCTGACTTTTTATAATAGGTATTTTTATGGTATGTTTCAGTTCGGGATGATAAGGTACTAATTTAATCCATCCGGAAACAGCATCCTGGTTGTTGAAATAAATGGTGCCGGGGGCTATCTGTGCATTATTATAGACTTTTTTGCTGCGCTTATCGGGAGGGTGTTGTGGCAGTGTGACCGGCCATTGGGTAGCCTCATACCTGTTAACATAACGTGACGTGCCGCAGGCTGTCAGTAGTATTAAAGATAGGTACAGGAATGTCTTTTTCATGTAATTATTTATTTTTTATTAACTATTATCTGCTGACAAAATATGCTTACTGGCTTTTTGTTGTTTTTTTATTGGCAAGACTGATTTCCTCCTGTTGTAAAATAAAGTTGAACATATCATCTATATTTTGGAAGTCTTTGATTTTTTTATGTACCCCGAATCTACGCCGCATAAATCTTACAAGTGAATGCCGGTAATGCTTTGCTTTAATATCTCCATAGAATAACTTGTTTACTATCCGGTGCTTTTTGCCTTCACTGTAAAGAATGATCTTAGTAAGAATTTTCCCTGTTCTGGATATAAAAAACCAGGGTACATAAATACCTGCATTATCGCTGAGCGCTATCGGGCGCCAGAGCGTTTTAGGCTCCATCTTAATAAATAAGGTAGAAGGATAATGATTGACAGTGTCTGTAAAAATTCTGACTGAATCCACTTTGTCTCTATCTAATTTTGTTATTTTATAATCTTCAATATCTCCCCATTTCAAAATGGGCAATTTTTCTGTGTACAATAACTCCTCATTGTAGTTGACAATCTTAATCAACCCGGAGATAGTATCCCGCCCATTTAAATAAATAATGCCGGCGGCTACCTGTGAATTGTTATATGCATTAGCGCCGTAACGATCGCCTTTGGTGACATGTAGTTCCTGTGGCCAGCTCCGTTGTAGTTGTGTCGGGTTTAATAATGCGGGAATGCGGCAACCGGATAATAGAAGGGGTATTGCCAGGGATAGAAAAAGTATTTTCATATATTCATCTATGTTAGTGTATGACTATTTCTATTTTTCATTAACTTTTATCTGCCAGAAAAATATATTTACTGGCATTTTGTTGTTTTTTTATTGGCAAGACTGATTTCCTCCTGTTGTAAAATATAGTTGAACATCTCCTCTTCATTTTGAAAGTCTTTGATTTTTTTATGTACTCCGAATCTCCGTTGCATAAATCTTACGAGGGAATGCCGGTAATGCTTTACTTTAATATCTCCATAAAAGAACCTGTTTACTATCCTGTACTTTTTGCCCTGGCTGTAAAGAATGATGTTGGAAAAAGTTTTTCCTGTTCTGGATATAAAAAACCATGGTACATAAATGCCTGCGTTTTTGCTGACAGCAATCGGCCGCCAGAGACTCATTGGCTCCACCTGAATAAATAAAGTAGACGGATAATGATTGACGGTATCTGTATATATTCTGACGGAATCCACTTTATACCTATCTAATTTTGTTATTTTATAATCATCTATATCTCCCCATTTCAGAATGGGCAATTTTTCTGTGTAGAAAAGTCTCTTATCGTAGGTGATGAGTTTAATCAGCCCGGAAATGGTATCATGTCCTTTTAGATAGATAATGCCGGCAGCTACCTGTGATTGGTTATAATCCTTAGCGCCGTTACCATCGCCTTTGCGTACATGCATTTCCTGTGGCCAGTTTCGTTGTAGTTGCGTGGGCTTAAATACTTCAGGGACCAGGCAACCGGATAACAGGAGTGTTATTGATAGGGATAAAAAAAATATTTTCATACATCCATCTATGTTAGTAGGTGACCATTTTGTTTTTGTCGGGCATGCCAGGCTGGTAGTGGGATGAGTCGATTTAATATTTCCTGGTTAATTGCTAACTTACTATCTATCTACTGCAAGGTCGGGGGTACTATTAAATAATCCAATAACCACAAATCTGTTAATAGTAATTATATAATAAAGGTAGTATGCCGTATTCAGCTTTAATAGCCTGTTATTCATCTTTAATCATCTTTTAATGCTTTCCAACTCATAAATCTTCAACATAATTAAAAAAAAATCGAGGCTTAAAATTGAATTAAAAAATAGCAAAAAGAGGAAGTTGCGTAATGTACATGATAAATTTTCCTGATTGAGTAATAATTTTTCCCAAATGGATTATTGAAAGGGATGGCATTCCCTCAATTTTGCAACGAATTATTCAACTTAAAATCTGTAATCGCCCAGGATTATCATGAGCAACCAATTTGTTAAACGCTTTGCAGCAAGTCTCCTTATTATTGCCGCCTTGTTATCAGCTATTACCGGCTATGCCCAACATAGTACCGGCACTATTCACGGTATTGTCTATACGACAGACAAGGCGGCGGTACCCTTTGTAACCGTCGCTGTTTCAGGTACCAATAAAGGTGCTGTATCAAACGAACAGGGAATTTATGATATACCAGGCCTGCAACCTGGAACCTATTTATTGGTCGTGAAATCTGTTGGTCTGCTGCAACAGACCAGGAGTGTTACCGTCAAAGCCGGACAGCAGCATTCCGAAGACTTCATCCTGGAAAAGGATGTAAAGTCATTACAGGAGGTAAGGGTAAGTATTGGTTACAACAAATTTGCCCGTAAGGAGGTGGAAGATGTGGCCCGTCTGCCCATAAAGAATCTTGAAAATCCACAGGTCTACAATGTAATTCCGAAAGAATTACTGCAAGATCAGGTAATTGTTAGCTATAATGATGTATTGAAGAATGTAACCGGTGTAAGTCAGGCGCTCGTAAATGGCTCCAACTCTTTCAACTTACGCGGCTTCTTTACAACCAGTTACCTGCGAAATGGCCTGCAGGATTATAAAATGAACAGTATAGAAGTGGCTAATATCGAAAGGATAGAAGTACTGAAAGGACCTTCTGCAACGTTGTTTGGCAGCAGCCTGATTTCATTCGGTGGCTTATTGAACAGGGTATCGAAACAACCGCTGGAAACATTTAAAGGCGAGGTGTCCTATATGACGGGTGGTTTTGGACTGAACAGGGCTACAATAGATATTAATACGCCAATAAGTAAGGAAAAGGGACTGTATCTGCGTACCAACGCCGCCTACCATAGTGAGGGTAGCTTCCAGGATGCCGGATTCACCAGGAGGTTTTTTCTGGCACCTTCTCTATTGTATAAGCCTAATCAGCGGTTATCCATCCTGGTTGATGCAGAAATATACAGCCAGAAAGGAAATGACTTTAACCGTTTATTCCCTGAGAACTCTTTCACAAAGACTACTCCACGCGACCTGAACATCGATTGGAAAAAATCATATAGTGACAATAGTCTATACGAACGAAAGCCTTCTGCCACAGTTTATGGAAATGCAGACTATAAAATTTCAGATAGCTGGAAGTCTCATACCAGCATATCCTATACACACGCCACTGAAAAAGGGTATTATAGCTGGAATAGGATTATTGGAGACAGCGTGTCACGCAATCCGTCCTACGAAAACAATGTGGTGAATAATGTCCAGGTTCAACAAAATTTCAACGGAGATTTCAAACTGGCCGGAATGCGTCATCGTATAGTATTAGGGCTCGATTATTACAGAAGCAATGTCCGTAATGATGCGGCATCTGTTTATGGCTTTGACATGATCGGCAACAGGGGGAATGATCCGCATTACCACGACCTTACGCAGACTACCCTGGATAAAGCCCTTGCAGGAATCCCGTTGAATAGTGCCCTTACAACTCAGCATACTTACAGTGCATATGTTTCTGATGTGGTGAATATTACACAGCACCTGCTGGCAATGCTCAGCGTGCGTGCAGATCATTTTTCAAATGATGGAACAAAGGACCTGGCAAAAGATACCACACAAGGGAAATATAGTCAGACAGTAGCTTCTCCTAAGCTGGGGTTAGTGTATCAGATAGTTCCTGAAAAGGTATCATTATTTGCCAACTATATGAATGGCTTCAGCAACAATGCTCCTTACAGGCAGCCTGATGGTACAGTATCCAGTTTCAAGGCAAGCCAGGCTAACCAGTGGGAGACAGGTATAAAACTGGATATCCTGTCCGGAAAACTGAACAGTACTATCAGCTACTATCATATCAAGGTGAGTGATATGGTACGTAATGATTTCTCTCCCGGACGCAGCAACTACCAGGTACAAGATGGCGGCCAGCTGAGTAAAGGCCTGGAAATTGAAGTTATAGGAAATCCTTTTAAGGGGCTGAACTTTATTGCAGGTTATGCTTATAATACCATTTATACCATTAATACTAATAAAGACGTTGATGGGTTACGTCAATGGACGGGTCCTGGACAAACAGCCAATCTGTGGATCAATTATTACTTCCTGAAAGGTGCACTTAAAGGCCTGGGTTTGGGCATTGGCGGCAATTATAACGATAAGAGCTATATTGGTCAGTCCCGTTCTGGCGGCATGTTTTACATTCCGGCATACACCGTATTTAATACTGCAATAAGCTATGAACATTCATGCTACAAGGTAGCTGTGAAAGTGGATAATCTTTCCAATGAAGTATACTGGGGAAGTTATGTGAGTCAGATAATGCCGCGCAGGCTAAGTGCCAGCATAGCTGTAAAGTTTGGAAAATAATTTATGGTAGGAGTCCTTATATAATGTGGCTATTTCAATTTGTATAAATTATTTTGTATTCTTTGAAACCTTTGTTAAATTGTAACTCCTCTTAAATTAATATTCAACCTCAAAAAACTATTCCATGGCCAAATTATTCATTTTTATTCCGTTTAAACAAAGTACCCTTAATGATAAGGAAGACCTGCTTAAAGATGCTACCGAGTTTCTTACTAAATTTAATGAGATAACTGCAGGAGTTGCAAGTACCAAGGTGGGGCCATATATCAACGCAGACATAGTTAAGGGAGGGCTTGTAATTGTATACCCAGAGACTAAATTTGAGCTAACAAAAGATGACTTTATTATCGTTTTTGCACATGGTAGTGAGAGAACAGCTGATAAATTATTTTCCAACACACCGGACCTGGAAGTCTCAACCAAGATAGTGAAGGACCTGTTGGTGACGGCCAAAGCCAATACTGCGAAAGAAATACTATTTATGAATTGTTACAGCAAAACAGCCAAACACATTGCTGCCGAATGGAAAGCTCTGTATAAAGATCAAATGGTCTATGGAGGTACCCAGGATGTGGCCAAGTTATTTTCCGCCACCCGCACGAGTATAACAAATTGTTGTATTGCGCTGGAGACGGTTTAAGCGTTTTTATTTCGAGATACCATTGTTCTTATTGCTAACATTTTGAAAAGAGTCTTGCTATAGGCAAGGCTCTTTTCTGTCGGAATGATGGCTGCCAATATTTTCCAGGAAAGGATCATTTAATGTTTAAAACTTTGCAGGCTTACAAGCCTGCCACCTCCCATATGCCACAAATGCAGCCAAAGAAAATAATATAACATTTACAACTATTAGTGAAAACTCGCCTCTATATATATGCAAGCCGATTCCCAATATCATGATTACGCATAAGCCAATGGCAGCAACTGATGTCAGGATCTGCAGCTTTCCGGTGATTCCGGGGAGAAGTAAGCCTATACAACCTATGATTTCACTGATACCGATAAAGCGTACTAATTCTTTCGGTACGTCTTTCACCCAGGAAATGTTCATCCTGGCTGTTTCATAATTGAAAGCTTTCATTATCCCTCCCGCCAAAAATACAGCCGCCAGCATCAGTTGAATAATCCAAAGTGCAACATTCATATAGTCCCGGTTTTTATGATTGTTCATTTTATGATCTACATTTTTATTTAAATGAAGTAAGCGCATCTTGTGAACGATAAATGTGTTACAGGTTGAGGAAACGGATGTTCTTTTTATTTCTTAATTCAGGTTTATGGTTTTATCTGCAGGTCACCTGGTAAGATATCGATGCCAGGTAACTGTCTGGCCAAATAGTGCCACCCCGATAAATCCACGCAAATGAAATTTATCACCCTCCATCCATGCTTTGCATTTATATGATTTTCCACTACGTGGATCATAAATAACGCCATCGATATATTCTTTTCCATCCCATTTTAATCCATTCAAATTTACAATGCCTATAATATTCCTGGAACGTAGTTTTTCATCCGGGTTGTGCGAATCTTTTTTTGATGTTTTACCATCCGATTCAAGGTGGTCTGCGCCCCATAGCATCCTTCCCCGGTATTGCCCCCCATCTTTAAATATTTCCATCCGGCCATCTTTTTTATCAGTTTCTCATACTCCTGTAATCGCTTGCTGATTTGACTGAGCATGTAGTGCAGTTCCTGCAAAAAGTATTATAAAAAATGTAACATGCAGTGCTTTCATACTTTCCAATTTTTAGTGTTGATAATATTTTTCATCGATAGTGATGGCCTTACAAAAGTATGTACCTTTGTACCTGTTATGTAGGCGGTTACCTGAGGGAAACCACTTACCTATAGGTAACCGAAATCAGGATTTAAATGGATAAATTACTCCACCAGGATTGCCTTGGTGCACTTTTGCCGATAAGAGATGCAATGGAGGTGATAAATGGGAAGTGGAAGCTGCAAATTCTCATATCAATTCTAGGAGGAAACAAGCGGTTTAAAGCAATCGAAAGAAGCATACCTGGAATTACTGGTAAGGTGCTAACAAAGGAATTGAAAGACCTGGAAGCACATGAATTAATCTCCAGAATAGTTTATGATAAGGCTTCGACATATATCGAATATAAGACAACGGATTATGCCCAAACACTTCAACCCGTGTTCCTGGCCTTGCTTAAATGGGGAAAAGACCATCGGAAAAGAATTATGCGAAAGCAATAAAAAATAGAAGAAGGTCGATTGAATCCATATTTATTTTAATAGACATCTGTCGTCGGGACTTCCTTCCTGCAAACTAATAAGCAGGGCTCCAAATGAGAATGATACCAAACTGTATAAATCTGATTATACAATTTAGTATCATTCACCACGCTGAAAGTTAAGCTAAAAGTTATTGAAATTTCCACTTCACCTGGTTACAATATTTTCTACTTATATAACAACTTCTATCTGGAATAAACTTACCGTAGCGTTATTATAATGGGAGGGGAGACCGTTCGTGTTTCTAAGTTTAGATAATCCCAGAAAAGTGAAGCCGCATTTCTCATAATAATTTATAAGTCCACGGTTATCTCCAACAGTGTCCATTCGCACAAATTTCTTGTTGTTCTCCAGTGCAAACCTTTTCGCCCATTCAGTAATCGATCCGACTAAGTTTTGTCCACGGAAATCTGGATTTGTAGCAATTCTGTGAATGTAAACAGATGGGTCTGCGTTGTATTCTTCCCAAATCTGTGGGTCACTGAATGTCGTGACCCAAACACATGCAATCTTATTATCTATCAGAATTTTCCACTGTCTGTATTCAGCTATCTCAGTAGCAATAAGACTTTGTTCAAATTCCGGCCAATGAACCGTGAATTTTGTCTTTTGAAAATCTGTTGCAATCTTATATAGCCTGAATATTTCGTCAATATCTTTGGATGTACTGTTTCGTATTTCCATAGCATTAATTTTTAATCACTGCGGTAACTTCAATTTCCAGGAGGACGTCTGCTCTGAAAAGCTGTTTTACTTCTACGGAAGTCTGCACTGGTGGTCGGGTTGTATCTATGTACCTATTCCTGATCAATCTGAATGAAGGTAGATTGGAAATATCAGTGAAGTAATTATTCAGTTTGATAATATCTTTCATATTTCCCCCGGCCGTTTGCAACTTTTGCTGAATATTAGAAAAAATATATTCAGTCTGTAATTCAAAGTCTCCAACACCAACAGTATTCCCGTCAGGGTCAAGCGCTAATTGTCCTGAAAAAAAAAGCATTTTTGCAGTTCCTAAATCAATCTCTACATATTCTGAATATCCAAACTGTGATATTTCATTATGTTTTATCATGGTGGTATTAGTTGAATTTATTTTGATTGATTAAATAGCATTGACAAGTGGAGGTGTCTCACTTAACATCCTTATTTGTTATTACCGGATCTATTTCAGTTTTATTAATGCCATATTTTGCCATTTTTGTTCGATGCTCTGCTGTTCCAAGGTAGGCTTGGAGTTGCTTGTTAACAGCATTGATTAATAGCAGGTTTTCCTTATTAAAAGAAAATGCTCCAACGGGTGTTTCTGCTTTATTAATAATTGGATGAGGAATTGATTCCAGTTGAGGGTTAGCATCAGCAATGGAATTATTTCCCAGTGCAGTTGCTGCAAAAGCGTCAATTTTTCCTTCCAGTAATGCAGCTATTACTGCTGGCTGATCTTTAAACATGATGATTTGAGCGTCAGTTACCCCTGCAGCTTTTGCCTTATCAAACTGGACCTGGCCAGGTATAAGTCCCAGCCTTGCATCTGTTCTCTTGCCAACAGCCTCGTAACTTGTCAGATTTTTAGGGTTTCCTTTCAGGACAACGAATCCATCTCCTAGCGCCCAAACAGGATTACTAAATGTTACTATTTTTTCCCGTTCACTGGTGGCGAAAATAGGAACATTCATATCCCATTTACCTGATTGGATACCTGGTAAAAGGTTTTCAAATGTTGTATGGATATATTCAATATCGGTAATGCCAATTGCATGTAGAATGGCCTCTGCTAATTCTATATCAGCCCCCTTTACACTATCGCCTTCTGTCCAATAGAATGGGGGTTCATCAACATATGCGATTTTTATTTTTGTGTTGCTGTTGAGCTTTTCTGATAGAACATCTTGTGCCTGCATAACTTTAAAATTTAGTAATAATAGGATGGTTGCCACTAATCTTATGCTCATATTGTACTTTTCAAAAGTGCTTATTGTGTGCATTTACGAAATCCAATACTAAATATTGCTGATTTAGCTATATGGCATTACAAAATTACTAGTGATTTAAGTAATGCAACAGATACAGATTCGGTATATTTTGTTGTAACAGATTTTCTGGTGACGGGGCATTAGTTTTCAGACTCAGCAGCAGCATTTCTGAAAAACCTCCCTAAAGTAATCAGTGCATTTTCGACTTTTCTTTCCCAAAGACTGGAGAAGCTGATGCGTATATAATGTTGGTATTCTCCTTTAGGTGAGAAAATTTCGCCGGGAGCATAGGATACGCCTTGTTCTATTGCTTTTGGAAGCAGACTGGACGTGTTAAGTTTAATCGGTAATTCTATCCAGAGATATAACCCGCCGTTGGGCTGAGAAATCTTTGTTCCGTCGGGAAAATGCTGGTGGATAATGAAGGTATATCGATTGAGATTTTTTTGCATCTCAAATCTGAATTTCAATAAGTGTCTTTCAGCCATTCCTGAACGAAGTAATTGAAGTATTACCTGCTGATTGAAATTTGAAGTAGAATGATTTAATACTGATTTGTTGCGTGCAACATCATAAGTAAAGCGTCCGGCAGCACACCATCCAACTCTGAATCCCGGCGCTAATGTTTTGGTAAATGAGCTGCAGTACATTACCCACCCATCTGAATCGTAGGTTTTTATGGTATCGGGCCTCCCTCCCTTAAAGAATAGCTCCGCATAAAGATCGTCTTCTATTATTGGAATATGCATTGTATTGGCTATCGAAGCAAGTTCTTTTTTTCCCTCGGTACTTATGCTGGCACCATCGGGGTTATTGAAATTGCTGACAAGTACACAAGCTTTAACAGCTAATTTTTTACAGGCTTTTTTAACATCAGGTACAGATATGCCTGCTATAGGATCCGATGGGATAGCAACTACTTTCAGGCCGAGAAATTCGATTATTTGCAGGATGCCAAAAAAACAGGGTGTTTGTACCAGGATTGTATCTCCTGGCTGCGTGACGGCTTTAAGGCAACACAAGATAGCTTCTGCAGCGCCATTTGTAATAACCACTTCGTCGGCGTGAACAAATCCTCTCCATTGCAGGGAGCGTCTGGCTATTTCTTCCCGTAAATCTTTGTTCCCATACCGGCTTTCCAATCCAAGATAACTGCCACTGGAATCTCTGGATGTTTGCTGGATAAAGCGCTTGATACTGTTGAAGGGAAGGAGTCGGTTGTCAGGGAGCGCATTGGTAAAAGAGGTGAATTTTTTTCCGGTACCGTCCAGTGGTAGTTTTTGTAATAGGCTATCCGTATGCACCGTTTTTGCCGATAATGAAACAGGCATTACTTTGGGTGCCGGAATTTTCTTCATGGAAATATCCTGTACAAAGTACCCGGACTTCTCTTTAGAAATAATAAGTCCTTTATCCAGTAAATAGTTGAAGGATTGTAATATCGTACCAACACTCAGCCCTTTTTTTTGGTGAAGGCCTCGTATGGATGGCAATTTGTCACCGGGTTTGAAGGTGCCCTCCTCAATCATTTTGGCTATTCTATTGGCAAATGTGATATATAATGGTTCTTTCATAATATGCAATCTGTTATAGTGTTATTTATAAAATATAAATCTGTTAATTTACAGAAATTAGACGAATAACCCTTCAGTATTAGCAATAATCAATAGTCATCGGTGTACTTAAAATTAGGTTTCAATAGGAGAATAAGCATTTGGAGTCATTGGTGCCAGCTGAATATTGCATCGCTTTGAAATAAATGGTTTGGTTTCTCACTAAAATTACTTTCTTTGTAATCTGGCAGGTTTTTATAAAAACCGTACCTCTGCAAATACAGCTATCTTAATAATAACCCAAGGTGTGCAGATGATTCTTGAGAATAAATAATAATGCGCCCGAAGTACACCTACGCTATATCTTGATAATAATATTTTTAATGATATACAACCAGAATAGAACAATGAAGAAAAGCCCACGTAAATTTGCTGCCTTAATAATTATTTCATTAGTACTTATTTTCTCTGTGCAGGTGATGGCTCAGAAACCTATACGGAGAGGCCCTGCATCCACCGAGGAAATTGCTAAAGCGAGGGCAGTTGTAACAGCTAATATTGACAGCTTCAAAGCCCATCGGTCTTACATATTTGCTATGGGTATCGATAACCCGCTTGTTGTAAGTGAATATAAAGCATGGATGAAGAAGTACCCAAATAATGTGAATATTCCCCTTGCTGTTGGTACAGTTTTTTATACGAATGAAATGCCGCAGGCCAGGGAGTTTTTGCTGAAAGCTTCGTCAATGACGCCTGGTAATGCGAAGGTTTGGTCTATGTTGGCAGATGATGCGCTTTGTAGGGGGGAACAAGCTCAATTCAGGGAGTTTCTCAGAAAGGCAACATTGGCTGACACAACTAATGCAGGCTATGCCGGTGCGTATCTCAGGACTTTCCGGGATGATAATGCTGCGGAATACAAACACAAAGTATATGAATTTGTAAAGCGTTTTCCCGAAAGTGACTATGGTGCCTGGGTTTTATGCGAGTTAGCCGAAGCGACAGCAGACCTGAATGTTAAAATAGGATATTATGAAGACCTGCGTAAATTGTACCCTCCGCAAAAATTTGGATGGTCAGCAGCAGGAATGACGGCCTTAGCGGATATTTACCTGCAAACAGACCTGCAAAAAGCGCTGATATTGACAGATGAAATGGGAGATGGGAAAGATTGGAAACTCCGGAGACAAATAGCTGAATCATTGATTAGTATCAATAAACTCCAACAAGAAAAGAATTATCCCGCTGCAATGCTGGAATTTGATAAAATAAAACTTCCACGATACAATGATATTAGTGATTATATCGCATTGAAAGGTGCTTCCCTGCTTGATGAATCAGGCAACGTGAAGGCTGCCTATGATAGTCTTGCTGTTATATTCGCAAAAAATCCCACTGATAAGCTCTATACAGCGCTCACATTATATGGTGAGAAATCAGGAAAGAATAAAGACCAGGTTGATCAGGAAATTGAAATGATAAGAAACGAAGCAGCTGTTTCTGCTTATCCTTTTGATCTTGATCTATATACCGGTAAAGGCAAACTGAAGTTGAATGACTTGAAAGGCAAGGTGGTACTACTTACATTTTGGTTCCCTGGTTGCAACCCCTGCAAAGCCGAATTTCCACATTTCGAAGCAGTTCTTAAAAAAATTAACAGCGAAAATGTCGCTTATGTAGGCATTAATATAGCGCCGGAACAAGATCCATATGTAACCACGCTTATAAAAAACAATAAATATTCCTTTATACCACTACATGGAAATGAGGCCTTTGCAGAGAAAAATTATGGTGTTTATGCAGCGCCTCAGAATTTTTTAATCGACCAGGACGGGAAGATTATTTATAAGAATTTCCGCATCAACGAAAAGAATCATCGTACACTGGAATTAATGATATTGTCGTTGTTAAAAAAAAGCGCAAATAGAAGTTAGCATTTTTTTCCTGCTTATACATGTTTGTTTTTTATTTCCTCCTGATCCAGGATGAAAGCAAAAATTTCGTGAACATCTAAAAGAAACTAAATTAATCCATCTGTAAATTATATTGTATGTTTTTATTAAAATTTGTATTAACTACAGGTTAACTTATAATAATATTTGATTTTTATAATTTGCAGTATATTTTTTATTCATTAAAAATAATACATATGCCAATAAAAGTGGATTCAGTTGAGATGTTGAGACAGTATTTTCAAGGGGTTGTGGATAGGGCTAATCACCACGCTCAAAATGTAGATGATGTTATATACGGTTTGTTGGGAATTATAATTCTCAGAAAAGACCCTAACACCAATATCGAAGTAAAAAGCACAGGTAATGGGGCGACTGGTAATATTCTATGGCTACAAAGCAGAGGTAGAAGACTCGCTTTAAGGTATGAACACGAAGATCACACAATAGAGATTAGAGAAGGTTCTTATAAGGGGCCAATGGTATTAAAAATTGATAATGCAACAACAACACAACAAATTTTAGCTGCAATTTAATTTTACCGGCATGAAAAATTTTAAACTAAAATTTAACTGGTCAATCACTAGCATTTATACAAATGCAGGAGATGTAATCTATGTTTGGGCAAATGGACAATATTATGGTAAATGTGAGATTGAGATAAATGGGAATCAAATAGTTGGGAGTTTTAATCTGGAGAAAGATGTTGATCCTGAAATGCACGTCAATTATCTTATTTCTGTAGAAGATACAGCTGGCCAGATGTGGCTGCAGGGAATTATGTTGCTTGATTATAAAGAAGGAATGGAAAAAAAGTCGAATTCAATAGGGAACACTCTGCTGCATTAAAAATATATTAAACCAGTGGTGCTATTAAATACCACTGGTTTAAGTGGCTTAGGTATTTGTCTAATTACTGGATTAGCAATAGAGGTAGGTTTTTAGAAGTACATCATAAAAAGTATATCAGAAATAAACTTCCATAGGAATACAATAATTATGATCTGATTACTTTTTGCAACTATCGCCATGCTGAATTTCACCGGAAGAATAAATTGCCTGTTTATGGTGAGGATGAAAAAACTATTTTGAATTATAAAATTTGTGATAAATGTAGGGGTATGGTTATTTGTCTAGGTATAATCATTTGCAGGCTGGAATAGGTTTTCAATACCACGGAGATAAATACTTGAATCTTTAATTAATTCAATATGGATTTAGTAAGAAGTGTTCTGGATATTGTTGAGAATGTAAATCATTTTAAGAATGATATTCAATCTGTAAGAAATAAGAAGAGCTTATTTTATTTCAGGGTATACAAATATTTTGGTGACTGGTATTATTTCCCTAATGAAGAAATATTTATCCCAAGTAAATTTTTGGGTTATAAGAACAATCGAATAACGAATTATGCAGGATCGGGGCATGGGGGAATAACAAAAAAAATATTATTCAACTATTTTGAAGAAGTACCAAAAGGTACTTCCAGATTTAATGAACTGCTGGAGCAACTGATTACTTTTTCAGAGAAACTTGGATGTCACGTAGGGCAAAAGGTAAGTGGAAAGGGGGGGATTTATCTGGAGAAACATCCATACCTAATCACTAACCAGCTTTCAATTAATGACAGACTGCTAAAGATATGTGAAAATGACATTGCCTCTTACAAAGAGGAGGAGAATTATTCATCCTTTGAGGGCGCTGTTTCTCAACAACTAGTTAATAAATATGAAAGAGATCCCAAATTAAGGGCAGCAGCTATTAAATATCATGGAGTCATTTGCAAAGTATGCAATTTTGATTTTCAGAAATATTATGGCAATCATGGAAAGGATTATATAGAAGTACATCATTTAAAACCACTGCATCAATTAAATGGGCAAAAGAAGATTGATCCAAAAATAGATATGACTGTCCTATGCGCTAATTGTCATCGAATGATACATAGAGATACCCAAAATAGCCTTTCACTTACAGAATTAGAGGCTATGGTACTGCATAAGCATTCTTACTAATTATAAGAAATGGTGAGTGTGTTAACTATTCAAATTCAAATAATTTTGAAGCAGGTACATCTATTGCTTTATCAATTGTAGCTAGAAGGCTAATTGAGGTATTTATTGTACCTCTTTAAATTCTACCTATATGGGATAATTCCAATCCACATCTGAAGGTAAGTTCTTCTTGACTAACCTTCTTGGATTTCCTTATTTCTTTGAGCCTTATCCGCATAAAAGAAAGCAATGCATCTGGCTCCAATTCAAAAACGCCTTTACCTACACCACCAGGAGAATGATTCGTCAGGATTTATGTGATTGTATCAAGAATAGTTATTATAAGTAACTTTTTGCAACTACCACCACTTTTCGACCCAAAGACTACCATCGCGCATGATAGTACTTTCGGTCATAAACTTTTTCTTCATCCACTGTTTCCTGTTTTTAGAAACAATTTTCCAACTGGGAAGATTTTTAAACTTCATATCATTGGGATGAATATTTGCATCACCATGATATCGCATGAATCTAAAAGGATTGTCAGTGCAATGAAGCCAGACAGTTGGATGCCAGTGGCATCTTGAACAAACGGCAAACATCTCTTTTTTGACCACATTGTAAGTTCTGCGATGGTCGGTGGTGTCAAGAAGTTTCTTTGTTTGCATTTGTAAACACGATTGGTGTTACAAGGTGTCCAGTAATTTTTTCATGGTATCTGGGGTTTGAATGAGAAAGAGCCTTACTGTCAGCAAGGCCCTTTCAATTCGATCAGGGCAACTGGATACATTTCTGTTGTAGCAAGTGTCTTCGCCGGCCAGGATCTGGAAGCTACTGCACGTTTCAGAATTCATCTTGCAGACATTCCTCCTTCTTCATCTTCTATTGCATTGTTCAAAGACAATGAGCTGGTTTTGTTTAAGTTGTCGGGGCGACAAAATACAAACTAATGCTTCTTTTGTACTATTTTCTATACATAATCAAATATATTTGGTTGACCACGGTATTGCCAGTAGCATAACCCAGGTCAAACTTCTTGTTAGGTATCGACTTGATGAAATTACCAGATTGGCCAAATCCTATTGCAGTACTACGGGCACCGCTATTGGCTATGATCTGATTGTCGGTGAAATTATACAAGGCGCAATTATCATTAACGATGGCTGCAAAGTTTACACGGAGAATTATTGAATCAATTCCGGGGTAATTATTGATATCAAAATCGGGAATGCACATTACTGGTGCTGTGCCGCCAAAATTTACACGTCCTAAATACAAAGGAATGATGGTTTCTTTATTGTAGTTGCCGTTCATTCCGTTGCAGATAGTTTGGGTATTATCAACTTCTTGATCGTCGAGTTTATTATTACCATTTTTATCAATTCCTGATCTGATGATAACCCCACCATTACCACAAATGGTTCCTGGTGGCAACGTGTCAATTCTCAAAAGACTTTTGAGTCCTGGTTCGCCTTGTTCTCCCTTGGAACCTTGTGGGCCGGGCGCTCCATCCTTAGTGCAGGAAAATAAAATAGCAAATACAAGAATAAAGGGATAAACGTAATTTTTGACTTTCATATAGGGAATTTTAATATTGAAATTGGGCTAAAAAAAAGCCATTTCAGATGATGAAATGGCTTTTCTAATTCGGTCGGGACGACAAGATTCGAACTTGCGACCCCTAGCACCCCATGCTAGTGCGCTACCGGGCTGCGCTACGTCCCGAACTCCTCAGGGAGGGGATGCAAAAGTAGTATTTTTTTGAATTTTACAAAATTATAGTACTTTTTTTTCAAAGCTGTAAGAGAATGACTATTTGAACAATAAGTCGAAACCCGCCATAGGCCGCGTTGGCTTCATTTTCTGGCCCCGGTTTTGTACTTCCTCCAGTAATAAAACTGCCAAGACCATGAAGCATATTATTCTCATCCTGGGCGTTTTTTTAATAATGGCCGTCAGCTGTGTGCCGCCAAGGCGACCACCGCCACCGCCTCACCCGCCAAGACCTCATGCAAGCATGATTTTACCTCAGCTTCACAGCTAAATAATAAAAAACGGTCTCTACCCGCGTAGAGACCGTTTCCGTTATGTTAATCCCTGCCACTACTCCGCGATATCAACCAGACGATCACGGCAATCAATATCGCCACTATAATAATCCCTGTCCATACCCCCGCCTTAAAAATACCGCCAATAACAGAACAGCTACTTAACAACATCATCAGGGCAAACGCCATCGGATATACGTTTTTTTTCATAGTCATTTGTTTGATTTTGAATTATACCGGTGATTTTTTATTCGCCAGCCGCAAAAAATTTGCAACTATCAGATTATTTGACAAGCTTTATATCAGCCACTCAACAACCAAAATCAGTATGAAAGAAGCGAACGCCATCAGGCCCGACATGCATGTCGTGGCTTCACATAATACCCTCTGGAATAAATTCCGCCAGGGCGACAGACACGCCTTCTCATCCATATACGATACCTATATTGATGATCTCTATCATTATGGAATGCACTTCTGCCAGGATAATGAAAGAGTCAGAGACTGCCTCCAGGACCTCTTCCAGGACCTGTGGTCCAGCAGATCTCATCTCTCCGAAAATATCATCAACATAAAATATTACCTCATCTCCAGCCTCCGCAGACGTCTCCTCAGGTCCCTCAAAAACGACCGCAAAAGAGAAGAACTCCTCGACTTCGAATTTGAACTTACACAACCCCAGGAAACGACCCTGATCCGCCAGGAAACAATTGCTGAACAACAAAAACTACTCCAACAGGCCCTCAACACCCTCACCCGCCGCCAGCGGGAAGCTATTTACCTGCGCTTCTACCAAAGCCTCAGCTACAAGGAAGTGGCCGAAATGATGGATATGCAGGTAGATTCCGTATATAACACCATCTCCAAAGCAATCACCATCCTCAAAAAAACAGTTACCCTCCCGGTTGTCCTCTTTTTTCTACATAAATAAAAAATTTTTGAAAAAACTGATGAGATCTAACCCCTCTCGTGCTCTTTATTAAAAAATACTCCTGTTGGCTACACCGGACTACCATAATTATAATGCCAGTCAATTAGCACTGGATCAGGACTTTCAGGATTGGATACTGCAACCGGAACGCCACAACGTTTTTTGGGAAAACTGGCTCCTGCAATACCCGGAAAAAGAACCCGTGATAGCTGCCGCCAGGCAACTGGTCGGTACCATCCGCTTCAAGGAATATTCCATGTCTGTACAAGACAAGGAACTTCTCCTGGACGCTGTCTGGCACAAAATGGACGAAATCCCGGACACCCCCGGAAACAGGAAATACCTCCCCTGGACATACGCCGCGGCTGTATTAACCGGGATACTGATTACTGCTGCATTTTTGCTCCTCAAACCTGCGGCAAAACCGGTGATACTGTCCGCACGAACCCTGCCAGGCGAAAAAAAAACCTGGCTGCTGCCTGATAGCTCGGAAGTAGTGCTCAACGCCGATTCACGGCTACTCTACGCCACTACCCCCGGCAGCGGCAGAGAAGTATGGCTCGACGGTGAAGCATACTTCCACGTAAAACATAAAAGCAATAATGAACAGTTTATAGTACATACATACGAAAATATTAAAGTGGAAGTTACCGGCACCCGGTTCAATGTCAACAGCAAAGGGCCTGATGTAATTGTAGTACTGGAACAGGGCGGCATACGCCTGCATATCAATGAGGCAATACCCGGAAAGGCCGCAACCATGGCCCTCGTACCGGGAGAAATGGTAAGGTTTAGTAAGTCGGCGGGCGACTATGCCAAAAGTAAAACAGACCCCGCAAAGTTTACCGCCTGGCATAATGGTAAACTCATCATGGAAGATTATACCCTCGAAGATGCTGCCACCTTCATGCGGCAGACCTTCGGATGTAACCTCATCGTAAAAGATACAGCACTGCTGAAATATAAAGTATCTGGCTCCATGCCCGTAGTCTATAATGTTGATACCATGATGTTACAGCTGGCCAACGTTTTCAGGATTCAATTCAACCAAAAAGGCAACGATATCTGGATTCAAAAGAGATAACAACCAAAATGCTTTTCGCTATTATTAATCGTTAAAACCTGCATCAATGAAAAAAGGTTTACGTGTAATGCTAATGCCGCTATTAGCCCTGTTATTCCTGTCCCAAACCCTGACTGCCCAGGACCTGGCTGTTAACAATGCAGCCCTCCCCGTAGCAACGGCTCCCGATGCCAACAGGCCGCAGGAAGCAGAATTGAAAACCGTTCTGCAACTGATAGAACAACATTTTCAGGTGTCTATCGCCTATAAAAGCAACCTGATAAAAAGTAAAAAGACCCCCGTACAGGTTACTGAATGCCGCTCTGCGGAAGAGGCACTGCTCAAAGCACTCGCGCCATTTAACCTGCACTTCGAAAAGCCCAGGGAACATTTTTACATTATCACGGAAAAGCCCGCAAATACCGGCACACACGACTTCCAGCAACAGCAACATGCTGTTAAGGGTACTGTGAAGGATGTAAAAGGAAATCCTATCCCAGGCATAACGGTGAAACTCGCCGGCACCAATAAAGGGGTGGTTACCAACGAGTCCGGGTCCTTCAATCTCATCACCCCCGGCGATGCGGCGGAAGCACTGGAATTTTCTTCCCTCGGCTTCGAAACACTTCGTGTATCCATCGACGGCAGAACAACGGTTAATGTGACCCTGAAAGAAGGCGCCAGCGCCCTCAATGAAATTGTTGTCACGGGATATACCACGCAACGGAAAAAAGACCTTACCGGGTCCGTAGCGGTTGTCAATATCGATAACCTGCAAAAACAACCTACCGCACAAATTACGGAACAACTGCAGGGACAAGCCTCCGGGGTAACGGTAATCGGCTCCGGCCAGCCTGGGGAAGCGCCGCAGGTACGTATCCGCGGTGTCAATACCTTCGGCAACAACAGCCCGCTATACGTGGTAGATGGTGTGCCTACTACCAGCATCGCGGACATCAACCCCAACGATGTAGCTTCGCTCCAGGTACTGAAAGATGCCGGTGCTGCTTCTATCTACGGTGCCAGGGCTTCCAACGGTGTGATCATCATCACCACCCGCCGCGGTACCGGTAAGATTAATGTCAGCTACGACGGCTATTACGGCCGCCAGATCCCTAAAAGCGGCAACGTCTGGAATACGCTCAACCCGCAGGAACGCGCTGACCTCCGCTGGATGGCCTATAAGAACTCCGGCCAGGACCCAGGCGATGCGCTCTATGGTACCGGCGCCAAACCAGTGATACCTGACTATATTCTCCCCGAAGGGGCGAAAGAAGGGGACCCTTCGGTAGACCCTAAACTGTATTTCGTCAACCCGGACTATACGGACCCCAACGAAATGAATAATTTCTACCAGATCGTCAGGGCTAATAAAGCGGGTACTGACTGGTACCATGAACTGTTCCGCCCCGCACCCATCACCAGCCAGAATATCGCTGTCAGCGGCGGCGGCGACAGAGGCAATTACCTGTTCTCGCTCAACTACTTCAACCAGCAGGGAACCCTCATGAATACCTACCTGAAAAGGTATACAATCCGCTCCAATACGCAGTATAATATCTCTGATCATATCAGGGTGGGAGAGAACCTGGCCTATTCCATTACCGATAATCCCGCTGTAGACGAGCTTTCCAGTGATGCGGTCATCGGCCACGCCATCAGGGAACAAACCATCATCCCGGTATATGATATCACAGGGAATTTCGCCGGATCCAAACCCGACGACCTCGGTGATGCTTTCAACCCCGTTGCCATTCAATACCGCACCCGCAATAATAAAGGTCTCAGCAGCCGCCTCCTGGGAAATGTATTCGCTGAAATTGACTTCCTGAAATATATCATCTTCCGTACCAGCTTCGGTGGTGAAGTATATTCCGCATGGCGGCATTCATTCACCTACCCGCAATATGAAAACAGAGAAAATGCTTCGGTGAACTCCTACTCGGAAAGTGCAGACAATGGCTACGACTGGACATGGACCAATACCCTTACCTATCACCAGACGCTCAATAAGGTACATGACCTGAAAGTGATGCTGGGCACTGAAGCATATGAACATAACAGCCGTTCTGTAGGTGGTACTACGCTGGATTACTTTACTTTTGATCCCAACTTCCCGGATCTCTCTACCGGTACTGGTACGCAAACCAACTACAGCAACCGCTCTATTGACGCACTGTCGTCGCTGATAGGCCGCGTGGATTACGCTTTCCGTGATAAATACCTCATCAGCGCCACCATACGCCGCGATGGCTCCTCCCGCTTTATCGGCGGTAACCACTTCGGATGGTTCCCCGCTGTTTCCGCCGGCTGGCGCATCTCCCAGGAAGCATTCATGCAGCACCTTACCTGGATATCTGATCTCAAACTCCGCGGTGGATGGGGTATCATGGGCAACCAGCTCAACCTGGGTATCAACAATGGCTTCTCTTTGTATGCCGGTAACCGCAATTCCAGTTACTACGATCTCAGTGGAACGAATAAAAGCCTGACACCTGGCTTCGCGGGCTTCCAGATTGGTAACCCCGCCGCCAGATGGGAAAGTGACGGCAATGCCAACTTCGGACTGGATGCTACTTTCCTCCATGGCCGCCTCGATTTCTCTGCCGATTACTACCAGAAAAATATACGTGACCTGCTCTATAACCCTGAACTACCTGGCCTCGCAGGTACCGCTGCCTCTCCGTTCGTGAATATCGCCAGTATGAAAAATACCGGCTTCGATTTCTCCATCGGATGGCGTAGCGAAATCGCCAAAGGTCTCAAACTAACGGTTACGGGTACACTGACTACCTACAAAAATAAAATCCTGAAAATTGCTGACGGGGTAGATTACTTTGATACAGATTCCAGGAGATTCGATGGTAGCAATATTATCCGTAATGCCGTAGGACACCCGGTTTCTTCTTTCTTCGGCTATAAAGTGATCGGATTCTGGAACTCCCAGGCAGACATAGACGCTGCCGATGCTATCGCGCAAAAAGCTACCAGCGATCCGCACGCTACCTATCAGACAGATGAAGGCATAGGAAGATTCCGTTATGCGGATGTTAATAACGACGGAAAGATTGACGCGGATGACCGTACCTTCCTGGGAAATCCAAATCCTGATTTCTCCTACGGCCTGAATATCGGCCTTAGCTATAAAGGTTTCGACTTTAGCATGTTCCTCTTCGGTACCCATGGCAACCAGATATGGAATAATGTACGCTGGTGGAGAGATTTCTACAGCACCTTCGAAGGCGCAAAAAGCAAAACGGCGCTCTACGACTCCTGGCGCCCTGACCACCAGAATGCAAAAGCACCTATCCAGGAGATCAACGCCTATGCCAGCACCAGCGGCGTCCCTAACTCCTATATGGTGGAAAACGGCAGCTACCTGCGCTGTAAAAATATTCAGCTGGGATATACACTGCCTTCCGCATGGCTGACCAGGTACCATATCAATAAATTGCGTGTATACGTACAGGGTGCCAACCTGTTCACCATCACAAAATACTCCGGTCTCGATCCTGAAATCAATGGCTCCGGCGTTACTGACTTCGGTGTAGACGAAGGTGGCTACCCCAACCAGCGCCAGTATCTGATTGGTATTAATCTCGGTTTCTGATCTCCTGATGCAAAAAAGAAATATATGAACACATATTCTCATAAAATTTTTGGATGGGCAGCAGGTATACTTCTTTTGTTGAGTGCCTGTAGTAAAGACTTCCTGGAACGCAAGCCACAGGCTGCGCTCGACGAATCACAGCTGACAAATAAAAAGGGGGTAAACATCCTCCTCGTAGGCGCCTACGGCGCCATAGACGGCCAGGACTTTGTAAATGGTGATATGGTAAACCTCTCCGGTGGCAGCGGTTATGTGGTGTCGCCCGATAACTGGGTGTATGGCTCCGTATGCGGCGGTGATGCGCATAAAGGAAGTAGTCCTGACGATGCCTCAACGATACTTACGGTGGCTACTTTCGGTACCAATGCCAGCAATGGTTTCTTCAACGATAAATGGCGGGTCAACTATGAAGGTATCCGCAGATGTAATTTTGTACTGCACCTGCTCACTAAAGTAACGGATATGACAGATGCAGAAAAGACGGAAGTGGCTGCGGAAGCACGTTTCCTGCGCGGTCATTTTTATTCTGATCTTAAAAAGATGTTCGATAAAGTGCCCTGGATGGATGAAACCAATACCGATTTCGCTAACCTGAACGTAGATCAGTACAAGCTGCCAAACAAAGAAAGTATATGGCCTAAGATTGAAGCTGATTTTCAGTATGCCATGCAAAACCTCAACGAACGCCAGTCGGAGGTAGGTAGGGCCAATAAATGGGCGGCCGCGGCCTATCTCGCCAAAACTTATCTCTATCAGGCAAAATATACGGATGCAATGCCCATCTTCGAAAATGTAATCAATAACGGGGTAACTACCAAAGGAGTAAAATTCAACCTGGTTAAGCATTTTCATGATAACTACGACGGCGCTACGGAAAATAACGAAGAGGATGTTTTTTCTATTCAATACAGTGCGAATGATGGCTCCGGTGGCACTGCCAATGCCAACCAGGGCGAAATGCTCAATTATCCGTATGGCGGCCCTTTCAGCTGCTGTGGCTTCTACCAGCCTTCGCAGGACCTGGTAAATTCCTTCCGTACCGACGACAACGGCCTCCCTTATCTGGATAGTTATAACCAGCATCCGGTGAAAAATGATATGGGCATTGCCTCTGCTGATAACTTCGTTCCGGATGGAGGAAACCTGGACCCACGCCTCGATTGGACCGTAGGCCGCCGCGGCCTTCCTTACCTCGACTGGGGACTGCATCCCGGCCGCGACTGGATCCGTACACAAACATCCGCTGGTCCTTATTCTCCTAAGAAAAATGTTTACATGCAGGCCACACAAAGCCAGTTCTATGATCCTAACGGCTGGGCGCCTGGTAATGCCATCAACTATGTACTGATACGCTTCTCAGATGTGTTGCTGATGGCGGCAGAATGTCAGGCACAGGTAGGTGATCTCTCTAAGGCAGAAGCTTATGTAAACCGCGTAAGAGCCCGCGCCATGGACCCTTCCGGATGGGTACATACCTATATCGATGATGATAATCCACTGGAAGGCAATACCGATGATCCTGCCGCCAATTACGTCATAGGAACTTATCCTGTAGGTACGTTTGGCGGTAGTGGTAAGGATTGGGCGCTAAAGGCCATTCACTTCGAACGTAAGCTGGAACTGGCCATGGAAGGTCATCGGTTTTTTGATCTGGTAAGATGGGGAGAGGCGGAAACGACGCTCAATGCTTATTTTACCTATGAAGCTACTATCACTTCTGATATCGCAGGCGCAAGATTTACGCCTAAAAAGAATGAATACTTTCCTATTCCACAGCGACAGATAGATCTGAGTATTAAAGACGGGAAAAGTACCCTGGATCAGAATCACGGATACTAACGGAAATCAATATACGGAAATGAATGGGCTGGCCTTTTGCAGGGGTCAGCCCAATTTATTTTCAGCTGGTTATAATATCCCGAGCTGATAATGAACCAATTGGACATTTTTTATATAATTTAAAAATATTAACTTAGGGACTGTAGTAATGTATCATTTAACCTAAAAGTGCTGTAATGGTTGTAAAAATTAAGCCTAAATACCTGATGAAGCTGCAATGGTACCTGATCGTACCCGGTATTTTAATCTCTACATTATCTTTCTTATTCCTGAAAATGAGTGTGGAGGATGTTCTGACACTCAACTGCTTTGTAATGACCGCAGGAATATGCGGTATGTTTTATCTGAACAGGAATGAACTGATGCTTTTAAACGTCACTCCTGAAGATAAACTGGACCTCTCATTCATCAACAAATCTTTTCTTTTTAAAAGACATGATCTGTTGCTGGAGAAAAGTCAGTACGAAGCGGTACAGCAAGCGGATATCATTCAGCTGAAAATGAACGGCAAGCTGATCGCCAATGTACGTCGCAATTCCGTAACGGATGCCGACTGGAACCAGGTGGCAGCCTACTTCTCGAAATAGCAACAGCTTGTTATAACGCAAGCCGATATATCAAAACTAAACGGGCTGGCCTTTTGCAGAGGTCAGCCCGTTTTATTAAAGGTTGTTGGGATATTCTGTGACCCAATTAAATTTAGTGTGCTTCAACCTGAAATCAGGTATATCCTTTGCCTGAAGCAGAATGCTGTCAGGCGAATTGTTTATAGTAGCAGTGAGTTGCAATTGGCCGTCGGTCATTGATGTATAGCTGAATTCCTGTTGAAGTATATTCCGGCCGGTAAAAGAAACTTTCTTCTTTGTTGTATCTACTTTAAAAGTACCGAACGAGAGGGTATTGTCGTTATGTACAATCACGCACATGTTTCTTTGGTCAAAGTAGATTTTCTGCCAGCCGTTCAGGTTATTATAGTCCACCGGTGCCTTAATTTGCTTTACCTCGTAGATGCCGTATAGTGTCTGCTTCTCAGCATAATGTGCCTGGCTCTTTTTTCCTACGATATACCTTTCTATCATATAGGTGTCCAGTACCATGAACAAAAAAATCACCTTGATACCTATCACCAGGTATCTTTGCCAGCGTTTTGAAAATACCGGCTTGTATAAGGTGGAAGGTTGTACGATATGGCTGCCGGAAAGGAATTGTCCTAGCCGCCTGAGTTCAGGAGCAGCTATCACTATTGCAGTCAGTAACAAATGGCCGGAAAACTGTTTTACCGGGATGTCATAAGTAAGGTTCAGCACAAAAACATTGGTCATCACACCTATTGCCAGCAACGCACCCGCTAAGGTTGTACGACGGAATAACAGCAGAATGCCCGGTATCACCTCGGCCAGTCCCATAAACAGATTATAGGTTGCGGAATGCCCAAAGAACTTCCATGCCAGCCCCATCGGTGTGGAGTTGCCCAACGGCTGATCAAGGTCGTAAAGGGTAGGAGGCAGGAACTGTATCTGTATTACCTTGTACATACCGTAACTGATCAGCTCAATGGCCAGCCAGTAACGGATAGTTGCCCTGAACCAATACTGAAGTTTTAAGTAAGATATTCTCCTGCGATCAAGCAAACTCCAGGCGATCGTTCCTGCAAATGCCAGTGCGAGAATAGTGACAATACAAACATAGGCATATTGTGTATCGCCACTGCCGGTAGGATGAATATTATTCGTATAGCCCGCGCCAAACATAACTTTGCCCGTAACGCTCGCCAGAAGCTTCAATAACTCCGCAAAGCCGGGAAGTGACATCATGCCGGCAGGAAATGATAAAATATACAGCGTGAAATAGAGCGAAATAAACCGGAAGAGGATCTTCCGGGGAAGGGTCCAGGATTGCATGGTATTGTTCACTTGAAAAAATGGGTTTGATACCCGGCGAAGAAAATATTTTTTATAATGGTAAAAAGTTAAAATTCCTGCTCGATAAGATGAAGTTTCGGGAGATGATCAACAAATGAAATAACAATTTTGTAATAGAACGATACCCGCGCACGAGGCAGGTATTGACGATCTTTTCTTACCTTTCAGTACGGAAATCCAACTGCTATATGGCACATTTATTTGAACCCCTTCAACTGAGGGCAATAACGCTGAAGAACAGAATTGTGGTGTCGCCCATGTGCGAATATTCCTCAGAAGATGGTTTTGCCAACGACTGGCACCTGGTACATTTAGGCAGCAGGGCAGTTGGCGGCGCAGGACTGGTCCTTACAGAGGCTACCGCCGTTTCCCCGGAAGGCCGTATTTCCCCGCAGGACCTCGGCATCTGGAAAGAAGAACATCTTCCCATGCTCCTGCGTATTACACAGTTCATTAAATCACAAGGCGCCGTTCCCGGTATCCAGCTGGCACATGCCGGCCGGAAAGCCAGTACCTACCGCCCCTGGGAAGGACACAAGGCCGTACCCGAGAGTGAGGGCGGATGGACGGTATACGCACCCAGCGCCATCCCGTTCAACGACGTATATCCGTTGCCGGTAGCACTCACCAAAGAGGGTATCAAAAAAGTAATACAGGATTTCGCGAAAGCAACAGAACGTGCCATCAGAGCAGGCTTTGAGGTAATAGAATTACATGGTGCTCACGGTTACCTCATCCATAATTTCCTCTCCCCACTCAGCAACCAGCGTACCGATGATTATGGCGGCAGCTTCGAAAACAGGATACGACTGGCAGTCGAAATCACAGAGGCAGTGAGAGCCGTACTGCCACAACAATTCCCGCTGCTCATGCGCCTCTCCGCTACAGACTGGGCCGATGGCGGATGGACACCTGAAGAAACCGTGAAACTGGCAATGATACTGAAAGAGAAAGGAGTAGACCTGGTAGATGCCAGCTCCGGTGGACTGGCAGCACACCAGAAAATTCAGGTGGGGGCCCTGTACCAGGTGCCATTCGCTGAAATGATTAGGAAAGAAGCCGGTATCGCCACCGGTGCGGTAGGCATGATAACCACCCCGCTGGAAGCGGAATCCATCATCGCGGAAGGAAGAGCCGACCTGGTGCTTATGGCCAGAGAACTCCTCCGTGATCCCTATTTCCCGCTGAGAGCCGCGCACGAACTCCATTACGACGAAATGCCATGGCCCGTGCAATATGATAGGGCAAAGAGAAAACCTTAACGACTATACGAAGTGTACTGCTATGCCTTATGCCAGCGGTACCCTTCGGTTGTTTTTTCTATAGGCCGTCGGACTCACACCTTTCTGCTTTTTAAAGAAACGGTTTAGATGACTCTCGTCCGTAAACCCAAGCTCCGACACGATTTCACTGATACGCATGTCGCTGAACCGTAAACGGTGTTCTATCATCCGCAGCTTGTAATTCATAATGAATTGCTGCATGGTTTCATTGGTATGCTTCTTGAAATACCGGCCAAGATAATGCTCCGATACGCTGAAATGCTTGCTGATAACCTCTGTTCTGATCTTTTCCGGCTGAAATATATGTTGGCGGATATATTGTAAAATATCCATTGCCTTGGCATCCGTCTGTTCATCTGTTTGCTGTGGCAAAAACTTCGTGATATTCCTGGCTACTATAACAATCAGCGTATTTACCATCAGCCTTATCAGCTCCTGGTTATAAATGTCCCGGTTGACATATTCCCGGATAACCGCATCTACCATAGGTTTCACAATACTTTTATCTGTCTGGTTCTTCAATATGCAGCCCGGCTGGTGATTGGCATTCTGCAGAATAAATTCCAGTTTCTTAATATTCTCCTGTGACAAAGAATACTGTTGTATGTAGATATCGGTAAAGCGTAGGAAAAAGAATACCGTTGGTGTTTGAACCTCCAGCGAATGGATATCTTCCGGTGTAATCAGGAACATATGCCCTGGTGCATAATTGAAGTGATGGCTGTTGATTGTTTGTTGGCCCGTACCTGATACAATGTAAGCCAGCTCAAAGAAATTATGCCCATGCGCTGTTTCCAGCCCTTCGGATAAGTCTTTGATTTCTACTTCAAATGGCTCATACAGATTTTCTTTCTTCATGGTATAAATTTACAGAATTATAGAAAATATATACAAGTAATGTGGGTAGATGTCTGTATAATTTTGCTTTTATAAAATCATTTATCCAGATGAAAGCAATCGTATTAAAAGCATTCGGCCCCGTAGATAACCTCGTGATCAAAGAAATACCGACCCCTCACATCAGCGCCGGTGAAGTACTGGTAAAGGTAAAAGCGATCAGTATCAATCCTGTAGATGTAAAAACCCGCTCAGGTAGCGGTTTTTCACAGGCCCTGAAGGATTTTGATCCCATCATTCTCGGCTGGGATATCTCCGGTGTGGTGGTAGCCAGCGAATCACCGCTGTTTAAAGTAAATGATGCCGTTTTTGGCATGGTCAACTTCCCCGGACACGGTAAGGCCTACGCGGAATATGTAGCTGTACCCGCTGATCAGCTGGCACTGAAGCCGGATAATATTACCCATGAAGAAGCGGCGGCGGCTACTTTAACGGCGCTAACGGCATGGCAGGCCATGGTGGGTAACGGGAATATCCTGCCCGGCCAGAAAGTACTCATACATGCAGCTGCCGGCGGGGTTGGACATTTTGCTGTCCAGATTGCCAAAGGGCTCGGCGCCTATGTAATCGGTACTTCTTCTGCGGCAAACAAAGACGCACTCCTTGAGCTGGGAGTAGACCAGCATATCGACTATACCTCCCAGCACCTGAAAGATCATGTTAACGGTGTCGACTATACGCTAGATGCCGTGGGTGTACAGGCGGTGGCCGACTCCCTCGAAATAATTAATCCAGGTGGTACACTGATCAGTATCAACGGCGCCACCAGGGAGGTGATAGCAGATATGGCAAAGCCCTTCCAGGTAAACGGGAAGTTTGTTCTCGTGCATTCAAATGGAAAAGATATGCAGGAACTGGCCTCCTGGCTCCGCGACGGAAGACTGCGTCCCATCGTAGCAGCCGTATTTCCCTTTGATGAAATGGGGAAAGCACACCTCCAGGTAGAAACTTCCAGAACAGTAGGGAAGGTGGTTGTGCGGGTAGATTAACAAAATTATGAAAGTAATTTATCAGGCGGTAGCCCGCCGTCTCTACGCAGTAGAGAGAACCAATCCATCAACCGATACCGAAGGTATCGGTTGATGGATTGGTGGAGGTTTATCCCAATATAGTCTCGATAGCGGATAACTCATCCGGCGTAAACCTGCGGTTGTCCAGTGCTTTCAGGTTATCATCCAGCTGCTTTACAGAGCTGGCGCCTATCAGCACGGATGTGATCCTTCTATCTTTCAGTATCCATGCCAGCGCCATTTGCGCCAGGCTCTGCCCACGATTAACTGCCAGCTCATTCAATCGCTGAACTTTACTGATTTTTTCAGGGGTGATATCGGTTTCTTTCAGGAATCCTGAAGGCTTACTGGCCCTGGAACCTTCCGGAATGCCATGCAGGTATTTATTGGTCAGTAATCCCTGTGCCAGCGGCGAGAAAGGAATACATCCCACACCATTGGCTTCCAGTACATCCAGCAGGCCGTTTTCCACCCATCTTTCAAACATGCTGTACTTTGGCTGATGGATCAGGCAAGGGGTGCCCAGGGACTTTAAAACAGCTACTGCTGTTGCGGTTTGCTCCGCTGTGTAATTGGATAACCCGACATACAAGGCCTTTCCCTGCTGCACAATGCTGTGGAGCGCGCCCATCGTTTCTTCAATGGGAGTCTCAGGATCAGGCCGGTGGCTATAGAAAATATCTGCATAATCCAACCCCATCCGCTGTAAGCTCTGGTCTAAACTGGAAATGAGATATTTCCTGGAACCTTTATCTCCGTAAGGGCCGGGCCACATGGTGTAACCTGCTTTGGTGGAAATGACCAGCTCATCTCTCAGATGACCAGTGAAATCTTTCTTTATAATACGACCGAAATTCTCTTCTGCACTGCCCGGAACAGGGCCATAATTGTTAGCCAGGTCAAAATGGGTGATGCCATTGTCAAAGGCATGACGGACAATGCTTCGGCCATTCTCGAAGTTATCAATGGAACCGAAGTTATGCCACAGACCCAATGATACTGCTGGCAGCATCAGGCCACTTTTTCCGCAACGCTGATAGTTCATCTGGTTATATCGGGCCGTATCCGGTGTGTAGTTCGACATGTGGTTGAAATTTGCACCAAGATAATCGCTAATGATGGAAATAAAAAGCCGTCAGAAAGGGTTTGAAGGAATGAATAAATTGATTATCTTGGATATAGGATTGGAATCCAACAACTGACTATTTCTATTTGATCCGAAGAGCACTGTTCTAACACTGCCGCCTTTAGTTATTACGCGCTGGCAGGCATCGTCCTGTTTTATGTTACTGTTTATCCGCCTTTTATGGAACTTGTTGCTACAACTGATATTATCGATGTTACTTTACTGGGAAAGACTGGTATTCTGTCTACCTCCTGGACTACCTGCGCCACAGCAGAAGAATATATCGCTGGTATTGCTGCTTTTAAAGAAGCCTATATGCAGGTATTACCCAAACATACACTCTGGTATAATAGTAACTGTGAATTTGCCATTACCCCCGAATTACAGCAATGGACAGATACTTTCCTCAATGTTGCGTGTATTGATGCCGGCTTCGATGGAAAAGTCGGGATCATTGTAGGGGAGAACATGATGCATCTCTTGTCTGTCGCTAACCTCTTTGAAGAAGGAGCGGCCAATGTTAATTCCCGCTTTTTCAAAGAACCGGAAGAGGCCCTGCAATGGCTGACAAAAAGTAACAGGAAACTGGTAGCACAGCCACCGGTGATAAAAGTGAAAAGCCTGGAAAAAGGTACTTCGGAGATTACCCTGCAAATAGCCAGCGAAGAACTGAATGAATACATCTTCCTCCTGAACCGTATGCTCAAAAGCTCCCTGTTCAAGATGGCGCATGCCGAACAGTTTCACGCGTTATCTGCCAGGGAAAAAGAAATATTTCAACTCATCGTCCGCGGTCTTACCAATCCCATGATCGCATCACAGCTCTTTATCTCCATAGATACGGTTAAAACACATCGTAAAAATATTATGCAGAAACTACGGTGCAGAAATGTACAGGCACTCCTGCAATATGCCATTTTTGTACAGATCTAAAATCACCCCATGGCGGTATTGTCCGGTCAGCAGGAATTAATCAAATTGCAGCTATAAATGCAGTGTTACCGCACTGACTATCAACCTGGATCATCCAATGCGAATAAAGTAACCTTACTAACTGTCATATATTTTAATTATCACACAATACACATCACGGCTTAACTTATCTGAACGCAATCTGTAATTGTCCGGAAGATATTGCGTGCAAATTGTTTTCTTCTTTCGCCATTTGTTTGAGAATGATTTTAATCGTGTAGTGTATTGTTGGTTAACCTCAACTCATAAGCAGATACAAAAAAAGGTCGTCTCTATTGGAGAGACGACCTTCTTCTTTTATATTTTTTGAGAAACTAAGCTCTTAAATCTTCTACAGATCTGCCGTCTCTTACTTTATTCTTATCAATCTTGTTGCTTTCTCTTACTTTAGCCGGAACAGGGCGTATATCCCATACAATACCAAACAGACTTAAAGTTTTCAGCACATAGTAGCTGATGTCAATTTCCCACCAGTAGAAACCCTGACGTGCAGCGCTCTGATAATAGTGGTGGTTGTTATGCCATCCTTCACCCAGGGTGATCAATGCGAGCCATACGCTGTTGCGTGACTGGTCGCCGGTTTCATAACGTTGCTTACCGATCTTGTGCATCAGGGAGTTGATGGTGAAAGTACCATGATACAGGAAGATAGTGCTGGCAAAGAAACCGATAAACAGGGTAGATAAACCTGCATGCCAGTCGAACCATCCGGTACCATTCACTTTGTTACCTACGAAATACACGGCAACAGCCAGTACTACGGCAGGAATCATATGCCATTTGTTCAGCCAGAATAATTCTTTCGCTTTGTGATCTTTGATCAGGTCAAAACGGGTAGGTTTGTATTCAGGACCCATGATCCAGCCGATGTGCGCATACCAGATGCCATACACATTCGCAGAGTGAGGATCTTCAGGCGTATCACTATGTTTGTGGTGAATACGGTGATTGGCAGACCACCACAATGCACCCTTCTGAAGGCTGCTCTGTGCACCACCAGCCAGGATAAACTGGAAGAATCGCGACGTTTTAAAAGCACGATGCGAGAAATATCTGTGGTATCCTGCTGTCACAAAAAACATGCGTATTACATACAACGCTGCGCATAAGATCCAGTCGAATGCCGTTGTACCTGTAAAAAACGCAAGAAAAGGCACCAAATGAATGCCCATGAAATCTGCTTGATGCCACCAAATCGGGCGGCCTCTCTGTTGCTTTATCGCCTTGTTCATCACACAAAGATAGTTTCCAGGAATCGTTATTAATATGATTTAAATCAGCTGGCGCAAAGTTAATGTTTTAAGCGCTTCGCAACGTCCCCCGTTGAACTTTTTACAATGGCATGTGTTAGGACTATATGTAAGCCTTGATTTTTTATTAAAAAAATAAATTATGTCTAACCTCTTATCTACTATCCGAAGTAATGTGAAGTATTGGTGGTTATACCTGCTCAATGGTATTATATTCATCATTGCCGGGTTCATCGTTTTCTCCAACCCCTTCAGCAGCTACGTGATACTGAGTATATTCTTTGCCGTTACCCTCTTTGTTACCGGTATCGCTGAAATCTCCTTTGCGGTGAGTAACCGGCAAAGCATGTACGGCTGGGGATGGTCGCTGGCGTCCGGTATTATCGACGTAGTAGTAGGGTTTTTGCTGATGATCTACCCCGCTGTCAGTATGGCGGTAATCCCGCTCTTCCTGGGATTCTGGTTCCTCTTCCGTGGTATCAGCCTGATCGTATTCAGTATCCAGCTCAGCATGGAAAAAATCCCTAACTGGGGCTGGCTGCTCGTGGGAGGTATCCTCCTGGTGATGGTGTCAATTTTCATCCTGGATAACCCAACCATTGGAGTAGCTACCATCCTGGGTATCCTGGCCGCCGGCTTTTGGATGGCAGGCGTTTTCAGCATTATTTTCGCTTTCCGGCTCCGACGTGTGAAGAAAGATTTAAAAAACCTCGTTTAATCATTACTGATTTCTCTCTATACAAAAAAGGGCAGCGAAAGCTGTCCTTTTTTCTTTATCTTCCAATACACATTAAAAAACATCTGCCATCGTAACGATGAAATTAAAGTTTAGTCCACTTGCGCTGCTTTTACTGCTTTCTTTGGTGCAGCCAGCCTTAGCCCAGTCAAAATTCGACCAGCACGAAGCTTTTGCTCCCATCTTTTATACTTCCAACGGTAACGAATACCGCACTGCCGACGGAAGACCCGGACCTGCCTACTGGCAAAATGCGGCCGACTATAACATCCAGGCTACCCTCGACACTGTCGCCCAGCGTATTACCGGTTCCGTACGGATCAGTTATCATAACAACAGTCCCAATACCCTGCCTTACGTCTGGCTGCAGCTGGACCAGCAGGCTTTTAAGAAAGATGCCCGCGCCACAGCCACACAGCTTCCCGCAGAAGCCCGGCTGGCAGGCAACAGCTTTACCAACGGCTTCGAACTTAAAGAAATCAGCATCGTCCTCAATGGTAAGTCATACAATGTGGCTTACACCATCACGGATAGCCGTATGCAACTCCGGCTGCCTGCTCCGCTGGCAACAAAAGCCGATATGCAGATCAACATCAACTACGCTTTTACTATCCCCGAAGATGGTACCGACCGCATGGGGCGCATGCCATCGAAATACGGTACCGTATATACGATTGCGCAATGGTACCCACGCATGGCCGTTTATGACGACGTGCTCGGCTGGAATAACCTGCCCTACCTCGGCAACGGTGAATTCTACCTGGAATACGGCAATTATGAATATGATATCACCGCGCCGGCTAATATGATCGTTGCAGGCTCCGGTGAACTGACCAATGCGGCAAAGGTATTGAGCGCCGAACAGCAAAAGCAGCTCAGTATTGCGGCACAGAGCGACAACACCGTTGCCATCCGTTCCGCAGCTGCTGTGCAGGCACAAACACCTGCCTCCGGCAATAAAACCTGGCATTTCTCCTGTAAGAATGCCCGCGATGTAGCCTGGGCAGCCTCCGCAGCGTTCATATGGGATGCTGCAAAAATCAATCTCCCGGAAAATAAAAAAGCACTCGCACAATCGGTCTACCTCCTCGAAAATGCCGACAGCAACGGATGGGGAAGAGCTACTGAATACACCAAAGCCTGCATCGAACACTATTCAACCCAATGGTTTCCCTATCCTTATCCGGTAGCTACCAATGTTGCCGGACGTGTTGGTGGTATGGAATACCCGGGCATCGTTTTCTGCTCCTGGAAAGCCAATAAAAATAGCCTCTGGGGTGTTACCACGCACGAATTCGGCCATACCTGGTTCCCGATGATCGTAGGCTCTAATGAACGGAAATATCCCTGGATGGACGAAGGTTTCAACACCTTTATCAATGGTATCTCTTCAGCTGCCTTCCACCAGGGGGAATACTATACGCCGGCGCAGCTGGCAAACGGTGTCAACTCCCTCCATCAAACCGTTGATGAAGCGGTTATGACCATGCCGGATGTAGTGGCAGACCGCTACCTGGGTATTGCTGCCTATTATAAACCGGCCATGGGACTGGAATTGCTGAGAAATACAATAATCGGTAGGGAAAGATTTGATGATGCCTTCAGGCAATATATCCGGAGCTGGGCGTATAAACACCCTACACCGAACGACTTCTTCAGAAGCATGGAAAACGCCACCGGAGAAGATCTGAGCTGGTTCTGGAAAGGATGGTTCTTTAATACCTGGAAACTGGATCTCGCAGTGAAAGACGTGAAATATGTAAAAGATGATCCGGCAAGTGGTGCCCTGATTACGCTGGAATGCCTGGAGCAGCTGCCCATGCCGGTAACCGTGGCCATCAAACAGGCCAATGGCACTACAGATACACTGAAACTGCCGGTGGAAATATGGCAGCATGGCCCAACCTACGTATTGCCTTACCCATCCACCTCTAAGCTGGTAGCAGTAACGCTGGACCCACTCGGTGAACTCCCGGATGAAAACAGGAATAACAATTCCTGGAAAGGGAATGATGTCGCAAAGCAGGTGCCGGCAGGTATAACGCCAACGGATATACTTCGTAATTATATTACTGCCTGCGGCGGTATGGAGAAAATGAAATCATTGCAGGATATCGCCTTTACCCTCGCTGGTGAAGCGTTGGGGGTAAAGATCATGACAACTACCCGGGCAAAATTTAAAGATGGATATTTTTTTTGCAGAGAAGTCTATCTTCCTGCGCAACAGCAAACCCTTTTCCTGACACGTATCCAGAACGATAGCGTAATGGTGATGAGAAATGGTAAAATGGTGTCGCTCTCTGCTGCTGAAAAAGGGGTGGAAATGGATAAACATATGCTCTTCCCGGAATACTATTATCTGGGAAATCCGGATATGGTGAAGCTGGAACTCGCTCCCACAGAGGAAATGGTTAATGGTGCCCCCGCTTATGTATTGTCTGTGGCTACCAGCAACGGTACCGTTTTCAGAAATTATTATGATGAGAAAACAGGCCTGAAAGTGCGCAGTATCATTGTTACAACAGAAGAAAATACCGGCAGTAATGTCATCACCGATTACAGTGATTACCGCGATGTAGAGGGATATAAAGTACCTTATAAGCTGCTGGTAGATATAGGCGGCAAACAGCAACACCACGACCTCACTACCATTAAATTCAACCAGGGCCTGAGCAAAGAACAGGTCTGCCAGCGTTTCTCTCCCCAATAAAAAAATCTTTGTAGTTACAGCCGCCACCTGCGGTGGCGGCTGTAACTACAACTTCAAAAGTATGCCGAAGGCCTACTTTTGAAGCAAAACAAAAAAGCAGGAAAATTCCCGGCAGGAAAATCCTCGTTACATTTGCCTGCATGAAGAGTATCATGTTTACCGGGACGGCCTCCGACGTGGGAAAAAGTGTGATCACCGCAGGCTTCTGCCGTATTTTTTTACAGGATGGCTATCATCCGGCGCCTTTCAAGGCGCAGAATATGTCGCTCAACAGCTATGCAACGCCGGAAGGCCTTGAAATAGGCCGTGCACAAGCGGTGCAGGCGGAAGCAGCAGGCGTGCCCTGTCATACTGATATGAACCCCGTACTGCTCAAACCGGTATCTGATACTGCCTCCCAGCTGGTGTTACACGGAAGCCCGGCAGGAAACCGTACGGCGAAAGAATACTTCAGCGAACCACATAATAACGCCCTCTTTACAGAGGTGACTACCGCCTACGACCGGCTGTCGGCCAGGTATAGCCCTGTGGTGATGGAAGGGGCAGGCAGCATCAGTGAAATCAACCTCTGGTCAAGGGATATTGTGAACATGCGCATGGCATATCACGCCAATGCGGCCGTTTACCTGATCGCCGACATCGACAGGGGAGGCATCTTCGGCAGTATCTATGGTACGCTGGCCCTGCTGCCACCCGAACATAAAGCTCTTATCAAAGGTATTATCATCAATAAATTCAGGGGAGATATCAGCCTGTTCGATGATGGCCGCCGCCAGCTGGAAGAGCTGACAGGCGTACCGGTTATCGGCGTGGTGCCTTATTTCCGGGATATTCATATCGAAGAGGAAGACAGTGTGACCCTGCACACAAAACAACGCCGCAGCGCTGCCGGCAAAGTGAATGTGGCCGTGGTACTGCTACGGCATATGTCTAATTTCACCGACTTCGATCCGCTGGAAAGATATGATGCCGTCAATCTTTTTTATACAGATAACCCCATAGAGATCAGCAACGCGGATATTATCATACTGCCGGGTAGTAAAAGCACCATTGCTGACCTGGTGGCCCTCCGCAATAATGGCACTGCCGCTGCTGTGCTACAGGCCTGGCAGCAGGGGAAAGTGGTGATAGGTATTTGTGGCGGCTACCAGATGATGGGTGAATGGATCGCCGACCCGGATGGGGTAGAGGGTGAAACGGCCGCAGTACCGGGTTTGGGGATACTGCCGGTATCTACCGTAATTAAAACGGCGAAAACAACGGAGCAACGTCACTTCTATTTTGCCGGTACGGATACGCGATGTACCGGTTATGAAATTCATATGGGCGATACCGTTAGTAAACTGCCCAAACCATTGAATACACTGGCCGATGGCACTACAGACGGATACCTGCAATCACCCAAATGCTGGGGAACCTATATGCATGGTATCCTTGACAATGAAGTAGTGGTGAATACCCTTTTGCAACAAACCGGAAAAGACCTGCAGGTTGCTTTCGACTACCACCAGTGGAAAGAAGAACAATATAACAAATTGGCAGCCCTGCTTCGTGAACATCTTAATCTTTCAGCTGTTTATAAGACGTTGGAAAATTAATCAGTATATATGAACCCTGTGAATGGAGAAGGTGGAGATAAGTTTCCCCGGAAAATAGTAGCGGATTTCAGCGAGAATACCTTGTACAGCGGACTTACAGCCGGGCTCAAAAGTCATCTGGCCGGCAGTCTGGATACGATCGTGCGTTATCCTTCGCCAGACGCTGGTCTGCTACAGGAGGCGCTGGAGAAGCAGCTGGAGCAGCAACCCGGCACCGTGTTGGTCACCAATGGCGCCACACAGGCGGTTTACCTCATCGCACAATTGTTTGCCGGCGCTACCACCAGCATCATCGCGCCGACTTTTTCGGCGTATGAAGCGGCTGCGCGCCTGTTTAAGCACCAGGTCAGCTTTCTATGGTGGGATAAGCTGGATGATGGCTTTCGCATTGATACCGACCTCGTCTTTATCTGTAATCCGAATAATCCCGGCGGACAGGTATTGGAAGAGGCTGTATTACAGCGGATGATCAATGCCAACCGTAAAACGATCTTTGTAGTGGACGAGGCCTATATCGATTTTACCAGGGAAACCCGGACGCTGGTGACGCATATTCATCGCCTGCCCAACCTGCTGGTGCTGCGCTCTCCTGCCAAGGTGGCCTGCTTCCCGGGCCTGCGCCTGGGATATATTGCCGGCCAGAAGCCCCTCCTCGACAGGTTAAGGGCTTTCCAGCCGCCCTGGAGCGTTAACCAGCTCGCTATCACCGCCGGAATGTATATGTTGGCACATCCCAGGGAATTTGCCTTTAAACTGGACGACCTGCTGGCAAATACTTTTCAGCTGCGTGAAAAAATCAAAGCCATGCCGGAGTTCAAAGTCTATAGCTCCTATACGCATTATTTCTTATTTGAGACTTTGACAGGTACAGCCACAGAACTGAGGTCTTGGCTGCTGGATAAATATGCTATTTTGATAAGGGATGCCTCCGATTTTGAGGGACTAAGCTCAGGATTTTGTAGAATTGCATGCAGGAGCGAGGAGGATAATAAGCTGTTGATAACGGCATTGAAAAAATGGAGTCATCTGTAGAACGCGTATATTCACAAACGTTATATGAGCTGTTTCCCTTGCCTGTATTATATTTGAATTGTTTTAGAGAGATAGGCGGAGGATGCCCTTTTAAATATATTTTTTTCGGTCAGATATCCGAATAGCGGCTACTGTCGGGCTTTTTATCTCAAAAAAACCATTCTACTGAACTAAAATTATGCTTGAAAAGTTATAGCTTTAAGTAAGATAAATCCGGCTTGATACTGCATTGGCAGATAAATCCGGATATTTATCTGATCTCGAATCTCATCAATGTAAATTATCAATGTTTAATCCAACATATCCTGTTATAAGCATTCTGGGTTGTGGATGGGTAGGTAAGCCACTGGCGGTTCACCTGGCATCCATCGGTTATAGGGTGAAAGGTTCCCGTACAACTGCCGAAGGTGTGGCAGAGCTGCATACACTGGGTATTGAAGGCTATACCGTCAGGCTGAAGGAAGATGCCATCGAAGGTGATAATGCTCCCTTCTGGGATGCCGATGTAATCATCATTGATGTGCCGCCACGGATGCAACGGGGGGATCATGCGTTTGTCGCAGAAATGGAAACATTGGCCGTAGCGCTGGAGCAAACACGTATCAGGCACGTAATTTTTGTCAGCTCTACTTCTGTTTATCCGAACATTAACGATAAGGTATATGAAGATTGTAATATACCGCCAGATAAGCCCAACGGTGTGGCATTGCTGAAAGCAGAGAAAGTGTTGCTGAACAAACCCGGTTTTAATACCGTCGTGCTACGTTTCGGCGGCCTCGCCGGATTCGACAGATTGCCCAATACACAGAAGAAAGTCAATGACCCCAGGGCCCAGGATACACCACTCAATCTGATTCACCGTGCGGATTGCATAGGGGTGATAGAACGGGTGCTGGAAAAAGATATCTGGGGGGAAGTATTCAATGCATGTGCCAGCGGCCACCCGCTGCGTTTCAGCTATCACGTGCAGGCGGCTGCCCACTTCGATCTGCAACGCCCGAGAAGAAAAGAACCTGAAGACGATAGCTATAAAATTGTTACAAACACCAAGGTCAAAGATTTGCTGGGCTACAGGTTCAAGTACGACAGCCCGTTACAGTTCTTTGATGATAAACCACCGAAGTCCTTCACAGAGATACTGAATGACCTCGATGTAATGAAAATTACGACTAGCGACGACGGAAGATAATATCAGAGGAGAACATGGTTTTAAAGCGACAAAAGGCAGTACAGTTTTTAACATAAAATTTTGTGCTATATGTGCGAAATATTCTTTAAATTGATAATGCCTTTGTCAACTTATTTTTATCTGCACTAAACAACTGCGGATGACCAACAACCTAAACCTTTATACCGTGTTCACTTATTTATTGTACGCCCTGGCGGCAGTAACCTTGCTGGTAGTATCCTTCAGATTGCTGAATAAAAAGAAACCCGTTCCTGCGGCTTTACGCTCCGCTGCTATTATCAAAATCAACAGCTATAAGTCTTTCGGCATTATGGCTACCATCCGGTTCAATGATGCCGGTGCTCCTAATGTGGGCGACCAGATAAAACAGGAGGGCGATACCTACAGGATCAAAGGGGTGATTGTTGAAAGTCCCCTGCAGCACGACCAGGTATGGGAGTGCAAGCTGGAAAAAATGTAATCATCCATGCAATATGTCAAAATTTACTGGCTGCACCGTGAGGAAGATGAAGCGGAAGTTCAATTCATAGAACTGGATGAACTCCGCTTTGAATGCAGAAAAATAGAGTTATATCCGGACGGTACTTTTGGCATCGCTAACAGCAACTTCAATTTCGGAGGCACTGCCCTCAGCGATCAACCATTTCCACAACTGGATAACCTCGGCAACGATCATGATCTTGTCGCGGAATTCATTTCCCACGACGGATTTGAAAATACCTGGTACAGATATTATAATTTCCTGTCCGTTTAGGAGGAGCTGGCCTGCGGTTTGCTACATAAAACGTCTAAACCGCTCGTATATGCAGCCCTTTACTATTCAGACCCCCTCCGGCACCTTTCCTGTTAAATCCGCCGGATCCGCCGCTGATGACCGTTTTATAGTAGACGTTTTTGGCGAACAGGTACTCCTGGAAAAAGATGATGACGGCTATCTCAGGGCCTCCGGCGCCACTTTTGCCGGCCACCGCCTTGATATGGGCCTCCTCAACATGATCGCAGATTATATTGGTAAAGCAACGGCATAACAAGGGTATGTCAACGGTATGACAACGGCATAGCAGTGTAGTGTTGCCCGCGTTCCACATTCCGGGACATACTGTTGCCAATCCCTGCTATACATGCGCAGCAAAGGTATCCAGGTACTTCTGCACATACGCATCCTTAGACCTGCTCTTATACTGCATGACATACCGCGGATGCTCCAATGGTACCACTTCCTTAAAGAATTGATGCTCTGTGTTTAACCCCTGCAAAAATGCAGCGTTTTTACCCGTACCCATACAATAACAGACTTCATGGCTGATCGGCCAGCTCAATTGCTCTTTCAGACATTTTACAATAAACGGCAGGGCTGATTTTGTCAGTGCCGCGGAATCATAATAATTGTAGTTGATGACCTTGTCGCCCTTGTCGGTGGTAAACCCCAGCGGACAAACAGACGTAATGTAAAACCGCTTATAAAACTTTTCCGGGCCGCCATAGGCGTTGATCACGTCATATACAAATACCGATGAAGGCTCATGCGTCTTGAAATCTGTAATTTCCAGGCCTACCTGCTTCATGCGGGTGGTATCCGTAAAAGGCACCCCGGTAGACCCTGAGCCCAGTCTGCCAGGATTAATACCCAGTATAATCTGCCGGGGCTGGTTATCGCTGTAATACTTCCTGTAGAATTTTGTCATGATGTCCACGATGTCCTTTTTTTCACGGAAAGGGTTCATGACATGAATGCCTGCAGGCAGCTTACCTTCAAAATGGAGGGACTTATTAAATGCAATGATGCGGTCGGCCAGTGTCAACTTACAAGGGTTTGATTCCTGTTAAGCTACGCAAATCAGGCCATCACACCAAAAAGCAGCAGCTTTTCCTGGATGTCGGTATCGCGGTAAGGTTTCATGATATAATCATTGAAGCCGCATTTGAGGTACAGGGCAATATCTTCTTCCATCACATTCCCGGTAATGGCAATGATGGTAACTGCGGCTTTTTTCTTGTCTTCCATGGCGCGAATATGCGCGGTCAGCGCGATGCCGTCCATGCCGGGAAGGTCTATGTCTGTCAGGATAATATCGAACGTATATTCTTCAAACAAAGCGAGGGCTTCTTCTCCATTACCTGCTATTTTATAATATACCTGCATTCTGTCCAGCATCATCGAGAGCAGCTTCTGATTAAGGACGCTGTCTTCCACTACCAGTATGCGCACTACTTTGTTCGTGGAGGTGCCGGAAGGTTGATTGATATTGACAGGTACGGTAATTTTCCTGGTGGCAGGGGAGTGAACGATGGGTTGGTATTTTATTTCAAAGAAGAAGGTAGATCCTTTACCGTGGATACTTTTAACATAGATTTTCCCGTCGTGCAGGTCGATGATTTTTTTGGCGATATGTAGTCCGAGGCCGCTGCTGTTGGGCCTGAAGGAGGCGTTGCTGTCGGCGGAGGCTTGTGTAAAGGCATCAAATAGCTGTGGCAGGTCGCGGTTGTGAATGCCGATACCGGTGTCGGTAACGGTTACTTCCAGGAGGCAGTTGCCGTTTTCTATGGTGCGCATGGCAGCAGTGATGGTGATGGCGCCTTTGTCGGTATACTTGATAGCGTTGGCTACCAGGTTGGTGATTACCTGTTTCAGCCGAAAGGCGTCTCCCGATACCTGCAGGGTAGTAGGGAAGTAGATGTTGACTGTCATCTGGAGAGATTTCAGTTCTGACTGTACCTGTAATACCTGGCATACCTCTTCTATAGCGGCTCTTGGCGAAAACTTCTCCTGCTTCAATACCAGTTTATGGGTTTCTATTTTCGTATATTCCAGTACGTTATTAACTACCTGCAACAGCATTTCTGCACCTGTTCGTATAGCCGATACCGTTTCAGGTTTATATTCCCGGTTGAGTTGCTGGCTATAGCCCAGCAGCGACTGTATAGGCGTTCTCAGTTCATGGCTGACGGTGGCTGCAAACTCAGATTTCTGGCGGGCGAGTCTTTCTGCCTGCTGTGTGGAGCGGAGCAGTGCCAGGTCGTAGCGATAGAGTCGCATGATACCATAAATGATAATGGTGGCGAGTACGAGTATAAGTGGGATTTCCCAGTATCCCTGGTGTTTGATTTTTTCCAGGGAGATAGTGGCGCCGGCCTGCACTTTGCTGCGTTCGGCGGCCATGGCTGCCTGCGTGGCATCATTGGCCTGCAGCAACAGCTCCTGTATAGCGGCAAAGAGTCGGTTGCTGGTGGCCACCAGGTCGGCTTCGGCGTTATTCATCCGGTTCCTGGTGCGGGAGGCTTCTACGAACAGCTGGTCGTATTTTGCCTGCATGGATTGCAGCTGATCTTTGGAGATACTATGCGGACTGGCAACGGGCGTATGTTTTACGATAGCTACCTGTTTCGTTTTTTTGGTATCGGATTTATTGGCAATCGCATCACGGATGCGGCCCAGGAGCTTCTTTTTACTTCTGGTGGCTGTTTCCTGTGTGCTGATGATGGTGTCTATATGTATACGCGTTGGGGAGGATGACGCTTGTACACCGGCAGGTACGCTGATCGCCGGCCAGGCAGTTTCCAGTTGCAGCAATGAATCCAGGCGGTGGCTGCATTGCGTAAATATGTCCATCTGTCTGGCTTTATTGGCCAGGAGTATAGAAACCCCATAAGGGCCTTTATCTGCCAGTGCGCTGTCCAGTTCGGCCTTCACGCCTTTCAGCATATCGTGGTAGCCGGTAAAGTATTGCCGGTCGAAGGTGACGGTATATAGCCTGAAGTTATTGTCTGCCTGGTACAACAGCTGCGATGCCTTGCTAAGGTGCCTGCTGCTGTTATCATTTACAGATAGCTCATTTACCATACTGCCAATCCGTTCTGATGTACGCTTGCGCATATATATCATCAGGAATAAGGTGGTTAGTATGACTACCATTAATATGAGTACACCAAATCGGACAAATGTTTTCTGCGCGTGGTTGTGATACATGGATGTTGGCTGCTGAACTGTTTTTGATGCTGTAAAAGTAAGTGATTTATGTGGTTGATTTACAATTGATTTGTGCTGGAATCCTTGCTGGTGGAGCGTTTTGTGTATTAGGCGTATATATATTAGCGTTAGAAATGTATTATAAATTTTTCTTAAATTAAGAAATGAACAAATCTGAAAAAGAACTGTTCTATTAATTGATATTATCTGTAATCTTGTAATATGTTTATTCTTCGCAGGTTATTACTTATCTGTCTTTTCGTTGGCGGAACCCGTGTTATGGCGCAGTTGTCGCCACCAGACCCTCACTATACCTTTTTTACCGGAAATAATAAGGTGCAGGACAGGAATTTCTACCTTTTTACCCTGATAGAGCAAATGCCTGCCATCCGCAGGCTGCTATTGCAGGATGAAATGCTGGCAAAGGTAGCCAGGGAATTTAGCCATCGCCTGGCAGGCCCGGTGCCGGCGGGGCAGCACGATGCGGAAGACCTGGTGGCGCCGTTCTATTTTTCCAATGAGGAAGTAGCGGGCATCAGCTATCGCCTGAACCATCTGCTGACTACCAACCAGGCCACCATGGCGCCGCTCATTCATGCCATGCGCAACAGTGGCCTTTTTCAGCTATACAGCCGGGAAAGTGATACCACCTTACTGACCATGGCCTGGCAGGATGCCGCCAAAGGCGTTAATTACATTCTCCGGGCATATACCGAAAACAAAGGTTTTAGGTATCCCAATATCGATTCTGCAGCCTGGTATGTTAAATCTCCGGCCTACTACGCCGGCGTAAATGGTATTTTAGATAAGATGCAGACAACCGGCAACCAGGAAGTACTCTTCTTCGAACCTTCCCTGGATCTGGCGCTGGCGCTGCTGACTTATAACAAACACGATGAAGCAGCCAGGTACGAACCGCTGTCCAACATCAACAAAGAACCATATGCACGGCTTAAAAAGCTGAACTGGAAAAAGTATGATTATACCGTCATCCTTATATTAGGTGCCGGCCCGGGAAATAAAGACAATATCAGCGATGCCGGAAAAGCCCGCTGCAAGAGTGGTGCAGCCATGTACCAGAGAGGAATGGCGCCATTTATCGTAGTTTCCGGCGGACATGTACACCCTTTTCTGACGCCTTTTGCAGAGGCCATAGAGATGAAGAAATACCTGGTGGATAGTCTGAAAGTGCCGTCAGACGCCGTGATCGTAGAGCCATATGCACGCCATACCACCACCAATATCCGTAATACCAACAGGATCGTGTTCCGTACTGGTATGCCGGTAGATAAAAGAATTTTATGTGTTTCCGATAACATGCACCTTACTTATATCAGCACCCGGTTGTTTGAGTTACGCTGCCGCCAGGAGCTGGGCTACCTGCCCATGAAAAAGGCGGTTAGTGTCAGCGAAACCAGCATTTCCTACCTGCCGGAACTCAATTCCCTGCAGGCGGATAGCCGCGATCCGCTGGATCCTTGATCGTACTGCCGGTACCAATATTACAAGGCTGTATTCCTGGTGGAATGCAGCTTTTTTTTGCCCGGATTAATTGGTTATTTTCGTATTGCCAGGCACGTTATAACCCAAAATAATTTCCAGATGAAATCTATCATTACGGCTTTCCTACTGATCATCTACCTGCAATTACCTGCACAACAGCAGACACCACGTACCATTTATCCGGGATTGTTTGAAGATATACAGCTGAACCGTATTTATCCGGATGGTAAAACATTTGTTGACATGAAGCCCAAAATGGCGCCGGCAGCCATTATGGAGGCCTGGCTTGCCGCAAAAGACAAACCTGGCTTCAACCTTAAAACCTTTGCCGACAGCTATTTCGAAATGCCCGCTTCCCGCGCAGTGCCTTACCACAGCGATATCAGCGCCGGCATCGAACACCATATAGATACATTGTGGACGGTTTTGCGCCGTGAGCCCGTACCGGATGGCAGTGTGTCGCTGATCCCTTTGCCACATCCCTATATCGTGCCTGGTGGCAGGTTCAGAGAGGTTTACTACTGGGATTCCTATTTCACCATGCTGGGATTACAGGCAGCCGGAAAAACGGAGATGATTGAAAATATGATCAGCAATTTCGCATGGCTGATAGATACGCTGGGCTTCATTCCTAACGGTAACCGTACGTATTTCCTTACCAGGAGCCAGCCCCCGTTCTTTTCCATGATGATATCCCTGCTGGCGGAAACAAAAGGTGAATCGGTATATGCGCATTATCTGCCTGAACTGTTAAAAGAATATGCTTTCTGGATGCGTGGTGCAGATACTTTGTCCAGAGGCAATGCCGTGGCGCATGTGGTGAAGCTCCGCAACGGAGAGGTGCTGAACCGTTATTGGGATTTCAGTGATCAGCCGAGGGAAGAGTCGTACCGCGAAGATGTACTGGCAGCACGGGAAACCACCCAGCACCCTTCCGTGTTTTATCGTAATATCCGTGCGGCGGCCGAATCCGGCTGGGATTTCAGTAGCCGCTGGTTTAAAGACCCGCAGCAGCTCACGACCATTCATACAACGGATATCATTCCCGTCGACCTCAACGGGTTGCTCTATCACCTGGAACTGACCATCGCCAGAGGATATAAGCAAAAGGGCAAGGCGGATTCAGCGCTGTTATTTAAAAAACTGGCTGCAGCCCGGCGCCAGGCCGTTATCCGGTATTGCTGGAACACAAAAAGCGGCTGGTATTTTGACTACGACTGGAAGTTGCAGCAACAAACAAAAGCTGTTACTATCGCGGGCGCCACGCCACTATTTTTCGGCATGACCAATTCTACGGCCATGGCTAAACGAATGGCTGCCTTTATCAAACAGCAGCTGCTGGCGCCTGGGGGTGTTATGACCACACAGGTCAGCAACCACCAGCAATGGGATGCTCCCAATGCCTGGGCACCATTGCAATACATGGCCATCAAAGGCCTGCACAACTATGGACAGCAATCACTGGCAGATACCATCGCCAAACGCTGGACCACCTTGAATATTACCGTGTTTAACCATACTGGCAAACTCCTGGAAAAATACAATGTAGCTGATATACACTTACCTGCGGGTGGGGGAGAGTACCCATTGCAGGATGGTTTCGGATGGACCAACGGTGTATTGTTGCAGCTCATCCATACCCCCCGGATGGATGTTTTGAAAAAGCAATAATAGCGGATAGGTCGTGTTTTTGAATAGGGAAGTCCTGATTTGTACTAGTGGTTCCGGCCCTTATTTTTTAATTTTGAACCTGTACTGTTTTTTATTTTTATAGATAGATGTTCGAGCGGGTATTCCAGCCATAATTATTTCAGACAAGACAAAGTCAGTACAGTGAACAATGATGCTTGCGTATAACTGCCTGCCGGCAGTTGCGCAAAGCACGGCTATCTATTTTGATCAGTGAGTATGACCATCAAAAACATTTCCATTAACATAATTGCATTATTTATAATTTTTGTACTGTTTACTGCTACTACAGCAGCACAGATAAGTCCGCCTGGCCTTGGTAAGGCCAATACCGCGAGCTGGATGGCGCTGGGAATACGTCAGCCACTGGATAGTGCCGGCAAAGTGGAATCCCTGACCTACATCGGCCTGGGAAGAACAAGTAACCCTACTGCCGATGCCAACCCACTCCATCACCAGGCTATCCTGGTGCTGAACCAGGAATTTTATCATCATTACCGCAAAAACAGGGAGTATTCCTACGCCATCAGCTACCGCCGGCAAAACAATTACGAGGAAGCCTATCCCTATCATAGTGCCGATCCGGCTTTTGAACAGGAATTCCGCCTCTATGGCCGGTATGCGATCACTACACCACTGGGACATCTCAAATGGAAAAATACTTTACGGCAGGAATTCAGGAAGTTTTTTGCCCCTGCATTCACGCCGGCAGAAGAGGATTTTCAATTCAGGACAAGACTGAAATCACAACTTAGTATACCACTGGGTACAGGCACCAATAAACTAAGTACCAGTGCGGAAATTTTGTTTGCTGTCAGCAAGGAAAATGAACCCCGTCAATGGAGTGGCTGGGGCTACAAAGAAACCAGGTTCACGGTCTATTATACGGTACATCCCAAACATCTTCCTGTTACCATCGATATCGGTTATATGAATGACCTGCTGGGTACAGGAGGGAATTTAACGGATGTGCATTATATGGCCGTTGATATCATCTGGGAGCGTAAACATCATTAAAATAACTGGCAGTAAAAGACAATAACGGGTACTGTCGGACATAATCAGGACCGGGAATTAAAATATCCTTATTTTTCAATCGTCTCCTTGTATATGCTGTATAATTTACTGAAATTCGTTGTGCTTGCACAAGGCCCCGGATGTTGGTTTTTAGCTTAACTTATTATACAAACCCTTTTTATGTCTGAACAGAACAACCGTATTCTTTATACTATTTTAGGCGCTGGCGGTATTATTGCCAATGAGCTGACCGCTCAGCTGGTGGCCGCCGGACAACGTGTACGTCTCGTTGGTCGCAACCCTAAATCCTATGCAGGTATCACCGATCTCGTGGCGGCTGATATCACTGATGCCAGCCAGACTTTAAACGCCGTGAAAGGGTCTGATGTCGTGATTCTTTGCGCGGGACTTAAATATGATATTAATGTCTGGTCCGTTGCATGGCCTGCCATCATGAATAACGTTATTGCTGCCTGTAAAGCCAGTAACGCCAAACTCCTCTTCTTCGATAACGTATATTCGTACGGGTTAGTAGAAGGACAGATGGTGGAAACATCTCCCTATAACCCGGCAAGCAGAAAAGGGGAAGTAAGGGCAAAGATTGCCACCCAGCTGATGGAGGAAGTAAAAGCCGGCAATATAACTGCTACCATTGCCCGTGCAGCCGACTTCTACGGCCCTCATGCCGATAAAACCGGTTTCCTCAACATCCTTATCATCGACAAATTCGCTAATAAGAGTACTGCCATGTGGATTGGCCGCGATGATATGCCACACAGCTATACCTATACGCCGGATGCCGGCAGGGCAATGCACCTGCTCCTGCAGGACAACAACTCCTGGAACCAGGTATGGCACCTTCCTACAGCCGCGCCGGCACCCACTGGTAAAGAATATGTAACAATGATTGCCGATGCCATGGGGGTGAAACCGAAATATATGAAGCTGAACAAATTTATGCTGTCGCTCACCGGGCTGTTCGATAAACAGACTAAGGAGATCGTAGAGATGTTATACCAGAATAACCACCCCTTTGTCTTTAATTCTGATAAATTTGAAAAATATTTTCAAATGACGCCAACGCCATACCAGCAAGGGATTCAGGATACTATTGCTGCCCATAAAAAGTAGTAGTCTACTGATTTTGTAGGAAATAAATTTGTAGATTTGAATTTGCGTCCTATCTTTGCATCAGTTCTTTAATAGTTGCTTATCAAGAAAGGAGTAGGGACATGGCCCGACGATACCTTAGCAACCTTCACCACGTGAAAGGTGCTGCATCCATCCTCGCTTAGCGAGGGAAGATAAGTCAGATACAAGTTTTACTAATTTTCTTTTAGATATAAAACTCATCTGGCTCCAGATGAGTTTTTTTATTTATACCCATGCCTGCCGGCAATGGTATAATACTCACCTTGCATCTCTCCTGATAGTATACTGCAAAAGAACCCCATTTATTCATCAAAAAAATTATGAACCAATGAGTACCATCACACAGCTGATCCATTCTTTACCAGTAGATCCTCAAACAGGCGCCATTGCAGTACCTATCTATCAGACTTCCACTTTTGTGCAGGAAGCACCAGGTGTCAACAAAGGCTATGACTATGCACGCAGTAATAATCCTACAAGGGAAACAGCAGAAAAAATTATCGCAGGACTGGAAGGAGGTGCTGGCGCATCGGCCTTCTCCAGTGGCCTCGCCGCGATTGACGCCGTTATTAAATTACTCAAGGCAGGCGATGAAATTATTGCAGTAGATGATATCTACGGTGGTGCCTTCCGCCTCTTCGATAAAGTATATAAAAAGTTCGGTATCCACGTCAATTATGTAGATACGACAGATGTCAGCGCCGTATTCAATGCCGTTACACCTGCTACCAGGCTGATCTGGCTGGAAACCCCTACCAATCCTACGTTAAAGATCTCCGACATCGAAGCAATCGCAAAGATTGCCAAAGCACATAATATTCTTTTGTGTGTAGATAATACCTTCGCTTCGCCCATCCTTCAACAGCCGTTGTCGCTCGGCGCCGACCTTGTAGTGCACAGCGCTACGAAGTACCTTGGTGGCCACAGCGACCTTATTGCCGGTGTGGTTATCAGCAAAACAGAACAACTTGCACAGGAAATTAAGTTCTATCAGAATGCCTGTGGCGCCGTACTGTCGCCGTTCGACAGCTTCCTGCTGATCCGTGGTATCGAAACATTGCCGCTGCGTATACGCCAGCACGTACAAAATGCGCAACAGGTCGCTGAATACCTGGAACAACATCCGGCAGTAGATAAAGTCTTTTATCCGGGACTGGCCTCACATCCGGGTCATGAGCTGGCAAAGCGCCAGAGTAAAGGGTTTGGGGGAGTTATCTCTTTTACTTTAAAGAATGATACCGCCGCAGCAGCTACTGCTTTTGTTACCAGTACCAACTACTTCAAACTGGCAGAGAGTTTAGGTGGTATTAAAAGTTTACTTTGTCACCCCGCTGCTATGACACATAAGTCTATCCCGGATGAAAAAAGAAGGGCTGCCGGTGTGAGCGACAGCCTGATACGTTTATCTGTTGGACTGGAAGAATATACTGATCTGATTAGTGATCTGGAACAGGCTTTTAAAAAGATACCTGTAGTGCAGACTATCGTAAACGCATAAACGAAATTAATCGATAACGGAAGGTGCCGGCTGGACGGGCTTCTCCAATGACCCGCGCAGGAAGCGGGTAGTCATCATAGCTGCCACATTATCGCCGGTTGCGTTGAGAATAGTGGCCAGCGGATCTACCAGCGTACCAATGATAATCATGGCAGGCAAGGCTTCCAGCGGAAAGCCGTAAATGCTCATCATCAGCATTTCGCCTACATAGCCGCCATTGGGAATACCGCCTTCCACAATACTGACGATAACGGTGATGCCCAGCGCCATCAGTATTGTATGCGGGTTATCGAATCCTTTTCCGTACATACCAAATACCACGGCCATTTTCACGATGGCCGATATACTGGAGCCATCTTTATGCAAGGTGGCTCCCAGCGGAATCACTACATTGGCGATATCATTGGGGACACCCATTTTAGGTGCTGCTTCCAGGTTAGCAGGGATGGTAGCGATACTGCTACCGGTACCAACTGCGGTAAGCATCGGCACAATATTATTCTTCCAGAAGATACGAATGCCGTGAAAGCCGCCGGCAATAAAGGCGTATAACGTGAAGCCGGTGATAAGGTAGACAATGCCCACAATATAGTACAGTCCCAGCGAATGAGCGTAAGTGCCAAACAGCTGCGGGCCTACGGTTCCGACCTGGCAGGCGAAATAGGCGCCCAGACCCACGGGGCCGGCCTTCATAATCACATGCAGGATCTGCTTCATGACCTCATTGCCGGAATGCAGGAAGTTACGGAATGCCTGGCCGGCAGCACCTGCACGCATAGCGGCAAATCCCGTGATCACGGAAAAGATGATAAACGGTAGCATATTTTTCCTGGACAACAGTTCATAAAACTCATTTACCGTCAGGAGTCGCGTGAGCTGTTCACCCAGGTTGCCCGGCTGGCCTATATTTCCCGAAGGAGTACTTAAAGTGATGACCTGGTGTATCGGGAATACCGTTACGGTGACCATGGTAAAAATAGCCGACAGCAGGAGGGTGGCCAGGAATACCAGCGACATCACCCCCAGTATCCTGCCCAGCTTTTTGCCTGCATCTACCTGCGCTATGGCATCTGCGATAGCAAAAAATACCAGCGGGACTACTGCTGTAAATAATAAATTGATGAAAATCTCGCCTACAGGCTGAATGACCGTTACCCTGGAACCCCATATCAGTCCGGCAATACTGCCCGCGATAATACCCCCAAGCAACCAAAAAACACTGGAATAATTCCTGATGAAACCCATAAGATAGTTTTCTAATTACAATTTATGCCGGAATTCTCAATTATGATCAGTATTTTTAGCCCGTTATATTAGTGAACAATGAAAATGAAATCTATCAACTCTCTGATAGGAGCTGCTGTATTGACGGCACTCCTGTCTGTAACCGGTATGCAGGCCAGTGCGCAGTACAGGCTTCGCTTCCACGGACCCAGCAATTTTGTTGAGCTGAACGGCAAAGACCTGAAGCCTCCTTACACGGTGGAATGCCTTGTGAGTCGCGATAAGGTCAGCACCTATTCCTCCCTGCTTACCAGCGGCGACTATGAGAGTGGGATTCGTCTCGAACAATATAACAATACCAACAAAATAGGCCTTACCCAGAAAGGTAAGTTCGATGTACTTTTCGATTATGAACTGCCGGTAGGAAAGCTCACGCACCTCGCACTGGTGGCCGATAGCGCGCATACTTCCCTTTATATAGATGGCAAATTTGTACAGACGATCGATAAAAGCATTCCTTTGCCGTTATCGCAGATCGGGCTGGATGGTGATGGTTTTGGTACCCTCAATGCCACCGTGGACGAGATGCGTATGTGGGACACCCAGTTGGATGCCGCTACCATCGCGCGACTGGCATTTAAAGAAGTGACCGATAAAGACCCGCAATACAACCACCTGCTGCATTATTACAAATTCGACGAAGGCAGTGGCAATGTAGTAAAAGATGCCAAAGGAACCCTGAATGGTAAGATCTTCCTGGCTACCTACGAAAAGGTATATCCGCTGGATGTGGCCATTACCAGTGTGGTGACGCCACAGAATGGCAAGCAGCAGTTTTCCTCGAAAGAGCCACTGACCGTGCGTATTACCAACCTGGGTACACAGCCTGCCACCGCCGATTTACAGGTGAAATACAGTATTGGTACCGGCGCTGCTGTAAAAACAGTTACTGTGCCATTGCATAACAATCAACTGCCACCTTATGCCTATCGCGATATCCTGCTGGAGCAGGCCGATCTGCATAGCAAAGGCATCTGGCCTTTGCAGGCGCAGGTGATTTTACCGGGAGATGATAACCCGGGTAATGACACCCTGCGTACCCATCTGCTGCTGAAAAAAGTACCGCTCACAAATATTACCGGTTTACAGCAACAACCCGGTCATCTGCTATTTAAATTAAATAACGCAGATGTAAAACTGCAATGGTTGCAGCCAGATGTATATCGCCTGCAGGTAAGCACCGACGGCCATTTTGCAGATGCCTTCAGCAATGGTATCGTAGTATGGAACGGGGATAAAAATATTCCTTACCAGGTAAAGGATAAAGGGAAATATTATGAAATTACCACTACCGCATTAAATCTGCATATTGAGAAATCACCTTTTCGTATAGCCGTTTACGATAAATCTGGCAAGCTGATATCCGAACAAACGGAGCCTATCAGTTTAGGCGAGCAGGCCACAGAGGCCATCCGCCGCGGAAAGAACGATTATTTCTACGGTGGCGGTATGCAAAATGGTAACTTCTCGCACCGCGACAGTATCATTCCTATCCGTAATAATTTCGGCAACTGGGGCGCCAACACCACTTCCAATCCGGCGCCGTTCTTTATCAGCACTGCCGGTTATGGTATCTTCAGAAATACTTTCAGCAAAGGAGAATATGCCTTTAAAGATACCGTACAGTTACAGCATGAAGGATATGAATTTGATGCATACTATTTCTACGGTCCTGGTCTGAAAACCATGCTGGACCAGTATACACACGTTACAGGAAGGCCGTTTATGGTGCCCCGCTGGGGACTCGAATTTGGTGATGCCGACTGTTACAACAAAAAAGGTGTTACTGGTGATGTGATCAACAAAGTAGCAAAAGTTTACCGCGAAAAAGATATGCCTGGTGGCTGGATATTGCCGAATGATGGCTATGGTTGCGGCTACCAGGGACTCGATACCGTTGTACAACGCCTGCATCAGCTGGGATTCTATACCGGCCTGTGGACGGAAAACGGCGTCGATAAGATAAAAGACGAAGTGAGCAGATTAGGCACCCGCGTAATGAAGCTGGACGTGGCCTGGGTAGGACCTGGCTACAAATGGGGGCTGGATGGCAACCGTGCCGCTTTTGAAGGAATAGAGCAGAATGCCGATGCCAGAGGATTTATCTGGTGTGTGGCCGGATGGGCAGGAACCCAGCGCTATGCTACCGTATGGAGCGGCGACCAGAGCGGTAACTGGGAATATATCCGTTTCCATATCCCAACCGTGATCGGTAGCGGATTAAGTGGCTTCAACTACGCCACCGGCGACGTAGACGGTATCTTCAGGGGTAGCGCAAAAACGTATACCCGTGATATGCAGTGGAAATGCTTTACACCGGTGTATATGTCTATCAGCGGCTGGGCAAAGGAAAATAAGCAGCCATGGACATACGGAGAGCCGTATACCAGCATCAACCGCCATTACATGAAGCTGAAAATGCAGCTCACGCCTTATATGTACAGTTACTGCCGCGAAGCCTATGAAACAGGTACCCCTGTTTGCAGGGCCATGGTACTGGAATACCCTAAAGACAGCACCACCTGGGGCCGTAGTACGCAATACCAGTTTATGAGTGGTGAATACCTGCTGGTAGCGCCGGTTTATAAAGACGAAGAGAAAAGAGACAGCATATACCTGCCTGCCGGTACCTGGACAGATTACGATAACGGTGACACCTACACGGGCAGCAGATGGTTAAGTGGCTTCAAGGCGCCGCTGGAGAAGCTGCCTGTATTTGTGAAAGAAGGCGCTATCATTCCTGAATACCCGGAAATGCTGTATGATCGCCAGCGCCCGAAAGATACGCTGACGCTGGCAATATATCCTGGCGTAGCAGGTCATTTCAGATTGTATGAAGATGACGGCGCTACACAGGCTTATAAAAAGAATAACGCATTTGCCTACACGAATATTACCAGCAATACAGCCAATGGAAAAACCGTGGTGAACCTTGCTGCAACTACCGGCAAATATGCCGGTCAGCTGGAGCAGCGTACGTTAAAACTGGAAGTATTCCGTAATACAAAGCCCGCCAGGGTAATGCTCAACGGTAAAGTTATCAGTAGCTGGACATACGTCCCGACCTTTAAGAAAGGTTGTGTTTTCGTAGATGCCGGCAAGGTAGATATTCGTAAAGCACAACAGCTGACAATAGAGTAAATCCGCATCCATCCATTAATAACGCCAGGCTGGTCTCTACTAGATAGAGGCCAGCTTTTTTTGTGCTGTCGCCCCGCTGAACATTTTAGTTGAGCAGCTGTTTAAAGGAAAGCAAAACATCTCCCATGAAAAGTCTGCTGTTTGTACTTAGTGTAATTACAGCTGTTGCCTTTATACCACCGCAACAAAACCAGCAATACACGGTAGGGGAGGTGATACGAAAAGCAAGGCAGCTCGACAGGGACAGTACCACTGTTAAACTGACGGGCTATGTCGTGAAGAAACAAAGTGATGGCTGGTATCTCTTTGTAGATAAAACTGCAGAAATAAAAGTAAGTATTGACAATCAGTACCTGCCGGCCAAGCCTTTCGATGATCGTATAGCCGTGGTCATCTATGCATTGGTACAGTATGAAATAAACAAGCCTGTTACACTTAAGGTGAACAGGCCCGTATCGGAAGAATAAATGGTATTGGTTTTATAATATTTTCACGGTGAAGCCGTAGATGCTTTTCAGGCTGGCCAGAATAACAATCACAGCCACAGCAATCATAATCGTTTTAGCCGAAATTCTGTTGGAAACTTTGGCAGCAATAGGAGAGGCCAGCGCACTGCCTATTACGAGTCCGGATACTGCGTCCCAATGTACATGTGATAATACCGTTACAAAGGTCAGGGAGCTGAGCATGGCGATAAAAAAGCGGCAGAGTTTCACTGTTCCGAGTGAAAACCTTGGATGCCGGCCACCGGCGATCAGAGAAGATAAAACGATGGATCCCCAGCCACCACCACCGATCGCATCAATGAAGCCCCCGAAGAAGCCCAGGATACCGATCTTTTTAATTTTTTTCCCCTGTTGCACCTTCGCCCTGCGCGCCTGAATGGCACGTTTCAGGATAATACTACCCAGAATGAGTGTGTAAAGTGATACAACCGGTTTGGTATAGGTAGAATAATGTTCGAGAGAAGACAGGAGATATGCCCCGATTACTGCCCCGGTAATACCAGGGATGATCAGGAGTTTGAAGAGTTTTTTGTTGATATTCCCCATTTTGAAATGCATCCAGCCGGCGATGCCGTTGCTGAGGATTTCGGAAATATGTACCGCCGTACTGGCAGAAGCAGGCGGGATTCCCATAGAAAGGGAGAAGGTGGTGGAGGTAATACCATATGACATACCGATGGCACCATCTATCATGGCAAAGATAAAACCGGCAATCAGGAAGTAATAAAAGGTAGACGGAATCTCCTCCGCATAGGCACGAAAAGCAGGAGTATGCCACCATGCTGTGGCCAGTATTACCAAAACCAGGATAACTGCAGCGGCCCACCATAAGAGGCGGTTTTTTCGGGGGCTTGCCGGTGAAACCTTTGCTGGTGTTGGTTCTATAGCTGCGGTTACGGCTGGTGAAGCGACTTTCTCCATGGATTTCTTATGTCTATTTCTTCACAAAATACATAAACTCTATGAAAATAGTAGACTAGTGAAAAAAAATAATAAAACAGGCAACCGGCGTTATGGTATTTTATAATATGATATTCACCTTAAAGACCTGACAAAAATACACGAACGTATAAAAAATCATTTACCTATATTTGGGCTTGCGAACCAATTTACCCAACTAATGTTTCTACAAGTTCTCGGAACTATTATTCTTGTATTATTAAACGGATTTTTCGTCGCGGCAGAATTTGCCATTGTTAAAGTACGATCTTCACAAATAAACAGCGCTGCCGGTGCCTCTAAAAGGTCTACCAGGGCAGCAAAACACGTATTGAGCAATCTCGACGGCTACCTCGCCGCCACACAGCTGGGTATTACCCTGGCTTCCCTGGGTTTGGGTTGGGTTGGAGAATCAGTGGTAACTGCACTGGTCCTGAATTTCATGGCAGCCATCGGGCTGACGATCACAGAAAGTGCTGCCCATGCCATAGCGATCCCTATTGCATTCTTTATCATTACCGTATTACATATCGTATTTGGTGAACTGGCGCCGAAGTCAATGGCGATACGCAAGCCACTGCCTACCACACTGGCAGTAGCCATGCCGCTGCGCTTCATCTTCGTCATCTTCCGCCCGTTTATCTGGATGCTGAACGGCTTGGCCAACAGTATCCTGCGCCTCTTCGGATTACAACCTGCAGGCGAATCTGAAATTCACTCTGAAGAAGAGCTGAAGCTGATCATCTCCGAAAGCCAGGAAGGCGGCGCTATCGAAGAAACAGAACGCGAGCTGATACAGAACGTATTCGAATTCGACGACAGCCGCGTAAAAGAAATTCTGACTCACCGTAAGGATATCTCCGCACTGGACATCTCCCTGCCATTTGATCAGCTGGTAAACCAGGTGATCACAGACGGTTATTCCCGTTACCCGGTATACAGCACCTCGCTGGATGAACTGAAAGGCGTGATCTATACCAAAGACCTCGTTAAAGGGGTACACGAAAAGAAACTGACCAGCATCAACGAGATCCTCAAACCGGTATTTTATGTACCGGACAGCATGAAGATCAAAGACCTGCTGCGTACTTTCCAGCTGCAACGCCTGCAAATGGCCGTTGTTACCAATGAATTCGGTGATACGGAAGGTATCGTTACCATGGAGGATATCCTGGAAGAACTGGTAGGAGACATTCAGGACGAACACGACCACGAAGCACCGATCGTAGAGAAAAAAGATGAAGATACCTACATCGTGAATGCGCACGAAAACCTCTCCGACATCAACGAGTTCCTGCCGGTACCATTGCCGGAAAGCGAACATTATGAAACACTCTCTGGTTTAATAAACTACGAACACGGGAATATTCCTAAAGAAGGAGAGGTCCTTCAGATCGAACACTATGAGGTGCTGATACTGAAAATGTTCCGTAGCTCAGTGGAAAAAGCCCGACTGAAGTTATTACCTGAATCATCACAAAACAGCTGATAATGGAAAAGAAAATACTGCATGTGCTGGAAGGCCGCGAAAAGAAAATCACTGATACAGAGGTGGTACGCCAGTCGCTCCCTACGGCACAGTTCCGTTTTGCCAATCCTTTTATCGTGGTACATCATATGCCGGCGAAGTTTTACGCTGCCGGCTCTCCGGAAGAGCGCCTGCACCCGCATCCGCACAGGGGCTTTGCACCGGTAACGTTTATGTTGCAGGGGCAGGGTTTTCACCGCGATAATGCCGGCAACGCCATGACGGTGACCGCCGGCGATGTACAGTGGATGTTTGCTGGCAAAGGTATCCTGCATAGTGAAGGTCCTTCTGAAGAATTTCTGAAAGAAGGCGGTAACTATGAGCTGCTGCAGCTCTGGTTCAACGTACCCGCAGCACATAAATTTGAAGATCCTTACTATCAGTATATTAAAGGGGCTGATATGCCTCATATACCGGCACATCCAGGTGTACACCTGAAACTGGTAGGTGGCGAATATGAAGGCCTGAAAGGACCGCTGCAGAACTTTACGCCTATCACAGCCATATGGGGGAGTCTGGATGCCGGTACAGCCGTATCGCTGCAGGCTAAACGCGGTTACTGGACACTGCTCTACGTGGTAGACGGTAACGTGCTGGTAAACGGCACCAGCGTTAATGGCTATCACCTTGTGGTGCTGGATAAAGACGACCCTAACGCTGACGTACATATCCAGGCCACAGAAGCCACCAGGATACTATATCTGAACGCGGAACCTATCAACGAGCCGGTAGCTGCCAAAGATAATTTTGTCATGAATACCAACGAAGAAATCGAACAGGCATTCGCCGACTATAAAAACGGATTGTTCGGTACCCTCGAAAAATAATTGCCGCATAAAGTTTACTACCTGTATAAGTACACCACTAAATTTATTATCTTGTTGCTTAGATGATCTAAGGGAAGATAAAGATTAATTAATATTATTTTTTAGTCAGGAGCTGTACTTTTATCCCACCATCAGCCGATGGTATCTTATCCTTTTCAGTTGTGGAAAACTCACAGGTAGTAAACGAATCAGCGCTGTGGAACAGTGTCATTGCCGGCGAACAGCCAGCATTCAAAGCGCTGTATGAAATCTACGCAGACACACTTTTCGCCTACGGAAACAGATATACGACAGACAGAGACCTTATCCTCGACTGTATCCACGACCTCTTCATTGATCTGCATCATTACCACCATAAATTATCCCGCAGTGTAAATATTAAATTCTACCTGCTGGCAGCCATGAGAAGGAAACTGCATCTCACCCTTAAAAAAAATGCCAGGGTGAAACTGATAGCGGATGCCTCACTCTTTACGCTTGATTTTCAATCAGATTCTATACAAACTGCCATCATCGCCAGCGAAGATGAACAGCGGCTGATAAAGCTGCTCGCCGAACAGCTCAACCAGCTTCCTGCACGGCAAAAGGAAATCATCTACCTGAAATATCACTGCGATCTCTCTTATGAAGAAATTGCTGCTATCATGGAAATTGAAATCGCCACCTGCCGTACCCTGGCTTACCGCGCCATCAAACAAATGCGCGAATCCATGGAAGGTACCACTGTAAAGGTTTTCAGTACATTGCTGCTCATCCTGCTGGCAGAAATCTGAAAAAAATAAAAAAAATCTTACAAAACCAGTCTATAAAAACCTAACCGCTTTCTCTTATATATTAATGGACCTATTCGACAACAGTGAACAGGATTTGCGCATACGGGCAATCGCCCGGGCCGCTGGCAATGAACATATGACAGGGGCTGAAAAAGATTTGCTGTGGCAGCGTATAGACGCCGGCATGCAACAAAAAAATAAACGCATCTACCTGCTATATGCCTGGAAAGCAGCTGCCATCATACTGGTACTGCTACTACCGCTATTCTACTGGCTAAGGCCTTCGGAACAGCCTGCCATACTGCGTTTTGCCGGTAAGGAACAGGTCGTGGCCCAGGATACGCTCACGGCTGTACGATTAATTCTCAGTAATAATAAACAGGTACAGGTAGCACAGCAAAAAGCTGTCATCACTTACCAGTCAGGCAATACCCTGACGGTTAATACACAACAGGTAAGCCAGGATACCAGGTTAGGTTCCTTCAATACCTTGCTGGTGCCTTATGCACATACCGCCGAGCTGACGCTCAGCGATGGCACGCATGTATGGCTGAATGCGGGTTCCAGGCTCGTATATCCGCCGGCGTTCGATAAAACAGAACGCAGTGTGGTACTGGAAGGAGAGGGCTATTTTGAAGTAAGTAAGGATGCTGCCCGGCCTTTCTACGTATATGCGGGCGATTCAAAGGTAAAGGTGCTGGGTACTTCGTTTAATATTTCCGCTTATAAAGATGATCAGCAGCAACAGTTTGTTTTATGTACGGGCAGTATCAGCGTGGAAACAGGTACGCACGCATCCCTGCTGAAACCAGGACAGATGGCTGTTGTAACCGATGGTATCCAGCAGGAAGCCGGTATGGTGTCAACAGAAATGTATACCGCCTGGAAAGATCATCACCTGATAGCTATGCATACCACTTTAGAAGATATTTTGAAAAAACTGGCAAGATATTACAACAGGAAAATTACGATTCATTCAACCAAAAGCAGCGAAACATTTTCAGGTGATATCGATCTTCATAATAATATGGACGATGTGCTGAAAAGCATTGCTGAAGCCACTTCCATGCGATATGAAAATATTTCCGGTAACATAGTATTCAGTAAACAATAGCCTTTTTTGTAATTCCGGTACAGTATGGTAGCCCTGGCCAGGGTTACCGTCAGGGATTGCTATGCCCGGCTACGGGCACCTATATACGATTTCAATCAACACACAAAATTAACGTATGCGAAAACTCTACGTTGCATGGCTCCTATTGCCCCTGCTTACCGTTATTGGCATGTACAGTGCCGCCGCTACCCAAAACGGGCAGCTGCTGGTCAGGTTAAAAAATGCACCGCTTACTGAACTGTTCCGCCAGATACAGTCGCAGAGCGACTGGCGTTTCTTTTACAAAGATGACCTGGTTGCAGGTTCAGACAAAATTACCCTCTTCATGCATGCCAATATCACAGACATCCTGGATAAAGGTTTGCAGTCTACCGCCCTCGGCTATACGATTACCGGCAACCAGGTAACAATCGTACCAAAATCGCAGGCCACTCCCAGGCAAAGCAGACAATTTTCTGAAGATAGCCTGGTATTGGTAAAAGGTCGTGTGTATGATACGCACGAGCCACCGCAGGGGCTTCCGGGTGTTACCATCAAATTAAAGGATGGTAGCATCGGCACCACCACTGACCCTGACGGATATTTCAGCATCCGTGTGCCACGCAATCATCCCCTTGTTTTCTCACAGATAGGCTATCTGCCCCAGGAATATATGGTGCTCAATACCAACAACGGCCTCACCATCGCCCTGAAAGAAAATGTATCCAGGCTGGATGAAGTAGTAGTGGTGGGCCTTACAGAGCAGCAACGCAAACATATTGCCAGTTCCGTTGCTTCCCTCAATGTGGCTTCGGCGTTAAACGGAAAGCCAGTGACCACCATCTCGCAGGCACTGCAGGGTGGTATTACCGGATTGCAGGTAAACCAGAGCAGTGGCCTGCCTGGTGGTGATGCAGCGGTAATTAAAATCCGTGGTATCAGCACCCTCAACAACTCTAACCCGCTGGTACTGGTAGATGGCGTACCCATGGATATGAACTACATCGATCCGCTGACCATTGAAAGTGTAACGGTGCTGAAAGATGCGGCAGCAGCAGCCAGCTATGGCGCCCGCGCGGCCAACGGTGTTATCCTCGTTACCACCAAACGTGGTGTGCCCGGCAAAGTAAGTGTAATGTACGATGGCTACTACGGTATTCAGTCGCCAACAGTAATGCCGGACCTGGTAGATGCGCCGCAATACATGCGCATGTACAACGAAGCACAGGTAAACGCCGGTAACCAGCCGTTCTACAGCGAAGAGGCCATCAAGGCTACCATTGACGGCACCGACCGGGTGAAGTACCCCAATACCGACTGGCAGGACCTGATCGTAAATAAAAGAGCACCGATCAACAGCCAGTCGCTGGGCGTCAGCGGAGGCAATAACATGGCGCGTTTTGCCCTCAACGTGAATTACCAGGACCAGGAAGGCATGATTCCATTATCGCGCTCAAGGAAGTATAATGTACGCGCCAACACTTCTGTATCTCTCAGTAAAAAATTACTGGTAAACATAGATGTACTGGCGATCAAGCGGAATACCTCGCAGCCCAACAGACCCAATGGTACCGGAGGAAATAGAATCCTGGAAGATGTTTACCGCGTACCACCCACCATTCTTCCTAAATACCCTGATACTAAAAATGGTGTAGATATTTACGGGAGATATGCAGATATCGTAAACCCGCTGGCCTATGCAGAAAAAGGTGGTATCCGTAAAGGGGAATACGGACAATCCAGCATCAACCTGCAGCCACGCTGGGAAGTATTGCCCAACCTGTTTCTACGCGGACAATTCAGCTTCCGCCTCAATAGCGACATCACCAACGATACCCGCGATAACTATAATTTCTTTGACTATTATACCGGTCAGCTATTGCAAACGTGGACGCAGCAACGTAGTAATAAACTGGCACGTACTACTTACTATTACCTTGGTGCGAATGCAGATTATACCATTGATAAGAATGATCACCATTTGTTTATCATGGCTGGTTATTCCCAGGAAGAAAGCAATGGCAGCGGACAATCAGCCTCTTCAGATGTAACAACAGTCAGCATCTGGTCTATTCTCTCTGCATATGCGAAAGCAAATTATTCCTATAAAGACAAATACCTGCTGGAGCTTACCGGTCGTACAGATGGTTCATCCAAATTCGGTCCGGGGCATAAATACGGCTTCTTTCCATCGGCAGCGATAGGATGGAATGTAAGCAAGGAGCCCTTTATGCAAAGCATCCGCGCAATAAATAATATGAAGCTCAGAGCTTCGTATGGCAGACTAGGAAATGAAGGTATTGATCTCTATCAGTACCAGACTACTATCAACAACAGCAGCGGAATAGAGGTGAGCAATGGTAATCCTGACATCAGCTGGGAGTCGGTAAACATGCTGGATGTGGGTATGGACCTCGCTTTGTTTGGCAGCAAATTAGAACTGGTAGCCGATTATTACAGCAAGCAGACGACAGGAATGATCCTGTTCCCGCAATTGTCCTACACCGGCGGATTTGAAGCAGCTGTTCCGGTGAATGCCGGCAAGGTGTCCAACAAAGGCTGGGAGATCAGCCTGAACTACAATGCGCAGCTGTCACGCGCCATCAGCCTGTCGGTGCGCCCTGGCATTACCTTCAATGAAAACAAAATCCTCGCGTTGGAAGGTGGTTCAAAAGTAACCACTACCAATATCAACGAAGTAGGAGGGGCCGTCAACAGCTGGTTTGGTTATAAAACCGCAGGATTGTTGCAGGCTTCCGACTTTGATGCCGCGGGTAATCCGCTGATACCGGTAGTAGCAGGGGCTAAACCGGGAGATATCAAATACGTAGATCGTAATGGTAATAAGATCATCGACAGTGATGACCAGATGCGTATAGGCAATCCCGTGCCCACCACCAATTATTTCGCCAACTTCCGGCTGACCTATAAAAACTGGGACCTGGAGTTTATGCTGCAGGGCGTTAATAAATGCGACGCCGTATTGCAGGGAATGCTGGCTTTACCGCTGGATATGAGTAAAGATGGTGGTGTGCCTACCAAATATTATTCGACCAGGTACTGGACGCCGGAACGTACCAACGCTATGTTCCCGCGCTTATCTGCCGCGCCGGCCAACAGCAAATATTCTTCCGACTTCTGGTTTGAGAATGGCGCCTATCTGCGGCTGAAATATGCGCAGCTGGGGTATAACGTGGTGTCTGACGGGCTGAAACGCAGGGGTATCAGTCGTATCCGTGGTTATGTAAATGCCCAGAACGCCTGGACGCTTACAGGTATGAAACTGATGGACCCCGAGAGCCAGGGTAACCAGTGGACTTATGGTGTGATGCAGGCTTTCATTGCCGGTATTAATGTTCAATTCTAAAACCTTCACTCATGCAGAATACAAATCGCTGGATGCTAATTATAGCCTTGTTTTTATTGACCAGTTGTGAGAAATTTCTGACCCATGACGACCCCACCTCAGTAACAGATGCCTCGTGGTGGAAAACAGAAGCCAATGCCACCGGGGCGCTGGGTTCTGTGTATGCAGGACTTCCCGGCGGCAGTGATGGCCGTCAGCTGATGTTTTTATCAGCGCTGAGTGACGAAGCCGTGGCACGTCAGGATACCAGGGGCGCTTATGAGCTATATGCAAAAGGGTTGCAGAACAGCACCTGGGATGTAGCGCTGATGGTCTGGAGAGATGATTATAAAGACATCCGCAGGGCAAGCCGCTTCCTGGAAAATGTGGACCGTTGTTATATGGACTCTGCCCTGAGAGCGCGCTATAAGAACGAAGCCCGTGCCATGCGGGCCTATTACCATATGGAACTCCTGATGTTCTTTGGTGGTATTCCGATCGTGACCACCTCAGTAGAGCCATTGAAAAGTGAACTGAAACGTAATACAGAACAGGAAGTCTATGATTTCATTGTGAAGGAACTGACGGAATGTGCGCCTAACCTGCCCGACACCTATAACAGCAACGAGGCCTGGCGTATCTCCTCCGGCGTATGTTATGCGTTAATCAGCAAATTAGCCCTGTTTTACGGCAAATACGACCTGATGAAGTCAAGTGCCCGGGCGGTGATAGATCAGGGCGTATATGGTCTGTATAAGTCAACAAACAGTAAAGTAAACAGTTATGCTGAATTGTTTACCTATGCAGGGGAACTGAACAAGGAACGTATTTTCTTCAAAGATGCAGGCTGCAGCGGTGCCTGGAATACGTTTGCACCGGCAGGCGTAGGTGGAAAAACAGTTGTGTCACCCACCAACGTAGTGATCGATAACTTCGAAACCCTCCAGGGGAAGACATTGGCAGAACTGCCGACAGACTCACAGGCGATCTATCACAAAACACCCAATTACAAAAATAACCGCGACCCTCGCCTGGTAGCGGCAGTATTACTGCCCGATCAGGTATACCAGGGAGATACCCTGCGCCCGTTTGCCAGCACCGGCAGCGATAAAATCGGTTTGCAGTTTTCCACCAATACAGGTTTCTGGGTCAATAAATACCTGGACCCTAAAGACAGAAACGCCAGTTCCAAAACACTGGACTATATGATCATCCGCTATGCGGAAGTATTGTTGAACTACGTAGAGGCGCTGGTGGAGCTGGGCGACTGGCAAAACCCTGATGTGCTCAGTTATATTAACCAGATAAGGAACCGTGCCGGCCTGGCTTCCGTAGACCCTGCAAAGTATAATTCACAGGCTGCCCTTCGTGTGCTGATACGCCGGGAACGTATGTCGGAGCTGTGTTTTGAAGGCGCACGTTTCTTTGATATCCGCCGCTGGAATATTTTTAAAGACGTGATGACCGGAGAAGTATATGGCGCAGTAGATCCCGGAACGGGCCTGCCGACGCCGGTAGAAAGCAGGAACTGCGACCCGCTGAGGGATATGCGCTTCCCTATACCTATGAGTGAAATACTGGCCAATCCCAATATGGTGCAGAACGACCGGTATTAACTTACCATTGTAGCATCAGGTAAAAGGGTGACGCAACGATTAGTTGAGTCACCCTTTTCAGTATGTGAAAGCGATATTTATTTTTCTACTGGCAATATGCTCACACTACGCACCACTTTCGCTGCAGCTGCCCTGCCTTTTAATATATCTGTGATCGGTACTGCAAGCGGATTTTCCGGGAAAACATATCCGGCAGGCTTATTGAATTTGTAATGGAATGGCGACAGGTATTCCTGGAATGGCTGATTCGGTTTGCGGCTCTGTAGCAACCGTCCTATCTGCTGGTCATAGAGAAAAGTATGGAAATCGTACCATTCCAGGCTGCTGCCATCCATGAATTCCCCGCTTTGCAGTTCTGCACTGCTGAATTTCTTCCGGTTCTCCGGATAGGCGGTTCCTTTCAGCGCATTACTGCTGATACCGTCCATAACAAGTCCGGACGGATAATAATGTGCTACCTCCAGCAATGGCCCGGTGGTAAGCGATACGGTAACATTATCAAAGTAAAGCCGCTCCTGGCTTTCATTGCTGGGGAATACACAAAGATATCCGCTCCTGGAAACCACCATCTTATCCGTTCCAAGCTCCTGCAGCTGATCCGGTGTAGCTTTTACCTGTTTAACACCACTGGCTTCTTCAATCATCTTAAAGTGGTCATCAAAATATATATAATTCAGATAAGCCTTAGGACGTAGTGGGTCAATGGCCTGATCATTACCGGCCTTCAATCGCTCATAACTGCCCGGGGTCAGGTTATGGGCGATCAGCGGCGGTTGATCAGCCAGCAGGGAAGTATGGGCTGTATTCCTGCCGGCCTGAGGGGAAGCTCCCTGCAATACCTGGTTTAACAGTACTTCCAGTGGTAATACCGGATTATTTTTCTTTACAGTACTGCTTTTATAAAATGCATTGGCGCCAATCCTTACCGTATCTCCGGCCATTACACGTATCACCAGCGATGGCCCTGTTTTCTTACCATCCGGCTGACCGGATAATAAGGCGACAAATTCATTTTTCTGACGACCGTCTCCGGCAGGGTAACCAGGAGGTTTGGCACTACGGGTTTCCGCTATGTTACTGAAGGTATTTTCTTCCCGCGTAGCAAGGGCTGTTTCCATACTCGCACTGTAAATACTGGTATCTGTCTGTTCTGTCAGTATCACGCGAACATTGTCCAGCTGGTCTTTCTCAAAATAATCGTAGATATATTGCACGGGCTGGCCTGCCTTTACTATTACCCTGATCCGGCCTTCTTCGTGTGCAATGGACTGCAGCGTGTCGTTCCGGAATTCAAGGTCGCCTAAATATCCAATGGTCGTATATTTTCCGGCGCCGGTATAATCAGTAACCGCCTTTTGTAATTTGTTGCCGTTGGCATCATAGGTATATACCACATATCCTTTTCCCCACATATAAATTGAATCAGGAAGATCCAGATAGTTATACCGAAGCACTCGCGTGAGCTTGTTCATATTGAGGTATTGATTGCCATTGGCGTCGTAATCGAAATCCTGTTGCAGATCGGTATTGGCTTCTTTGAAATCTCCCAGCGTGCTTAGCGGATTATTTACTTTATCTGTTACAAAATAGAGTTTATTGCTGTTGAGAAAGTATTCATATTTCAGGCTGTCCACGATAATGGAAGATGTGCCTGATAGTCCACGCTGCGTAAGCGATTTAATATTGCTGTTCAGGTCATATTTAATGCCGCTTACCGAATAATCAACCAGGCTACGGGACCAGGCGGAAGTACCAGGATCTTGCTGTACAAAATCAGCGCGCAGCAAATTATCAATTTTATCATATTTGAAATCGTACTTGCGTAAAACATTATCATTGGCAGACCGCCACATCGTACCTGCGAGTGTGCCGGTATATAATGGGTTTAAATACCGGGTGCCTGGTATCACGGTGGTGGAATCATCATACCCCAGATCATACCCGAAATAATTACCCGTGCCTGTACGCAGGTATTCCTTGTTTACAGACTTTAACCAGCCCTGAATATGATAACTGTACTTCATGCTATCCAGGTTGTTACCAAAGGTTTTGCAAATAAGCTGCCCTATGCTGTTATAACGCATCTGAACAATTGTTTTCAGCTGCCCGGAATCATTGAGCTGTTTGTCTATTTGGGTAAGATTACCAACATCATCATAATACCGGACAGTAAGGACTTTTAGTTCAGGCGTAACAGTACTTCCGGGATTCCTGTAATGGTCGTAGGAACTTAGTACCTTACCTTCCGCATCATATCGTATACTGTGGACATCTATCCCTCCATATATATTTTTCGAGACCTGCTGGATCAACCGCTCTTTATCATCATAATAATAACTGCTGCGAAGGGTGATGGAACTGTCTAAAACCTGCGACCAGTCTGCGCATTTCAGCCCATTGGTAAGTTTCGATGCAGTGGTTACTATGTCGGCAGTTGTACTGTTACCGCTCTGCAGCCTGGTCATTTCAGCAGGTACAAAGGCAAATGCCGGATCGGGAGAGGAGCCATAAGTGTTATATTGATTTCCTGTCAAAGGCAGTACAGGAGTATAGTCAGGAGAAGGCATGATAAGGTTTCCTATGATGGAATCATAGATATATCCGTTTACTTTTTCCTGCAAGGCATTGCGGCTGATGTTGGACAGATACAGGCTGCTGCCTGTCATCCTGCCTGTATAATCATATGCGTAGTAAAGCCACTGTCCTTTTGCCAGAAGGTTGCCGTCTCTTTTATAGACCAGGCGCTCCTGTGCATCATACACCATTTCTATAATGGCCTCACCTGGATGCTTTTCCCTGATCACGCGTCCTTTTGCATCGTAGTCATAGTAATAGCACATTTCGTCTTTGAGGAATGGAACACTATCTACTGTCAGCGGATGAGTTTTTCCGATTACTAACCTGGATGCGACAGGCGTAATTATAAAACGCAGGCGATTGAAATCATCATAGGAATAGTGTGTATCGAGGGCTACGCTATCTGCGTATTTTCTTCTGAGCGTATGGTTAAAGTTGATATCAAATACATCAACGCACTGATTTCCCTGCGGATTAATTGTTACCATCTTATGTGCTTCCCATGGAGACCATAACTCTGCGGTTGGTACAGCGCCGCTGTCTGAAGTAATAACCCAGTGTAATAATAAACTATCGTATGTATTGATGGTGGCGAAAATGATAGAATAATAATTGGAGGTGGGATGGCCGCCATCAGGGTTCCAGCTGGAGCCGGGGCCGCCGGTTAACTGCAGATTATTCAGTGGGGATTCGTCATAACGTAGTACAGTTATAGGAAGATTATCTTTTGCCACATCTGCTGCTGAAGTATTGGCAAGGTTATAGAATGCCCGCTGGTCATAAAAAGCAGTAGTTCTGATACTACCATAGTTACTGCCGGTCAAATCGGTATAAGACAGGAAGCGCTGGGTGTTATTTCCGAAGTTATTAAAGTAGAATGGCGTTACCATATCTTTTAGCCCCGGGCTGCCTTGTACTATTACTTTTTGCAGGGATCGTCCAAGACCATCCAGGTAAGTGACCGTGCTGGTTCTTTTATCTGGCGGCAAAGCGTCTACACCTGCCTGATCGGTGACGCCGCCAGTCCTTATTTTAGTTTCTACTATAAAAGTATTGCCTGTGCTTAACTGGCTGTAGGCAGCTGTTACATATAGCATCAGACATATGATGATAGATATGCGTTTCATATGAACAGATTGTGTAGTTACTCAATGGGGGATATCTACTGGTATGCCCGGGCCATAGTTATATTTAAAATTTTGCAGGATATTTTTTTGTTCATCTTTCAGATTTATCAGCCGGTTTAATCCATCATATTCATAGAAAATAATGCGGTTGTTGGCTGAATTACTACTTGTTTTGCCTATTAGGGGATCATATGTATAGGTTATAATGTCGGCATTGACATAGATATACCGTAGTTCATCTATAATAGTGTTGTTGCCTGTGAGTTGAACACTGCCATCTGCGGGATCGAACCTGTATTCGTAGTATGTCCAGCCATTCCTTACCGGGCCGGTCATAAATGGTGTGATCGTGGTAAGGCCCTGTTTCGCTGTAATGCCACCGCTATATAACCAGAAAGAAAGTTTCATGACCACGCGCAGCGGAGAAGAAGGGATGGTGATCATTCCTCCTGCGGGAATGATGGCACTCCGCTGACCTGCGTAGGCAACTGAGTTGTTGATGGTATAGCCTGTTATCTGTGAGCCATACCAGGATTGCCCATCATCTTCGAAATTATAGTAAGCCGCGTGTACTTTATTGCCACCCGTCATTTCCGCCACGGTATAACTATTGTTGTATCCCCGCAGGTACCGTGTGATGGGTCCTGCATTGTTTTGCCTGGAGGCAAGCGCTCCCTGCTGATAGGTAAAATAAACTGCTGGCTGATAGGCCGGGTCAAACGTCAGGCCGCTGGTGGTAAGTGCGGACTCCTGGAAGTTTGTTATCGGTTTCTGCGCAGCTATACTTAATTGTTTTACCGGCAACAGGTCTGCGCCATAATAAGAAATGGTGCCGTTGATGACGCGTTTATCGGGGCCGGAATTCGGTGCACGGTACTGGTAATTCTCTACTTCAGCTGCCAGGTAATGTTTGGATAGCATGAGGGGAATGCCGGCATCGTTAGCCCCCGCCAGCGCCGGGTAATCAGCAATATACTTCTTGCGGGTGACGACCTTTATATGATCGCTGTACCGCTCGATTTGCGTGGGATAAATATGCGCCGGATTACCATACATATATTTAGTATTGGTGGTAAGACTATACGATGTAAAATCATCGGGACGCTTTTCTATTGCTAACGTCAGGAATTTTTCCTGAGATTTGAATCCATAGGTATTTGTTTTCAGTGTAGTGGGATAATAGCTGGAGTCGGTGCAGCCTGCCGGTAGCCCGGTTAATGCAGTATAGGCATTGTATACAGGATTGCCTGCTGAATCCAGCGTTTTACACCACAGTATTGCGTTGGTCTGATTTAATACAGGCTTTGCCTGTGTGGAAGCATAGGTATTTATTGTATTGGTGAGATAGGTATACTTCACCTCGTATTTAAATGCCCCGTAATAATTGTACATATCCCACCAGATGAGTGAACCATTTGCGATGTCGTCATCAGTTGTGCTGATATTATTTAACTGGTACCTGAGTAGTGTTCTGCCATGTGTTGCGGGCAGCCGGTTATTGACTATTTTCTCTGTTACTTCCAGGTAGCCCACATGTTTTCCCTGGAATGAACCTAGTCCGAAAGAACCGTTCGCGGTGACCGTATAATTTTTCTGGCTTTGAAAATAATCGCCGGACAAGGTATCTGTGTCGCGATTGGTATAGGAAGATGTTACCAGGTAAGCAGGAAAAGCTTCATCTGATCTGCCACTGGACTTATCATAATAAATATCGTCGGTATAGGTGTAAGCTTTCACTATGCCGAACATATCCGGAATATCGGGGAATGCATAATCTGCCAGTGTTTTAATCCTGACACCTCCCAGTGTACGTACTGATTCATTTTGATTCAGGGTGGTATGTAATTCATATTCCAGGCTGGTAAATCCACCGGTAGGGTAAATAATTTTGTTGATCATGGCGTAAGAGGATCCTGTGAGATTGGGCTCCCTGTTTGCGTTTCCGCCAATTATGCTGTCAGAAGGATCAGGTGGAGAGATGATTTTTATGTTCGGTACCAGAGATTGGTTATTAGCACAATTATAAAAGCCCCAATGGTCAATACTTTTGGTAAATCTTTCCGGCATGGCCGCATTCGTATTGTAGAAGAATTGATAAGGAGGTGGCACAGCTGCATCCTGCCTGATGGGAATTTCCTGCAAACTGTCGAGCCGCAGTCTTCTTTTGGTGTAGCTATTATCCGGATTGGAAAAATAGCCATATCCCAGCCGGAATTGTTTTACTAATCCCGGTGTTCCTCCAATCGCATTGTATACAGCAATGGTATCCAGTTGGCGGCTACCTATGGAGTCGATATCTGGCGTGGATTTCAACGCAATGAACGCAATGATGCTGTCGTCCCTTACCAGCGATATCTTTTTCAGAAACCTGCGTGTACTGTAAGTGAAAGGCCCCGTATAGGCGTTGTAGTTACTGTCTATAGTATGTACAGTAGTCATTCCGGTGCTGTCATAATGCCTGATGGTAGCGTAACTGTGGGTGATGGCGGCGCTATTGGTGTTTTGTAAATCCATCGGATATGCTACGGTAGAATCATAGCCGAATAATAGTTTTTCATGACTGTTTGCAGCAATGATACTGGTCAGGTACCAGCTGGATATATAGTTGTAGCTGCGTACTGTGGCTGAATCAGGATAGGGATCGTTACCCGGTTCCATACGGGTAGCTTCAATATCTGCAAAGCGGTACCTGTTACCTTTATCATCCGTTACGGTGATTTCGGTGCTATCAAAGTGGAAGTCCATCATATTCCGCATTTTCATCACGATCTGGCCGGATGGTGTTCTGATGAATTTCCCGGTATAATTATCAAAGTTGTAGTAGTAGAGGTCTGGTTCCATTTCTATCTCACCTTTCTTTATTTGCTGCAGCCTGTTCTGCCATGCGAAGTAGTCGCTGGCTGGTGGAAGGTCCAATGAGGTATAACGGGCATCATCCGGATTACCGCGCACTACTCTCGTGATGACGCCGCCTGCAAACAGTGACCAGTTCTGGCCTACCCAGGTAGGTGCATCCTGCGGGCGAAACCCGCTGGCATCAAAATGCAGACTGAGCTCGATGGAGAGGTTATTCCCCTGCAGCGTATAGATAGGGACAGTTATATCCGGTGTTCCTGTATACAAACTTACCGGTGCATTGGCGTACTTTCCCAACTCTGCTGCTTCGGGGGCGGGGGCGATTGTTTGCCCGGACCTGAGCTCCGCTTTCGCCACTTCAATACTTAGCGGGGCTGGCTGCTGTGCGTATGCCGGCATACAACAAACTAATAATAATAGCAGGTACACTATTTTCATCGTACAGGAATTTAGGAGATAAAATCAGGGGTGTCAATGCTACATCAGTGGGGGCTCAATTTCCAGGCTTTGTATAGATAAACTTACAGCTTATGACTGCAAGTGACAGGCAGAAGTATGTTGAATTTAGCAGTTAATGGCGGCAATCCCAATCAGGATAATTATCCGCCTTGCTAAACAGGCTTTAAATCCTTTGTGGTAGGGAGCTTAAACGTTTTAGTTGTTTTATCGGATTTTAGTTATATTCAGGTAAGAATTCGAATTCCATTATTTTTTATTAGTCGGGCTACAGCACTCTATTTTACCCCGTAATCTCTGCCAGGATGCGGCCAGGCATCTCATTTTCTATTCTTAACCATCAAACCCATCAAACCAAAAGTTATGAAATCGACATTCCACGGGACTTTCCTGACGTCTTTGTTATCAATCACCCTTGTTACCCTCCTTGCCACTTCCTGTAATAAGGACAATGCATTGAGCACGAATACTAACGTTAAAGCACATACGGAATCTGTTACAAAATCAGGTGGCGTGTCTGTATGTTATGTAGAAGTAAACAGCAACAGTATTCTCAATACCGGTAAATATACGCTCACTACCGGTGGCCAGCAGCTGTTTGATATTGCCATCATCTTTGCTGCCAACATCAATTATAATACGAGTACCAGCAAAGCGGTATTGTACAATAATCCGCAGGTAAGCAGTGTATTGGCCAACAAAACTACCCAGATTGTTCCATTACAGAACAAAGGCATGAAGGTGCTGTTATCTATCCTGGGAAACCACCAGGGCGCGGGTTTCTGCAACTTTACCAGCCGCAGCGCCGCACATGATTTTGCCAAACAGCTGTCTGATACCGTATCCTACTACGGACTGGATGGTATCGACTTCGATGATGAATATGCAGATTATGGCACCAACAGTACCGGGCAGCCAAACGACAGCTCCTTTGTATTTTTGCTTTCTGAGTTAAGAACTTTAATGCCTTCCAAACTGATCACGTTCTATTATTATGGCCCTGCTGCTTCCCGTTTATCATATGGTGGCCAGAAAGCCGGCGACTTCGTTAACTACAGCTGGAATGCTATTTACGGCAGTTATTCCGTTCCTAACGTAGCTGGCCTGGCAAAAAGCCAGCTGGCGCCGGCAGCCGTAGATCTTTCATCTACCAGTCAGAGCACGGCTGTTAGTCTGGCAAATTCTACCAAAACCAATGGCTATGGCGTGTACCTATGGTACAACCTCACCAGCACAGACCAGCATACTTATATGTCGGCGGTGTCCAATGTATTATACAGCAGTGCGGTGACATACACACCTTGATAGGATTCCTTATTAATGATTGAATAGTTTGCCTGTCCGATTAGTAATGAAATAATAAAAAACGCCGTCTCTATCAGATAGGGGCGGCGTTTCTTTTCCGGGAAGGTTACACCAACATTTTCCAGGACAGTTGAACTTTTTCCTTTTTCGATCCTTAGTACTATATGCAGAAAAAACTACACGATTTCATCCGCGAACATGTATTGGGCAAGGTAATGCAAACCCCTGCACTATCGTACGACCTTGAGAAAGGTGGGCTGAGAGGCATTTACAGCGACAGGATGTTATTTTCCGATCTCTCTGAAACCGAAGACGGCATTCAATTTCATATGACCACCGTTACCACGGAAAAAGTATACGAAGTTAGCCCTGATGGCTCAGAAGGCTTGCTGCAAAAGGATTTTACAGGCACCAGCGTATACCGGTATGAGTTAGCGATACGTAAATCTTCCGGGGAGATGACTGGTTTTATGCACCTGCTATCTTCCACCGTGGCCGGGCATACCATGGAGGCAGTGGTATATGGTGTTTATAATATTTTTGTTAGTGAAGATGAAGTTAGCTGGAGAGAAGAACAATTGTTATACAGAGATATGCCTGCCGGGGATGGCCGGTACCGCGCCGTGGCTTTTGATGCAACTGCCCGCTGGTACCTTGAAAAAGGAAAACTACGTTTTGAATACATACCTTCCTACTATGATTATAATCCTGAAACCCGCACCAGAAAATTATCTGCAGATAAATATCCGCCTTTTGTTTCTAAAGAGCTATAAAAACAAAAAAGCCATATCTACGCAGTAGAGATGGCACATTTGCTACTTTTTCGTATGTACGTTGCTGTTATACCAGCTCAATCGTGGAGCCGGGCTTTGAAATATCCGTCACTGTTTCAGAATAGAATACCGCCGGAACCTTGTGCAGTGGCAGCATATAAGCGCCTGCGTTCCTGCTGGTACTATCGAAAGCTGCATCGCCTGCTTTTTCCAGGTCAATGAAGTAAAGGGTACCCAGTTTGCACTGGATACCCGACTCGAGGTAGATGCCGGATAATTCTATCACGGCTTCTACTTCGTTTATATCATCTGTTTTACGGAAGGAAAGCGGTTGACTTTCCTCATTGGTCCTCAGTTTCCAGCCTTTTTCTTCCATCAGGCTGTTGAGGGCTTCCTGTTCCATAATTATATCTTCAAAATCATAGATCATCGTTTGCTGGCGTTGCTGGATGTTCAGTTCAGATACCGGACGTTCCAGCTGTGCAAAGCCTGGGATGATGTTATGGGCTGTAAAGTGCTGCAGCCATTGTTCTTTGCCGGCTGCATCTATCTGCAGCGGGTGAAGCAGGCGTACGGTCGCCCCTTCCGGTAGTTCAAAGGCATTGCCGCCTACATCTGTGAGCGTACTGTTTTCCGTGCAACGGAATGTGCCGGAAAACTGCCCGTCAGCATGGTAGCTGGCCCATACTAACCTGTTCGCAAATACGAACAGGATAGGGTTATGTAAAAACAGGGCATTCCATTGGGCTGCGCTCCAGCTACGTTGTGTAATCAGGAACTGCTCCAGCCTGGAAGCCTGTAGTTTTGCCAGCTCGGGTAGGTTCTTCTGGGTGGTTTTAAAGAACCGTTTTACAAGGGCGGTAGTCTGGCCCGGAGGCGTTTTCATGCGCCTGTTACGCCTGTTGAGGTAGCCTATACGGAAATCCAGGTCTACCATGCCTTTCCAGGTTTCGTCTTTATTGATGAAAGGCTTCACCAATCCTTCAAATTCCAGGTCAGGAACGATTCTGTCGCCCAGTTCATGCATGGTGAGTCCGAGTTCGGCTGCGGAGCGCGACAGTGCCTGTCGTGCTGCATTGCCCAGTGCTATGCGGCGGGTGGTATATTTCCTGGCATATTTCTCTACTACCTGCAGTGATTTTTTGGCTGCATGGAGTGCGAGGGCGGCGAGGCCATGTTCCGCCTGCCGTGGCCTGCGGTTATTGATCCAGCTGCCAATGCTTTCGCGGAGGGCATTTCCCAGCTCTTCACCACCGGTGAGTGCGGCGGTAGCCAGTATATATTTGAGTTGTGTATCGCCCTGATGTGCTTCATATATCTGGAACAGGGCCATGGCGAAGTCGTCGTTGCGGGTCCTGTCCAGCAGGTCCAGCAATGGTTTGGCTTCTACATCGGAGCCCATTTCCTTTATGCGCGACATGCGATAGATCAGGAACCGGGTCACTTCCAATGGCAGCTGGGTACCGTCATGCATCCATAATGGAGGCAGTGCCTGATCGTCCAGCCATTTTTCCAGTGGCCGCGACAGTTTATTCCTGCGCTTCGCAGAGGCTACGAGATAATCGACTGTAGCTGGTTCTGAGGTATACTGAATGGTATTGCCCAGCGTTTCCAGCATCAGGTCGCGTGCATCGTCGTTGATCTCATTATGTAGTGCTTCCTGTATCAGCGTACGTGCTTCCGGAGTATTGATGGTACACAGGATCAGGGATGCTGTCAGGCGTTGCTCTGCTTTCTTGTATTGCAGTAGTCCGGCAGCTTTGGTGACAGCGTCCGGGTCTTTCGCCAGCAGTGGCGCTACGGCCATACGTACCGACTTCAGCTTATGCATGGTATAAGGCCAGAGTGCTTCCAGGTATAAGGCCGGGTCGAATTGCGCGAGCAGCGGCAGGAGCATCTGGATATCATATTCCTGCTGCAGGGCTTCCAGCAGCAGCGGAACAGCGGCTACCTGGAGCTGGCGGGCAATGATATCGAAGCATACCTGCGGCAGGAAGCGTTTCTCTGCTATAAACTGGTGCAGGTAGGTGATTCCTTCAGTGGCATTATGTTGTAAAATACCGTGCAGGGCTATCACGCTAAGCGGATAGGATGATACGGCATCCGCATGAAGCAGGGTAGAGGCATAGCCTTCCTCCTGCTGCGGCTGCTGCGTATAGTCGTGCAGGTATTGCCTGAATAATGGTAATAGTCCGGCCTGGTAGGTATCTGGCTGGTAGTTGGTCAGTGCCAGCTGCACACCCAGTTGCACGGCAACGGTTGGTGGTGTTGGCGCCTGTAATACCTGCAGCAACAGCGGTTCGTATTTGCTGTAATTATGCTGTAACAGGGCGTTGGCCAGTTCACTGTGCAGATACCCTGGTACCTGGGCCAGGAGTTGATTTTCAAGGTAGGTCATCTCCAGTTCGGGATGACTTTTAGAAAGAAGACGAAAAAACAGGGAATTCCAGCTGAGATGTACCCAGCGGGTCAGGTAGGGTTGTATCGACAAGCTGTCGGTGCTTTTGAGCAAATCCTGTAAAAATTTTCTCAAAGGAGAAAATTTCAATGGCATCAGGTCCATATTATTCCCTTCTCTGGAATGAAGGATCAGCATGGAGCCTATTTTTTCAGGACTAAAGCCCCTTTCCTGCAGGAAGTTGGTGAAGGCACTAAAGCGTTGTACGATGGAATTGGAGCTGCCTGGCATATCCAGCATAGGGACGATATGCGAAAGAAATGCAGCTTCATTTTGTTCCCATACCTGTGGTTCGGATAGTAACTGTAAAACCAGTCGGTCATTATCATTCCATTGGTCGGGCAAAGACAGTAGCGGGATAAATGCGCCTGCCATTGCAGCTTCGTCTGGTGTTGTCAGTACCGGGACTTCAGATTGCCGGCCGGTGAGGAACAGGTGAATCGACACGACGGTTTCATGAGCATGGAGGTACCGTAGTTTCAGCCTTTCAATTATTGGTTGTGTCGCTTCCTCTGTATATGGCATAAGGTTTAAATAGATTCTGTTTTAGTTTGTCTTCTTTGCTTTAAGATATTATAATAAATGATTATTTCGCCGAGGCTGAATTTTGGCACAAATTAAAGAAAATCAAAAAATAAAAAAGCCAAATATCTAACTATCTCATTTTGGAGTAAGTTGACATTTGGCCTTAAATATAGTATTTGTAAGGGCGAGGCCCTTTGTATGCTGCTTTTTACCGTTCCGGAAAGGTATTATAAAAATCCTAATTCCAGTTTAGCTTCTTCACTCATCATCTCTTTTGTCCAGGGTGGATCGAAGGTCAGGTGTACATGTACATCTGTAACGCCTTCCACGCCACGTACTTTTTCTTCCACTTCACGGATGATGTCGCCGGCAACCGGGCAGCCCGGTGCGGTGAGGGTCATATCTACGCCTACGCTAAAATCTTCCTTGATTTTAATCGCGTATACAAGTCCAAGCTCCCAGATATTCACCGGGATTTCCGGGTCATAAACTGTTCGCAGCTGTGCTTCTATCTGTTCTCTTAATGTTGCTTCACTCATTATTGGTTCATTTTAGCCTGGTAGGCTACTCCATAAAGTTTCATCTGTTTGAGCATACTCAGCAAACCGTTGGAACGGGTAGGAGAGAGGTGGCTGCTTAAACCGATGGCATCAATAAAAAATATTTCTGCTTCAGCTATTTCTTTCGGAGAATGACCGGAAAGTACTGATATCATCAGACTAACCAGGCCTTTGGTAATAACGGCGTCGGAGTCGGCGGTGAAAAAAAGTTTGCCATCTTTCAGCTCTGAATGTAACCATACGCGGCTCTGGCATCCTTTGATCAGGTTTTCCTCTTTCTTAAATTCTTCCTGGATGATGGGCAATTCCTTACCCAGCTGGATGATATATTCGTATTTATCTTCCCAGTTTTCCATGAAGGCGAAGTCCGATATTACTTCTTCCTGTATTTCTTTAATCGTCATATTGGCCTGTTTACAGCAGCATGGAGCTGGCACGTTTGATTCCGGCCACCAGTTTATCAATTTCTTCCCTGGTATTGTAGAAAGATAAAGAAGCTCTTACCGTACCTGGGATATTGAATCGGTTCATCAATGGCTCTGTGCAGTGATGACCTGTTCTGACAGCTATACCCTGCTGGTCCAGCAGTTCACCCATATCAAAGGGGTGAATGTTATGCACGAGGAAGGAAATGGCGCCGCTTCTGTTGGCAGCATCACCGATAAAGCGGATACCGTCTATCTGGCGGAGCTGGTCCATGGCGTAGGCCATCAGTTCCTCTTCCCATTGCTGGATGGCGGGAATGCCTACCTGCTGCAAATATTCAATTGCTGCGCCCAGTCCGATGATACCGGCAATATTAGGTGTACCGGCTTCAAATTTATGGGGCAACACATTATACGTTGTCTTTTCGAAGGTAACGGTTTTTATCATTTCTCCACCGCCCTGGTAAGGAGGCAGTTTATCGAGCCATTCTTTGTTGCCATACAGCACACCGGTGCCGGTAGGGCCATAGATTTTATGGCCGGAGAAAACGAGAAAATCCGGTTGCAGGGCCTGAACGTCAATACTGATGTGCTGAACGGCCTGTGCGGCATCTATCAGAACAGGGATATTGCGTGCATGCGCCAGCGAGATAATATCTTCCACCGGGTTTACCGTACCCAGGGTATTGGAGACGTACGTTACGGATACAATTTTAACGGTATCATCGAGCATGGCTTCGAAGGCCTCCATGATCAGTTCGCCCTTATCGTTGATAGGGATTACCTTGAGGGTGGCTCCGTTGTCTTCACAGGCCATCTGCCATGGAACGATGTTCGAGTGGTGTTCCATTGCGGAGATGATCACGGTATCGCCGGGTTTCAGGAAGCGGCGGCTAAAGCCACTTGCTACCAGGTTAATACCGTCGGTAGTACCTTTTGTGAAGATGACCTGGCTGCTGTCTGGTGCGTTGATATAGGCGGTCACAATATTGCGGGCCTTTTCGAATGCATCGGTAGCTACCTGGCTCAGATGGTGTACGCCGCGGTGCACATTGCTATTATATGTTTCGTAGTAATGTTTCTCTGTTTCTATTACCACTGCTGGCTTCTGCGTGGTAGCTCCGTTATCGAAGTATACCAGCGGTTTGCCATGCACCATACGTTGCAGTATCGGGAAATCTTTCCTGACAGCAGCTAAGTCGAGTGCAGCGGTTTGTGTATTAGCAATATGTTCCATTGTACGTCGTCGTTGTTAAATGTTCATAATTGCCTCGATCTGGCCCTGGATATATTCCTGGAGCGCAGGCACAGCAATTTCGTCTGTTACGTCGTGAGAGAAAGCATTCACCAGCAGTGCTTTGGCAGCATCTTCACCGATACCACGGGCGCGGAGATAGAACATTGCTTCTTCGCTGAACTGGCCGGCGGTAAAGCCGTGTGAGCATTTCACGTCGTCAGCATAGATTTCCAGCTGAGGCTGTGAGTTGATGGTTGCTTTGTCGCCCAGTAACAGGTTGTTGTTTTGCTGGAAGGCATTTGTTTTCTGTGCTTCCTGGTGAACATGGATTCTACCAGTGAATACAGCGTTGGCAGTATCTAACAATACGCCTTTATAGTGTTCGTTACTGTTACAGTGAGGCACCAGATGGTCCATAAAGGTATGGTTATCGATGTGCTGACTGCCGGTAGCGAGGTACAGACCTTTCAGGTTTGTTTCTGTGTTGCTGCCATTGAGTACTACGCTCAGGTTGTTACGGGTGAACGGTGTATTAGGCAGGGTAAAGTTGAAGTTGTGGTAACGGCTGTCTTTCTGTTGCTGTGCAGCAGTGGTGTTTACCTGACGGAAATTGTCGGCACCCTGTTGTACATTATAATGCCAGAGTTCAGCGTTATCTTCCACTACTACTTCCGTTACGCTGTTGGCGAAGGCTACGGCTTCCTGTTTAGGGTGCACGGTGCTTTCGATAACGGTAGCTGTTGCGCCTCTGTGCAGGATCCACAGGTGACGTGGCTGTACAAATGCGTGACGGTCGGAAGTATATACGTGTACGAGGTGGATCGGTTTTTCCAGCGCAACATTCGCCTGCAGTTCGATGTAAAGACCATCGGCAAAGAGGGCGGTGTTGAGGTTGGCCAGGGATTCACCTGCGAGGTGTTTTTGGCTGTTGAACCATTTAACGAAACCAGGGGTTTCTGCAAAAGCGCTCATAGCGCCGATGCTGATACCTTTACCGGCAGGCAGGCTGGAAAGATCTGCCTGTAAATGGCCGTTTACGAGTACTACACGATAGCTGTCCAGTCCTGCAATGGCTGCTTCATCAGCAACAGTGGCAGTAGTGGTGGCTGGTGTACTCAATAATTCATATGGATACTCTTTCAGGAAACGCTGGATATTGGTAAAACGCCATGCTTCCGTTTTCAGGGTTGGGAGACCTGTGGCGGTATAACGTTCCAGCGCTTCGCGGCGTGTCTCCTGCAGGCTATCCTGCGGGGCCGACAAGGCAGTTACGTCTTCCGTTAAAGCCTGGTAAAAAGGTATCATGATATCGCTTGTCATATTGTTGCTTGGACTTTTACTATTACGAATTACTTTTTCAGTGGAGACAGGAAAGATGGAATTTCCTGACTGTTGTTCATCCGTAATGGGTTATACTGATTCTTTCTGGTGCTCTGCTTCTTTCAGCCAGTCGTAACCTCTTTCTTCCAGCTCCAGGGCCAGTTCTTTAGTACCGGTTTTGATGATACGGCCATTGTACAGTACGTGTACGAAGTCAGGTACGATGTACTCGAGCAAACGCTGATAGTGAGTGATAACAACGAAAGATTTTTCGCTATCACGCAGTTTATTTACACCATTGGAAACGATACGCAGTGCATCGATATCCAGTCCGGAGTCAGTTTCGTCCAGGATAGCCAGCTGAGGGTCCAGCATAGCCAGTTGGAAAATTTCGTTACGTTTCTTTTCACCACCGGAGAATCCTTCGTTGAGGGAACGGTTCATCAGGTTGGTGTTAAAATCTACCAGCTGTTGTTTTTCTTTGGTCAGTTTCAGGAATTCCTTTGCTTCCAAAGGAGGCAGGCCTTTGTAGGTTCTCACCTCATTTACTGCAGTTTTCAGGAAGTTGATGTTGGAAACACCCGGGATTTCAACAGGGTATTGGAAAGCCAGGAATACACCTTCACGTGCGCGGTCTTCCGGAGATAAATCCAGCAGGTTTTTACCATTGAACCACACTTCACCCTCAGTAACGGTATAGTTATCGCGGCCAGCCAGTACAGAGGCCAGAGAGCTTTTACCGGAACCGTTGGGACCCATGATAGCGTGCATTTCACCTTTGCCAATTTCCAGGTTGATGCCTTTCAGTATTTTTTTTCCTTCTACTTCTGCGTGCAGATTTTTAATCGTCAGCATGATTGTTTTATTTCGTTCTGTATGTTTAAATAATTGGTAGTTATCAGTTACTGGTTGCAATAACCAACTTCCAACTATCCAACGCTTCCTTCAAGTGTAATAGATAAAAGTTTCTGTGCTTCTACGGCAAATTCCATAGGCAGCTGATTCAGTACTTCCTTCACGTAACCATTTACGATCAGTGCTACTGCTTTTTCGGTATCGATACCACGTGCATTCAGGTAGAAGATCTGGTCTTCACCGATTTTTGACGTTGTAGCTTCGTGCTCGATCATCGCAGATTTGTTTCTGGATTCGATGTACGGGAAGGTGTGGGAACCACACTGGTTACCGATCAGCAGGGAGTCGCACTGGGTAAAGTTACGGGCGTTCTCTGCGCGTGGACCTACGGAAACGAGGCCACGGTAGCTGTTATCGCCATGTCCGGCAGAAATACCTTTGGAGATGATACGGCTTTTGGTGCCTTTACCGATGTGGTGGATTTTAGTACCGGTATCCGCGATCTGTTTGTTACGAACCACGGCTACAGAATAGAATTCACCTTCGGAATAATCGCCCTGAAGAATAACACTAGGGTATTTCCAGGTGATGGCAGAACCGGTTTCTACCTGAGTCCAGGAGATTTTACTGTTGGCGCCTTTACAGATACCACGTTTGGTTACGAAGTTATAGATACCGCCTTTACCATCTTTATCGCCAGGGTACCAGTTCTGAACGGTAGAATATTTCACCTCTGCATTTTCCATTGCTATGATTTCCACCACGGCTGCGTGCAGCTGGTTTTCGTCGCGCATAGGAGCTGTACAGCCTTCGAGGTAGCTAACGTAAGAATTGTCGTCGGCAACGATGAGGGTACGTTCGAACTGACCGGTGTTCTGTGCATTGATACGGAAGTAGGTGCTCAGTTCCATCGGGCAGCGAACGCCTTTAGGAATGTACACGAAAGATCCGTCGGAGAATACGGCACTGTTCAGTGCAGCAAAGATATTATCGGAGTGAGGTACAACCGTACCCAGGTATTTTTTAACTAAGTCAGGATATTCCTGAACAGCTTCACCGAAAGAGCAGAAAATCACACCCAGTTCTTTCAGTTTTTCTTTGAAGGTAGTAACAACAGATACACTGTCGAATACAAAGTCAACGGCTACACCGGTGAGGGCCTTCTGTTCATTGATGGAAATACCCAGTTTGTCGAATGTTGCCAGTAATTCAGGATCTACTTCGTCCAGGCTGTTCAGCTGTTTCTTTTTCTTTGGAGCAGCATAATAGGAGAGGGACTGTAAATCCAGTTCAGGCATTTCGAAATGCTGCCAGGTAGGGAATTTCAGCTTTTTGAAAGCCTGGAAACCCTTCAGACGCCATTCGAGCAGCCATTCTGGTTCATTCTTTTTTGCCGAAATAAAACGGATGATATCTTCATTCAGCCCAGGAGGTGCTATATCCATTTCAATATCGGTGGTAAAGCCAAACTCATACTCCTTATTGGCTATATCATCTATTATTTCGTTACTATTCATCATACAATTTTGTGATTTTGTGTTGTTCGGATGCTGCTGTTGTATTCCTTTCAAAATAGCCTATACAGCAAAGCTCTCGCCGCAGCTGCAGGTTCTCGTAGCATTCGGGTTATTGAAGTACAGCCCTTTTCCATTCAGACCATCTGAATAGTCCAGCTCAGTACCATATAAGTACAGTAAGCTTTTCATCTGAACTACAACTTTAACACCCTTATCTTCAAATACCTGGTCGCCTTCTTCTTCTGTTGTTTCGAATTTCAGCACATATTCCAGTCCGGAACATCCGCCACCTTTTACGCCTACACGAACAAAGGTTCCCGGCGCATGATGTTCACTTTCCATCAGTGCCTTAATATATACTCCTGCCTTTTCTGAAACGGTTATCATAATCAGAACTGTTTTAAATAACTGAAGCCGGTTGCCCGGCCAAATATTGTACATTCTCAACCCCGCGCGCTGGAAATTATTTTTATTACGACTGCTGTCTGGTTTCTCTAAGCATCAGCGGCGGTGATTTGGCCTAAATCCGTAAGGTTCGCAAAATTACAACCTTTCCGGTTAAAGTACTAGTCTTTATGGTGTTTCTGCCCCTTGCAGGCCATTTACTACCAAAAAAGTTTTGTTTTACTGATACAAAAGTAGGACATTTGAGAATAAAACAAGCAAAAACTTGGAAAAATATCCAACACGAATCAGCAACGCCGCCGACAGGTTATTGACAATGCTCAAGACCAAAGGTCCGCAGCCAGCTTCATTGCTGGCGGCTGAGCTGGGTATTACCAATGAAGGAGCCAGGCTCCACCTTGTTAAGCTCCAGGAAGAAGGACTGGTTGCCTCCGAAAGTATTTCAAAAGGCCCGGGCCGCCCTACCTTAATGTGGAGCCTGACTGCCCTCGGCAATACCCGCTTCCCGGATACACATACCGAACTCTCCCTCCAGCTCATACAAACCATCAAAACAGTGCTCGGTAAAGAGGCATTGGATAATGTAGTCGCTGCCAGGGAAATCAAACAGAAAGAAAAATATCATACCGCCCTCGACGGCGTATCAGGCCTCGAAAACCGCCTCGACGCATTTGCCAATATCCGTAGCGGAGAAGGGTACCTTGCTGAATGGAAAAAAGAAGATGGGGTATATTATTTCATTGAAAATCACTGTCCTATATGCTGTGCCGCTACTGAGTGCGACAACATCTGTACCTCAGAAATGAATACTTTCGTCAGCATAGTAGGCACTGACGTGTCCGTTTCCCGCATGGAACACATCATTAACGGCGCCAGACGCTGCGTATATAAAATTATTCCCGATAACGCCTGATCCCGCTTAATCATCTTACTATATCATATTACTCCTGCACAGGTGCTTTGTTATCCGAAGACTCCGGCAATGTTATATTCACCGATTTATGGTTGGGGAAATGATCTTTAACGATAATCGTTAAGAATGCGATTACGTTAATAGTAGTTGTGCTTATCAGCGTAATTGTGGTAGCATCTGAAATATCAAAGACTAAACCAGTCAATGGAATAATATGTAACCCTTTAAAAATTAGTATTATCAATATGGCTATTAGCCATATACACACTAAGCGAAATACTCTTTCCCCTAATAATTCCCTATGTTGCAAAAATGATTTTTTGATGGCAATATCGAGTTTTTGCATTTCAACAACATAATCGAATGGAGCCTCTGTATTAATGAAAGTTTCATCCACCGTAGCAGACAAATTATCTGGGTTAACGTTATTCATGGCTGCGTATTTTTATTACTGTTGATGTTGCTGCTTTTCTTTTAATGGGAGAAAATAGTCTATTAGCATCTGATCATCGATGAGCGTCCCATTAGGCACCCGGCCATATTTTTTTCGTAGTTTATCCCAGGGAGTGCCTTTGTCAACCAGGGTTTTAGCCAGCTTACTGGGCTCCATTCCTGAATACGCCTGCCAAATAGAGTCTAAAAATCCCATGATGCGCTTGTCGCGTTCTTTTCTGGGATTTAATCGTCGAGGCGTAAAATTAATTAACAGCCAGTTGAAAGAAGAATTTTCGAACCTGTAAATAGGCTCATCCAGTTCAGCCATTCCATATCGTTTTAGCATATGGAATAACTTAAAAATAATCGGGCCACATTGCCAGGTTTGAATTGGGGCATCAAACAATTTCTCTCTGTCTGACATTACAAGTCCCCAGCCATAGGCATAATAGAGAAGTTTCTGTAACCTGAGCTGGTCCAGTGGATCTTCTACTGCGATCCCCTTCTCAATAAAATAATTGGCGATGGTTTCTACCTTGTACATGATATGGTTGGTTTGCTATATTTCTTAGCAAAATACTAAAGAACCCTTATCAGACCAAAATCCTTTCTGTTCATTTTGTACCAGGTGATAGTAATATTCTATTAGTGATACGGTGAGTATCTTTCCTCGGGTCTGACGCGGCAACAAAAGTTACGCCCATATTGGGTTCCCTTGTAGAGCATAACAGCCATCTGCTTTTTTAAAATTATTTTTCTCCCGATCAGATCATCTGTCTTGAAAAGATTCGTATAAAATATTATTGATATGTTTTCCCGCAGCATATCCGCTGGCACCGGCTAAACGCGTACTGGTAGAAGCTGAATTTTATAACAGCGGCAAAAAGGTAATGGAGTTTGAGGTCGGTAAACTCGACTGGAATCACTAAAAATAACAAAAAAGGATGCCAGCCCGGCATCCTTTTTTATCTCCTGTAAAGCTGTTATTTCAATATCAGTACCAGCGTTCCTGTAATAATCAATCCTGCACCAATAGCGGTTTTCCAGGTAATGCTCTCATGCAGGAACACGGCAGAAAGAATTATTGTCAACGCTACACTCAGTTTATCTACCGGGGCTACCTGTGATACCTTTCCGATCTGAATAGCCCGGAAATAAAAGATCCAGGATAAACCGGTAGCTACCCCGGATAATAACAGAAAAATCAGGCTATGCCTGGATATACTCCCCGTTCCCTTATACTCTCCCCGCGCCAGTACAATCCCCCAGGCTACCACCAGTATAACAATAGTACGTATGGCCGTAGCCAGATTGGATGAGATGTCGGCCACGCCGATTTTGGCAAAAATGGCCGTCAGCGCCGCAAAGAAAGCTGATAACAGTGCATATATCCACCACATAACAACAGATTTTTAGATCTTATAACCAAGAATTTTAAGACTCCGGCGCTCTCCATCCAGCACGGCAATGTCTGGCAGGTGCGCCCATTCCTTAAAGCCGATGTTTTCAAATAACTTCAGACTTGGAACGTTATGCGCAAAGATAAACCCCAATAATGTATCAACCTGGTAGTCCGGACTAACGGCAATGGCATAACGTAATATTTCCTTACCATAACCTTTGCCACGCGCGGATTCATCCAGGTAAATACTTAACTCAACAGTGCCGTTATAGGCCGGGCGGCCATAGAATGACTGAAAACTCATCCAGCCGATATTGTTTCCTTCCGCATCATCGATCATCCATAACGGACGGCGATGGTCGTCATGTGCATAGTACCAGGCATGCCTGCTCTCTACTGTTACAGGATCTGTATCTGCGGTTACCATTCTGCCGGGAATAACAGTGTTGTAAATCTCCACAATTCTGTGCAGGTCGTCGATCTTTGCGTGTCTGTAAGTTAATCTCATAAACTGTATAAGTAATTAATTACCAGATCTGCTCTCTGGCATGATCTGCTCTCAATAAGCTAAATATATTGGCATCTACAAAGCTGCCCTTTTCAAAAAATGCATCGCGTATTAATCCTTCCCTGCTGAAACCCAATCGCTCCAGTAACCGCTCACTGGGACTATTCACCGGGTCCACAAAGGCTTCTATTCTGTTGAGGTCCATATCTGAAAACCCGAATTTTATCAAAGCCGCTACAGCAGTGGTCATAATTCCCTTGCCCCATAATTCCGGCAACAGATCGTAACCTATTTCAGCCTTGTAATGGATTTTCTTCCAGTTGTGAAACCCGCAGGTGCCTATCAGTTCATCATGCCCGACAACCGTAATGGCCATCCTGAAACCTTCTTCCTTCTGCTGCTGTTCCTGAAAAAAAGAAATGATCTGGGTAGCTTCACTTATATTGGTAAAGGAACCGATATCCATATACCGGGTTACCTGATCGTTGGAAAACAACCTGAATAATGCTGCAGTATCTTTCTCTTTAACAGGCCGTAGCAATAGCTCGCCGGCAGGGATCTTGGGTAAGTGCATGGTATGGTTACCTGTTTTTGGATGACGTGTAAAGCTAAGAAATTTAATTCCGCTTTAATAACCATCTCTGCAACATTACCTAATTTCGTATAACTGTAGGACAATAAATTTTATATGAAGATATTGGTAATAGAAGATGAAACTAAAGTCGGCGCCTTCATTAAACGTGGACTGGAAGAACATCAGCACCAGGTAGACGTCATCATGGATGGCAACAACGGACAAATGGTTGCCTTGCAGGAAGACTACGACCTGATCATCCTGGACGTCATGCTCCCTGGTATCAATGGTATCAGCATCTGCAAAAACCTCCGTGGAGCCGCCGTACAAACCCCCATTTTAATGTTGACCGCCCTCAATGCTACCCACGATATCGTGGATGGACTGAACTCAGGCGCTGATGATTATCTCGCCAAACCATTCCATTTTTCAGAATTGCTGGCCCGCATCAATGCGCTCAGCAGAAGGAAAAGTCTCTTTAAACCTGAGTCTATGTCGCTGGAACTGGCCGACCTCAAGCTGGATACCAACACCAAAACAGCCCACAGAGAAGGAAAAGAGATCATCCTGACCGCCAAAGAGTATGCCTTGCTGGAACTCTTTCTGAAAAATACCGGAAAAGTACTCTCCCGCGCCCTCATCGCAGAATCAGTATGGGGCCTGGAATTTGATACCGGTACCAATACCATAGACGTTTACGTGAACTATCTCCGTAATAAAATTGAGAAAGGATTTACTGGTGATAAACTGATCCATACGGTTGTAGGGATGGGTTATGTGATGAAATTAAAGAGTTAATATGAAGATCCGCCATCGGCTTTCCCTGCAGTTTACCCTGATATCCGGTATCATTTTAACGGTAGTATTTGTGATGATTTACCTGTTGTCTGCCCGCTATGTGCGCAACAACTTCTATAAATTATTGCAGGTACGCGCCCTTGTAACGGCCCAGGTTTACCTGGAAAAAGATGAGCTGACCAAAAAGAAATTCTTAGAAATTGAGAAGAGTTACCGGCAAAGTATCCCCGACGAAGCCAGTAATATATATGATGAAAACGATAAACCTGTTTTCATCGAAACGGTCAAGTATAATTGGCCGGTATCCTTACTGAATGCTGTCAGACGCAATGAAATCTATCGCTTCAGCTTCCGCGACAAATACGGCCTGGGTATGTATTACCCCGATAACCAGGGTAATTTCGTGGTAATCGTGACGGCCCGGAATGCCCAGGGCGAACAGACCTTGCAGTACCTGCTCTGGAGCCTCGTATGCATGGGCGTACTGGCTTTGCTGGTTATCTACCTGATGAGCCAGTGGTACGCCAGCAGGGCATTACAGCCTATACAGCGGATCAACCGCCAGGTGAAGAAAATCAGGGCCAGCAACCTGCACCTCCGGGTGAAACGCGGCAAAAACAAAGATGAGATCGATGACCTGGCACTCAATTTCAACGAACTGCTGGAACGCATTGAAAGCGCCTTTGAAATGCAACGCTCCTTTGTTTCCAATGCCAGTCACGAACTCCGTACACCGCTGACCACCATCATCGGGGAAATAGAGGTGACCATGCAAAAAGAGCGCACAGCGGCCGAATACCAGGAAACACTGGTTACCCTCCTGGACGAATCTGAAAAACTGAAAATTATTACCGACGGCCTCCTGCAGCTGACAAGGGTAGATGCCGTACTCAACCCGGCACAGGCGGAAACCATCCGCCTGGATGAACTGCTATGGGAGATGCAGTCTTTCTGGCAACAACAGCAGCCACCACTGGAGTTAAAGGTAAACCTCAAAGGCCTGCCGGAAGATCCTGCGGCCATGGCTATTCCCGGCAACCGGCAGCTACTGACGCTGGCTATTAATAATATTATCAGGAATGCCTTCAAGTTTTCCCACAATGCACCGGTAGACGCACGCCTCCAGGTAACCGATACCAACCTGGTGCTGTCTGTCAGCGATACGGGTATAGGCATCGCCCGGGAAGAAATGGAGAAAATCTTCCTGCCATTATACCGGGCCGGTAATGCACTGAGTTTCGGTGGCTATGGTATCGGCCTGGCCATGACCCAGAAGATATTGCAACTACACCAGGCTACCGTTACCGTCAGCAGCGTAGTAGGGGAAGGAACCACCTTCCATATCTTCTTTACCACTAACCAGAACGGCTAATCTGTTATTAACCCGTTTCTAATCCGGAAGCACCGAATTAAAGCCGTTCCCATATTATTTTAATGTTACCGGGGAGATGCTCACCGGGTTTGTTAGGAAGTATGAGCTGCTATTGTAGTCTGGAAGCCTTACTGGTACTGCATTTATGTTTTTGTATACCTGTTGTTGGAGTATACAAAGATGTATATTTCATTGTTCACCGTTTATGAATTCTAATTTTGTTTTAACTTCATTCTAACTTGTAGCTAATAGCCTGTCGCCATCTTTGTTGTTGTAAATAAAGATCCATGACGAATAGACTAGCTTTACATGCTTTCCTAATGTTGCTAGGCGTCTTTTGCTGTAGCAGAATAAAGGCCCAGACAGCAGACACGCTCCGGCTTTCCCTATCTGATGCAGAAAAGATGCTGCTTCAGAAAAATATCCCTCTCCTGGCCCAACGCTATAATATCGACTCTGCCAAAGCAGGGGTGATCACGGCAAGGCTATACGACAATCCACAGGTTACCTTTGAAAATGTACTGTACAGCCATACTGAACAAAAATGGTTTGATTTCGGCTATGAAGGAGAAAACACCCTACAGGTAACACAGCTTTTTAAACTGGCCGGACAAAGAAACAAGGCAGTGAAGCTGGCGCAAAGCGGTGTAAAAATGAGCGAATACCAGTTTTTTGACCTGCTCCGTACACTGCGGTTCAGTCTCTGTGACAACTTCTACGACTTGTATTATAAACAAAAGTCGCTGGCTACCTACGGCAGCCAGATTTCCTTTTTACAGCAGGTAGTAAAAGTATTCGAAGCGCAAAAAGCCATGGGCAATATTGCGCCTAAGGAAATCATCCGCCTCAAGTCATTATTATATGACCTGCAACATGATGAGCTGCAATTAAGGCAGGATGTACAGCAAACCCAGTCCGACCTCGCCCTGCTTATTCGTATTCCGGCTACCGCTGTTATCATTCCTGAACTGCCTGCTACCGACCATCTGCCGGCAGCATCCGGCTTCAGCTACGGCGCACTGCTGGATACCGCCATGCATAACAGGTACGATCTCAAAATCGCCCAGGAAAATGTCAACTATAATAACCTGAACCTGCGCTTACAGAAATCTATGGCAGTGCCAGACATGCAACTGGGCTTTTCCTATGATAAGCAAGGCAACTTCGAAAGAAACTACAATGGGCTGAACATCAGCATGCCGCTGCCTTTCTTCAATCGTAACCAGGGAAATATCAAAGTGGCCAAAGCGACCCTCGAAAGCAGCAAACTGCAACTCGACGGACAGCAGGACCAGCTGGAACATGAAGTCATGAACAGCATGAAAGAAGCACTGGCAACAGAAAAGCTGCTGCAGGAATTTGATCCTGGCTTCGAAAACGACTATACAGCCATGATGGCGGAGATAGAGAAGAACTACAAACTACATAACATCGGTTTGCTGGAGTTTATAGATCTCTATGATGCATATCGTAATAACGTCCTGAAAATGAATGAGCTGAAGTACGACCGGCTCAGTGCCCTCGAAAAGCTCAATTTCACCACCGGTTCGCTCATTTTCCATCCTTAAACTTCCCAACAGACCATGCAATATTCTTTTAAAAACTTTTTACCTGCAACTGTTTCTATTATAGCTATTTCTGGTTTTTTAAGCAGCTGCGGAAGCAAGCCTGCACCGGAACAGCAGCCTGTCTGGGCGCTAAACGATTCCATGATCCACACCCTGGTAATCGATACGGCCGCCACAGAATCGGTGGAAAATCAAATCTCACTGACTGGGAAGATCAGTGCCAACGAAGATAAGATGGCACGGATCTTCCCCATGGTGAGCGGTATCGTGAAAGATGTACGTGTACAGGCGGGCGACTATGTAAAAGCCGGTCAGACGCTGGCCATCATCAAGAGCCCTGAAATGGCAGGTTTCACCGCCGATCAGACCATCAGCCAGAGCGATATGCAAACGGCTAAACGCAATATGGACGTAGCAGAGTCCTTCTATAAAAGCGGCCTGAACTCCCAGAAAGAATACGAAGAAGCAAAAAGCGAATATAACAAGGCAGTAGCTTCCTATAATAAATCCAAAGCCATCGCAGATATCAACGGCGGCGCCCATCAGAGCAGCTATGCCGTGAAAGCACCGGTGCCAGGCTTTATTATCAGCAAGAAAGGAGCAGAAAACATGCAGTGGCGCCAGGATAACAACGATCCTATCTTCGTAGTGGCCGACCTCAACGATGTATGGGCCATGATCAACGTATTCGAATCCGATATCGCCAGTATTCATGTGGGTGATAAGGTGGAGATGACCACCCTCTCTTATCCCGACAAAGTTTTTACAGGAAAAATCGATAAGATCTACAATGTACTCGATCCAGATAATAAGGTAATGAAAGCAAGGGTAGTCATCAACAACCCTGGCTATATCCTCAAACCGGAGATGTTTGTCAGAATTAAAGCCCAGCGCCATTCCGACACCAACCTGGTCAGCATTCCTTCCCGCGGGATCATTTTTGATAAAGACAAATATTTTGTGCTGGTATTGACCGACAAAAAACCTGGTGTAGCCATCAGGGAAGTAAAGGTAAGCCGTACCGTTGAAGGCAGGGCCTTCATTGCTTCCGGGCTGAATCCTGGCGATAAGGTGATTGCCTCCCGCCAGGTATTCATCTATGAAACACTGCAGGACCAGCAGTAATATGTCAACCGCTCAAAAAAATTGTACATGAATAAGTTTCTGAAGAAAGTACTCGCTTTCTCTCTTGTCAATAAATACTTTATATTCTTTGCGGCGGGCGTCATGGCCATCGCAGGATACCTCAGCTTTCAGAAGATAGGAGTAGATGCATTCCCGGATGTTACCAATACCTCGGTAACCATCATTACCCAATGGCAGGGGCGTAGCGCGGAAGAAGTAGAGAAATTCGTTACCCGGCCTATCGAAATTGCCATGAACCGCGCACAGAAAAAGACGCATATCCGCTCTTCTTCTCTGTTCGGGCTCTCTGTTGTAAAAATTATCTTTGATGATGATGTAGACGATACTTTCGCCCGTCAGCAGATCAATAACAACATCACTTCCGCTAACCTGCCCGAAGGTGCCGATCCTGAAATCGAGCCGCCATACGGGCCTACAGGGGAGATCTTCCGTTATACGCTGGAAAGCAGCAAACGGCCTGTCTCTGAACTGAAAACCCTGCAGGACTGGACCGTAGAACGTAATCTCCTCTCTGTTTCCGGCGTGGCAGATATCGTTAGCTTCGGTGGTGAAGTGAAAATTTACCAGGTAACTATCAATCCTGATAAAGCCGTGCAGTATGATATTACCGCACAGGAAATGTTTGCCGCATTACAGAAAAGTAATATCAACGTAGGTGGCGATGTGATCGTGAAAAATGCACAGGCATATGTGGTGCGTGGTATCGGTATTCTCAATAATGAAGATGAAATCAGGAATATAATCGTCGACCATATCAATGGAACTCCCATTCTGGTAAAGGATGTGGCAGATGTAAGCATCGCTGCGCTGCCACGTCTGGGCCAGGTAGGCCGCGACAGGGATCATGATGTGGTAGAAGGCATTGTGGTAATGCGTAAGGGAGAAAATCCTGCCAACGTTATCAAAGAGCTGAAAGTAAAGATCGATGAACTGAATACCAAGATCCTGCCGGAAGATGTAAAAATCAAAACCTTCTATAACAGGGAAGATTTGATCGAATTCTCCACCCATACGGTGTTACACAACATGTTGGAGGGCATCATCTTCGTAACGGTGATTGTATTTCTGTTCATGGCTGACTGGCGTACGACGGTAATCGTATCTGTGGTGATTCCGCTGGCATTGCTGTTTGCGTTTATCTGTCTGCGTATGAAAGGCATGAGCGCCAACTTACTCTCGATGGGGGCGATAGACTTTGGTATTATCATTGACGGCGCCGTGGTGATGATGGAAGGTATATTTGTTATGCTCGACCACAGGGCCCATAAGGTAGGCATGGAACGGTTCAATAAACTCAGTAAAATGGGTATGATCCGTAAGGCTTGTATGGAAAACGGTAAAGGTATCCTGTTTGCAAAACTGATCATCATTACCGGTTTGCTCCCGATCTTCACTTTTGAGAAAGTAGAAGGTAAGATGTTCTCTCCGCTGGCATGGACCTTAGGCTTTGCCCTCTTAGGTGCGCTGATACTCACGTTCACGCTGGTGCCTGCACTGGCAAGTGTGCTGCTGCGTAAAAACGTAAAAGAGAAAAATAATTTCTTCCTGTCGTTTGTACACCGTAATACCATTGGCTTATTCAATACCTTCTTCAAACGCAGACACGTGGTATTTCCGGCTGCATTGGTGATATTGATATCCGGGCTCTATTGTTTCCGTTTCCTGGGAACAGAGTTCCTGCCGCAGCTCAATGAAGGCGCCATTTATATCCGCGCTACCGGTCCGCTCAGTACTTCGCTGGATGAATCTGTGAAACTGGCCAATGAAATGCGCCGTAAAATCCTGCAGTTCCCTGAAGTAAAACAGGTGATGTCGCAAACCGGCCGTCCGAATGATGGTACCGATGCTACCGGCTTCTATAATATAGAATTCCACGTAGACATCTACCCGCAGAAAGAGTGGGCCAGCCATCTCAGCAAGGAACAGCTCATCGAGAAGATGCAGCAGCGGTTGGGCATCTTCCCGGGTATCACGCTCAACTTCTCCCAGCCGATCATGGATAACGTGGAAGAAGCGGTGTCCGGTGTAAAAGGCTCGCTGGTAGTGAAGTTGTTTGGAGATGATTTTAAAATAGTAGAAGATAAAGAAGAACAGATTGAAAGAATCCTCAAAACGGTACATGGTATTGAAGATCTGGGTATCCTCCGGAACCTTGGTCAGCCGGAGCTGAGAATTAATCTGAACCAGCAGAAGATGGCCCTGTATGGTGTTACCACAGAAGATGCCAACTCGGTTATTGAAATGGCTATTGGTGGTAAAGCCGCTACCCGCATCTACGAAGGGGAAAAATATTTCGATCTGCGTATCCGTTATCCGGAAAGCTTCCGTGAAGATGAAACCGCAATCGGTAACCTCACCGTACCTACGCTGCGCGGTAATAAAATACCACTGAAAGAAATTGCCGACATCCAGCATATTGTAGGACCAAGCATGATTTACAGGGATAAGCATATGCGTTATGGCGCCATCAAGTTCTCTGTGCGTGACAGGGACCTTGGAAGTACCATCGCAGAAGCACAGCAGAAAGTAGCTGCGCAGATCTCGCTGCCTAAAGGCTATACGCTGGAATGGGCGGGCGACTTCGAAAACCAGGAACGTGCTACCAAACGGTTAAGCCAGGTGGTGCCTATCAGCTTATTGCTGATCTTCCTGATCCTGTTCATACTTTTCGGAAAGGTAAAAGACTCGCTGCTGGTATTGGGGAACGTACCATTCGCGATCATCGGTGGTATCTTCTCGCTGTGGATGACAGGTACCAACTTCAGTATCTCCGCAGGTATCGGCTTCATTGCCTTATTTGGTATATGTGTGCAGAACGGGGTGATATTGCTGTCTAAATTCAAGACCAATATCCGGACTTTATCCGACCCTACAGATCAGGGCCTGGCACTGGCGATACATGAAGGGGTGGAAGCCCGTATCCGTCCGGTGGTCATGACAGCCATGATGGCGGCAATTGGCTTGCTGCCGGCAGCTACCAGCATGGGAATAGGAAGTGAAACCGCGAGGCCGCTGGCCCGCGTGGTAATCGGTGGTCTGATCACAGATACCTTCTTCAACCTGTTCATCTTCCCGATCATTTTCTATTGGTCATATAGAAGAATGGTTACAAAGAAAGCATAATTGTTAGTGTTAAATAGATAGAAGGGGTTGCCTGGTAAAACCAGACAGCCCCTTCTCCTTTTAAGAGAAGGGGCTGTTGTCTTATTTGTATCTACCTGAAAAAATAAAATTATTTTTCTGTTGGCTGGTCGGGGGCAGCTTTTACTACTTTCACTTTCTTCTCATCAGTACCCAGTAAAATGGCCCATGGATGAAGCGCGTCAATACTCTCACAGATAATTTTAATCATAGCGATTACCGGAATGGCAAGGAACATTCCGGGTACGCCCCATAACATATTTCCCAGCAACACGCCCATAATCGTTACGAGTGCATTGATTTTTACTTTAGAACCTACGATGCTCGGGAAGAGGATGTTACTGTCTACCAGGTGTACAAGGAATAAACCGATAGCTACCTGCAGGGCAGATATAGGCGTGGAGGTAGCCAGTGTAACGACGGTACAGAGCAGCAGGGCCATAAATATCCCGAAATAGGGGATCAGGTTGAAAATGGCCGCCATCATACCTAACAGTAACGCATACTTTACACCCAGGATGGCAAACATGCTGCAATTGACGATGGCTACTACCACCATTTCAATCATCAGGCCACCTACATAGCTTTTGATGATCAGTCGGGTACGGTTTACGACGTCCATCAGGGTTTCCTTGTGTTTTTCCTCAAACAGTGAAACGAGGAACCTTACCAGCAGCCGGCGATATACCAACATGAAGAAGGTATATAGCATCACGAAGACAATGAATATGAATAGGGAAGATACCGACAGCAGGGTAGTGCTGATAAAACTGGTAGCGGTACCCAGCGTGCTTACTGCCAGCTTTTCCAGGTACGACATCTGCGTGGTGCTGTTGATATGGAATTCATTATTAATCCACTTTTGCAGAGAGTCGATGGTGGTCATCAGTTTGGATTCCAGTGTAGGAAGATCAGTTATGAAAGACTGCATTTGTCTTGTCAGTAACGTTATTATAGATGCCAGTATGATGATGAACAATAACAGGGAGATAAGTGCGGCCAGGCCTCTGGGGAAGCGCAGGCGTTCCAGGAATACTGCTACCGGTAGCAGCATAATGGAAATCAGAAAGGCAAACAATAATGGGATAATGATTTCACTTCCACCTCTGGCAATGGTTACGATCAGGAAAAATGATAGTAACGTTAAAGCCAGTTTGGCATAAAAGGGTAATTTTAATTCATTCATGCAGAATAGTATTTATTCAAATTTATTAAAAATCAATTTCTTTTGCATTAAGATTTATGTAATTCCGCGAACGGTAACAGATCCTTCCCCTTGTTTTATATTTTGTACCTATCTGAATAAAACCCTTTAGAAATGAAAAAGTTAATGACCCTGTTGCTCTTGTTTGCTTGTCTGGCAGGCATGGCACAAGTTAAAAAATCCCCGACAGATACCTTACCTGTAAGAGGCTTTTGTATTGGCGCTCCTGCTACGGACCGGCTGGATGCCTTCATAAAATTTATCGGCGAAGAGCTGGCGCCACGCAATATCAATACCCTGATATTGCGTATAGACTATAATTACCAGTTTAAGTCACATCCGGAGCTGGCAGATAACAATGCACTTTCGCAGGCGCAGGTAAAGCAGCTGGTAGCTATTTGCAAAAAGCACCAGATCCGGCTGATTCCGCAGATCAATCTGCTGGGGCATCAGTCGTGGGCTGGCCATATCGGTAACCTGCTCCGTGTTTACCCGGAATTTGATGAAACACCGTGGGTAAAGATGCCGGCAGATTACAAGTGGCCAAATCCTGATGGACTTTATTGCAAGAGTTATTGTCCATTGCATCCGGGGGTACATAAAATAGTTTTTGACCTGGTAGATGAGATCTGTGACGCCTTTGAAACCGATGCCTTTCATGCGGGGATGGATGAGGTATTTTATATAGGAGAAGCGCAATGTCCGCGTTGTGGAGGCCGTGATAAGGCGGAATTATACGCCGGTGAAGTATGGACCCTTCGCAACCATCTTGCTGCTAAGGGGCGTCAGTTATGGATCTGGGGCGACAGGTTAATTGATGGTAAGGAAACCGGTCTTGGTGCCTGGGAGGCCAGTATGAATAATACATCCAGGGCGGTGGACCTGGTACCAAAAGATATTATGGTTTGTGACTGGCATTATGAGCGCCCGGATAAAACGCCGGTATATTTTGCGATGAAGGGAATACATGTAATTACGTGTCCGTGGCGTATGCCGGACAATGCATTAATTCAATTGCAGGATATGTATGATTTCCGTAAGAGTGCTACTAAAGAGATGAAGCCTCGTTTTGAGGGGATGATGCAAACGGTTTGGTCGGATGCGGGATCTTTCCTGGACGAATTTTACGGAATTGCCAGGAAAGACAATAACGGTGCCGCCGCTACGAAGCCGCCGACCAATAATACCGCGTCGAATTGTTTCCGGGCAGTATTTCCTAAATGATCAGTAATGTTTTCGTAGCAGTGGGATGTAGATCTCACAATAGTTTGTCGTGGAGAGGGATATAAAGAAGTGATTGCCACTCATTTTGAATATCCCTTCCATGCAACACCTGGTAATAAATTCATACATCGGTAATCCTGCAGTGGCGAAATCCATGGGTACCGGCAGTTTCAGGTAAGCACCACCGGGGATACGTTTGTAAAGGAAACCGGGGAAGGTGGTGTTTAGCTGTGTATGTGCCTTTAATGCGCTTGCAGGGATGGCCAGGCCGGCATACATGGATAGTTTTTCGTAGTCAGTGACCGGAATGGAATCCAGGGTGCCTGTGATGATGCGGCTGTCCTGGAGGTCGTAGAGGGTACGTGTTTTTTGAAAGATACTTACAAAGTGGGTCATTCTGGCCACCATGGCCCCGATGGGATCTGAGCCCCGTGAAATCAGGGAATAGTAGAGAATTGTTTCCGGCAGTACGATTTTCTCACATCTGTCGTAGGTGAAGAAGTTGGAGAGGGGCGTGTTGCCGGTGACGTGGGTAATTGTTTCAGTAATGTCCAGGGTTCTCTTTTCGTTGGGGAGAACGGCAATTTTTTTGAATTGCATGGGGGAAACTGAAAAGTGTTGTTTGAAGGCTTTGCTGAGGGCGGCGATGGTGGCGTAACCGCACATTTCTGCGATTTCGCTGATGTTGTAGCCGCTGTGTCTTAGCAATCCTGCTGCCAGTTCGAGGCGATGTCTTTTTACGTAGTGCCAGAAGGGTTCGCCCATGACGGCTACGAAATTGTGATAGAAATACGAATAGGAAATACCCAGGCGTTCGGATACATCTTTGATGCCGAATGGTTCACCCACGTTGTCGTCGGCAAAGCACATACCCTGTAATGCCAGGTTTTCCAGCTGTTCTCTGTTGAGACTGGAGGATTTAGACATAATAACCTATTTAGGTTGTTTCATGGGATTTAGTGAAGCTCAATTTTGGTCCTACGGCTTACATTCTTACAATATAAATAAAATATTTTTTTCAATAATTATAATTTTAATATTCTTACGATCGATTTGATAACCAATATATTATAATAATCTGGGGAGATAGAATTTGATTTTCGGGAGATAAAAATGGCGGGAAAATCAAAAAAAGCTAAAATGGACAAATCAGAATGAGAATGATGTGATAATTTTAATCAACAGCCACCCTGCGTGTAATTGGTCCTACGGCGGGCGTTGAAAAACGGATTTTAACCTGTTATAGATTGTCGTTCGTCATGTGGAATTATTCCCGACGGAAATATTCATCATTTTATCATCGTGTATAATTATTAATCCCTTGTTAGTTCGAATCTCCATCAAAACAATGGTCCTATCGGCCCTGTATTGGGGTTGTACCGGCCGCAATGCCATGGCAGCCACGGTATCTTCGTCCGGAGGTCCGATAACTGCAGTACCCTGGATGATAGTACTGGGAGCAGTTATTGTGGCTTTGGTGCTGGTTATTTATATGGGCTGGCTGATAGTGGGAAAGATAGGGCGCGAATTACAGGTAGCGAATGTTCATTTGCTGCAATCAGAGATGAAGGAGATGAGCTTAATGCAACGTATACACGAAGCAACGGAGCGGTATCGTAAACTGGAGCAGGAGCTTCACCAGACCCAGTACGAGTTACGCATGGCCAGAGGAAAGGCCTGAAATTTACTTTCATATTTGACTGATATTGTTATATTTACAATATGCAAGTCGTTTTTCAGATTACATCAGAGGAATTATCTGCTAAAAAAGCTATGCTAGGCCAGATCAATAATCTGCTGGATTATTGTCATACCAACGATAAACGTGTAGTCGTGGAAGTAGCCGTGCATGGAAAAGCCTATGGATTATTATTACAGCAGGAAAACCCGTTACTGGAGCCAGTGAATACCCTTGCCGCGCGGTCTGTGCGTTGGTTGATCTGCCACAATACCATGAAAAGTCACCATTTAAAGGAAACCGATCTGCCGGAATATGCTACCATTATTCCTTCGGCAGTAGCTCATCTTATAGAAAGGCAACTGGAAGGATGGGCATACATTAAATGTTAATGTAATTCTTTATGGATGAATTGTTTTATTAGTTTATTTTTACATTTTAATTATTAATATTTGTACGGTATAACGTGCATACATACACGTTGGCCTGCTTTATACCAAATAAAACAAGCGGAATTACGTTAATAGATGAATTCGATGTTATACCGGACTAACCTCTTAAAAACAGACACCTTGAAAATCAGAAAATCTACCGGAATACTATTGTTATTTCTGGCAATTCCTTTTATCAGCTTAGCGCAGGACTGGCATGTGGGCGCTTTTCTGGGAATCAGCAATTATAGCGGAGATCTCGTACAGCAGAAGGTAGACATGAGATACACCCGACCCGCGCTGGGGATTCTGTTAAGAAAAGACTTTAACCGATATTTTTCTCTGCGTGGCGCCATTACCTATGGTACCGCAACCGGCGCCGATAGTACCAACGCCAGCAAAGCTTTGCAGGCGCGTAACCTGAGCTTCCGCAGCCGTATTATTGAATTTGCATTGATTGGTGAACTGAACTTCCTGGATATAGATGAAAAAGGCTGGACCCCATATGTATTTGCCGGTGTAGCTGGTTTTGGATTTGATCCGATGGCCAAAGACAAGTCAGGCAACTGGGTGCGTTTACGCCGCCTGGGTACAGAAGGACAGGGCCTTCCACAATATCCGAACCGCTTACCTTATGACCTCTTTACCTGGTCATTTCCTTTCGGTGCCGGCTTTAAAGTATTGCTGAGCGACAGATGGACTTTAGGCCTGGAAGTTGGTTTCCGCCCTACAGCGACCGACTACCTGGATGATGTGAGCAAAACCTATGTAGACCAGAATACCTTGCTGGCCTATCGTGGACAGGCTTCTGTGGATATGGCCTACAGAGGGGATGAAGTAACCGGAAAAAATGTAACACCGGGTACTTATCCTATGGATGGCACCAAAAGAGGTTCCGATAAATATAAAGACTGGTACGGATTCTCCGGCTTTACAATTACCTATCGCCTGGGCAACAATGGTAACCCATGGGGTAAAGTTAAAGCAACCCGTTGTCCGCGCTGGTAAAAAAATATATATTATAATGGCACAATGTTTAGTATAACTTGCTGATATTCAAGTACTCAACAAAGTACATTCATAAAGGGAAAGCTGTCTCATTATTTGAGACAGCTTTTTTTATGCGCTGGAAAATTAGAACAAGATTAAATTTTAAATCCTATGAAGCTGAATGCTGTAGCGGGATAGCAAGATTTATTTTTTGGCACAGATGTTGGAATTGTTTGTTTAAACAGGTAATGATGCAGCCACCAGCTTATAATAGGTGGGAAGTGAGACGAATCGCGGAGAGGAGTTTAAGCATCAGAACTATTATTAAGTTGGTGTGCAACAACCTGTATTCATAACCAAAGATAAGTGCCATGAAAAAGATAATAACTTTAGCTGCTGTGTTACTGACGGTTGGTATCCTGGAGAGCAATGCACAGCTTCCACCACCACCAATGCCGCCACATCCACCGGTTCCAAGACATCTTCCGGCACCGCCATTACCGCCAAGGCCTCCATTACCTCCGCGTCCGCCACGCCCTCCGTTGCCGCCGCATTTCGTAAGGACATATCCAAGGCATTATCATTACCATCATCCGAGATATTATCATCATCCATATCATCATCACTATAATCATCATTATTACCGCCGGTAGCATTGTCCATTAGCAGGGCCAGCGCTGCATCGGAAAAAGGAAGCGCCGACATATGCCAGCATTCCACACAAATAATAAGAATACCAACCTGTCTTGAATTAAAAAACCAGAGAATCACATGAAAAAGTTAATGTTGCTGACGCTACTAATGGGCGGTACCGTTTTAAGTTCCTTCGCACAGAGAGGCTACGATCGTGGCTATGACCGTGGCCGCGGCCATGGATGGGGACACTACAAACACTGCGACGATGACCGCTGGGAGCGCAGACGCTGCGATGACCGCCGCTGGGATGATTGCCACAGACCCAGAAGAGTAGTGGTATACGAAGAAAGACCAGTCTACTACCGTCCTGCTTACGTACCTGTAGTGCCAGTGCCGGTACCGGTGCCTCCGGGACGTCCGAGAGCTGTATTCCACGCTGGAGTAACCATCTCAAACTGATTACTGTAAAAGAAATGAAATGCCTTCCGATAATTACCGGAAGGCATTTTTTATTCCTGCCGGCAATAGTTACTTTTGTACACTGGTTGCTGCTATTCAGCAGCCTGAATACTATTTAATCGGACTATGGCTTATAAAAATCTAAGACATTTTATAGATACGCTGGAACAGGCAGGAGAATTAGTAAGAATTAAGACTTATGTCAACCCGGAGCTGGAAATAGCAGAAATTACGGACAGGATCAGTAAATCTCCCGATGGAGGCAAAGCCCTGTTATTTGAGAATACCGGCTATGACTTTCCGGTACTGATCAACTCCATGGGTAGCTATAAGCGCATGTGCATGGCACTGGGCGTGCAGGAGCTGGACGATGTAGCCAATGAAATTGAAGCACTGTTTAAAATGCTTTCCAAACCCAAGGAAAGTATTCTTGATAAACTCTCTTTATTACCTAAGCTGGGGCAGTTTGCCTCCTGGATGCCTAAAGTAGTGAGTGGCAAGGGCGCCTGCCAGGAAGTGGTGATGACCAACCCTGACCTGGGCAAGCTCCCCGTACTGAAATGCTGGCCTAAAGATGGTGGCCCTTTCATTACGCTGCCCGTTATTCACACCAAAGACCCGCTGACCGGTAGCCGCAACGTAGGCATGTACCGTATGCAGATCTTCGAAAAAGATATGACCGGAATGCACTGGCATAAACATAAAGTTTCTGCCAAACATTTCATGGAATATAAAAAACTGAATAAACGTATGCCCGTTGCCGTTATCCTTGGCGGCGACCCGGCCTACACCTATTCCGCCACCGCTCCGCTCCCGGAAAATGTGGACGAATACATGCTGGCAGGATTCCTTCGTAAAAAGAAGGTGGAACTGGTAAAATGTATTTCTCAACCTGAAATAGAAGTACCTGCCGATGCAGATTTTGTGATCGAAGGATATGTAGACCCGAATGAAGATCTCATCTGGGAAGGGCCTTTCGGTGACCATACCGGCTACTATTCCCTGGCCGACTGGTACCCGAAATTCCATGTCACCGCCATTACTCATCGTAAAGATGCCGTGTATCCTTCTACCATCGTAGGTATTCCACCTCAGGAAGATGCCTGGATAGGCAAGGCTACGGAACGTATCTTCCTGGCGCCGATCAAAATGACCCTGGTGCCGGAGATCATCGACATGGAAATGCCGGTAGAAGGTGTTTTCCATAACCTGGTCATCTCACAAATCAAAAAAGATTACGCAGGACAGGCACAAAAGGTGATGAATGCCATGTGGGGCGCAGGTCAGATGATGTTTAACAAGATCCTGGTGGTGGCAGATGAAGGCGAAAAAATCACTGACTACCTGAAACTCACCCAGTATATCTTCCGTAACCTGAACCCGGCTACCGATATTTACCTGAGCCAGGGCCCGATGGACGTGCTGGACCACTCCTGCTCCAAAATGGGCTTCGGTGGTAAGATGTGTATCGATGGTACCCGTAAATATGAAGAAGAAACAGACGATACCTACCTGCAGGTACCGGCGCCTGCATCCCTGGATACTACGGCCATCATGCACCAGTTCCCGGAAATAAAAGCGATCAATACCAAACTGCTGGCACTGGATATTTCCTGCATTGTCGTAGGTATTGAGAAAACACGTCCTTTCCATGTGCGTGAGCTTACCGAGCAATTATATACCCTGCCTGCGTTTGCAGGTATCAAAATGGTATTGTTTGTAGAACATACCGTGGATGTAATGGACCTGCCTTCTGCATTATGGCGTTTCTGCAATAACCTGGACCCTAAGCGCGACAGCTTCATCATCAACAAGCCAGCTGCGCAGCCAGGCAAATATATTGGCGGCATAGGAATGGACGGTACCCTGAAAAACAAGGTGCTGGATGGTTTTGAGCGCGACTGGCCCAATATCATTGTGGCAGATGATGCTACCATTCAAAAAGTAGATGCGAAATGGAATGAACTCAACCTGGGGCCGTTCCTTGCGTCACCTTCACTGAAATACAAACATCAGATATATGGTGAAGAAGCTGTTGTGGAGCAGTAGTCTGCTCCTGATTATACTGGGCTGCTGCCTTCAGGCATCGGCCCAGGCAAATGCCGGCGATTTCGGTTACCTGAACAAACTGGAAGGTACCTGGACCATGCGCACCAAACACGGCGCCGTCATGGAAGCATGGGTGAAGCGCAACGATTCTACCTGGACAGGAAAAACCTGGCGGGTAGCGGCGGGCGACACCGCCTTGCAGCAATCCGTAGAGCTGGTACGACGTGGCGCCGACGTCTATTTCATTCCTTCGTATACCGGTCATGAAACGTTTGCACCTATAAGATTACGTGTGCGCGTGCTCAAGGCTATTGGTTTTGTGGCGGAAGACCTGAAGAATGATTTTCCACAGAAAGTTACTTACCGGTTTTCTTCGGAGAAGATGCTGGAAGCAAGGGTGCAGGGAACGAGAGACGGGACTGTGGAGGAATATATTTTTAAGTATAGTAAATGATTTGTACTATAGAAGCGTCATGGAAACTTTGAGCTTTCCGTTTTTTCGTCTCCCCTGAGGGGCGATAGCCGGAGCAATGGCACAATAGTTTTAAATTTGGTAAAACGCTTATTTTAAGTATTTTTTGAATACTTTCACGCCTGTTCAATATTAGACACAGAACCTACAATATTTTAACTTTTACAACAAAAAAAATTGCCAACATGGACACAATCGCAAATCGACAAATGGTGATAATTAATTCTTTCGAAGAATATAGCACGTATCTGGGGAAAGAATTAGGTGTTTCCGATTGGCATACAATTGACCAGGAACAGATTAATAAGTTTGCGGACGCAACACTGGATCACCAATGGATCCATACCGACGTAGAAAGAGCCAAAAGTGAAGGTCCATTCAAAGCAACCATCGCGCACGGTTATCTGACATTAGCATTGATCCCATATCTGTGGAAACAGATTGTAGATGTACGCAATATTAAAATGGAGATCAACTACGGTATAGAGAGTTTTAAATTTGGTCAGCCGGTTTTGGTAGACAGTGAAGTACAGCTGAAAGCTAAACTCAATACCATCACCAACTTAAGAGGAGTTACCAAAGTTATAATCGAAGCCACATTGATGATCAAAGGTGAAACGAAACCGGCATATACCGGTAGTGTTGTATTCCTGTACCATTTTATTTAATATCCCAATGTTGCAGATCAGACATTGGTAAATCAGATCAGGGACTTACAAAGAATAAGTTGAATTATACCAACAAAAAAGCCCTTCGCTTAGCGAAGGGCTTTTTTGTTGGTATGAAATAATTACTTGTGTATTTCTGAAGTGAAGTTGAACTGGATATCCGGGTTATTGGTTCTTTCGGTGTTGAGGTACCATTCGGATTGTGCCAGGTAAACCAGGTGTCCATCTTTATCTTCCACGATATTGGAAGATTTGAAGCGGATGAAATCTTCGATTTTATCTTTAGGACCGGTGATCCAGCAGGCTTTATAGAAAGGCAGTGTATTGAACTGACATGCAGCGCCATATTCCTGGAGGAGGCGGTACTGGATAACTTCGAACTGGAGGTCGCCCACGCAACCGATGATTTTGCGGTTACCGCCGTGTTGGGTGAAGAGCTGTGCCACCCCTTCATCTGTCAGCTGGCGGATACCTTTTTCCAGCTGTTTGGTTTTCATTGGGTCTTTATTCACCAGTTCCTTAAACAGTTCAGGAGAGAAGCTAGGGATACCGGTCATATAGAATTTTTCGCCTTCGGTGAGGGTATCACCGATTTTGAAGTTACCGGTATCGAACAAACCTACTACGTCGCCAGGGTAGGCATCGTCTACGATATTTTTTTCGCGGGCGAGGAAGGAGTAGGGGTTGCTGAAGCGTACGTCTTTGTCGAGGCGCACGTGTTTATAGAATTTATTTCTTTCGAATTTGCCGGAACACACGCGCAGGAAGGCGATACGATCGCGGTGGCGTGGGTCCAGGTTGGCGTGGATCTTAAAGATGAAGCCACTGAATTTATCTTCGTGTACATCGATTTCGCGGGTGCTGCTCTGGCGGTTGCGGGGAGTAGGTGCGATTTCTACGAAGGTATCCAGGAGGTCTTTCACGCCGAAGTTGTTTACGGCACTACCGAAGAATACCGGTGCCAGTTTACCCTGGAGGTAGGCTTCCGTATCGAAGGTATCATAAACGCCTTCGATCAGTTCTACGTCGTTGCGGAGCTGTGCGGCGTCTTTGGCGTTGAAATGCTCGTCTATGTAGCTGGAGCTCAGGTCGGCGAGAGGAACAACGTCTTCGTCGGTAGCTTTTTTATTCGGGAGGAAGTTTACCAGGCTTTTATCATAGAGATTGTAAACGCCTTTAAAATCTTTACCCATATTGATCGGCCAGCTGAGCGGGCGTACTCTGATATTCAGTTTTTCTTCGAGTTCATCGAGGAGGTCGAAGGGGTTTTTACCATCGCGGTCCATTTTGTTGACGAAGATGATCACGGGAGTATCGCGCATGCGACAAACTTCCATCAGGGCTTCTGTCTGGGTTTCTACCCCTTTTACGCAGTCGATTACCAGCACAACGCTGTCTACTGCGGTGAGGGTACGGTAGGTATCTTCCGCAAAGTCCTTGTGACCAGGGGTATCCAGGAGGTTGACGAGTATATCGTGGTATTCGAATGTCATCACGGAAGTGGCCACGGAGATACCTCTTTGCCTTTCTATCTCCATAAAGTCGGAGGTAGTATGTTTCTTGATTTTATTCGATTTTACCGCTCCCGCTGTCTGGATAGCACCACCGAAGAGGAGGAATTTCTCTGTCAGGGTCGTTTTACCGGCATCCGGGTGAGCGATGATAGCAAAGGATTTTCTTTTATTGATCTCGTTAGCGTACTTCATATAATTTGTCCGAAAAATGGCTGCAAAGGTAACTAATTTTTTTATGTGGCTAAATTCCGTGTTTACCGGAGTTCATACTGTAAATAAATCCATTAAATTTGAAATATGATCGCGACCCTGAAAATATTATGGAATAGTTTAAAAATGGCGTTGCTGGAACTGCGTGTCAATAAGTTGCGTACGTTTCTTTCGCTGTTGGGCATTACGATAGGTATTTTTTGTATTATATCTGTATTTACGCTTACCAGTAGTCTGGAGCGCAATGTCCGTGCGGACCTTGCCGATTTGGGCGAAGATGTTATATATGTACAGAAATGGCCATGGGGTGGAAACGGGGAATATCCCTGGTGGAAATACATGAACCGTCCGGTGCCGGAGTACAAGGAGCTGAAACTGTTGCAGGATAAGGTACATGGGGCGAGTTTCGTTTCATTCAACTTTGATGTTGGCAGCAAGCGGGTGGAGTTTGGGGATGATTATATGGACGGCGCTACTATGATGGCGGTCAGCAATGATTATAACCAGATCCAGGCGTTGAATATTATAGACGGCCGTTATTTTGCCAATGCGGAGAGTAACAGCGGTACAAATGTGGCCATCCTGGGGTATACGCTCTGGAATGGGTTATTTGGCAGTGCAGCTGCTACGCTGGGCAAAACGGTGAAGATTATGGGCCGGGATGTGAAGGTGATCGGGGTATTGAAGCGGAAAGGGGAGAGTATGATCGGCGGGCCTAGTTTTGATAATGCCATCATTGTACCTTATAAATTTGGCAGAACGTTGGTAGATGAGCGCCGCAATGGTGATCCCTATATTCTTGTTAAAGCGAAGTCAGGCATCTCTCTTGATCAGCTGAAAGATGAGATCAGGGGCGTAATGCGGGCATCTCACCGGCTAAAACCTACTGTGGAAGATGATTTTGCCATGAACGAGATCAGCTCTGCCAATGAAAGTCTGAATTCGATGTTTACCATGATCAATGCCTGCGGGTTGTTGATTGCCGGATTTGCCTTATTGGTAGGTGGTTTTGGTATCGCAAATATCATGTTTGTGACAGTGAAGGAACGCACCGGTATTATTGGTTTGAAAAAGGCTATTGGTGCGCGCAGAAGCACCATCATGATGGAATTCCTGATAGAATCTATCGTATTGTGCCTGATAGGTGGACTGTTGGGGCTTTTACTGGTATTTCTGATAGCCGTGCTTATTTCGGCCGCTTCTACATTCCATTTATATATGTCGATGGGTAATATCATTTTCGGATTAAGTGTATCTATCGGTGTTGGTGTGATTGCGGGCTTCATTCCGGCGTATTTTGCCAGCAAGCTGGACCCGGTGGTAGCGATAAGAAGCAATTAATTCGTAAATTTGCGCCTTATGTCAGTGAAAATATTAGCGATAGAATCATCTTGCGATGATACAGGAGCAGCAGTATTGGTAGATGGAAAGATCTTATCCAACCAGATAGCAGGCCAGCGGGTACATGAAGAATATGGTGGAGTGGTGCCGGAACTGGCATCCCGTGCACACCAGGAAAACATTGTTCCTGTGGTGGATATCGCCCTTCAGAAAGCCGGCGTAAAGAAGGAAGAGCTGAGCGCGATTGCGTTTACACAGTCGCCCGGACTGATAGGTTCCCTGCTGGTGGGCAGTTGTTTTGCCAAATCCATGGCGATGGCCCTGAATATACCGCTGATAGGCGTGCACCATATGCAGGCGCATGTACTGGCCAATTTCATTGATGATCCCAAACCTGATTTCCCATTTCTTTGCTTAACAGTATCCGGTGGACATACACAGATCGTGTTGTGTGAAAGTCCGCTGAGGATGCGTGTGATCGGTGAAACGCTGGATGATGCAGCCGGAGAGGCTTTTGATAAAAGCGCCAAATTGCTTGGTCTGCCTTATCCTGGTGGCCCGCTGATCGATAAATATGCCAAAGAGGGCAACCCTGACCGTTTTAAATTTCCGGAGCCGCGTATCCCTGAGCTGAATTTCAGCTTCAGCGGATTAAAAACGGCGATATTATATTTTCTGCAGGAGAACCAGCAGCGCGATCCGCAGTTTATTGAGCAGAACCTGCCTGATATCTGTGCTTCCATCCAGCAGCGTATCATCAGTATATTGCTGAATAAAGTGGTGAAGGCCGCAGCAGAAACCGGCGTGAAAGATATTGCCATTGCCGGTGGTGTTAGTGCCAACAGCGGACTCAGAGCTGCGTTGGAACAATATGGTAAAAAACATGGCTGGCGTACATTTATTCCTAAGTTCGAATATTGTACGGATAATGCCGGGATGATTGCCATCACTGCCTATTACAAGTACCTGGAAGGTGATTTTGTAGGGCTGGATGCGGTGCCTACTGCGAGGGCAGCGTTTTAACTGATATTTTTTTATGTTTTTTATAAAGAAGTGCCACGGGCACTTCTTTTTTTGCCTATATGGGATTGTCATCAACAATTCCCTTGTCTCTGTTGGATTTGCAGCCGATACCGAAGGTATCGGCTGGGTAGTTCCCTCTGCTTAGTAGAGGCGCGCTGCGCTATCGCCTGTTAAATCCCGCCGTTTATTCCAGCCTTTGGTGCTGCTGCAAGCGCTTCGCTTACATGTCGTCCTTCATTCTGCCACTGATCCAGTAAATGCCTTTAGTTTAACGATTTAGCATTATATTGTTTGCATTAAGCCAACAAAAGGAACATATGAAAAAACTTTTTCTGGCCATGATGTTACTGGCTTCGGCTGGTGCAAAGGCGCAGCAAACAGCTCTATCCGAGTGGAAAGATCAGAAGTATTCCATGTTTATTCACTGGGGAGCTATCTACAGTACGTTAGGTGGTGTATGGGAGGGAAAACCCGTTACCAGAGGCTATAGTGAGCAGATACAATCCCACGCAGGCATCTACAGCGATGTTTATGGTGATGTAGCAAAACGGTTTAATCCGGCTTACTGGAACGCCGACTCCGTTGTACTGCTGGCAAAAGCCGCCGGTATGAAATCCGTAGTGATGACGAGTAAGCACCACGACGGATTTTGTATGTTCCATTCAGCCTATACCGATTATAATGTGGTAGATGCTACGCCATTTAAGCGCGACGTACTGAAAGAACTGGCAGATGCCTGTAAGCGTCACGGGTTGAAATTTGGTATGTACTTTTCGCTGATAGACTGGCATTATCCGCAAGCCTATCCGATATCCAGTAGCAACAGTGATCCTATTACGCCGGAGCATCATCAGTTCAACCTGCGCCAGGTAAGGGAGCTGATGACCAATTACGGGCCGGTGTCAGAGATATGGTTCGATATGGGATCACTGACAGCGCAACAGAGCAGGGAACTGGCAGACCTGGTACATCAGCTGCAACCGGGATGTATGGTGAGTGGACGTTTGGGTAATGATGCCGGAGATTTTTGTGTGATGGGAGATAATGCCTATCCTGATTATCAGATTGCATCCCCATGGCAAACACCGGCATCAGTATATGATGAAACCTGGGGCTACCGTTCCTGGCAGCAACATGGCGAAGCCGCTGCCAAAGCAGATGAAAAATTACGCGGACTGATCAAAGTAGTGAGCAGAGGTGGTAACTACCTGTTAAATATTGGCCCGCGCGGTGATGGTTCTGTCGTGGATTTTGAAAAAGAGGTGTTACTACGTAACGGCGAATGGCTGAAACGCAATGGGGAGGCTATTTACGGTGCTGCTCCGAATCCCTTCGATACTACTTTTGCGTGGGGAGAAGTGACTGCCAGACCAGGCAAACTATATCTCCATGTACTGCAGATGCCAGACCAGAGCACGATCATCTTACCCGGACTAAAAAATAAAATAACGGGTGTGTATACACTGGGCGATCACAAAACCTTAAATGAAGCCGCCATGAATAAAGGCGGAAACGTTGTCCTGACAGTACCTACAGGGCTGGTATCTTCCAGGGAAATACCAGTGATTGTGGTGGAGTATGCGGGTGATGCAGACATCCTGCCTTTACATTTGCTGAAACAACCGAAGATGCTGGACCGTAATAATGGCGCTTATCTGTATAGTTTTTCAGGTGTCGACTATGAGAGCTATTACCGTAGTGAAGTAGGCAAAACCTGGGCTTTCACTACAGCGAAACCGCAAAGGATGACCTTACGCTATAGTGCAGCAGAGCAGGGCAGGGAGCTGGCGCTTAACCTGAATGGCGTGGTCACCAATGTGCCGTTGCAGGGAAAGGAAGTGAAGCTGCCAGTGAGTGCAGCGGATCTGAGCTGGGGTAAAATCTACAGTGTAGGTCCTTATTGGGGTGGTATAGGTGGTGTGCATGCAGACCTGCACCAGGTGGATGTTTCAAAACATTGGGCGGCAGACAGCTCCTGGGTTTTACATCCGGAATGGCAGGATGACCGGGTGCAAACATTTGATGGTGGCCGCAGTACCGTATATTATGTATTGCAGGAGGTGACCGCTAAGAAGGCCGGTAATTATCTCGTAGGTTTTAGCAGCGGCGATGGTATCCAGGTTTTTGTCAATGGAGCGCAGCAGCTCATTCATAACAATCCGGAAAGGGGCGCTACGGAGTCGGAAGTATTATTGCTGCCATTGAAGCAGGGCGTGAACCAGATTGTAGTGCGCTTATATACCCGTTTTGCGAAGCAGTTGCAATGGGCGATCAATACAGACGTGCCACAGGTGATGTATGAACAGGAGCTGGATATTCCGGTGGAAGGCAGTGCGGCGGTACAGCACCTGACTATCCGTGATGCGAAGGCAGTTTCTCCACACAGGAATATGCGTATGCCTAATCTCTCCGTATCTTTGCGGGCAAAATAGGGCATGTCTAATACATATTTTAAGTTTAAGCAATTTATTATACACCAGGAGCACTGCGCCATGAAAGTCTGTACAGACGCCTGTATACAGGGAGCTTTCACGGCGCAGCACCTGGCTTTGCATGGTCATGCCGTGAAACGAGTATTGGACATTGGCGCGGGGACGGGGTTATTGAGTCTGATGGTAGCGCAGCAGCATGCTGCGGATATTACGGCTGTAGAACTTGATCCTGGTGCGGCTTTGCAGTCGCGGGAGAATTTTGCATCCTCTCCCTGGGCGGAGCGTTTGCATTTGAAGGAGGCGGATATCCGTACGTTGCCGGCGGAGGACCAGTTTGATTTTATCATTACGAATCCGCCGTTTTATGAGTCGGCCTTGAAGAGTGGCGATGCCAAAAAGGATCAGGCGATGCATGCCACCAACCTGAGTTATGCGGCATTGCTGGAGGTGATAGCGGCGCATTTAAGCAGGGCGGGTGCATTTTCTGTATTGCTGCCATATGTAGAGTTTGAGCAGTTTAAGCTGCTGGCAGAGCGTGCGGGTTTTCATCTGCGTCGTGTGTTGCGTGTACGGCAGAGTGCCAGGCATACGGCCTGGTTCAGGGCGGTAGGTATCTTTGAATGGACACCCGGAGCGGTGTTGCCGGAAGACCTGGTAATTTATGATGAGCAGAACGTATATACGTTACCGTTTATTGATCTTTTAAAAGATTATTATTTCAAGTTATAGTTTATTCTTTTCCGTCTGCATAATCCTGCAGGTAGCTGAAATGTGGTGTGAGCCGGCCATTGGCGGTAATGGTTGCGTTTTCTATCATGGTACTTTCTTCTTTCAGCATTTCTTCAAAAACATATTTCATGAGTTGGTCGCCGAAGTATTGTGAGGCGTCGCGGGGTAGTTCGTTGGGCAGGTTGCTGACGCACATCATGTCGATGGTGTCGGGCAGATAGGGGGCGGTTTGCTGAAAAGTTTGTTTATCAACGCCATACACGGGATCATCGATGGTGCTGTCGCCAAGATTGATGGGGACGGAGCCGTGTGTATCGTCGGTGATATCAGCGATGACCTGTATGCGGAAATTTTCTTTCTGAATGTCTTTCAGCTGGAATAGTGGTGGGATGTTGTGGTCCCAGTAGATACCATTCATGAGAATATCGCTGACAGTTACATAAGGCAGGAACCGGCAGTCGTATTGATCGGGATGTGCGTGGAAGTCGGCGCGGCTGTAGGTTCTGTCATCTTTGCGGAGGTATAGCTCCCCTGCTTTCAGTTGCGTATATACGGGATAGTTATAGGTATTGATGAGGTATTCTTCCGGCGGGAGGTATTTGATACCGAGGAGGCCCATGATTTCGAGTGTGCCTGCGGCTACGCGTCCGGAGCCGGTGATAACGATTTTGAGGGGAGGTAGTTTAACGCCGAAGTAGTGGGAGATGAGTTCCTGGAAATCGTGGCATTCGTGGACGGGTTTCAGCTGAAACGATTTTGTTTTATGTCCGTATGCCATGAGTCCGTTGTGTGCGCCTACCACGCCGGCGAAGAATCCGAAGCCTAGGATACGTTGTCCGTCGGGATGGACGAGGCATTCGTAGTCGATGAGTGTAATATTTTTTTCCAGGATGGCCTGGAGCATGTGTTGGTTATGTGGTTGTTTCTTTTTGGTATGGCTGAAGAACAGGTAGGTTTTATTGGGGATGAGGAAGGCGGGGGGTACTTCTTTGATGCCCAGCAGGAACTGGCAGTGGGTGAGATCTTCGGTGATAGTTACGCCGGCTTTATGATATTCTGCGTCTTTAAAGCAGCGGTATGTGGCTGGCTGCGCGAATATTTTTACCTGTGGAAAGTGGTGCATGATCCACTGGCATTGCTTTGGGGTGAAGGCGGCGCGGTTGTCGTGCGGTTGCTTCTCTTCCCTTATCAGTCCTATGTTTACAGTCGTTTCCATTCTTTAAATTACGGAAATTTTCTGAAGCATAACAGGAGATAAAAAACGCTTTACAGAAATATTTTTTAAATATTTGTTGTTTATTAAATTTATTTACCTACTTTTGCATCCCGCTTCGGCGGAAAGGTTCTTACAAAACAAGCGAAAAACAATTGCCCAGATGGCGGAATTGGTAGACGCGCTAGACTCAAAATCTTGTTTCGGCAACGGAGTGCAGGTTCGATTCCTGTTCTGGGCACCAAGACTACCAGTCGCTTGTTGAAAAGGCTCACGAAAGTGAGCCTTTTTTGTTTTTGCAGGAAGTCAATCCCTCTCAAAGTCACATTACATGCTATATTCGCCAATGCAATGTTGTGCGAATCACCCAAAATTTCTTTTAGAAATTACCAATTGTCTCAACCAGGCCAGTTGGATTTTGACTTTGTTGTGTAGCAGGTAATAAGTCAATAGGAGTATATTTTTTTATTTGTCCCTGAGGAGTTCCTAAATAGCAGAAATATTTTCCATAAGTCGCTTTCGCCTTGTCACCACCTTCACCAGTAAATATATTTCCGATTGAAAATTCTTCATCAGTTTGAACTACTACTCCCTTTGGTCTCCCTCCGTGCGTATGATAACAACCGTAGCTGCCAATTGCTAAAAGATTGGCAGTAACAGGTATATCGGATTTTGGTGCAAACGAATAATCGGCTTTTCCTTTCCTGGGTGGAGTAAAATAAAAATTGGAATCATTGGGATTTTTATAAACCCAGCCGGCATATTCAACCATTTCCTTAATGGATTTATCAATGATGTGAGCCAATGCACCAAAAGCAGCATCATCTAATGATGGATATTTCGTTTTTAATGGCACATCAGCAACAACAGTAATTTCAGGTAAAGTGATTACCTGACCAGTTGAGGCATCGGAAGTTATTTTTTCAGCATTCAGCACTGCTGCATCTGATAATAAGTCCATAATAAATTATTTTGTTTCTGTTTTAGAATTATTACATCCGCAAACAAGATCTGGGCAACAAGGATAAACTTGCTCAAATAACTTTCCTTTGTCAGTTTCATTATTACTAATCAAATTGTTTGCTAATTCAATTTTATCATTATTGAGTTTCTTTTCTCTTACTTTTTCATCTTGTAATCCATGAGAGTAAGTATCGAGTGCATCGCCTTGCCCCAACAATGCTTCAACCATAATTCCTTCTGTTCGCATTACAGTTGTTTGTGCTGAAACAATTATTCCTGTGACCACTTTTACAAGTTTTTTATCGGGACTTACATAAACATTAGGTGGAGGATTATTTAAATCAATTTCATCTGGCGAAATGAACAGTTTTTTATCAGCTCCGATATAATCTAATTTGAGTTTATCTGAAGGAATCACCGGGTTATCAATTGTCTTGGTAACTCGTGTCAGAAATGATTGGAAGTTTCCATTGTAATCTGAAACAAAGCATAAATGATTAACTATAGCTGACAAAATATCCCTGGCGAAACTAGAATTGGTAAGTTTGCTTTTTAAAAATTCTCCAATATTTTCAGGCGTCCCTAAACTTGAAATAGCAATTTCCTCATATCCGCCGGGCAACCCTGATGAGTACGAAATTTTTGCGTCAATTAAATGAAACAGCGTTAAGAACTCCTGATTCATTTGCCTAAATACAAAATTCAGTGTCCTGCTTACATTAATATTCTCAATTTCTCTCTCGATCGAAGTTTCTTCGCCAGTTTCTGTTTTATTTTCATAGCTGGTATCAATGTTGACATCTCTTTTTGAGGAAGCTTTTTCGGAGTGTTTTGTAACACTATTACTTACTTGTTTAGTCATATTTTCTCTTTGGTTCGAACTTTCCCCGCTTAAACCTGCATCCAGTTTTGTATCTGAAAAACCAAAATCTAAGTCTTCATTAAGATTTACATGCCAATCCAGTTTGTCCTGATGTGCATGTTTATCACTTCTTTCATTATTCAGTGTATTCTCAAAATCATTAGCACTTTCAGAAGAAAATGAATCAAGAATGCTGCTTGATTGCTTACTGTCTATTTCGGTTTTCTTATACGTTTTGACAGTGATCTTAGTCTTCTCACCCGGCAATAAGGTAAAAGTTTTTATTGTCCTGCCTGCTCCGTAATTGCCTAAAAAATTAGAAAGCTTATATTTCTCAACTATAGCAATTTTCGGTGTGATCTCTTCAGGGATTGGGATAAATTTATAATCAAAATGACCTGCGAACTTTTGGTAGAGGCATAAAAAATTACCCTCTAGAATTCTCTGTGCTATATGAGAGAAATTGTCAATGGAAAATAGTCTTTCGTACTGCTTAAGAATGAAACCATTTTTAAAGTCAATAAGGCGATTTACAATTTGATTTGAAAGGACTTTTGAAAACTCAGTCTTGTTTGAAAAACCAGGTGATAACTCATTTCCGGCATTGTTTCTAATCTTAATAAGACCTTCAAAATTTGTTGGGAGATAAATGAGTTTTGATATTAAATATCTGCGCTCATTAATACTGTATGAAGGGAGCATTCGAGGATCTAAGGCAACTGTAGCACGCGCTCTTGTTTTACTGTTCGAAATTGAACCAGATGATGGAATAATTGGTTTGGAAGAATGATTATAGCCATAATTGAGTATTTGTGTCACATCACCGACTAAATCGTCAAAATTCATTTGACTCAATAAAGCCACTGCTTCACTTTTCCCTTTAAATGGAAGTTGAGTGAAGTCGGTAAAAATTTCTCTCCAATCTTTCCCTTTGAACCTTTCATCATTTTGCATTTTATCTTTGAGATTCAACTCAAAGTATTTGTTGCCAAAATAAGTAGTTGGTTCTGGAACATTGTAATTTACAATTGAAGCCACGTTTCCATCGTCCATCGTTCTGACAATTGGCTCTGAAGTTGAATTTGTTAGCATATTTTTTTGATTTTATTGTTTGAAATTGAATTGTGAATTCATTTTGCAAAAGTGAATTATCTTGGTGTCGCCAATGGGTTTCGCACAACATTCGGGTATTTGCGAAGGCAGAAATTTATTGAACGTTCTGTCCGGTACAAATGCCCATTTGAAATATGTCGTGTGAGTTATGACCTTAAGCTAAAAATTGAATGCTAATGTTTGCACAAAGCCTAAGCGAAGTCGTGTGATGGCAGAAATTGAAGACAATGTATTATCTCTGTACACGCATGGGATGACCGTTAGAGATATTGAAAATCGCATACGGAAACTGGCTATCCCTGCATAAACCTACAGTGTTAATGGAATTGCTACAGCTATTTGGGGACTATATTGATTACTAACCTGAGCAAATTAAGAAATATTGCTGCGGCCATAATTCTATTAATACAAAATCTGAATTTGTGTTAAAAAAATGTAGCCTGTGAAATCTGTAGATTTTCTGAATTCGTGTTAAGGGAATGTTGTCTTTAGAATCTGAATATTTTCTGAATTTGTGTTGATGAAATGTAGTCTGTGAAATCTGTAGATTTTCTGAATTCGTGTTAAGGAAATGTATTCTTTAGAATCTGAATATTTTCTGAATTTGTGTAAAAGAATAAGAACTTTACCTTGTAGTTTAATGAAATACCTGGTGATTATTTTATAGGGTTTTAACGGCAGCAACAGATGAAAATCGGCAGGCTGCGACAGTCATTACTTTCCTTTGCCATAGCGGTTATTGTAGCCGTCCAGTTTTGATTGACATCATTGAAGATGATACAGGAAAAAGATGACTGAGGTGGGGGAGTACCAGGTAAGTATTGTGTTGTTTATAATTTGATAACACATGGGTCTTTGTCAATAGAGATTTCATGTTTTACCTGTTTTTTTAAAACCTGAAATAAAGTTGCGTAGTTGTACTATTGTCAATTTTATTTTTTTAATTTACCTTTAGCGAGATAGTTAGTCCAAGCCATTGTTATTTGGTTATCCGATCAGCCAAGCGTGTATTTTCTTTGTGGGCAATTATCATTAGTTAACCAATAAGCAATATTAAATTTCATATTGCTGCCAACAGTAAACCTGAACATTTTTCTCTTTTTAAATTATTGTGTGTGATTTGCAGTAGCGATAGCTATGCCTTGTCGTGAGTAAAATATTTAAAGTCTGTTCAAAATAATACTCATGTACTCATCAAAACAAATCATCACTACGACGAACTCAAATTAATGTACTAACCACCGAAACGATCCAGAAAAATTTTCAGCTAAACAACGACTGGTGTTAAGTAAAGCACAAGCCTAGCCACACTTTAATTCCTGACATGGAAGCCCATGAAGAATTTCAAAGCTGGATGGTAGCTGGTATACACACGCGTATTTCTTTCCTACTTCTTTATTTTCAACCAGTAAGGCGCCCCGTGATCCGGTAAGGCGCGTTGTCATGGTTTTGGGAGAGTTGGTAGAGCTGGAAGACAAACAAAAACTTTTGGTCCACATTCAGTTGTTGAAACGATGAATCCTGCTTTCGCTGCCTGAAGAATATCGGGTGGCGATCTGGTATTCCTATTCTTTTTATTCCGGCCTTCTAATGCAAATCCGCATTTCTTATGCATATTTCAAAGAAAAGTATTATTGATCATTTGATCTTTCATGCCCGTTCATGTCCAGACAAAACTGTCTTTTCATTTACCCGCAACGGGCTGGATATTACCCGGCAAATTTCTTATTGTGATCTTTATGCAAGTGTGGAAACGCTTGCCAGGCAGCTTTCCGAACGGCAGCTGTATGGCAAGCGGGCTTTGCTTGTATTCCAGGATATTGCTTCTTTTATTGTTTCCTTCCTTGCCTGCCAGTATGCGGGTGTGATCCCGGTGCCGGTGTCTTATGGTAAGGGATCCAGACAGTATAGCCGGCTGAAGTCCATTGCGGCCGATGCGGATGCGGCGGTGGTGCTTTGTACCATGGCTATTTCCAGTCACCTGGAAAAAGAGATGGGAAGCTTTCTTGCTGCGAGTCAAATTAATGTGGTCGTCACTGAATATGAGCCACCAGTAGGTACGCCGGGGAATCCTGCAGCGCAGGTCATTCATCCGGTTGCCTTCATACAATATACTTCCGGTTCTACAGGACAACCGAAGGGGGTGATTGTTTCTCATGAAAACCTGCTGCATAACCAACAGCTGATCACTGCGGCTTTTGGCTGTGATACTACCTCTATTATTTTTTCATGGCTTCCTTTTCATCATGATATGGGACTGATCGGCAATATTCTGCATACGATCTATACTGGGTGTACCGCAGTGCTGATGTCGCCTTTTGATTTTATGCAATCGCCGGAACGCTGGATAGAAGGGGTTTCCAGGCATAAGGCCACACATAGCGGCGGCCCTAATTTTGCCTTTGACCTATGCGTGAGCAAGGTAGCCCCGGAAAGAATGCAGCAGCTGGATCTTTCCTGCTGGAAATCCGCCTTTAACGGTTCGGAACCAGTAAGATTTGATACCATGCAACGTTTCACCACCTATTTCAGCGCGGCGAATTTCCGCGCAGAAGCCTTTCACCCTTGTTATGGCCTTGCCGAAGCCACGTTACTCGTGGCTGGCGTACCACCTGCACCGGAGAGGCAGGTCATCTTCATCAAAAAAGAACAGGACAGGATCCATCTGGCAGAACAGCAGGACACAGCAGCCAGTCCGGTAGTGGGCGCCGGCAGAATACCTGAAGGCATGCATGTGCAGATTATGGATGAGGGTGGACAGCCTTGCTCTACGCTACAGGAGGGAGAAATATGCATTCACGGAAAAAGCGTTACAGCTGGATACTGGAACCAGGATAACTCAGATATTTTTTACCAGGTAGATGGTGTGTCTTACCTGAGAACAGGTGACCTGGGCTTCCTCTTCGAAGATACCTTGTATATCAGCGGAAGGGCTAAAGAAATGCTCATTGTGCGTGGACGTAACATCTATCCTTATGATTTGGAAAAGGCCATCGCTGAGAATACCGTTGCTATAGAAAATAATGGTGTAGCACTTTTCAGTAGGGAAGAAGGATCAGAGGAGATGATCGTAGTGGCTGAAATAAAAAGAAGCAGTGCCCGTGCGCTGGATGTGCCGCTGGTGCTGGCTTCTATCCGTAATACTATTACAGGTATGACGGGTTTGACTTTGTACGATATTGTCCTCACAACCCCATTGGGTATTCCACGCACTACCAGTGGTAAGCTGCAACGTCTTAAATGCAGGGAGTATTATCAGCAACAACTTTTCAATGTGCTGGCATCGGTCCGGGAAACACCAGTGGTTGTTGCCATTGAAAGGGATCCGCTGCTGCTGGAAGCAGTATTCCAGCACCCCGACAAGGACAATATTAAGCGGTATGTACTGGACCTGGTAGCCAACAGGTTGGGTCAGCACGTGGCTGCAACTGATGAAATGGTGGAGCTGACCAGCGTGGGACTTGATTCTTTAAGAGCGATGGAGATGATGAATGTGTTGTGCCGTGAGCTGCACATCCAGCTGGATGTTGCGCTGGTGCTCCAGGAGAACAGCTTGCAGCAGCTGGTGGGCGCGATAGAAAACTTGCTTTGGTTAAAAAATGAAAAAACTTCCGGGAAGGAAATCACAATATGAATACATCAGCAATCATTGCCGCACTGAAACAACATAATGTTGTTCCAAGGCTGGATGGAGATCAGCTTAAACTGGTGGGAGAAACAGATACATTGCCCGGAGCACTGCTGGAACAGGTGAGGATGGCGAAACCAGCACTGGTGGCCCTGCTCAGGCAGGTGCAGGATGCTGCTCCCTTTTTAGCGCCGGTGCCGGCACAGGATCGTTATCCTGTATCCCATGCCCAGCGCAGGTTGTGGGTGCTTAGCCAGTTTGAGGGCGGCCTGGAAGCATATAATATTACGGCGCGGTTTTACCTGAAAGGGGCGATGGTGCCTGGTTTGCTGGAAGAGGCTTTCCGCCGGTGTATCCGCAGGCATGAAAGTTTGCGAACGGTATTCACAAATACTGATGGTGTGCCAGAACAGCGGATATTGGAAGATATCTGCTTCGTGCTGGAGCAGGAGGATATTTCCTCGGTGGCCGATCCTGTGACGGTGTTGAAAGCGGCGGCAGCGGCGCGTTGCCGGCAACAGTTCGATCTGGAGCAGGGGCCGTTGTTAAGCGTAAAGTTATACCTGGTGGCGATGGAGGAATACGCACTGATAGTTACTATTCATCATATCGTGAGTGATGGATGGTCGGTAGCGTTGCTGATGAAAGAAGTGATTACAGATTACGTGGCACTTACACAGGGCAAGCAGCCGGAAGTGATGCCATTGGTGTTACAATACAAGGAATTTGTGCAATGGCAGGATGCGCAGGTGAATGGCCACAAAGGCGCGGTTGCGGCGGATTTCTGGAAGCAGCAATTATCCGGTTTCGCTGATCCGCTGGAGTTGCCTTATGAACTTCCCCGGCCGGAAGTGCAATCTTTTGAAGGGGCGGTTTGCAAATATTACCTGGATAATGATTTTTATGCCAGCGTGCAGCGATTTTGTCAGCAGTTGCAGGTAACGCCATTTAACTTTTTTAATGCCACTATTGGAATTCTCTTACATAAATTTTCTGGTCAGCATGATATTACGATCGGTGTTCCGGTGGCGGGGCGCCATCATCCGGGGCTGGAGCAACAGGTGGGCCTGTATGTGAATACGCTTCCATTCCGAATGCATTTTGACCGGAAGCAGTCGTTCCGGGAATTTTTAAAGCAGTTAACGGCGCAGTGGTTTCAGATCATGGCACACCAGGATTACCCGTTGGACCGCATTATAGACGACTTACAGGTGCCACGTGAAAGTGGAAGGAACCCGCTGTTTGATGTGATGGTGACTTTGTTGGACACTAGTACTGGCGATAGCCATTTCCCGGATTTTCAGTTGGAGATGCTCGATAGCTATCTGCAAACAGGAGGAATGATTGCGCGGGAGGATGTTTTTGCCAAGACTGACCTGGCTTTCACGTTTGGTAATGATCCGGGTAATCGTTTTTACCTGGAGATAGAATATGCTTCGTCACTTTTTTCGCAGGCACGTATTGCCGGTTTTTATCAGGCATGGAAGTATGTGGTGACACAGGTAATGGAGGCGGCGGATATGAGTTTGTCGGCAATAGAAGTGGCTGCTGAGAGGGAGAGACAACAGGTATTGTATGATTTCAATCATACAGTGGCTGCATATCCGGAAGATAAAACGCTGGTGCATCTGTTTGCAGAACAGGTGGCCAAAGCACCTGACGCCATAGCACTGCTTTTTGAAGAAAATGTTTTTACCTATCAGCAGCTGGATGAGCATTCCAGCCAGCTGGCGCATTACCTGCGCAGTCAGTACGATATTAAAGCAGATGATGTAATAGGTGTACAACTGGAAAGAAGCGAACGGATGATCATCGCGTTGCTGGCGGTGCTGAAATCAGGCGGGGCTTATGTTCCCATTGATCCTGATTTTCCACAGGACCGTATCGATTACATTGTAGCCGATAGTGCCTGCAAAGTACTGATCGATGAAGCGGAACTGTTACGTTTTACATCAGTACAATCATCTTATGAGATAACAGCCCCTGTTATCATCAGCCAACCCCGTGATCTGGCTTATGTGATCTATACTTCTGGTTCTACTGGCCGGCCGAAAGGCTGTATGCTGGAGCATCGTGGCGTGGTAAACAGATTGGAGTGGATGTGGCAGCACTATCAGTTTAGTGCAGCAGACATCATCTTACAGAAGACCACCTTCACCTTTGATGTATCGGTATGGGAATTGTTCCTGCCGCTGTGCTGGGGCGCGCGTATGGTGTTGTGCCATAAAGATGATATCGGTGCACCGGAACGTTTACGTGCGTTGATTGAGCGTCATCAGGTGAGCTGCCTGCACTTTGTGCCGGGTATGTTCAATGCTTTTATCACTACTTTATTTGAAGAAGAACATATCACCACTGCACTGGGTAGTCTGCGATTGGTAGTTACCAGCGGTGAAGCACTATCAGCAGAAACGGTGCGCAGCTGGTATGAGCGCATGACCACACCTGTTCATAACCTGTACGGCCCTACGGAGGCCTCAGTGGATGTGACATACTATGCAACCCGGCCGGGGGATCAGCGCATCCCGATTGGCCGCCCTATCTGGAATACACAACTGTATATACTCGGCGCAGATAACACCGTACAGCCGATCGGCGTAACCGGTGAGATCTGCATCGGCGGCGACGGGCTTGCCCGTGGCTACCTGAACAAACCGGCACTGACTGCGGAGAAGTTTGTTGCGCACCCTTTTGAAGAAGGTCGGCGTATCTATCGTACCGGTGATATCGGTCGCTGGTTGCCGGATGGTAATATTGAATACCTCGGTCGTATAGATGACCAGGTGAAGATCCGTGGCTATCGCATAGAACTCGGCGAGATAGCAACAGTGCTGCATAGCCATCCTGATATTGATGCCGCGGTGGTGATAGCGAAAGCTGATCATACAGGCACGCTGAACCTGGTGGGGTATTTTATTGGTAAGAAACCTATCGCACTTGCAGAACTGCGGCAGTGGCTGGGAAGCAGCCTGCCTGCTTATATGATCCCGGCTTACTTCGTGCAGCTGGATAGCTTCCCGTTGAATGCCAGCGGTAAGATTGATCGCCGGCAGCTACCCGCTCCGGAAGACTTTGGATTAAATAGCGGAACTACGTATATACCTGCCCGTAATAACATAGAAGCGCAGTTAATAGCGATCTGGGAACAGGTATTAGGCAGGACGCCGATCGGTGTCAAAGATAATTTCTTTGACCTGGGAGGCCACAGCCTGAAAGCTACCCGGCTGGGAAGTCTGATCCATAAGACTTTCGATGTGAAGCTGCCGCTAAAGGAACTATTCTCCAACAGCATCCTGGAACAACAGGGGTTATTGATCGCTGCGTCGCGGAAGACGATCTTTTCGCAGATCGCAGCGGCGCCGCAGCTGGCATCATATCCGTTGTCGTCTTCCCAGCGCCGTCTATGGGTGTTGAGCCAGTTTGAAGAAGGAAGTGTGGCCTACAATATGCCAGGAGTCTATACTTTGACCGGCGCCTTGGACATCGCCAGACTGGAAGCGGCCTTTAATACACTGATCGCAAGACATGAAATACTACGGACCGTCTTTAAGGAAGAGGAATCCGGTGTCCGGCAATATATCCTTACTTCGATTGATTTTAAGATAGCAGCACTCACAGATATATCTACATTTTGTTACACACCTTTTGACCTGAGTGCGGGGCCCTTGCTGCGTGCCGCTGTTGGGGAGGTCTCAGCAGGAGAGTGGGTGTTTGTGTATGTGATGCACCACATCATCAGTGATGGCTGGTCGATGGGCGTGTTGATCAAAGAACTGTTGCATATCTACCATGATAACAGTCCGCTACCTGTATTACCGCTGCAGTACAAGGATTACGCTGTATGGCAGCAATCCGGCTCAGACGTCCTGTCCCAGGCCTACTGGCTGGAACAGTTCAGCGGCGAGCTACCGGTGCTGGAACTGCCGGCAGATAAGCCCCGTCCGGCGGTAAAGACTTACCACGGCGGCCTGGTGCAAAAGCAGCTAGCACTCACTGGTCTTCAGTCACTGTTACAGTCCACAGGCAGCACACTGTTTATGGGATTAGTGGCAGCCGTGAATGCCTTGCTTTACCGCTACAGTGGCCAGGAAGATATCATCCTCGGCAGCCCGGTAGCCGGCAGGGAACATGCCGACCTGGAAGGACAAATAGGATTCTATGTAAACACACTGGCGCTGAGAACGCGCTTCAGTGGTAGCAATAGTTATCTGCAACTGCTGGAACAGGTACGACAGGTAACGATGTCTGCCTACGAACATCAATCTTATCCTTTTGATGAGCTGGTAGATGCCTTGCCGCTCAAACGCGACATGAGCCGCAGCCCGCTGTTTGATGTGATGGTAGTATTGCAGGAAACAGATATTAATGCGCTCATCGCACAAAGCAGCGGAACGCTGCAAATAAAGCCTTATGAGGAAGCTATTGATCCTGTCAGCAAGTTTGACCTCTCTTTTGAGTTTGTAACAGCGGGTACGCAGTTACAGCTTAGTATTATTTACAACAGTGATATCTACACCGCTGTAACTGCTAACGCCTTGCTGCAACACTTCGAACAGTTGCTGCATGCGATCGTTGAAAGCCCCGATGGATCACTGAACCAACTGGATTATTTAAGTGCAGCAGAAAAAACACAATTGTTGCATGGTTTCAATAACACAGCAGCTCCTTATCCGGAAGATAAAACGCTGGTGCATCTGTTTGCAGAACAGGTGGCCAAAGCACCTGACGCCATAGCACTGCTTTTTGAAGAAAATGTTTTTACCTATCAGCAGCTGGATGAACATTCCAGCCAGCTGGCGCATTACCTGCGCAGTCAGTACGATATTAAAGCAGATGATGTAATAGGCGTACAACTGGAAAGAAGCGAACGGATGATCATCGCGTTACTGGCGGTGCTGAAATCAGGTGGGGCTTATGTTCCCATTGATCCTGATTTTCCACAGGACCGTATCGATTACATTGTAGCCGATAGTGCCTGCAAAGTACTGATCGATGAAGCGGAACTGTTACGCTTTGCATCAGTACAATCATCTTATGATATAACAGCCCCTGTTATCATCAGCCAACCCCGTGATCTGGCTTATGTGATCTATACTTCTGGCTCCACTGGCCGGCCGAAAGGCTGTATGCTGGAGCATCGTGGCGTGGTAAACAGATTGGAGTGGATGTGGCAGCACTATCAATTCAGTGCAGCAGACATCATCCTGCAGAAGACCACCTTCACCTTTGATGTATCGGTATGGGAATTATTCCTGCCGCTATGCTGGGGTGTACGTATGGTGTTGTGCCATAAAGATGATATCGGTGCACCGGAACGTTTACGTGCGTTGATTGCGCGTCATCAGGTGAGCTGCCTGCACTTTGTGCCGGGTATGTTCAATGCTTTTATCACTACTTTAT